>DATAUV010000012.1:0-65917 GCA_036268075.1 Allostellaceae bacterium | reverse complement strand
GCCGCCGAGGCCTGCGAATCGGCGCTTGCCGCCGCGACCGACGGGCTCGCCGCGCTCGAAGACCGCAACCGCCGCCACCCGGCGACCCCGCTCCGCGCCGGCGTCGCGCTCCATTACGGCGCGGTGTCCTACGGCAATATCGGCTCCGACAACCGGCTCGACTTCACCGTGATCGGCCCCGACGTCAACTTGACCAGTCGCATCGAGCGCCTGTGCCGCGAGCTCGACCGCCAGCTCATCACCTCCGAACCCTTCGCCGAAACCCTCGCCCGCCCGATGTGGGAGATCGGCCATTTCGAATTGCGCGGGTTTGCGAAGATGCAGCGGTTGTTCGAATTGCCGCCGGGTTGATGTGCCTTGGACCGCGGGCGTCTCGCCCGCATCTTCCGTCGAATGCGGGCGAGACGCCCGCGGCCCAGACTACCGCCGCTCCCGAAAAAACTCCCGCAACAACCCTGCCGCCCGCCGCTCCCCGATCCCCCCATAAACCTCCGGCCGGTGATGGCATGTCGGCTGCTCGAAAATCCGCGGCCCATGCTCGACGCCGCCGCCTTTCGGGTCGAAGGCGCCGAAATAGACCCGCCGGATGCGGGCGAGCGCGATCGCCGCCGCGCACATCGGGCACGGCTCCAGCGTCACGTAAAGGTCGCACGCATCGAGCGTCTTGGTCCCGAGCCGCACCGCCGCGTCGCGCAGCACGACCATCTCGGCATGGGCGGTCGGATCGCGGTCGCGCTCGACCCGGTTGCCCGAGCAGGCGACGATCTCGCCGCCCGCGCCGACGAGCACCGCCGCGATCGGTACCTCGCCCGCCGCGCCTGCCTCGGCCGCCGCATCGAGCGCCCGCGCCATCATCGGGTTCTCGGCTTTCGTCATCGCACTGTTGCCGCAGCCTCCGCCCACCGCTATGTCCTCAACAATGCCACAGCCCAGCGAAAATACGGACGGACCGCAACGCATCGCCAAGGTGCTCGCTCGCGCCGGGCTCTGCTCGCGCCGCGACGCCGAGCGGTGGATCGCCGAGGGGCGGGTCGCGGTCAACGGCGAGGTGCTGAAGACCCCCGCCTTCGTCGTCGACGACAACGCCGATATCCGTGTCGACGGCAAGCCGCTGCCCGAGCCGGACCGGCCGCGCCTCTGGCGCTATCACAAGCCGGTCGGGCTGGTTACGACGCATCGCGACGAAAAGGGCCGGCCGACGGTGTTCGGCGCCCTGCCCAAGGAATTGCCGCGGCTCATCTCGGTCGGCCGCCTCGACCTCAATTCCGAGGGGCTGCTGCTCTTGACCAATGACGGCGCGCTGGCGCGGCGGATGGAGTTGCCCGAGACCGGGTGGCTGCGGCGCTACAAGGTGCGCGTCCACGGCGTTCCCGATACGGCGAGGCTCGCGGCGCTGGCCAAGGGCGTTCGCGTGGACGGAATCGATTACGGCCCGATCCGCGCCGAGTTCGAGCGCCAGCAGGGGTCGAACGCCTGGGTGGCGCTGTCCCTGCGCGAGGGCCGCAACCGCGAGGTCCGGCGCGTGCTCGAACATCTCGGCCTGTCCGTCACCCGCCTGATCCGCCTCTCCTACGGCCCGTTCCAGCTCGGCCATCTCGAACGCGGCGCGGTCGAGGAGGTGACCGGCAAGGTCCTCCGCGACCAGCTCGGCAACGCCGCGCTGCCCAAGAGCCCCCATGCGCATCGTCGGGGGTAGGCATCGCGGGCGGCGGCTCGTCGCGCCCGAGGGGGATTCGGTGCGGCCGACCAGCGACCGCGCGCGCGAGGCGCTGTTCAACATCCTGTCGCACGGCAACCTCGCCGTCCGCGGGCTGCCGTTCGCCGGGCTGCCCGTGGTCGACGCCTTCGCCGGCACCGGCGCGCTCGGTCTCGAAGCCCTGTCGCGCGGGGCGAGCGAGGCGGCGTTTATCGAGAACGATCGCGACGCGCTCGCCGCGCTCCGCCGCAACATCGCGACGCTCGGCGAGGACGATCGCGCGCAGATCCTGCGCGGCGACGCGACCAGACCGCCGCTGGCGCCGTTCCAGGGCGCGGTCGCGTTTCTCGACCCGCCCTACGGCAGCGGGCTCGCCGCCGCCTCGCTGACCGCGCTCGCCGCGTCGCGCTGGCTGTTGCCGAACGCGCTCGCGGTGGTCGAGATTGCGGCGGCGGAGCAGCTCGACCCGCCCGAGGGCTTCGCACTCCTCGACACGCGGGTCTATGGCGCGGCGCGGCTGGTGTTCCTGCGCCGCACGGGAGGATGAGGATGAGCGATGTGACGCTGTCCGGTGGCGACAAGATGCCGGCCTTCGGACAGGGCACCTGGCATATGGGCGAGAACCGCCGCCACGCCGACGAGGAGGAGGCGTCGCTGCGCCTCGGCATCGAGCTCGGGCTCAAACTGATCGACACGGCCGAGATGTACGGCAATGGCGCCGCCGAGGAGATCGTCGCCCGCGCCGTCGGCCAGAACCGCGACGGCCAGTTCATCGTCAGCAAGGTGCTGCCGCACAACGCCTCGCTAAAGGGCACGATCGAGGCCTGCGAGCAGAGCCTGCGGCGGCTCAAGACCGACCGGATCGACCTGTATCTCCTGCACTGGCGCGGTTCGCACCCGTTCGCCGAGACGCTCGCCGCATTCGACAAGCTCCAGCGCGACGGCAAGATCCGCCATCACGGCGTCAGCAATTTTGGCCTCGACGACATGCGGGAATGGCATGCGCTGGCGGGCGGCAAGACCGTCGCCGCCAACCAGATCCTCTATAACCTCACCCGGCGCGGCCCCGAATACGACCTCATCCCGTGGTGCCGCGAGCACGGCATCCCGATCATGGCCTATTCGCCGATCGAGCAGGGCCGCATGCTCGGCCACAAGGGCCTCGCGGAGGTCGCCGCCCGGCGTAACGCGACCCCGGCCCAAGTCGCCCTCGCCTGGCTATTGCGCCAGGAAGGGATGATCGTCATCCCCAAGGCGCGGCAGGAACCGCATCTGCGTGAAAACCTGAACGCGCCCGACCTCACCCTGACCGACGCCGACCTCGCCACCCTCGACCGCGCCTTCCCGCCGCCGGCCCGCCGCACCCCGCTCGGGATGTTGTAGGCCCTGTGCTATGAGTGGCGTGCGAACCTTGAGGAGCGATCGATGAATGTCGGAGAGGCGGTCGCGGCCGCCAAGCAGCACCTTGCCGCCCTGTTCGCCGAAACCCCGCTCAAGGATCTCCGCCTCGAGGAGTTTCTGTGGGACGATCATATCGGGTTCTGGACCTTGACGCTGGGCTACAAGCCGGCCGAGGGCCCGCGAGCCTACAAGATCGTCCGAGTCGCAGAGGCCGACAAGGCGGTGCTCTCCGTCGTGGATCGATAAACCCCTGCTTCGGGCAGATCGCGCCAATGATATTTCGCGTTGTCGCCCTGATCCTGACATTCGTGCTCGCCGCCTGCTCGTCGCCGCACGCGCCGCCGATGGCGGCCGAGGGTGTCGTGCCCGGCGGGGTGCCGCTGACCGCCGAGCATACCCTCGCGCCGAACGAGGTGATCGAGGTCCGCTTTCCGTATTCGCCCGACCTCAACGACCGCGTCACGATCGGCGCCGACGGCTACGCCTCGCCCAAATTGCTCGGCCCGGTGCTGCTCGGCGGGCTGACCGTGCCGGAGGCGACGGCACGGCTCAAGCAGCGCTTCAGCGTGAAGATTCGCGATCCCGAGATGTCGGTGACGGTGCGCAGCTACGCGCCGGAAACGGTGTATGTCGATGGCTGGGTGGCGCGGCCGGGCCTTGTCCGCAGCGAGGTGCCGCTGACTGTCGCTCGTGCCATCGCCCGCGCCGGCGGCGCCAAGACCGGGGCCAAGACCGGCGACATCCTGCTGCTCCGCCGCGACGCCGGCGGAAAGCTGGTGTCCTATCAGGTCGCGCTCGGTGATCTCGGCGGCGCGGGCGGGCAGGACCCGCTGCTCAAATCCTTCGACGTCGTCTACGTGCCGCAAACCCCGATCGCCGCGGTCAGCGATTTCCTCGCCCAGTACACGAAGAACCTGCCGTTCACCGCCAGCTACACCCTCGGCGCCCCGCCGACCGTGACGACGCAGACGCTACAGCCGGTCGTCGCCGCGCCGCATTAGCGGCTCTGGATCGTCGTCCCGCCATCGACGGTGATGATCTGCCCGGTGATGAAGGCCCCCGCGTTCGACGCGAGCAGCAGGGCGGGGCCGGCGATGTCTTCCGGCTGGCCCAGCCGGCGCAGCGGGGTGGCGGCTTCGCGGCGGGCGCGGCGTTCGGGGTCTTCGTAGAGGACGCGGGCGAACTGGGTCACGACGAGGCCGGGCGCGATGCAGTTGACGCGGATGCCGTCCGGCCCCCAGGCCGCGGCGAGGTTGCGGGCGAGCGCGTAATCGGCTGCCTTGGTGATCCCGTACATCGGCAGCTCCAGCGAGGCGTGCAGCGCCGCCACCGAGATGATGAAGATGATCGAGCCGCCGCCATGCTCGCGCATCCCCGGCGCGACGGCCTTCGCGAACCAGAAATTGCTTTGCACATTGTTGGTCATCATCCGCTCGAACGCCTCGTCGGTCAGCGTGTCGATCGGGCCGTGATGCGGGTTGATCGCGGCGTTGCACACCATGATGTCGACGCGGCCATAGGCCTCGTTGGCCTTGGCGACGAGGTTCTCGCATTGCGCCTTGTCGGAGATGCGGCAGGTGACGGCGATCGCCTCGCCGCCCTTTGCCTCGATCGCCGCGACGACCTCCTCGCAGGGTTCGAGGTTGCGGCCGGAGACCACCACCTTGGCGCCGGCCTCGGCGAAAATCTCCGCCATCGCCCGGCCGATGCCGCGCGACGACCCGGTGATGACGGCGACCTTGCCGTCGAGGTCAAAGAGTTCTTTCATCGCCAATCCCCTTGGACCGCGGGCGTCCCGCCCGCATTTTTTCCGCCCGCATTTTTTGAAGAGCGGGCGGGACGCCCGCGGTCCAGTTTCCCTACCGCTTCTCTTTCACCAGCGGGTTCCGCAGGATTCCGATGCCGGTGATCTCGACCTCGCACACATCGCCGTGCTTGAGGTTTTTCGGCGAGCCCTCGGTGCCCATCCACACCACGTCGCCGGGATAGAGCGTCAGGTATTGCGACATGCGGCTGATAAAGGTCGCGACGCCGTAGAGCATGTGGTTGGTCTGGAAATCGTCGGTGACCTCGCCGTTGACGCGGACGATCGTGCGCGCCTTTTCGAGGTCGAAATCGGTTTCGATCCACGGCCCCATCGGCTTGAACGTGTCGGTGTTCTTGGCCCGCCACAGCGTGCGGTCCTGGCGCTGCCAGGTGCGTTCGCTCATGTCGTTGCCGATGGTCCAGCCGAGCACGCAGGAAAGCGCCTCGCTTTCGCTCAGATATTTCGCCTTGGTGCCGATCACCGCGACCAGCTCGCCTTCGTATTGCACGAGTTCGCCGGCGTCGTGCGGGATCACGATATTCTCGCCATGCGCGATCAGCGCGTTGTTGGCGCGATACCCGACATCGGCGGCGGGCGGGATATTCGGCTTCTCGCCGCGCTTCGCCGCCATCTCGGTGATGTGCTCGACGTAATTGAGTCCCGCCGCGTAAAACGTCTTCGGCACGACCGGCACCAGAAACTTCACGTCGGCGAGTTTTCGCCGCGTCTGTGTCATCTCGTATCCGATAAACGGGTCACCTTTTACTTCGTTAACCATATTTCCTTCGATGATCCCGTAGTATTCCTGCCCATCGGCCTCATATCGTAGCCAGCGCATCGGTTGAGCTCCTATGTCCGGGGAGAGTTTGCGCGACTATAGCCGAGCCTATTAAGTCGCCGCCAGTGCTGGCGGCCGAGACTTGGGAGGAAACGATTGCCGTTCATCGATCGGGATGGCGTCGCTCTGCGGTACGAGGTTCACGGAAGGGGCCCGGCGCTTCTGCTGTCGCACAGCTATGGTGCGACGATGCGGATGTGGGACCGCCAGGTCGCCCATTTCGCCGACCGCCACCGGGTCATCCTGTGGGATTTGCGGGGGCATGGCGGGTCGGCCGACCCGGTCGATCCCGCCGCCTATTCCCAGGCGCTGACAATTGGCGACATGGCGGCGATCCTCGACGCATGCGATGTCGAGCGCGCGGTGGTCGGCGGGATCGGCCTCGGCGGGCGGATGTCTCTCGCGTTCCATGTCGATCATCCGGAGCGGACCGAGGCGCTGGTGCTGTGCGGCGCCACCCCCGGATTTCGTCATTATGAGGCGCGGACGGCCTCGAATTTCCGCGCCAATTCCCGCGCCCACAGCCTGGAGGTGAAGGGGCTGGAGGCGCTTGGCCGCGGGCGCGAGGTGCGCTTTGCCGTGCACCGCTCGGCGCTCGGCCTCGCCTGCGCGGCGCGCGGCATGCTGGTGCAGCACGATGCGCTGCTGGTCGATTTGCTGCCGACGGTCGCGGTGCCGACGCTGATCGTGGTCGGCAGCGATGACAGCGAGCATTTCGCCGCCGCCAACGTGATGACCGCGATGATCCCGGGCGCGCGCCGCGTCGTGATCCAGGGCGCCGGCGCGATCTCCAATATCGATCAACCTCGCGCCTTCAACCTCGCGGTCGCGAGTTTCATCGACCGGCTGCCGGCCGCCGCCCCGATCCCGCCGCCGCAGCCGATCCGACACTCGCGCGAGCCCGCCGCGCCTTCGACGAATGCGGGGTGGGTCGCCTATCGCTGACTAATTGACGAACCGGTACAGCTTTGCCGCGTTGTCGCAGACGATCTTCTGCTTGGTCGCCGCGGGAAGGTGGCCGAGTTCCTTCTCGATATATTCCTGCGAATCCGGATAGATGCCGTCGGGATGCGGGAAGTCCGAGCCCCACATGATGTTGTCCTCGCCGAGCTCCTCCAACAGCTTCACCCCGACCGGGTCGCTCTGGTAGGTGGCATAGCACTGCCGCTTCCAGTACTCGCTCGGCTTCATCGTCAGGTCGAGGTCGCGGAACTGGTCCTCCCACTCCGCGTCCATGCGGTCGAGGATATAGGGGATCCAGCCTGTCCCGGCCTCGCCGATCACCATCTTCATCTGCGGCCGGTGGTGCAGCACCCCGGCAAAGATCATCGACATCAAGACGTCGGCCATGTGCATCTGAAAGCTGGAGATGCTCGCGGCGCGCGCGGCCAGCAGCGTCTTGCCGCTGAGCTTGGAGAAGTCGCGGCCCGGCCCGCCGATCGTGTGGAAATGCACCGGCAACCCACTGGCGGCGATCGCGTCCCACACCGGGTTCCACCACGGGTCCCACAGCGCCGTCATGTCGTGCCGGCGCGCCACTTCGAGCCCCCGCACATTGCCGCGCTTGGCGACGCGCTCGACCTCGGCCACCGCCTCGTCGCGGTCGTGGTTGGGGATGTTGGCGAGCCCCCCATAGCGCTCGGGCTGTTTTGAGCAGAAATCGGCCAGCCATTCGTTGTAGATGCGCAGCATCGCCCCGGCCGCCTCGTTGTCGTTGAGGCGGTTGGTGGCGCCGAGGATGCCATAGAGGATTTCGGCCTGGACGCCGTCGCGGTCCTGGTCCTGCAGCCGGAGAGTGGGGTTGGTCAGACGCCGCACCTTCTGCTGCTCGGCGTCGTAGAGCCCGGTCGAAGCCATCCGGTCCGAGCGGTGGATATTGCCCGGCTCGTATTTCCGCCCCGCCGACCCCATCCCCGCGTCGAGCCCGAACGTCGCCCCGTTCTTCGTCACCCACTCGCGCCCGCGCGGCCCGTCGGTCACATACGGCATGCGGTCCTTGATCGCGGCTGGCGCGTTCGCCGTGAACAGATCGGGGGGCAGCCAGATCAGATCGACGTGGCAGTCGGCCGAGATGACCTTGTATTGCATGGCGCTTCCCTTCCCTCGCGACGGATCGTCGGATCAGGTTAGCGCGCCGCAAACCCGTAACACAATGGATCGAGCCAGGACCGCGGGCGTCCCGCCCGCATTTTTGAAGAGCGGGCGGGACGCCCGCGATCCTTTCCGGATTATCCCTGCCCCAAGCCCATCAGCTCCAGGGCCGCCGCGCCGAGCAAGCCATGCGGGCTGGCGAGCGTCTCGGGCGTTTCCATGTGGCTGTAATTTTCGCCGACGAGCAACTCGACCGGCTTTCCGGCGGCTTCGATCGCGGCGGCGAAGTCGCGAGCCTGGCGCTGGAATTCCGGGGTCTCATAAGTACCGTAAGAGATGATCAGCGGCGCGACGAGGCGGTCGAGGTGGCGGATCGGGCTTAGTTTCTCGACCATCTCGTCGGTGAATTTGACATAGGCCGAGCGGTGCGACAGGCGCACCGGGGCCAGCTCGTACATGCCGCTGGAGCACAGCCCGCCCTTGATGATGTCGGTCGGCAGGTCGTGGTCGCCCGGCCAGTCGGTGGTCAGCGCGACCGCGGTCATGTGCGCGCCCGACGAGTGGCCGCCGACGTAAAGCCGGTTCGGGTCACCGCCGAAACTCGCGGCGTTGCGGTACGTCCAGGCGACCGCGCGGCGGATCTGGTCGGCGATCGGGAGGAGGTCGCCGTCCCGGTTCTGCACCCAGTCGAAGTCGGGCACGACGAAATGCGCGCCGGCGCGGGTGAACATCTCGGCCGGGGCCGAGTAGCTGTCCGCCATCCCCGCCCGCCACGCGCCGCCGTGGATGAAGACGAAGATCGGTGCGGCCGCGCGCGTCGTGCGGAAGATGTCGAGCCCTTCGATCTCCGATTCGCCGTATTTGCGGCGCAGCGGCGCGCCGATCCGCGCCCGCGTCCGCGCGCTGTTGCTCGCCCAGCGGCTGCGTAACTGGTCGATGTTCGGCTCATACGCCGCCTGGTCATAGGCGGCGTCGAGCGCGGCCTGATCGTAATCGAGGAAGACCTTGGGGCCGGTCATTACCCTCACCCGTCTCGCTGCGCGATCCACCCTCTCCCGCAAGCGGGCGAGGGGTACTACGGCCGGAAGACGGCGAAGCACTTGTCGGAGTTGAAGATGTAGCTCTCGACATAGTCGATGATCTCGGGCTCGCGCTTCAATTCGGCCATGGCGCCGCCGAGCGTGACCCAGTTGAGGAATTCCTGCTGGCCGGCATCCTCGATCGCGGCCGTCGTCAGGCCCCGCCAGCGGTCGAGCTTGCCGGAGGCGAGTTCGTCGAAGCGGGCGCGGTCGCCGGCGTTGTCGGGGTAGAGGTAGTGGTTTTTCGGGGTCAGGAACGCGTGCGACCAGCTCGACGACGCGATCAGCGCGACCCGCCACGGGCTGTCCGCGAGCGAGCGTGCGATCGCCCCGCCGATATCGAAGCAGCGGCTCGGGTTAGGGCCGGGCGGGTCGACCAGGTTGGGGTCGGCGTCGCCGGTCAGATGCGCCGTCGATCCCCGCTTGGCGATCACCGACGAGCCGTAGCAGTTCACGTGGAACGGCACGACCGGGTAGGGGAAGCCCTTCCGGTCATAGTCGAGGTAGAGGATCGTATTGATGAACGCGTGCGGCAGGCCGTTCTCGTAGCGCATGCGATAGGCGTAGCTGACGTCGAAATCGTCGCCGATCAGCTTGGCCGCGATATACGACGCGCCGGCATGGTGGCCCTTGGTCTTGAAGGTGGTTTCCTTGCCTTCGCCCCAGACGTTGGTGTTGCCGGCGTTGTAGCGGGCGAACGGATGGGACTCGATCTCCTCATGCGCGAAGACGCAGAATGATGGCACCCCATCCTCGCGGAAATTCTCATACTGGTCGTCGCCGAAGATCACGACGAAATCAGGGTTGAATTCGTCGAGCGCCTTGCGTGCCTCGCGGAACCCGCCGACCAGTCGGCGCCGATGTTCCTTGGCCGAGCCGACCGGGTCCGACCATTCCTGGCGCATCGCCTCGGGCCAGGTCTTGGGGTCTTTGAGCTTGTTGGGGACCTGGTCGCTGTTGAGGGTGCGGTTCAACAGCCCCGCCATCTGCTCGTCGGGCTGGATGAGACCGGGATAGTGGGTGACGCCGATGCCGAGAATCTCGCCCATGGTCGCGCTCCTCGTCGAATGCGGCACATATGATAGCAGATCGTCGAGGCAGAGGTGAGCGTGGTCGGAGATTTTGTACGCGTCGCGATCCCGGCGATGTGGGTCGGCTGGGTTGTGTACTGGCTGGTCGCCGCGCGCGACACCAAGCGCACCCGCTGGCGCCAGCCGATCGGTGAGGATGCGCTGAACGGCGTCCCGCTGCTGCTGTGCACGGTGTTGTGGCTGAGCCCGCGCTGGCAGCCGGCGGCGCTGACCGCGCCGATCTGGCAGCGGGGACCGTCACTTATGCTCATCGCCACCGCGATCGTCGCCGCCGGGCTCGGCTATGCGGTGTGGGCGCGCGTCCATCTCGGCCGTAACTGGTCGAGCAAGGTTGTCGTCAAGGAAGACCACGCCCTCGTCCGAACCGGCCCCTACCGGCGGGTGCGCCACCCGATCTATACCGGGATGCTGCTCGCGCTTCTCGGCAGCGCCATCGCGGTCGCCGAATGGCGCGGCTTCCTCGCCCTAGCCTGCGCCCTCGTCGGCGTCCTTTTCCGCGTCCACGCCGAGGAGACCCGCATGGACGAAACGTTCCCCGAATACGCCGAGTATAAGCAACGGAGCAGCGCCCTGGTTCCGGGGGTGTTTTGAAGAACGGCTTGTAGGGCTCGGGTTCGGCCAATATCTTAATCTCATGACTATGGATATATGACCATGATCCCTAAACAGATTGGTGCGGGCGATTTTAAGGCCAAGTGTCTACATTTGCTCGACGAAGTCGCGCAAAGCCGGACTCCGCTAGTGATCACCAAGCGCGGCCGGCCTATCGCAAAGCTCGTCCCCGTCGATGACGGCCCCGCGGACATCTACGGGTGCATGGCAGGGACAGTCCGTATACTCGGTGACATTGTAAGTCCGCTCGACGATCTGGAATGGAGCGGGGATGCAGAGAACCTCCTCGGCGATGGCGCAAAGCTCTGACCCGCTGCTGCTGCTCGACACCCATGTCTGGATTTGGGAAACCTCGGCAACGGGTCAACTCTCGTCACATGTACGAGCCCGGATCAACGACGCCGCGGAAGCCGGACGTCTTCGCCTATCGCTAATTTCGGCATGGGAGATCAGCCTGCTGGCCGCGCGATCCCGGATAGATTTGGGAAGACCGACCGCGTCGTGGATTGCCGAGGCGGTAAGGCAGTCGCGCATCGTCTTCGAACCCGTGACCGTTGAGATCGCCATCGAGGCCGGACACCTGCCGGACGGTTTCCGTTCCGATCCTGCCGACCAGATCATCGTCGCCACCGCGCGGATCACCGGCGCGGAACTGGTCACCCGAGACCGACGCATCCTGGACTACGCCGCCCGCGGTCATTTAACCGCTCAGGCCGCTTGAGTTATCGCGGCAGGGTCGTCGTGCCCATTAGCGATTGGTCGATTGCCCGGGCGCATTGGCGACCTTCGCGGATCGCCCAGACGACGAGCGACTGGCCGCGGCGCATGTCGCCGGCGGCGAAGATGCGGGGGATCGAGGTCTGGTAGTCAACCGTGTTGGCGGCGACGTTGCCGCGCGGGTCCAGGGTCACGCCGGCTTGCTCGACCATGCCGGGGCGGCGCGGGCCGACAAAGCCCATCGCCAACAGGACGAGGTCGGCCTTGAGCGTGAACTCGCTGCCCGCCACCTCCTGGAGCTGAAACCGCCCGCTTGCGTCCCTGGCCCAGTCGACGCGCACGCAATCGAGGCCGGTGATCCTGCCGTCGGCGCCGGTGGCGCGCTTGGTCAGCACCGCCCAGTCGCGGTCGCAGCCTTCCTCCTGCGACGACGAGGTGCGCAGTTTCAGCGGCCAATCGGGCCAGGTCAGCGCCTTGTCCTCGTGGTCCGGCGGCTTCGGCAGGATTTCGAGCTGGGTGATCGAGGCCGCGCCCTGGCGGGTCGAGGTGCCGATGCAGTCGGAGCCGGTGTCGCCGCCGCCGATCACGATGACATGCTTGTCCTTGGCGGTGATCGTGCCGGCGGGCGCCGCCGTCGCCTCGTCGTCGCCGGCGACGCGCTTGTTCTGCTGCGGCAGGAAATCCATCGCGTAATGGATGCCGGCGAGGTCGCGGCCGGGCATTTCGAGGTCGCGCGCCCACTCCGCGCCGCCGGTCAGCGCGATCGCGTCGAATTCGCCGAGCAGCGTCCCGACCGAGATCGTAGTCCCAATCTCGACAGACGTGCGGAATTCCACCCCCTCGGCCGCCATCTGCGCGACGCGGCGGTCGATCTGGTGCTTTTCCATCTTGAAGTCGGGGATGCCGTAGCGCAGCAACCCTCCGACGCGGTCGTTCTTTTCGAACAGACTCACGGCGTGGCCGGCGCGGGCGAGCTGTTGGGCGCAGGCCATCCCGGCCGGGCCCGAGCCGATGACGGCGACGCGCTTGCCGGTGCGGCGCGCCGGCACCTGGGGCACGATCCAGCCTTCCTCCCAGCCGCGGTCGACGATCGCGCATTCGATGGTTTTGATCGTGACCGGGTTCTCGTCGATGTTGAGTGTGCACGACGCCTCGCACGGCGCCGGGCAAATGCGTCCGGTGAACTCCGGGAAGTTGTTGGTCGAGTGCAGCACGGTCAGCGCGCTGCGCCACTGGTCGCGATAGACCAGGTTGTTCCAGTCCGGGATGATGTTGTTGACCGGGCAGCCCTGGTGGCAGAACGGGATGCCGCAATCCATGCAGCGCGCGGCCTGCTCGCGCAGCGCCGGCTGGGGCAGCGGCTTGACGAACTCGCGCCAATTCGCGCGCCGCACCGCCGGCTTGTCATAGCCGCGGTCCACCCGCTCGAATTCGAGAAAGCCGTTCGGCTTGCCCATTGCCACCCCGTGATGAGACCCGCTTCAGACGGGTCACGAATGCTGACTTATATCGATGATGCCCGTACCGCGCCGCAACATCAACAATAACCCAGCCGCGACCGGGCGCCGCGGGTTTATTCGATCACGTCGCCGGCTTGGGCCAGGAGGATCGGCGGTACGGTCAGGCCGAGCGTCTTCGCGGTCTTCAGGTTGATGGCCAGTTCGAACTTGTCCGGCTGCTGCACCGGTAGGTTGGCCGGCGTGGCGCCCTTCAGAATTTTGCCGGCGTAGAGCCCGACCTGGTGATAGGCGGCGGCGATATCGATCCCGTAGCTGATCAGCCCGCCGGCATCGGCGTATTCGCGGAAAGCATAGATTGCGGGTATGCCGGCGCGCGCCGCCAACGCGACGATCTGCTCGTGCCGGCGGGTCAGGAAACTGTCGTTGCCGACGACCAGCGCGCCGGCCTGCGAGCGGGTGAGCGCCGCGAAAGCCGCATCGATCTCGCTCTCGGTGCCGGCCTTCACGATCGCCAGGTCGAGGCCCATCTCCCGGGCCGCCGCCTGCAAGTCGCCGACGAGGTTCTCCTCGGCCGGATTGGACAGGTTCACCAGAACCCCGACCTTCCGCACCCGCGGCACCAGCTCGCCGATCAATTCCAGCCTTTTCGACACCAGATCGCGCGCCAGAATGCTGACCCCGGTGAGATTGCCGCCGGGCCGGGCGAGGCTGGCGACCAGCCCCTCCTTGACCGGGTCGCTGCCGACCAGAAAGACGATCGGGATCGAAGCGGTCGCAGCCTTCGCGGCGCGGGCGGCCGGGGGGCCGCCGGTTGCGATCAGAGCGACGTTGCTCGCGACGAGTTCGGCCGCCATCGCCGGCAGTCGCTCATAGTGCCCCGCCGCCACGCGGTATTCGATCGCCAGATCACGCCCTTCGACATATCCGGCATCGCTTAGCCCCTTACGAAAGGCGGCGTCGCGGCCGCCCAGCTCGGCAATAGTCAGAACGCCGATGACGCGCACCGGCCTCTGCGGCTGTGCCGTGGCGCCGAGCGGGTGAAACGCCGCGGCGGCGCCGAGCCCGGCGATGAACTCCCGCCGTCTCACTCAATGACCTCGTCGGCACGGGCGAGCAGCGACCTCGGGAACGTCAGTCCCAGCGCCTGGGCTGTCTTGAGGTTGAGCACGAGCTTGAAGAGGGTGGGCCGCTCCACCGGAAGTTCAGCCGGCTTGGCCCCTTTGAGAATATTGTCCACGAAGCGGGCTGTGCTGCGGTAGATGTCGTCCTCGCTGACCGCCAGGGTCATCAACCCGCCGGCCTCGACAAATTCGCGAAACACCGAAAGCGCCGGTATCCGATATTGCAGCGCCAGGGCGACGGGCTGGCGCAAGCCGAGGCTCGGCTGCACGATCACGGCGTCCGTAGGCGCCTTGGCCATGGTCGCGAAGGCGGCATCCAGTCCCGCGCTGCCATTGAGCATGATCGGGTCGATCGTGATCCGGGTGGCCGCTCCCGCCTGTCGCAGCGTCTCCAGAAACGGCTTCGAAAACGGATCGGGCGCGTTGACCAGCGCTGTTATTCGATGCGCCGCAGGCAGGAGCTCGCGCACCAGTTCGACATCCTTGCCAGCCAGCTCGGCACCGACGCCCGCGGTCCCGGTGACGTTGCCTCCCGGCCGCGCCAGGCTTTGGACGAGCCCGGTATCGATCGGGTCTCCCGCCATCGCCATGACGATCGGGATGTCGCTCGTCGTCTTCTTCGCCGCGAGGGCGGCGGGCGTGTACCAGGTCACGATGACGTCGACTTTAAGGCGCACCAGTTCCGCCGCCAGATCGGGCAGCCGATTCGGACTCCCCTCGTCCGAGCGAACCTCGAACCGGACGTTCTGGCCCTCAACGTAGCCGCGGCTCTGCAATGCTCGCCTGAGACCTTGGGGAAGCTGCTCGGAGCCGGCCGACTTCACCAGCAGCATCCCTATGGTGGCCATCCCCGGCGATAGCGCGAAACCCGCAATCGGCCACGCCGCCACGCCGGTAGCGAGGGCGATAAACGCGCGTCGCCTCATCGGGTAATGTTGCCGTGGAGCGTTGTCACGCCCGCGCCTCCCCAGGGTCGCCATAGCCTTCGCTGGCAGCCGACGCCTCGCCCGTAAGTTACGCGTAAGTTCGGGGAGTCCGGCCGGAGGGTCAAGCCCACCGCAATCCGTCAAGACTACTCCGCGGCAACGCGGGCGCCGTCGGCCTCGGCCTTCAGTTCGAGGAGGGCGCGGCGGTAGTCCTTCGGCATCACCTTGACGAAGGCCTTGACCGTGTTGTCCCAGTCGTCGAGGAGCTGGCGGGCGCGGGCGCTGCCGGTCAGGAGCAGGTGGCGCTCGATCAGGATGCGCAGCCGCGCCGCGTCGTGGCGCAAGAGGTCGCCCATGCCGTTGTCGTCAACATCGACGCCGCGCTGGCGCGGCTTGCCGTCCTCGTCGTCGTCCTCGGCCGAGATGCTTTCGAGGTCGACTCCGGATTGGTTGCACAGGCTCGCGAATCTGCCGTGCGGGTCGTAGACATACGCGATTCCGCCCGACATCCCGGCGGCGAAGTTGCGGCCGGTCTCGCCGAGCACGGCGACGACGCCGCCGGTCATGTACTCGCAGCCGTGGTCGCCGGTGCCCTCGACGACCGTGATCGCGCCCGAGTTCCTGACCGCGAACCGCTCACCGGCGACGCCCTGGAAATACGCCTCGCCGGCAATCGCGCCGTAGAGCACGGTGTTGCCGATGATGATGTTCTCGGTCGGCTCCAGCGCCGACGCGTCGGGCTGGCGGACAATCAGCCGGCCGCCGGAGAGACCCTTGCCGACATAGTCGTTGCCGTCGCCGAACAATTCGGCGGTAACGCCATGCGCGAGGAAGGCGCCGAAGCTGCCACCGGCGGTGCCATCGAAGCGGATCCAGATCGAGTCTTCGGGCAATCCGGTGTGTCCGTACCGCTTGGCGACCTCGCCCGACAGCATCGCGCCGACCGTGCGGTTGACGTTGCGGATCGGATGGCGCAGCCGGACGGGTTCGCGCCGCTTCAGCGCGGCCTCGCATTCGGCGATCAGCACCTTGTCGAGCGCCTTGTCGAGGTGGTGGTTCTGCGTCTCGCAGTGATAGATCGCGACGCCGGGCTTGGCCGGCTCTTCGTAAAGCAGGCGGGACAGGTCGACGCCCTTCGCCTTCCAATGGTTGACCGCGCGGACCATGTCGAGCCGGTCGACCCGGCCGATCATCTCGTTGACGGTGCGGAAGCCGAGCTGGGCCATCAGCTCGCGCACTTCCTCGGCGACGAAGAAAAAGAAGTTGATGACGTGCTCGGGCTGTCCGGTGAAACGGGCGCGCAGCACCGGGTCCTGCGTCGCGATGCCGACCGGGCAAGTATTGAGGTGGCACTTGCGCATCATGATGCAGCCGGCGGCGATCAGCGGTGCTGTCGCGAACCCGAACTCGTCGGCGCCAAGCAGCGCGCCGACGACGACGTCGCGCCCGGTGCGCAGCCCGCCGTCGACCTGCACCGCGATGCGGCCGCGCAGGCCGTTGCGCACGAGCGTCTGCTGGGTCTCGGCGAGGCCGATTTCCCAGGGCGACCCGGCATGGGTCAGCGAGGTCAGAGGGCTCGCGCCGGTGCCGCCCTCGAACCCGGCGATGGTGACGTGGTCGGCCCGCGCCTTGGAGACGCCGGCGGCGACCGTGCCGACCCCGACCTCACTGACCAGCTTGACCGATACGGCCGCGGCCGGGTTGGCGTTCTTCAAATCGTGGATAAGCTGCGCCAGATCCTCGATCGAATAGATGTCATGGTGCGGCGGCGGCGAAATGAGACCGACCCCCGGGGTCGAGTGGCGGACCTTGGCGATCGCCTTGTCGACCTTGTGCCCGGGAAGCTGGCCGCCCTCGCCGGGCTTCGCACCCTGCGCCATCTTGATCTGCAATACGTCGGCGTTGACGAGGTACTCGGTGGTGACGCCAAAGCGGCCCGAGGCGACCTGCTTGATCGCGGAGCGGCGCGAGTCGCCGTTGGGCAGCGGCTTGAACCGTTCGGATTCCTCGCCGCCCTCGCCGGTATTGGATTTGCCGCCGATGCGGTTCATCGCGACTGCCAGCGTCTGGTGCGCCTCACGGCTGATCGAGCCAAAGCTCATCGCGCCGGTGGCGAAGCGCTTGACGATCTCCTTGGCCGGCTCGACCTCGTCGAGCGGCACCGGCGTCGCGGCAAAGCGGAATTTCATCAGCCCACGGATCGTCAGCAGCCGCTCGGACTGGTCGTTGATGGTCGCGGCAAATGTCCGGTAGTCGTCCGCCGAGTTGGCGCGGACCGCGTGCTGCAGCTTGGCGACCGAGTCCGGCATCCACGCATGGGTCTCGCCGCGCAGGCGGAACGCATAGTCGCCGCCCGCGTCGAGCATGTCGCGATAGAGCGGGTCGTCGCCATAGGCGCGGGCGTGGCGCACCAGCGCCTCGGACGCGATCGCGAACAGATCCGCCCCCTCGATCGTCGTGGCGGTACCCGTAAAATACTTCTCCACAAATGTGCTTTCGAGCCCGACCGCGTCGAATATCTGCGCGCCGCAATAGCTCTGATAGGTCGAGATGCCCATCTTGGACATCACCTTGAGGATGCCCTTGCCGAGCGCCTTCAGATAGTTCTTCTGCGCGTCGTAGGCGGTCTGCGGCAGCCCGTTCTCGATCCGGATCTGTTCGAGCGTCGTGAAGGCGAGATAGGGATTGATCGCCTCCGCGCCATAGCCGGCGAGGACGCAGAAATGATGCACCTCCCGCGCTTCGCCGGTCTCGACGACGATGCCCGTCCGGGTGCGCAGGCCCTGGCGGATCAGGTGGTGATGCACCGCCGAGGTCGCGAGCAGCGCCGGGATCGGCACCCGTTCGGCCGAGACCGCGCGGTCGCTGAGGATCAGGATGTTGTGCCCGGCCTCGACCGCCTCGGTCGCCTGGTGGCACAGGCGGTCGAGTGCGTGCTCGATCCCGGCGGCGCTGTCGGCGACCGGCCAGGTGATGTCGAGCGTATCGGTCTTGAACCGCCCCTCGGCCAGGTGCTCGATGCTGCGGATCTTGTCGAGGTCGCCGTCGGTCAATATCGGCTGCGATACTTCGAGCCGATGATGCGTTCCGACCTCGTGGCCCAGCAGGTTCGGGCGCGGGCCGATCATCGAGATCAGCGACATCACCAGCTCCTCGCGGATCGGATCGATCGGCGGATTGGTGACCTGGGCGAAGTTCTGCTTGAAGTAATTGTACAGCAGCTTGGGCCGGTTCGAGAACGCGGCGATCGGCGTGTCGGTACCCATCGAGCCGATCGGGTCGTCGCCGTCCTTCGACATCGGTTCGAGGAAGAACTGCATGTCTTCCTGCGTGTAGCCGAAGGCGTTTTGCAGAGTCTGCCGCGACGACGGGTCGTTGCGCATCGCCGGCGAGGCGCTTTCGGGCGCGTCGGGCAGTTCCGAGAGCTTGTATTGGGTCTCTTTCAGCCACGCCTCGTAGGGGTGCTCGCCGGCGAGCTTCTGCTTGATCTCGGCATCGTCGATGATGCGGCCTTCTTCGAGGTCGATCAGCAGCATCTTGCCCGGCTGGAGCCGCCACTTGCGGGTGATCCGCTCCTCCGGTATCGGCAGCACCCCGGCCTCCGACGCCATGATCAGCAGGTCGTCGTCGGTGATGATGTAGCGCGCGGGCCGAAGGCCGTTGCGGTCGAGAGTCGCGCCGATCTGACGGCCGTCGGTAAAGGCGATCGCCGCCGGTCCGTCCCACGGCTCCATCAGCGCGGCGTGGTATTCGTAGAACGCGCGCCGGTCCGGGTCCATCAGCGGGTCGGCCCAGGCCTCGGGGATCAGCATCATCATCGAATGGGCGAGCGAGTATCCCCCGCCGACGACGAGCAGTTCGAGCGCGTTGTCGAGGCAGGCCGTGTCGGATTGCCCGAGCCCGATCAGCGGCACCATCTTTTCGAGATCGGCGCCCAACAGGTCGGACGACATCGCCTGGCGCCGGGCGTGCATCCAGTTGGTGTTGCCGCGCACCGTGTTGATCTCGCCGTTATGGCAGATGAACCGGTACGGATGCGCGAGGCGCCACGACGGGAAGGTGTTGGTCGAAAACCGCTGATGCACCAGCGCCAGCGCCGATATCGTCAGCGGGTTGCGCAGATCCTCGTAGAAGCTCTGGATTTGCGGCGCCAGCAGAAGTCCCTTGTATACGACCGTGCGAGTCGAGAACGACGGGATGTAGAGGTCGCGGAGGGCCGGTTGGTTGTGCCGCTCGCTGAGCGCGACCACCCGGTTCAGGATCTGCTTGCGGATCGTCAGGATCTTGCGCTCGAACGCATCCTGGTCGGCAATGTCGGGGCTGGCGCCGACGATCGCCTGGGCGATCCACGGCATTGTCTCGATGACTCGGGCGCCGAGCCCGGCCGTGTCGGTCGGCACGTCGCGCCAGGCGACGAGGGTCTGGCCCTCGACCCGCACCAGCCGCTCGATGTGGGCGATAGCGATCGCCCGCGCCTGCTCGTCCCACGGAAGGAAGCACATCGCGACCGCATAGCGGCCGGGCTCGGGCAATTCGATGCCGCGCCTGGCGCACCAGTCGCGCAGCAGCGCGTCCGGGGTCTGGATCAGGCAGCCGGCCCCGTCGCCGACCAGCGGGTCGGCCCCGACCGCCCCGCGGTGGTCCAGATTGACGAGAATCTGCAACCCCTGCTGGACGATGTCGTGCGACTTTATGCCCTTGATATTCGCCACAAAGCCGACGCCGCAGGCATCGTGCTCGTTGCGCGGATCATAAAGCCCCGGGTTGCCCTTTACTGTCATCGTCAGCCCAACTTATACGTTCGTCACGCACATACCGCCCATCGTGGCATGCGTATGACATAGAGTATGCCACGACTTATCCGCCCAACGCGAATCGGCTCTGGGCTTCGTCGGGGTGATTTCTGTCGCACCCCGCCGGCCCGCGGAGTATGCGTTACGGTGCAGCATCGCCAGCGAGGGAGTGCGAGAATGGGACCGCTCGAAGGGGTCAGGATCGTCGAGCTAGCCGGGATCGGGCCGGGGCCGTTCTGCGCGATGCTGCTCTCCGATATGGGGGCGGAGGTCATCCGTGTCGACCGCGCCGCCAATGTCGGCCATGACGACAGCCGCGTCGGCGGCCCGCCGGGCGAGGAATACCGCTTCAACCTGCTCGCCCGCGGCCGCAAGAACATCGCCGTCGACCTCAAGAACAAGGATGGCGTCGCCGCGGTGTTGCGGCTGATCGAGCGGGCGGACGCGCTGATCGAGGGGTTCCGGCCGGGAGTCATGGAGCGATTGGGGCTAGGACCGGATATCTGCCTCGCGCGCAACCGGCGGCTCGTCTACGGGCGCATGACCGGATGGGGCCAGGACGGTCCGATTGCCCATATCGCCGGACACGACATCAACTACATCGCGCTATCGGGCGTCCTTTCGACGATCGGCGAGGCCGGCGGGCCGCCGGTGCCGCCGTTGAACCTGGTCGGCGATTTCGGCGGCGGGGCGCTGTATCTGGCGATGGGCGTGCTCGCCGGGATTTTGAGCGCGCGGGCGACGGGCAAGGGGCAGGTTGTCGACTGCTCGATGGTCGAGGGCTCGGCATCGCTGATGACGATGATGTACGCCGCCCTCGCCTCGGGCGCCTGGACCGAAAAGCGCGGCCATAACCGCACCGACGGCGGCGCGCACTACTACCATGTCTACGAGACGAGCGACGGCGAGCACGTCGCGATCGGCTCGATCGAGCCGCAATTCTATTCGCTGCTGCTCCAGCACACCGGACTTACGCCCGAAGACGTGCCGGTTCAGACCGACCGCTCGACCTGGCCCGACATGCAAAAGCGGATGGCCGCGATCTTCAGGCAGAAGACCCGCGCCGAATGGGTGTCGATCATGCAGGATACCGACATCTGCTTCGCCCCGGTGCTGAAGATGTCCGAGGCGATCGGGCACGAGCACAACCGCCATCGCGACAGCTTCCCGGTCATCGACGGCATCCCCCAGCCAGGCCCCGCCCCGCGCTTCTCCGGCACCCCGGCCCAGGTCCAGCGCCCGCCGCAGCGGATCGGCGAGAATACTGACGAGATTCTGCGCGAATGGGGGTTCTCGGCCAGCGAGATCGCGGGCCTGCATCAGGGCGGGGCGGTCAAGTCCCCGGCGTGACGGTCAGGACCGCAGGACAGATGGAATATCGGTCAAACCGAAATCCGGGCCGAAATCCGTGCCCTTGAATAGGAGGGGCAGGCCTGTCGCCTTCGCCAAGGCATAGGCGAAGCAATCGCCGATATTGAGCCGCGCCCGATGGCGGCCCTTGCCGTAGCGACGGAAAGCGTCGATGGCCATCTCGACCTGCTGGGCCGTTACCGCAGTGATCTCCATCCGCGTATCTGTCAGCAGCCGATCGAGATCGGTCCTGCCCGGCTCGCCGAAGCGGCCCTCGATCACGAAGGAGGATTCGACTCGCGTCACGGCTGAGATCAGACGCACCGGCGTTTCCATAATGCGTCTATTGAACTCTTCCGCCTCCGGCTCGCGCAGCAAGATCGCGACGATGACCGATGTGTCGATGACCATCAGGTCCACATGCCGTTTTCGTCATATCCGCAAATCTCATCTGGGGTGCGGGGATCGAGGACCGGCAAGCTGGCGCAATGTTCGCCGATTTCCCGCAGCCGGGTGACAAGGTCGGCAACCTCGCCGCGGCGCAGGCGCTCGCGTTCGAGACGCTCGGCAAGGGCCTTGCGTACGGCGGCAGTCAGGGTTTCACCGGTGAGGGCGGCGATCGCGCGTGCCAGCCGGTCGGTTTCGGGATCTTTGAGACTGAGGGCCATAGCGGTTCCCGGTTCTAGAAATCTAATACAAATATATAAACTCGCCCGCCGCTTGTCGAGGCGGGGCCACCGTCCTATCCTCGCTCCAGCATGATTCCGGAGGCACGCTGATGGATACGATCGAAGCGAAGCCGCGCACCGAGGCGAAGCTGCTGGGCGAGTTGCCGCTGCGGCTGCATCACAACGCCTATGTGGTCAAGGACCACGAGGCCAATCGGCGGTTTCTCGAGGATCTGCTGGGCATTCCGCTGGTCGCGACCTGGTGCGAAAAGACCTATCGCGCCGATCTCGGGCGCGAGGTCGAGTTCTGCCACACCTTCTACGGGCTCAACGACGGCGGGGCGTTGGCGTTCTTCCAGTTCGCCGACGACGAGATGTACGCGCTGACCCAGGCGAAATCGCCACCCGAGGTGGGCAGCCATTACCACATCGCGCTCAAGGTCGGCGATGCGAGCTATGACGAGCTGAAGGGCCGGCTCAATGCTGCCGGCGAGAAGTTCCGCGAGACCGACCACGGCTATTGCAGGTCGATCTACACCCAGTCGCCGGATGGGATGATCCTCGAATTCACCTGCGACCCGCCCGATGTTGCCGAGATCGACGCGATCCGCAAGGCGGACGCCCACAGTGAGCTCGCGCGGTGGCTCGGCGGTGACCGCCGCGTCAACAACCAGCTCAGGCACCGCGACTAGGTTCTAATCGCCATTGCGAGGAGCCGCCGGCGACGCGGCAATCCCCGTCCAAAGAGGCGAGTTGGACGGGGTTGTTCCGCTGCGGTCGCAAGAACAGCAAGTGGGAGAACGTCACATGAAAGTCGGTTTCATCGGTCTCGGCATGATGGGCAAGGGCATGGCTGCCAATCTGCAAAAGGCGGGGCATCAGCTTGTCGTCCACGACCTGCGCCGCGCCGCGGCCGAACCCTACATCGCCAACGGGGCGTCATGGGCCGACAGCCCGAAGGCGGTCGCCGAGCAGAGCGAGGTCGTGTTTACGTCGCTGCCGGTGCCGGCGGATGTCGAGGCGGTCGCGCTTGGGCCGAACGGGCTGATCGAGGGGATGAAGCCGGATACCGCGTTCTTCGACATGTCGACCAACTCGGTCGCGGTCGTCCGCAAGATCAACGCCGCCTTTGCCGAAAAGAACGTCTACATGCTCGACGCGCCGGTCAGCGGCGGTCCGTCGGGCGCGGCGAGCGGCAAGATGGCGATCTGGGTCGGTGGCGACGAGCAGCAATTCAATCGGCTTGCCGGAGTGCTGGGCGCGATGGGCGACCAGGCGGCCTATATCGGACCGATCGGCGCCGGCACGATCGCCAAGCTCGTGCACAACTGCACCAGCGCGGTGATGAATGTCGCGCTCGCCGAGGTCTTCACGATGGGGATCAAGGCCGGGGTCGCGCCGCTCGATCTGTGGGAGGCGGTGCGCCAGGGCGCGACCGGCCGCCCGCGCACCTTCGACCGCTTGGGCAAGTTCCTCGCCGGCCAGTATGACCCGGCAGATTTCGCGCTGCGGCTGCTGCACAAGGACGTGTCGCTGGCGGTCGGGCTCGGCAAGGAGGTCGGGGTGCCGATGCGGCTCGCCAATCTCGCCCTTGAGGAGCTGACCGAGGCGATGACCCGCGGCTGGGGCCAGCGCGACAGCCGGGTCGGCATGCTTCTGCAAGTCGAGCGCTCGGGCATCGATCAGCCCAAGGAAGACATCGACAAGATCAACGCGATCATCGCCGGCACCGCAACCAAATAACCTCTTTGCAGGCGCGCGCGCCGTGACCGGCATCGCGGCGCGGCCGGGTCATGCTTTACTCCGTTGTCCGGTCTGCCGGCTTCCGCTGGAGCCGGTCGGCCACGCGCTGGCCTGCGCCGGCGGGCACAGCCATGATCTTGCGCGTGCCGGGTACGTCAATCTGCTGTCGGGCTCCTCGCGCCGTCCTTCCGAGGGCGGCGACGGCAAGGATCAGGTGGACCGGCGGGCGGCGTTTCTGGAAGCCGGACATTTCGACCTCATCGCCGACGCGATGCTGAGCCGCCTCCCTGCCGCTGCCGGTGCGGTGCTCGAAGCGGGGGCCGGCACCGGGTATCATCTGCAACGCGTCGTGGCCGGGTTGCCGGCCGGGTCGCGCGGCCTTGGGCTCGACCTGTCCAAGGCGGCTGTACATTTCGCGGCGCGGCGGTATCCCGGGCTCGCCTTCGCCGTTGCGGATCTGTGGCGGGAATGGCCGGTTCGGAGCGGAGAAGTGGATGTCGTGATCAACCTGTTCGCACCGAAAAACTTCGCGGAAGCGGCGCGTGTGCTGCGGCCCGATGGTGTTCTCGCCTGCGCCTATCCAGGGCCGGAGCACCTCACCGAGTTGCGCCGCGAGTTCGGCTTGATGGGCATCGCTGAAGGCAAGACCGACGAATATCGAAGGGCGGCGGACGGCGTGTTCCGCGCCGTGAGGTTGGAACGCATCGGCGCGACGATCGAGCTCGACCCCGCGGACGTCGGGAACGCCATGCTGATGGGGCCGAATGCCGGCCGCCTCGCCGGCCGCGCTATCGCGGTGGGCGAGGCCGCGACGCGCGTGACTCGCGATATCGAGCTGCTGTTTGCCGCCGGGCCGCGCCGGTGACCAGATGCCCTCGCGACCGGCCCCAGGTTCATGTCTCGCCCGAAGCGGACGATGCGGTTTATGTTGAGCTCAATCTGTGGGTCCGCCACCAGTCTGACTGAGAGGAAGACTATGCCTGCGCTGCCCCCCTATCAGGTCGAGGCCTACAACACGGCCAAGGTTTCCGAGAACAAGATCCACGACGACGCGGTCGCGAAGCAGTTCGGCTTTGGCGGCGGGCTGGTGCCGGGCGTCGATGTCTACGCCTATATGACCCATCAGCCGGTCGTGCGCTGGGGCCGCGAATGGCTCGAGCGCGGGACCGCCGAATGCCGCTTCGGCAAGCCGGTCTACGACGGCGACCTGACCACGGTCGGCGCGACCGAGGATGCCGACGGGATGACGATCGAGGTCTCGGCGCGCGGCGTCTCCTGCGCGACCGGCCGGGCCGGATTGCCGGCGGCGGCCCCGGCACTCTCGCTCGACGATTTCCGCAAGGTGCCGGAGCGCGAGACGCGTCCGGAGGCCGCGCTCGAGTCGCTCGCGATCGGACAGTGGCTCGGCATCGAGCCGGTGTTGTGCACCCCGGAGCTCGCCGCGGAATATCTCCGCGACGTGCGTGAGACGGCGCCGATTTACGCCGCAGAGGGGCTGGTTCACCCGGTCGTCGTGCTGCGCATGTGCAATTTCGCCCTCAACCGCAACGTCACGCTCGGCCCGTGGATGCATGTCGGCAGCAAGGTGCGGAACTTCGCTCCGGCGAGGGTCGGCGATGCGCTCGGCGTGCGCGCCCGGGTGACCGCCAACTACGAGCACAAGGGGCATCTCTTCGTCGATGTCGACGTGCTGGTTATCGCCAACGACAAGACGCCGATCGCGCGGGTCGATCACATCTCGATCTATCGGCCGCGCCAGGTTCTGGCCGCCTGATGGCGGCGCCGGGTTTTCAGTTCGGCCTGGTGATCCGCGGTCAGGCCGAGCCGGGCGAGGACATCGCGCGGCGGTTCCAGGAGACGCTGGCGCTGGTGCGGCTGGCCGATCGGCTCGGCTACGATTCGATCACCAAGACCGCGCATTACAGCGCGCACCCGTGGCAGATGCTGCAGCTTGTGCCGATGCTGGCGCGGTTCACCGCCGAGGCCCCGCGGCTCAGGCTCAACGCCGGCGTCGTGCTGCTGCCGCTGCTGTCGCCGCTGCACGTCGCCGAGGAGTTCGCGACGCTCGACGTGATGTCGGGCGGCAAGGTCATTCTCGGTGTCGGGCTCGGCTATCGCGATGTCGAGTTCAAGGCGTTTGGTGTGCCGCGGCAGGAACGGGCGCGACGTCTGTCGCAAAACCTGATCGCCATCCGCCGGCTGTGGACCGAAGACAGTGTGTCGATGACCGCCGGGCATTTCGAGCTCGACGGCGCCTCGTGCTCGCCCCGGCCGCTGCAACGGCCGCATCCGCCGATCTGGGTCGGCGCCTTCGCCGACCGCGCCATCGAGCGCGCAGCTCGACTGGGCGATTGCTGGTATATCGGCCCCTCGACCGGCGTGGCGACGACCGAGCGCCAGATGGATCTCTACCGCCGCGCCCTCGATGCGGCGGGGAAGCCGTTTCCGGCAGAGCTGCCGATGCGCCGCGAGGTCTTTGTCGCCGATACCCGCGAGGAGGCGATGCGGCTCTGCCGGCCCTACCTCGGCGCCAAATATGCCGCCTATCATTCCTGGGGCCAGGAATTGCCCGACGACGACAGCGGCCTCGGCCAGGATTTCGAGTCGCTGGTCGGCGATCGCTTTCTGATCGGTTCGGTCGATGAGGTTGCCGAGCAAATCCTGGCGCTGCATCGCCGGCTCGGCGTCAATCACCTCGTGATGAGCACCGAATGGGCCGGCATGCCGGAAACCCTGGCGATTGAAACGATCGAGCGGATCGCCGCCGAGCTGATCCCGCGCGTGCGGCAAAGCCTTTGATCTAACAGAGTTTTCATTTTTCGGGAATGGTGCACGGGCCCGTTGCGTTGGTCTGACATCGCTTCAACAGGAGTGGAGGTGACGTCATGAAGATCATTCTCAGCACGCTGGCAGCCGCGTTCGTGGCCAGCGCCCTGTTGGTGCAGCCGGCCGCCGCGGCCTGCTGGACCAACGGCTATATGACCCAGTGCTCGCACTGGCACCATGGCGGCTGGCATCCGTGGTTCCATCATCACGGTTGGCGTCGATACTAAGCAGCCGGTCTATTTCGGGTTGGCGGCCGAGGGGTTGAACAACTGCTCGCCGCCGACCCGATAGGCTCCGATCGCCGCCTGACCTGCCGGCGAAACCAGCCAATCAGCGAATACTTTCGCCGCGGCGAGCTTGCTGCCGCCGTGCTTTTGCGGGTTCAGCTCGATCACGTCGTAGCGGTTGACCAGGTGCGGGTCGCCCTGGATCGTGACGTCGAGCGGCCCCTTGTTCTTAAAGCTGAGCCACGTCCCCCGATCCGATAGCGTATAAGCCGGCATCGCCGCCGCCGTGTTCAGCGCCTGCCCCATGCCGCCGCCGATATCTCGATACCAAGCGCCGCCGCCTGCCGCTTTCGGATCGATGTCGGCCGCCTTCCACAGTCGCAATTCGAGTGCGTTGGTGCCGCTGCGGTCGCCGCGCGAGACGAAAGCCGCCTTGGCGGCGGCGATTGCCTTCAGGGCGGCGACTGCGTCGTGGCCGCCGGCGATATGGGCGGGATCGGCCTTTGGGCCGACGATGATGAAATCGTTCCAGGCAATCTGGCTCCGATTGACGCCATGCCCCTCGCCGATAAATTTCGCTTCGGCCTCGGGGTCGTGCACCAGCACCAAATCGGCGTCGCCGCGCCGCGCCGTGTCGAGCGCCTGGCCGGTGCCCTGCGCGAGAACCTTGACCGAAATACCGGTCGCCTTGGTGAAGCCGGGCAGGATCGCGCCGAGAAGCCCCGAATTGTCGACCGAGGTCGTCGACGCGAGAATGATGGTTTGCGGCGGCGCGTCCGCGGCGTAGGCGACCGGGGCGAGCAGGAAAATGAGCGCGGCGAGCGCCCGCCGAGTCATGGTCATGGACAAAGCCTCCCTAGCGGGGCGAGCGGCCAAGGAGAGCAAAGGCCGTCGCACTGATCAGAGTGCTGATCCCGATCAGCACCAGCCCCAATCCCAGCGCCAGCGGCAAATCGCCCTTGCTGGTCTCGAGCGCGACCGCGGTGGTCATCGTGCGGGTGTAGCCGGCGATGTTGCCGCCGACGATCAGGATGGCGCCGACCTCGGACACCGTCCGGCCGAACCCGGCCAGGGCGGCGGTCAGCATCGCCCCCCGCCCCATGGCGATCAAGACCGGCACGGCGCGGCTTTTGCTCGCACCGAACACCATTAGCGCATCGCCATATTCTGCCCAAAGCTCCTCGGCGGCGCGATGCGCGAGCGCGGTGACGATCGGTAGCGCCAGGACCGCCTGAGCGATCACCATTGCCAGGGGGGTGAATAGCAGCCCGAAAACGCCGAACGGTCCCGAGCGCGACAGCAGCAGGTAGAGAACGAGCCCGATGACGACCGGCGGCAGCCCCAGGAGAGCGTTGGCCGCGACGATCGCCGTGCGTCGTCCCGGAAAGCGCCCGATCGCCAGCGTAATGCCGAGCGGCAGGCCGAGCACCGCCGCGATCGCGGCCGCCGAGACGCTGACCGTAAGCGACAGTCCGATGATCTGCCACAATTCGGCGGTGGCGAACGCGCCCCAGATCGTGGCGATGTCGGTCAAGCGACCGCGGAGTTCAGCCGGCGGGCGGCACGGTCGGCTTGGTGGGGGGAGTGTTCCACCACCCGCTGCCGAGGGCGACGAACAATTGCGCCGTGTCGAGCACGCGGCGCGAACGGGCCTGGACCAGCCCGATATTGGCGCGGTCTGCCTGCCGCTCGGCGTCGAGCACCTGCAGAAGGGTCGTGTTGCCCTCCTGGAAGCTGAGCCGGGCGAGCTTCAATGCCTTGTCCGCAATGGCGACCGCCTCGGCCTGAGCCCTGACGTCCTGGTCGTCGTGAACGAGAGCCTCCAGCGAGTCCGCGACCTGCCCGAAGGCAGTGATAACGGTCTGGCGATAGGTGGCAAAGGCCGAATCATAGGCGGCGACCGCCGCGCGTTGCTGCGCCTCCAGCGTGCCGCCGTGGAAGATCGGCGCGGCCATGTTGGCGAGCATGCTGTAGCCGGTGAAATTGCCGGAGAAGAAATTGCCGAGGTCGGTCGCGCCTTGCGTGACGTTCGCGGTCAGCGTGAACTGTGGATAGAGATTTGCGGTCGCAACGCCGATCCCCGCGCTGGCTACATGCAGCTGGGCCTCGGCGGCGAGGATGTCGGGCCGGTTCCGCACCAGCTCGGAGGGCAGCGATACCGGGATCACCGCGGGCAGCGCGAGTGCGGTCAGGTCGAAATCGGGAACCGACGCTTCGGACGGGACCTTGCCGGCGTAGACGGCAAGTGCGTGCTTGGCGACGCTGAGGCGCTGGCGTAGCGGTGCCAGAAGGGTCCGGTCGTTGGCAAGCTGGCTTTGCGCCGCGGTCACGTCGACCAGAGTGGAGGTGCCCGCCTCTTGCGCGGTCTTGACCAGTTTAAGGTTTCGCTCGTCGTCTGCGATGATCCGGCCGACGGTCTGAATCTCGGCGCGGACCGACGCGATCGTGATCGCTTCCATCGCGACGTTGCCGGTCAGCGCCAGATACGCCGCGGCAAGCTGATAATTGCCGAGATCGACCCCGGCCTGCTTCATCTCCACCGTGCGCTTGAGCCCGCCGAATACATCGAGCGCGTAGCTGACCGTCGGGCCGATCGAATAGAGGTTCACCGGAACCGGGGTGCGGCTGACGCCGCTCGGCTCAGCGTTGAATTGCTGGCGCCCGGCGCTGGCGTCGATATCGACCTGCGGCAATAGGCCACCGGCGGCCGCGGCGACCTGTTCTCGCGCACCGGCGAGTTGCGCTTGCGCCTGGGCGATCGTCGGGCTGTCGGCAAGCGCCTGCTTCACCACTCCGTCGAGTGCTGGCGAGCGGAAGATCGTCCACCAATCGTCCTCGATCTTGGCGCCAACCGAAAGGTGCTGCTTGTCACGCTTGGAGTCGCCGAGGTTGGGCTCTCCGGGGGCGGTGTAGCTCGTCGTCTCGGGCGGCGCGGGAGAGAAGAAATTGGGGCCGAGCTCACAACCGGCGAGCGAGAGCGCCAGCATGCTGAGGAGAACCACCGGGCCAGCCGCGGCGGTTGGGGAACGCGGTGCCATGCTGTGCTTAGGGCCTTATCGGGATGATGACGCGGAGCGGGCGAGGGTGATCACATGATGGTGATTCATACTCTATCCGTCGCCGCCGCCGCGATAAAGGCGAGATCCGGCAAATGCTCTCACCGCGCGGTCTCGTCGGCGTGGGCCGACCCGAACAGCCGCGCGAACGAGCCTTGGATCCAGGTGAGCCATGGCCTGCGGTATTTGGTGTCGACCTCAACCGTCACGCTCATCCCAGCATGCAGCGGATGGTCGCCGTCCTTGTCTTCGAGCGCCATCCGCACCGGCAGCCGCTGCACGACCTTGACCCAGTTGCCGGTGGCGTTTTCGGGCGGCAGCAGCGAGAAGGTGAGCCCGGTGCCGGGGCTGAGGCTGCCGACCTTGGCGCGGAACTCTACGCCCGGATAGGTGTCGACATCGACCGTCGCCTCCTGGCCCGGACGCATGTAGGTCAGCTCGGTCTCCTTGAAATTGGCCTCGACCCAGACATGGTTCGACATCATCGAGAAGACCGGCGTGGCGGCGGTGATGTAGTCGCCGACCTGAAGCTGCTCGACCTTGGTGACGGTTCCGTCTTCCGGCGCCGTGATCACAGTGTCGCGCAGGTCGACCTCGGCGATGCCGAGCGCGGCCTTGGCGCGCATCACCATCGGGTGTTCGTCCGCCGCGATGTCGGGATTGCCACCGAGCTGGGCCAGCGTATTGCCGATATCGTGTCGCGTCGAGGCGACGCGCTGGCGTGCGACCTCGAGCCCGTTCTGGCTTTGGTCGAACTGCGCCTGCGAGGCGACGCCGGAGCCGAGCAGCCGCTTCTGCCGGTCGAACTCGCGCTGCTGATAGGCGAGCGTGTCTTCCGCCGCCTGCTCGTCGGCCATCTTCTGGCGATAGGTTGCCTTTAGCGCGTTGACCTGCAGCCGCGCGGCGGCCAGCTCGGCTTTGTCACGGTCGACGTTGAGCTGATAGGTGATCGGGTCGAAACGGAACAGTACCTGCCCCTTCTTGACCCGTTGGTTGTCCTTGACCTCGACCGCGATGACCCGGCCGGCGACATCGGGGCTGATCATCGTCTTCGCCGCCTGGATGTAGGCGTCGTCGGTTTCGATGTAGCGGCCGCTCGTCAGGTACCACCATCCCGCGGCCAGCGCGACCACGATCGGGCCGGCCAGCATCAGCGGCAGGCGCAGACGCTGGCGGAGAGGCCGGGTCGGGGTGCCGAACCGGCCGCCGAGGCTGGGGGCGAGGCGACGCGTTACCGGAGTTTCGTCTTCCGTCGAGCTCGTCACCGTCCCCCCTCCACCAAGGCCGGTTCGCGGCGATGCACATGCGGACGGCGGGCCGGCGCCGCGGTCGGCTCGGCGCTCGGCGCCGGAATGCGCTCGGCCAGCGTGCCGTGGACGCGGCGCAACAGGTTGATCAGACGCTCGGCATCCTCCGGCGTCAGGCGGATGAACGCCTCGTCCTGGGTGCTGGTCGCGACATCCCAGATGCGATGCAGAACCGGCCGCGCCTTGTCGGTCAGGAACAGGCGACGGGCGCGGCGATCGGACGGGTCGGGACGACGCTCGATCCAGCCCGCTTCTTCCATCCGGTCGACCTGGCGCACCAGGGTCATCGGGCGGATTTCGAGGAGGTCGGCGAGCCCTGCCTGATTGATGCCCTCGTTGCGCGCGAGATAGCTGAGCGTGCGGCATTGCGCCCGCGTCAGCCCCAGCCAGTGGCCGTTCAGGTCGAAGCGCCGCCCGAACAGGCGCGCGACGTCATTGACGAGAAAGCCGAAACTTCGTTCCAGTTCAATCATGACGCTCCGGGAGATTACCTTCGATGCTGATTATAAGGGTATAATACGATATCGCTTTCATGCCCATGCCTGCGGGCGTGAGGCTGATCTACGCGAATGTGATGGCTCGGGTTAACCGGTGGTCGCGGGTGCGAGCGCCGTGTCTTCGATCCGGATGCGGCGCAGGGTCAATCCGAGGTTGCCAAGCGAACACAAGATTGCGACGGCGACCGCGCCGAAGGCAAGCGGCAGCACCGCTATCTCGGCCGCCACCACCGCATAGTTGGGATGCCGCAAATACCGGTACGGTCCGGACCGGACCAGCGGAGTGCCCGGCAGCACGATGACCCGCGTCGTCCACCGCCGCCCCAGACTGGCGATAACCCATAGCCGCGCGGCCTGCAGCCCGGCATAGATCCCGAGCAGCGGCCATGAGGCGGGCGCGTCGATCGGGATCGTCGCTGCCATCGCCGCGAGCCAGCCGGCATGAAGCAGCACGATCCATTTGTAGCCGGCGGCATCGATTTCGCGGCCGCCGAGACCCCGAAGCCGGCGTGTATTGACGGCGGCGAGAACCAGTTCGGCGGCCCGCTGAACCCCGACGAGGCCAAGAACGACCGGAAAGCTGTTCATTTGCGGCTCAGCAGCGTGAACCCGGCGGTAAAGCCGGGGCCGAGCGCGGTGACGAGCGCATGCCGCCAGTCGCCGCCGTCGGCGAGCATCCGTTCGAGCACGAAAAGGACGCTGGGGGCCGACATGTTGCCGAACTCGCGCAGCACCGTCCTGGCGTCGGACAGACTATCGGCGGGGATGCCGAGCGCGACCTCGCAGGCCGCGATTACCTTGGGGCCGCCGGGATGGCAGACAAAGCGGTCGATCTCGCTCAGTTCCAATCCGTGCCGTGCGAGAAAACCGCTCGCCGCAAGTCCCAGCCCTTCGGCGACGAGGGTGGGAATGTCGCGTGAGAAGATCGCCCGCAGCCCGTCCTCGGCGACATCCCAACCCATCACGTCGAGGCTGTCGGGCCAGGTATGCTCGCCGCTGGCGACGATGGCAGGCCCGTCGCCGCGGCAGCGCACCAGCGCGCCGGCCGCGCCGTCGCCGAACAGTGCGGCCGCGACGATGTCGCTCTTGCGGTCGTCGTCGCGGTGAAAGGCGAGGGTGCATAGTTCGACGACGAGGAACAGCACGGCCTTGTCGGGGATCGATGCCGCCAGCGCCGCCGCCCGACCCAACCCGATCGCGCCGCCGGCGCAGCCGAGGCCGAAGATCGGCAGCCGCTGGACCGTCCGCGGCAGCCGCATCCGCTCGATCAGCAACGCATCGAGGCTTGGCGTGGCGATCCCGGTCGTCGAGACGACGACGACGGCGCCGATTTCGTCGAGGCTCGCCTCGGCGCGGTCGAGCACCCGGCCGGCTACGGTTTCGAGCAGGTCGAGCGCGCCGGCGATGTAGGCGCGGTTGCGCTCGGGCCAGGAATGGGCCGCGTCGAACCAGTCGAGCGGGACCGCTGAATACCGCCGCCGGATGCCGCTATTGACGAACACCGGCAGGAGCCGGTCGAACCGGGCCGAGCCGGCAAAAAGCGGCCGCAGCCGCTCTACGACGCGGTCCTGGTCGAGCGCGAAGGGTGGGACGGCGGTGGCCAAGGCGGCCAGACGCGGCTTCATCACAGCACTCCCTGCCGGCGATAAATGCTACGATACCGTATTATTATCGCCGCCGCCGCATCACGATCACGCGAGGCGGAAAGGAAAAGGGCAGCCCGCGAGGACTGCCCTTTCGCGCGATCCCCGGAGCGGGTCCGGGGATAAACGGTTTACCGCGTCAGTTCGTGAAGCGATAGAACTTCGCGGCGTTCTCGCAGGTGATCTTGTGGATCTGGTCGGGGGTCAGCTCGGCGAACTGCTCCTCGATGAACTTGTTCGATTCCGGCCAGACGCCGTCGGTGTGGGGATAGTCGGAGCCCCACATCATCGTCTCGAGGCCGATATCGTCGATCAGCTTGGCGCCGATGCGATCGTACTGGAACGTGCATTTGCAGTTGCGGCGCCAGTATTCGCTCGGCTTCATCTTCATCAGGTCGCGGAAGCGGTCCTCGAACTCGAAATCCATCCGATCGAGCGCATAGGCCAGCCAGCCCGCGCCGCTTTCGCCAAAGCCGATGCGCAAGGTGGGGTAGCGGTCGAACACACCGGCGCCGATCATCGCGGCGATGATGTTGATGAGCCCCATCTGGAATGCCGACACGCCGGTGAACATCGCCGCCCGGCGCACCTGCGCGCTGGTTTCGGCGCGGGCTTTCGGGTTGGTGGTCGGGAAGGTATGGAAATGCAGCGGTAAATCGACTTCGGCGACCGCCTTCCACAATTTCTCCCAGTCGGGGTGCCACATCGGCACCATGTCCCACGAGCACGACAGCTCAAGGCCGCGGTGCCCCATCTTGGCGACGCGATGGATTTCCTTCACCGCCTCGTCGATGTCGCCGTAGGGCAGGCAGGCGAGGCCGAGCTGGCGGTCGGGATAGTGGCTGCAGAATTCCTTGAGCCAGTCGTTGTAGATGCGCAGCAGCTCGTTGCTGGCTTCCTTGTCGTCGAGCTTTGAGGCGGAGCCGAGCACGCCGAAGATGATCTCGGCGTCGACGCCGTCATCCATCATGTCCTTGAGGCGCAGATGCGGGTCGCGCACGCGGAACTTGCCCTGCTTGGCGTCGTCGTAGAGCCCCGCCTTGTGCATGATGTCGACGCGGTAGTTCTGTCCGGGGACATACTTCGCGCCCCCCGGGCCGACGCCGTTGACGAGGCCGAAATCGGCGCCGTTCGAGGCGACCCAATGCGGACCGTCCGGCCCGTCGACGACGTGCGGCATCTTTTCCTTGAGCGCGCGCGAGGCGTTCTCGACGAACAGCTCCGGCGGCATGCACGGCATGTCGAGATGGCAATCGGCCGAAATCCGCTTGTATTGCATGGTCGTTCCCTCCGGGGTCTGCGACGCAACGGGTTAGCGTGAACTGTAAACCCTGCCGCTCGGTTTTGCCTATGCCACAATTGCAGCCCGCCATGCCTGTGGCTGGGAGCGCGATGACCCGATTCCCGCCGTCCGGAACGGCCCCCGGCGGCGACGCGTTAATCATGCACGCCAACCGTAACAGGCATGGAGATCGAAATGAACGGCCAGTCGCAAGCGAACGAGCTCAAGGATCGGGCGCAAGAGGTCCAAGGTACGGTTGGCGATGCCGCGCAAGGTCTGATGGACGTCGCCGCGGACGCCGGCGCGCGGGCGCAAGGGCTGGCGCGGGATGCTGGGCAGCGGGCCGCGATGGCGGCCGAGACCGTCTACGGCACCGGGAGCGAGGTCGCGGACCTCGTCCAAGGTGTCGTCAGGCAGAACCCGTGGGCGTCGCTGCTGGTCGCGGTGGCCGCCGGCTATGGGCTCGCCTGTCTCGTCAAGCAGCGCCAGTAGTCCCGTCGGCCGGCGTCACGTATCGGCGCCGGCCACGCGGTACCCGTGAAGGTGGTCCGGGATGGGCCATTCGACACTCGGGTCCGGTATGTGAGCGGCCGGCTCGACCCGGCCGCGCCACGCGGCGCCCATGATCTGCATGGTTTGATAGATCATCGTGTTCCATCCGTTGGCGCGGAGGAAATCGAGCCCCTCCGCGACCTCGGGCGATACCAGATCGTGGAACATGATCAGCGCGTCGTCCTCGGCGACGAGCGCGGCGGTCTTGGCGTCGAGCAACGGGTGCGGGCGGTCGTGGTTGCCGTCGACAAAGATCAGCGACCACCGCCGCCGCTCGACCCCGGCGAGGTCCAGCACCCGGCCGGGACTGGCGCCCGGCAACAGCCTGACCCGGGCGGCGAGGCGCGCGTGCCGCAGCGACGCGAGGACGCTGCCGTGTATTTCAGGGTCGGCCAGCAGAGGGTCGACGACATCGAGCTCGACCCCGGCCGCGGCCAGATGAGCGGCTGACCAGCCGAGCCAGCATCCGATCTCGAGCGCGCGCTGGCCGCGAAACCTGAGCGCCGTCCCATAAAGAATGTGAGCCTCGTCGCGGTTGAGGAAGCCCACTGTCGGGCGGCGGCGGTCGACGTACCAGTTATGCGGCACCTGGACGCGCAGATAGGGCCAGGTCGCGCTCGCCTTGTCGCCGACGACCATGTTCGGAAAGCTGTCGTCGAGGCGTATGCGGGGCAGGCCCGGCGCTGCGTAGTCGCCGACAGGTAGCGCGCCGTCAGGCGCGGCGACCGCGGGCTCCGACGCCGTGCGGTCGGACAGCGCGCGGCCGGACAGCGCGCGGGACACCAGATCGAGGTATTCCTCGATCATCCGGTCCTCGCGGAACAGGGCGCCGGCGCGCCGACGGGCGCGCTCCGACAGGCGGGCGAGCCGCGCCCGGTCGCCGCTCAGCTCGCGCAGCCCCGCGACCATACCGGCGACTGTCCGGCCGTCGCCGGTCGGCGGCGGCAGCACGATCCCGGTATCCGCGATCGCCTCGGCCGTGCCGCCGACATCGGTGCAGATTGGCGGAAGCCCTTTCGCCATGGCTTCCATCACGGTCAGCGGCATCCCTTCGGAGAGGGAAGGCATCACCATCACGTCGCCGCCGTCGTAGAGCGAGGCTACGTCGAAGCGAAAACCGAGCAGCCGGACCCGGTCGCCGAGATCAAGTTCGGCGACGGCCTGTTCGAGGCGCGGACGCGCGGCGCCGTCGCCGATCCAAACCGCATACAGCCGGTCGAGCCCGCCCTCGGTCTTGAGGCGGTGCAACGCCGCCAGCAAGAACCGGTGGCCCTTGACCGGTTCGAACTTGGCCACGGTCAACGCAACCAGCGCGTCGTCTGGCACGCCCCACTCGTGCCGAAGCGCGGCGCGCGCGGCCTCGTCGCGCGGTTGGAAGAAGATGTCGGGCCGGCCGTACAAAATAACCCGGCCGACCCGATCGGGCAGCGCCAGGGATTGCCGTAACGTCGAGAGATTTTCCTCCGACACGGCGACAACCATGTTCGCCCGGCGGTACAGCTCGGGGAAGCGCGCGGAGATCGCGGGCCGGAACCTGAATAACCCGGCGCTCACCTGGTGTTCGACGATCACGTACGGGATACCGCCTGCCGCGGTCGCTTCCATGAACGAGTATTGAGCGATCGGCGAGACGCCGGAGCTGAAGATGACCAGTTCCGGGTCCGAGCGGCGCAGCTCGTCGGTCGCCAGCGCCTTGTCGAATCCGAAGGCGGCGTGATCCTGATAGGGATCGCGCCGGAATGGATGGTGCACGACGCCGAGCGCCGCTTCCTTGTCCTGTAGCGGCCCGGTCTCGTCGGGCTGGGCGATCGTTACGGCGTAGCCGGCCAGGCTCAGCGCGCAGGCGAGCGAATGCCGGAACTGCCCGGCGCCGCTGCGGCCGTCGCCCGGCGAAACGATCAGGATGCGCCGGCCGGACACGGGCTCTCGATCAGGAGCGAGCGGGCGCGACCTGCGCCTCGCGCATCGCCTGCCAGATGCGCTGGCTGGTCGCGGGCATGTCCAGGGCTGTGATGCCGAGTGGGGCGAGCGCGTCGACGACCGCGTTGACGATCGCCGGCAGCGCGCCGACCGTGCCGGCCTCGCCGGCGCCCTTGGCGCCGAGCGGATTGCGCTTGGTCGGCACCGGGTTCGACGCGATGTGCATATAGGGCATCGTGTCGGCCCGGGGCATGCTGTAATCCATGAAGCTGCCGGTCAGGTTCTGGCCGGATTCACGGTCGTAGACGACCTGCTCCATCAGCGCCTGGCCGAGCCCCTGGGCGACGCCGCCGTGGATTTGCCCGTGCAGGCCCAGCGGGTTGACGACCGTGCCGACATCGTCGACGACGACGTAGTTGACGATTTCCAAGCCGCCGGTGTCGGGGTCGATCTCGACCTCGCAGACGTGGCTGCCGTTGGGAAAGGTGAAATCCGCCGGCGCGAAGGTGCCCGTCTCATAGAGGCCGCCTTCGAGACCCGGCGGCAGATTGTTGGCGCGGAAAGCGGCCTTGGCGATCTCGGCGAGGGCGATGTTGCGGTCGGTGCCGGCGACCGTAAACTGGCCCTCGCCGAACTCGATGTCGGCCTCTGCGGCCTCCAGCAGGTGCGCGGCGAGGCGCTTGCCTTTGGCGATGATCTTGTCGGCGGCCATGTAGACCGCCGAGCCGCCGATCACGGTCGAGCGCGAGCCGTTGGTGCCGATGCCGAAGGCGACGCGGTCAGTGTCGCCGTCGATATACTGGATGTCGGTGGGGTCGATGCCGAGCTTTTCCGCGAGCACCTGCTTGAACGTCGTCTCGTGGCCCTGACCCTGGTTCTTGCTGCCCATCAGAAGGGTCGCGTTGCCGCTCGGGTGAAAGCGGATCTCGGCGAATTCCTGGCCCGGCCCGGCGGCCTTCTCAATGGGGTTGGCGATACCGATGCCACGGAGCCTGCCGCGAGATTTGGCTTCGTCGCGCCGTTGGGCGAAGCCGGCCCAATCCGACATCGCCAGCACTTTTTCCTGGTTGGCGGCGAAATCGCCGACATCATAGTTGAGGCCGAGCGCGGTCTTGTAGGGCAGCTTTGCGGTCGGGATCATGTTCTGGCGGCGGAGTTCAACCGGGTCGCGGCCGAGTTCGCGGGCCGCGTCGTCGATGAGGCGCTCGATGACATAGGTCGCCTCGGGCCGGCCCGCGCCGCGATAGGGAGCGGTGCCGTTGGTGTTGGCCATCACCGCGAGGACGCCGACATAGGCGGCCGGGATCTCGTAGACGCCGGTCAAGGTGCCGACGTTGCCGAAGGTCGCGAGCAGGTTGCGCTCGGACGATATATAGGCGCCGACATTGGCATAGGTCTTGACCCGCAGCCCGACGAATTTTCCGTCTTTGTCGAGGCCCAGCTCGGCCTCGCTGATGTTGTCGCGGGCGTGCTCGTCGGCGAGGATCGCCTCACTGCGTTCACACGCCCATTTGACCGGCCGGCGCAACATCCGCGCGGCAAGCAGAACCAGCCGGTGCTCGGGATATTGCCAGCCCTTGGTGCCGAACCCGCCGCCAACATCGCCGGCGACGACGCGGATGTGGCTCTCCGGGATTTTGAAGATGCGGGTCGCGAGTGCCTGGCGAACGCGGTGCGGGTACTGCACGTCGGCGTAAAGCGTAAACCGCTCCTCGCCCGGGTCCCACACGCCGATCGCGCCGCGCGGCTCCATGAAATGCGCGTAGACGCGGCTGATGACATAGCGCCGCTTGACGATATGGGCGGCGCCGGCGAGCGCGAAATCGGCCGCGGCCTTGTTGCCGGCCTCGAACAGGTTGGAAATGTTGTCGGGACATTCCGGCCAAACCGCGACCTTGCCGGCGGCGGCGTCGGCCGTGTCGGTTACCGAGGGCAGGATCTCGTAGTCGATTTCGACCAGCTCGGCCGCGTCCTTGGCCTGCGCCAGGGTCTCGGCGACCACAAAGGCGACGGGCTCGCCGACATAGCGGACGGTGCCTTGCGCGAGGCCCATGAAGGCGCGGGTGAACATCGGTGACCCGTCGGGCCGCTTACGCTGAAACGGCACCCCCATCGCGCCGAGTTTGGCCGCGGTGATGTCGTCGCCGGTCAGGACCGCGATCGCGCCGGGCGAGGCGAGCGCCGGCTTGATGTCGAGCGAGACGATCCGCGCATGCGCGTGCGGGCTGCGCAACACGATTGCGTAGGCTTGGCCGAGGATGTTGACGTCACCCTGGTAGCGGCCATTGCCGCGCAACAGGCGCTTGTCCTCGAACCGCCGTACCGGCTGGCCGATCCCGAATTGGCCCATCTTCGTCGTCTCCGTCGTGCTTGCGCCGGATGATGCCTGAATAGCCCCAGGATGTTGATCGGTTTCGCGATGCTCAGCCCATCCTACGCACTCAACCCACCCTCGCCATCGGGTCGATTCCGATCTTGCGCTGTCATCCGGCGCGGGCTTTGCTGCTAGGATCGGGCTGGCGGCGCGCGGCAGCGGCGTGCTCGGGAAGGAGCGGGGATGGAACGCATCGATATCGGCGAGACCTCAATCGAGGTCGAGATCGCGGGTGCCGGCCGGCCGCTCCTGTTCCTGCACGGTGAGGATTATTTCGCACAGAACCGGCCGTTCCTCGACCGGCTGGCGCAGCAGTGGAAGGTGATCGTGCCGCGCCATCCGGGGTTTGGCGGGACCCGGCGGCCGAGCTGGTTCCGTGCCGTTTCCGATATCGCCTACCTCTATCTCGACCTGCTCGACGCGCAGGGGCTCGACGATTTGACGGTCGTCGGCTCGTCGTTCGGCGGGTGGGTGGCGCTCGAGATGGCGGTGCGGTCGATGGCGCGGATCGGACGGCTCGCGCTGATCGGCTCGCTCGGGGTCAAATTCTCCGGGCGCGAGGACCGCGACATCGCCGACCTTCTCGTGCTGTCGGCCGCCGAGGTCGCGCGTCACGTCTTCGCCGACCCCTCGCTCGCGCCCGATTACGGGACGATGGCCGAGGACGAATTGGAGAAGGTCGCCGCCGACCGCGAAGCCGCCGTGATGTACGGCTGGCGCCCGTATATGCACAACCCGGCGCTGGTGCATTGGCTGCACCGGGTGATCGTGCCGACGCTGGTGCTATGGGGCGACCAGGATCGGGTTGTGGCGCCCGCCTATGGCGAAAAGCTCGCCGCGGCGATCCCCGGCGCGAGCTTCCGGCAAATCGCCGGCTCCGGCCACTATCCGCAGATCGAACAGACCGAGTCAGTCGCCGCGGCGATCGAGGAGTTCGCACGATGATGCACACCTGGCACTTCAGCGAGATGGCCTATCACCCGGCCTGGGAGCAGATGGGCGAGACCTATCGGGTGACGGTGCCGAACAGTCTCTACGACCCGAAACTGGGCGCCGACCTCTACCACCGCTATCTCGACGAGTGGGCGCTGTGCGACGAGCTCGGCATCAACATCATGACCAACGAGCACCACGCGACGGTCACCTGTGCCGACTCGGTGTGCACGATCCCGATGGCGATCCTCGCGCGCGAGACCAAGAAGGTGCGCCTCCTCGCGCTCGGCATGCCGATCGCCAACCGCGAGAACCCGATCCGTGTCGCCGAGGAATATTCGATGCTCGACGTGATCTCGCGCGGGCGCATCGAGATGGGTTTCGTGAAGGGGGTGCCGTTCGAGATCCTTCCGTCGAACTCGAACCCGGCCGATCTGATGGAGCGGTTCTGGGAGGCGCACGACCTTATCATCAAGGCAATGACCACCCATGACGGACCGTTCTCGTGGGAGGGCAACCATTTCCACTACCGCAACGTCAACATCTGGCCGCGCCCGTACCAGCAGCCGCACCCGCCGGTGTGGATGCCGGTCGGCAGCCCCGGCAGCGCCGCCGAGGCCGGCTCGCGCGGAATCGTCATCGGCGTCCTTAACACCGGCTGGGCGCACACGCCGGGTATCTTCGGCGCCTATCGCAAAAGCGCCGAGGCGGCGGGGCGCACCGCCAAATTGCACGACCTTGCCTACATGGCGCTGATCGGGGTGGGCCAGACGCGCGAGGAAGGGTGGCGGCGCGCCGACCAGATCCTCGGCTACAGCCGCACCTCGGGCATCGTCGCGCCGCAATTCGCCAACCCGCCCGGCTACGTGCCGCCGGCGATGGCCGCGACCGCGATCGCCGGCAACGCCAACACCGCCCGCGCCACCCGCGTCCAGACCCGCGACGGCAAGCCGATCAACCCGCGCACGATCAACGTCGAGGATGCAATCGGCGCGGGCCTCGTCTTCGCCGGCACGCCCGACGACGTATGGGGCCAGATCAAATCCTTCTACGACCACGTCGACGGCTTCGGCCACCTGTTGATGATGGGCCAGGGCGGCCACATCAGCCACGAAGACACGGTCGACAACCTCACGCTGTTCTCGAAGGAGGTCCTGCCGCGGCTCGCGGATTTGGCGTGAGATCGAGACCCGCCGAAAACACTACTTCGCCAGTCTGACGGGGTCGTGAACTTCTCTGGCGGCGGACTGTTTCCCGGCATGGGTCTTTCTTACCGGGAGCGGCGTCATGCGGCATCGTTTGGTCTATGGCGCGTCGTTGGCCGTCGCGCTGCTGGCGGGTGGGGCTGCGCTGTCGCCCTGTAGGGCGGCCGTCAGTGCCGCTGACCAGCAATTCATCAACGAGGCAGCGGTCGGCGGGCAATTCGAGATCGCCGCCGGGAAGATCGCGGCGCGTTCGACGAACCCGCAGGTGCAGGCCTTCGGACAGCGCATGGTGCGCGATCACAGCGCGGCGGACGCGCAGCTTCAGCAGCTTGTCGAGACCCAGGGCGGCAAGCTGCCCGGCGCCCTCGATCCTCAGCATCAGCAGCTTCGCGACCACCTCGCGAGCCTCAAGGGCGACGAATTCGACCGCGAGTACATCGCCCTGATGGTCAAGGACCACGACGACGATACCAAGGCGTTCGCCGACGAGCAGCGCAACACGACCGACCCCAAGCTCAAGCAGTTCGTCGAGCAGACCCTGACCGTCGTCAAGGAGCATGACCAGATGGCCCGGCAGATCGCCGGGACGATGGGGCTCAAGCTGAACATCGAAACCAACAACAAGAACGGGTGATCGGAATGGCCGCACGCACCCGCCGCTCGGCCGCCGCCAATCCCGCGCAGATCGGCGCCGGCGGCGAACTGCATCAATGTTCCGTCGCTGGCGGCGATACGATGACCACCAATCAGGGCGTCGTTGTCGCTGACGACCAGAACTCGCTGCGGTCGAACCCGCGCGGGCCGACGCTGCTCGAGGACTTCATCCTTCGCGAAAAGATCACGCATTTCGATCACGAGCGGATACCGGAGCGCATCGTCCACGCGCGGGGCTCGGCGGCGCACGGGTTCTTCGAGGTCACCCAGTCGCTGAGCGATGTGACCTGCGCCGACTTTCTGCAGCGGCCGGGCGAGAAGGTGCCGGTCTTCGCGCGTTTTTCGACGGTGGCGGGCGGCGCCGGCTCGGGCGACCTCCCGCGCGACGTGCGGGGCTTCGCGACCAAGTTCTACACCAAGGAAGGCAATTTCGACCTGGTCGGCAACAACATCCCGGTCTTCTTCATCCAGGATGCGATGAAATTTCCCGACCTCGTCCACGCGGTGAAGATGGAGCCGGATCGGGGCTATCCCCAGGCTGCGACGGCGCACGACAATTTCTGGGACTTCATCTCGCTGATGCCGGAATCGATGCACATGATCATGTGGGCGATGTCGGATCGCGCGATCCCGCGCTCGCTCCGGATGATCGAAGGGTTCGGCGTCAACACGTTCCGCTTCGTCGACGCGAAGGGCAAGCCGACCTTTGTCAAATTTCACTGGCGGCCGACGATCGGCATGCAGTCGGTGGTGTGGGACGAGGCGATGAAAATCAACGGGGCCGACCCGGATTTCCACCGCCGCGACCTGTTCGAGGCGATCGACAAGGGCGACTATCCCGAGTGGCAGTTCGGCGTGCAACTGTTCGACGAGGCGCAGGCGGCGAAATTCGATTTCGACGTGCTCGACGCGACCAAGCTGGTGCCGGAGGAACTGGTGCCGCTGCGGATGGTCGGGCGTATGGTGCTGAACCGCAACCCGACCAATTTCTTTGCCGAGACCGAGCAGGTGGCGTTCTGCCCGGCCAACGTCGTCCCCGGCATCGATTTCTCGAACGACCCGCTGTTGCAGGGGCGGCTGTTTTCGTATCTCGACACCCAGCTCATCCGGCTCGGTGGGCCCAATTTCCAGCAGATCCCGGTCAATGCGCCGAAATGCCCGTGGGCAAATCTGCAGCGCGACGGGCACATGCAGATGCAGGTCCCCGCGGGGCGGGTCAACTACGAGCCGAACTCGCTGATGCCGGAGGCGCCGCGCGAGGAGCCGAGCCGCGGCTTCCACGGCCTGACCCGACCCGAAAATGGCGACACCGGGCGACCGCGGCCGGAATCGTTCGCCGACCATTACTCCCAGGCGCGGTTGTTCTTCGTCAGCCAGACTCCGCCCGAGCAGAACCACATCGTGTCGGCGCTGGTTTTCGAGCTCGGCAAGGTCGAGACCGTCGCGGTGCGCGAGCGCGTCGTGTCTCATCTGATGAACATCGACCAGACGCTCGGCAAGCGCGTCGCGGCCGGGCTGAGGCTCGAACGCCCGATCGAGGCCGCTGCGACCGGCGTGCCGGCGAAGCAGGATGTGAAGCCGTCCCCCGCGCTCAGCATCATCGGCAAGGCGCCGGAGACGCTGAAGGGGCGCAAGGTCGGATGCCTCGTCACCGACGGCGCCGACCGCGCCCTCGTCGACGGGTTGCGCAACTCCGTCGAGAAGGAGGGCGCCCGCCTCGCGATTGTCACCCCGCATGTCGGCGGCGCGATGCTGGCCGACGGCGCGCTGCTGGCGGCCGATATGGGGCTCGACGGGTCGCCCTCGATCCTTTTTGACGCGGTGGCGCTGATCGTGGCCGAGGCCGGGGCGGCGAAGCTGGCCAAGGATGCGGTGGCGGTCAATTTCGTCGCCGACGCGTTCAACCATCTCAAGGTCATCGGGTTCGTCGCGGCGGCCGAGCCGCTGCTGTTCCGGGCTGGCATCGCCGCCGAGCTGTTCGACGCCGGCATCGTGCGTCTGGGCGATCCGCCCGGCACGGCGACCTTTATCGCCGCCGCCAAGAAGATGCGCGTGTGGGACCGCGAAGCGAAAGTGCGCAGCCTGCCATAACCGCGCTGCGCGTCGATTTCACCCCGCGGATGGCCGGGACTGAGACAAGATCGGCGTGTCCGGGCAGGGGAGACGCACATGCCGATCGAGATCATTCCGACCGGGGCCGCGCTGGGGGCCGAGATTCGCGGCGTCGATCTGGCGCGGCCGCTCGATGACGCCGATTTCGCGGCGATCGAGCGAGCCTATGACGAGCACGGGGTCATCTTCTTTCGCGGGCAGAAGCTGACGCCGCCGCAGCAGGTGGCGTTTACCCGGCGGTTCGGCGAGATCGAGTTCAACATCTTCGGTGAGCGCTGGAGCGTGACCGGCAGCCCGGAGATCGTCGTCGTGTCGAACGCGATCGAAAACGGCGCGCCGATCGGCGTGCGGCGAGCCGGCGAGAACTGGCACAGCGACATGTGCTACAGCGCCCGCCCGCCGCGCGGGACGATGCTCCACGCGCTCGAAATCCCCGAGCTGCACGGCCTCGCGCTCGGCGACACCGAATTCGCGAGCGCGGCGGCGGCTTGGGACGCGCTGCCCGAGAGGCTACAGAAGGAACTCGACGGACGCCGCGCGCTGTTCGACTTCGCCGGGCGCAAGCGGGCCTTTCCACCGAAACAATCCGAGATCGACCGGTACCCGCCGGTGACCCACCCGATCGTCCGCACCCATCCGCATACCGGTCGCAAATGCCTCTATGTGATGCGCGACGACTGCACCGGGATCGAGGGCATGGAGGCGGGCGAGGCCGAGGCGGTGATCGCCGCCCTTGCCGATCATATCGTCAAGCCGGCCTTCATCTACCGCCACCAATGGCGGCCGGGCGACCTCTTGATGTGGGACAATTGCACGGTGCAGCACCGCGCGATCCAGGATTACGACCTGCCTCTGCGGCGGCTGATGCACCGCACGACGATGGGCGGCGCGATTCCGGTCTGAGGGGTCGCACGATGCCGGTGGAGATGATCGGCTGGATCGCGCCGCGCGTATCGTCGGAGCTGATCCCGCCTTCCGGGCCGCCCTTCGATGCCGCAATCGTCGGGGAGACCGCGCGCATCCACGAAGAGGCCGGATTCGACCGGGTGCTGATCGGATATTTCTCGGATGCCCCGGACGGGTTTCTGATCGGCGCACACGCAGCGTCCCGGGTCGAGCGGCTGGGTTTCCTCCTCGCGCACCGTCCGGGTTTTGTCGCGCCGACTGTTGCCGCGCGTAAGCTCGCGACGCTCGACCAGCTTTGCGGCGGGCGGCTCGCGGTCCACATCATCGCCGGCGGCAGCGACGCCGACCAGGCCAAGGACGGCGACTGGACCGACGCCCCGACACGCTATCGCCGCGCGGCCGAGTACATCGCGCTGCTGCGCCGCACCTGGACCGCGCGCGAGCCGTTCGACCATGACGGAGAGTTCTACCGCACGCGCGGGACGCTCGCGCAGATCCGCTGCCGGCAGGAGCCGCACATCCCGGTCTATGGCGGCGGCGGGTCGGACGATGCGATCCGAGCACTCGCGCCAGAGGTCGATACCTACATGCTGTGGGGTGAGCCGCTGAAGGACACGGCGGTGTTCATGGGGCGGGTCCGGGACGCGGCGGCTCTCTCGGGCCGCGCGCCGAGCTTCAGCCTGTCGACACGGCCGATCCTGGCCGCGACCGAGGGCGCGGCGTGGGACCGGGCTCGGATGATCCTTGATCGCATCCTCGCCAATCGCGCCGGGACCTCTGCTCCGGCGCGACAGAATGTCGGGTCGAAACGACTGCTCCAGGCTGCGGCCGAGGCGGAGGTGCACGACACCTGCCTGTGGACGCCGCTGGCCGCCGCGACCGGGGCGCAAGGCAATTCGACGGCGCTGGTCGGAACCGCGGAAACGGTCGCGAAGGCCATGCTCGAATACTACAAGCTCGGCGCAACGAGCCTGCTCATTCGCGGCTACGACCCGTGGCCCGACGCGATCCAATACGGCGAGGAATTGATCCCGCGGCTGCGCGGGCTCGTCGCGCAGCATGACGCCGCAGGCTGAGCCAAGTTGTCTGTCGAGAGGGCGTTGCGGTGCCAACCTCTCGCCGACCGGCGCAAAGCCGGCGAGCAAGCGGGGAGGGGGCGATGGCGGCACGGCTGACGCGGCGGCGGACCCTGGCGGGGCTCGGCGCGGCAGGGATGGCCGCTCGGGGGTCTGCGCCGCGGAGCGGCATGCCTCGGACCCTTGCGCTCGGCCGGCGCTATGTTTCGGCCGGCTCGCCGAGCGACAGCATCAGCCGGTTGGCCCAGTTGAAGAAGGCGGCGGCGTGGATCACGTCGGAGATCGCCAGATCGTCGAGCCCGGCGCGGCGCAGCCGTTCGACATGCGGCGGTCCGAAGCTGATCGGGGTCGCGCTCAGCGCTACCGCGGCCGCGACGATCGCGTTCCACCGCTCGCCGAGATCGGCGCCGACCCCGTCATCCAACAGCCGTTGCACGTCGGCCTCGCGCTTCGAATAGGTCGCGGCGAAGCGCGAATGCACAGAGGCGCAATAGATGCAGCCGTTGAACCGCGAGGTCGCGGCGGCGGCCAGCTCCCGCTCCGCCCGCGGCAGGCCGGCATCCTGGTTGTAGAAGATGTCCTTGTCGGCCAGCGTGCGGGCCTTGAGCGCGCCGGGGTCGCGGGCCAACAGGCGGAAATACGCGGATTTGGCCCGCCCGGCGTCCACGAGGGCCTCCATATGCCGCTCGGTCAGCGCCTCGACCGCGAGCGGTTCGAGCCAGGGCAGCCAGTCGAGCAGCGCCCTGGTGAAGACGATCGGTGCCGCGTGCGGCGGCGGTTCGAGGATCGTGTCCGTCATCTGGGAGCCTCGCGTGTCAGAGGGCGCCGGTGAGGACGCGTAGCCCGGCGACCACGCGGCTCTGGAAGGAGAGGAAGGCGGCGATCTGCGACAGCGTCACGATGTCGGTCGTCGACCAGCCGGCATCGAGCAGCGGCTGCAAAGCCGCCGGCGCGGCGTCGCGGGGGTGAAACACCAGGAGGTGCACATGTTCGAACGCGGCGGCGAGGCGCGGCCCCAGCGTCGCGCGGGTGTCCGGCGCGAGGCGGTGGGCCGGGCCGGGCGTGTCCTCGCGGCTAAGCGGGCCGGTGGGAAACGAGCCGTACGGGCCTTGCCCCGTGGCCGCCACGATCGCCGTGTCGACCGCCTGGCGCAACCCCGCCGAGGCTCCGCTCTCGGCCAGGCCGGCGGCGTAAAACATTGCGGTTTCAGCCTCGCCGTTGAGGCTGGTGACAAAGCTGGCCACCGCGAAGCGCTCCGTCGCGGAAACCCCGCCGGCGGCTTCGGGCGCGAACAGTGCGGTGTAGCTGGCTTGTGCCTGCTCCCGCGCGGTGGGTCGCCGGCCGCGGATCGCGTCCAGCGGCGAGCCCGGCTCGATCCCGACCAGCCTGTCGATTATGTCCGTGCCCATCCCGTTCCCCTCGCCGTCACGCGACCTGCCGCGCGGCCGTCTCGCCGCTTCGGACCCAGCCCAGCGCCGGCGCCACCGCCTCGGCCACCAGCTCGATCGATCGCAGGATGAACGGATGCGGCGGATCGATCGAATGCGACTGAACCGTCAAATCGGTGGCGCGGTCGAGCACGTTGTCGGCGCGGAGCGAGGTGATCACGTCATCCGGTGTGCCGACATGGATGTCCATCGCGGCGATCTGGTCGTTCACCGACATGCCCTCGACAAACCCCGCGCGGCCGATCGCGGCAAACCGCGCCCGCTGCCGCCCCAGCCCGGTCTCGGCCAGTCTCACCGCCTCGGCGCGGTCGTCGACGACAAAGACGGTGCGCGAGGCGAGGATGCGCGGCGCGCGGCCCCGCGGCAGCGCCGCCAGATAGGCATCGATCATCGGGTTCTGGATTTCGGGCAGCGACAGATGCGGCGAGCCTGCCGGCCGCGGCTGCGTGCGCGACAGCATCAGCCCGTCGCCCGCCGCGCCGGCGCGCCGCGCGCCTTCGACGTTGAACGTCGCCTGCCAGACGCGGTCGACGAGGCTCGGGTTCGGCGGGTAGAGCCGGTCGCCGCCGGGCAATTCCCGCCCCGCCCAGGCGTCCTGCAGGACACGATGATACCGGATCAGCAGCGCCGTGCGCTGGTCGCTGTCGAGGCCGAACGCCTCGTAGGCCGACAGATTGCCGCCGGGACCGATGCCGACCTCAAGGCGCCCGCCGCACATCAGGTCGAGCACGGCGGCGTCCTCCGCCACGCGGATCGGCAACTCCAACGGCAGCGTGACGATCCCGGTTCCGAGCCGTATCCGCGTGGCCTGCGCGGCGACCCGCGACAGGAAAACGAACGGCGCGGGCAGGCCGCCCTCGTCCTCGTGGAAATGGTGCTGCGCGATCCAGGCGGAATCGAACCCGCAGCGCTCGGCATGGACGATCTGCGCGATCGCCAGGCGGTAGCGCTCGGCCGCATCCGCCCGGTCGAGCAGGCGGGTGAAGAAGCCGAGGCGTATCGGCGGCTTTCCGGTCGTCACGCACGCGGCCTCGTGTTGGGCTGGCGACGGTCATCAAGCGCACCGCGCGGCGCACGAGACAAGACCGCAGCCGGACGGCGGCCATTTTTCTCTGTCGCCGCGCGGCGCCGCGTCGTACTGATCCCAGCCTCCGAGCGCATGTCACTCTTGGTAAGGAGAAAAGCCAATGTTCAGCCACATCATGATCGGGAGCAACGACACCGCCCGATCGAAGAAATTCTACGACGCCCTGTTCACCGCGATGGGCGGCCAGGCCGGCACCGAGGACGCGAGAGGGCGCCTGATCTACGCCCATAACGGCAGCCGGTTCATGGTGTCGAAGCCGATCGACGGCAAGCCGGCCAGCCATGCCAATGGCGGCACGATCGGCTTTGTGATGAGCAGCGCCGAGCAGGCCGCGGCCTGGCATGCGGCCGGGATCGCGAATGGCGGCACCACCGCCGAGGACCCGCCCGGGTTCCGCCAGGGTCCGGCGGGACAGATTTATCTCGCCTATCTGCGCGACCCCGACGGCAACAAGGTGGTCGGGGTTCATCGTCCGGCGTCGTAACCTACCAAGGTATCGAAACGGAAGAGGGCCGCCCGTGCTGGGCGGCCCTCAGCCGTTCTGCAGCCGGTAGCGCAGCCACACCGTGCCGCCCTCCAGCACCTCGCTGCTTTCGAGGGTCATGGCATGAATCGGCGCCCGCGCGTCGGTCTCGTCATCATTCGAATCGAGGAAATGTCCGATGCCCCGGGCGCCGTCCACCGCCGGGCAGAGCGCCAGGCTGATCTCGTCGATGAGGCCCGCCCGCAGGAACGAGCCGTTCGACTTGCCGCCACCCTCGATCAAAAGGCGCTCGATCCCCAGCTCGCGGTTGAGGACTTCCAGCGCCAGCCGAAGATCGAGCTCCCGCTCACCGGCGAAGACATAGGAGACTCCGTCCTGGCGGAGCCCCGCCAGATGCGCGTCGGTGACCTGCTCGGTGAGCACCACGACGATCGGGTCGCCACCGATATCGGACCGGCCCCAGGCGATCTTGCCCCGCGCGTCGAGGGCGATGCCGTAGGCGGCGGCGTCGCGCCGGGTGAACCAGGGCTCCCTCGGAAAGGTCTCGTCGGTGCGATCGGGGTACGCGTCGGCCGTGGCGTACTCGCTGCCGGTCACGCGGCCGATCAGCCAGGAGCCTCCGCCGAGCCGATCGTGCAGGCGCTCGAACAGGCCCGGCACGCGGTTCTCGCTCGGCCGCCACCGGCTTCCCCAGAGGCGGCCGTCGATGCTCGTCACCATGTGGCAGATCACGTAAGGCTTCATGGCCGTTCCCTCGCCGCCGGGGGCCCTCAGCCCGGGAGCTTCCAGCCCACCCAATCGCAGATGGCCTCGCCCATGACGAGGTCGAGGTCGCGCCCCTTGAGCCAGGGCAATTCCTCGGTGAACACCGTCACGCATTGCCGCCACGAGCATGGCATCCGGGTGATGTCGGTGCCCCAGAACGTCCGATCCGGCCCGAACGCGTCAAATACCCGGTGCAAATGCCCGTGGAAGCTGCGGAACGGGTAGCCGTCCTCGGCATAGCCGGGCTGTCCGGTCACCTTGACCGCGACGTTGGGGTATTTGGCGAGCGCGAGGAGCTCGGGTTGGAAGCGGTAGGCGGATTCGCCGCTGCTTCCGGGCGGCACGGCCATGTGGTCGACGATGAGCTTCAGCCCCGGATGATCGGCGGCGATCTCGCCGACGGTCGGCAGGAACAGCGCGGAGGCGAGCGCCACCGGGACGCCGGCCCGCTCCGCCGCCGGCCATAGCCAGCCGAGGCTGCCGTCGGTCATCCACTCCCGCTTGTGCCGGTCGTTGAAATAGAAGCGCAGGCCGAGCATCCCCGGCCGCTCCTTCCAATGCGCGACGAGGTCGCGGCCGTTCGGGTCGTCGAGATAGAACCACCCCATGATCGCGAAACGGTCGGGATATTTCCGCACCGCCGCCTGGGCCAATTCGTTCGAATCCGGGTCCCACAGCACCGGATGGACGAGCGCCCGGTCCACCCCGGCCTCGTCCATCGCCGCGATCGCCTGATCGGCGGAGAACGGCTCCTGCTGGTGTTGCGGAGACGGCGAGCCCTTTTCCCAGAGATGGATCTGGCCATCGACGATCAGCATCGGACGCATCCTTTTGATCCGAGGATATTCACGGACCCAGAATACGCCGATAGCGGCTGACGGCGATTCAATAGGATCGGATTTTGCTCTAGCGCTGCATCAAGGAACGGCGGTTCCGCACCAGCGGCATCAGGATGACGCCGACGACGAACAGCCCGCCCATGGCCAGAATCACGTCGTTGAAGGTCAGCACCAGCGCCTCGCGCTGAACCAGGTTGCCGAGCAGCTTGACCGCCGCATTATGCGGGTCGCCGGGTATCAGCGAGCTGAGCCGGTCGGTCTGGTGCTGGATGAAATTCTGCACCACCGGCCGCGCCGGGTTGATGTCCTCGATCAGCCGGTTCCAGTGGAAATGAAGCCGGGCGTTCATGATCGTGCCGATCGTCGCGAGCGCCAGCGCGCCGCCCAGGTCCCGCGTCAAATTGTAAAGCCCGGCGCCGTTCCTCAACCGGTCGGGGCCGAGCGTGCTGAGCGAGATCAGATTGGCCGGCAGGTAGCAGAACATCAGCGCGATGCCGCGGACGATCTGCGGCATCAGGAGCTCGTTGAAGCTCGCCTGGTTGGTCAGCGTCGCGGTCAGGTACATCGACACCGCGAACAGCCCCATCCCGATCGCCAGCATGATGCGCAGATCGAGCTTGCGCGAGATGTACGCGGTGAACGGGGTCATCGCCATCTGCGCGAGGCCGGTGACGACGACCGTGGTACCGATCTGGAACGCGCTGAACCCGCGCACCTCGGCGAGGAACAGGGGGATCAGATAGGTCGCGCCGTAGAGCCCGGTGCCGATGACGAAAGTGTAAAACGTGCCGAGCGCGAAATTGCGGTCCTTGAACGTGCGCAGCTCGACGATCGGCTGGCGATAGGTCAGCACGCGCCAGAAGAACAGGACCGAGAAGAATGACGCCGCGATCACCGCAAAGCGGACTGTCCCGTCGTCGAGCCAATCCCAGCGCGGTCCCTCTTCGAGCGCATATTCAAGGCTGCCGAGAAAGATCGCCATGAAAACGAGCCCGGAGATGTCGAAATTGCGCAAGAGCGAGTGATCCGGCTTGTCGACGTCGATCATGCACCAGACCGTGATCGACACCATGATCCCGGGCGCGAGGTTGACCAGAAACAGCCAGTGCCAGTTGAGCGTGTCGGTCAGGTAGCCGCCGACCGTCGGCCCCAGCGTGGAGGACAGGTTCAGGATCAGCGAGATCAGCACCATGATCTGGCCAAGTTGCGGCTGTCGGAACTTGGTGTAGACGACGGGGAATACCAGCGGCGTGATCGACCCGCCGCAGGCTCCCTGAAAGGCGCGATAGAGGATCATCTGGTCGAGGCTCGTCGCCGTCGCGCACAGCCCGCTCGCCAGCGTGAATCCGAGCGCCGCGATCACGAACACGACCCGTGTCGACAACAGCCGGGACAGGCTGCCCGACAGCGGCACCATCACCACGTCGGCGATCAGATACGCGGTCTGCACCCAGCTTATCTCGTCCGGGCTCGCCGACAGTCCGCCCTGGATCTGGGTCAGCGAGCTGGTGACGATCTGCACGTCCATGATCGCCATGAACTGGCCGCTGACCATCGCCAGCACGCCGAGCCAGTCTCTGAGCGTAGGCGCCTTGTGTGGCCCGGAGGCCGGCGCGGCAGGAGCCGGGGCCGTGGGGGCGGCCGGCGGCCCGGGTGGCGAGATCGGTGGCGAGATCGGTGGCGAGATCGGCCGCGATCCCTGTCGCGTCCCCCAAACGCGGCGCAGCGGCGCCGCCAGGGTCCAGGTCATTTCGCCGCGGCCGGGGCCGCCTCGGCGGTTCCGACGATGCCGGCCTTGGCGGTCTGGATGCCTTCGCCTCGGGTGTCGACGGACACCGTGACCGACAATCCCGGCCGCAGCAAATTGGCCAGCGGCCCGTCGGCGGGCAATTCGATCCGCACCGGCACGCGCTGCACGATCTTGGTGAAATTACCCGTCGCATTGTCGGGCGGCAGCAGGCTGAACTGCGCCCCGCTCGCCGGTGCGAAGCTTTCGACCTTGCCGGAGATCGCCTGGTCGGGATAGGCGTCGACCTCCACCGTCGCGACCTGGCCGGCCCGCATCCGGGTGAGCTGGGTTTCCTTGAAATTCGCCGTCACGTAGACATGCGGCAGCGGCACCAGCGACAAAAGCTGCTGGCCCGGCTTGACGTACATCCCGGTCTGCCCGGCGCGGTTGCCGGCGACACCCGCGACCGGGGCGCGGATGATCGTGTCGTCGAGCTGGCTCAGCGCCAGCGCCAGCGCCCCGCGCGCCTGTTGCAGCCGCGCTGCCTCCTCGGCCTTTTGCGACTTGAACACGGCAAGCTGATTGCGCGCCGCGGCCAGCGCCGCTTTCGCCCGCATCAGCTCGGCGCTCGCCTTGTGCGCGTCGGCGTCGGCCGTGTCGAATTGCTGCTTGCTGGCGACCGAGCTCGACACCAGCGCGGTATAGCGCTTCAGGTCGAGTTGGCTGCGGGTGACCTCGGTCTCGGCGACCTGCTGCGTCGCTCCGGCCTGGTCGATCATCGCCTGCTGAAGCGCCACCCTGCTGTCATAGGTGGCGAGCGTCGCCTCTTGGGTCGCGACCATCGCCTTCGACTGGTTGACGCGGGTCACGTAGTCGGTGTCGTCGATCGTGAACAGCACCTGGTCGGCCTTGACGCGCTCGTTGTCGGCGACCTTGATGTCCTTCAGCGTGCCTTCGACCTGCGGACTGATCACGATCGTGTCGGCCTGGATATAGGCGTCGTCGGTGGTCTGGTAGAAGCGCCACTCGGTCCACCAGTACCAGCCGCCGTAAGCGGCGAGCGCGACGGCCAGCGGCACGATCACCAACAAGTACTTCCGCATCGTTCCGCGCCGACCCGTTTCGTTCACGCAAGATTAAACTGAACGGTTCAGTTTAATCTTGCGTGAAGATGCAAGCCCGCGTACACCGCTGTCAAGCATGCCCGCCACCCACACAGCCATGCACGGTGCGCGTGGCAGAACCGGCAAGGCCGCCGACATTCTCGGCGCGGCCCGGCGCGAGTTTCTGCGAAGCGGGTTCGGCGCCGTCAGCATGGACGCGATCGCCCGCGAGGCGGGCGTTTCCAAGGCTACCGTCTACGCCCATTTTTCCGGCAAGGAAGAGCTGTTCGGCGCCGTCGTCTCGGCGATGTCGCAGCAATATTTCGGCGAGTTCTCCGCGAGCGAGCTCGACCCGGTCGATGTCGCCGCCTCGTTGACCGCGCTCGCCCGCCAGTTTCTCGACCTGCTGTTGTCGCCCGACGCGATCGCGCTCAACCGCATCATCATCGCCGAGGTGACGCGGTTTCCGGCGCTCGGCGAGGTATTCTGGCGCGCCGGACCCGAACGCACCCGCGTGCAGATCGAAACCTTCCTGCGCCGCGCCACCGAGAGCGGCTCGCTCGCCTGCCCCGACCCGCGCGCGGCCGCCGACAATTTCGCCTCGCTCGTCCGCGGCGAAATCCACCAGCGCTACCTGTTCGGCCGCCAAGCGAAATCCGGCCCTGCCGAAATCGCCGCCGCGGTTACAACCGCCGTCGGCATCTTCCTCAGCGCGTTCGGCGCGAGCGGCAATCCCGTGGGAGGGTGATGGGTAGGGCGCAGCGAAACCCATCAATCCGTGACAACCGTCTCGCGCAGCTTCGCGAGGCACTGTTCCCTGTCGGCGGCGAAATCGCCCTCCTCCCACCAACCCCGCACCGCGGCGAGCAGGCGCCCGACCGCCGGCCCCTCGGGAACGCCGAGCGCGGCCACGTCGCCGCCGCCGATCGGGAACACCGGCGGGGTCCAGGCATCGCTGAGGGCCAGCAAGGCACGCAGGCGCTTCGGGGTGACCCGGCCCTCGGCGGCGAGCAGACGGGCGGTGTCGCGGTAGCGGCCGGTGCCGAGACGGTGGAGCGCGAGGCGCTGGACACGTTCGTCGCCGTGCGGGTCGAGCGCAAAGGGCGCGGCGAGCCCGGCGAGGCGATCGCGGTCGAGGCGCGACAGGCGCAGCCGCTCGCCGAGGCACGCGGCCCCGGCCTTGTCCACCGAGATCAGTGCCGCAAGGCGCAGCAGCGGATCGAACGAGCCGAGCCGCTCCATCCGGTCGAGCCGGTCCGCCTCGGGCAGCACCGCGGCGAGAACCCGGTCGTCGCGCATCATCTCCAGCACCCGCATCGCGTCGACCGCGCCGAGAATGCCGAGTATCTCGCGTGCGACCCGTTCGGCCGACAAGGTCGGCAGGCGCGCGATCGCGGCCCGGCAGGCGGCGCGCGCCTCGGCGTCGCCGCCGCCGGCGCCGAACCGCGCCTCGAAGCGGTAGTAGCGCAAGAGCCGCAGCACGTCCTCGTCGAGCCGCCGCGCCGGATCCCCGACAAACCGCACCCGCCGCGCCGCGAGGTCCGCCTCGCCGCCCACCGGGTCCAACACGGTGCCGTCGGGCGACAAATAGAGGGCGTTGATCGTGAAATCGCGCCGCGCCGCGTCGGCGGCCCAATCGGCGTCGAAGGCAACGATCGCATGGCGCCCGTCGGTCTCCACGTCGCGGCGCAGCGTCGTGATCTCGAACCGGCGCGGCACGCGGGCCTGCGGAAACACGGCGGTGACCGTGCCATGCGCGAGCCCCGTCGGTATCGCGCGAATGCCCGCGGCATCGAGCGCCGCCAGCACCGCGTCGGGCCGCGCCGGGGTGGCGGCGTCGATGTCGTCGATCCGCGTCGCCGGCCGGCCGAGCAGCGAATCGCGCACCGCGCCGCCGACAAATCGCATTTCGATCCCGGCCTTTGCCAGCGCCGCGACCGTCGCCCGCGTCTCGCGCGCCTTGACCCAGGCGGGCGGCCAGCGCTTTGGAGTCACGGCCTGGGCTCGATATGCGAGGGTACGACCCGGCCGTCACGGTATTGCGGCGGCACGTAGGTTCCGCCCCTGGAGCTGCCGAAATGCACGGTCACCGTGAACAGCACCAGCGCCAGCAGCATCGCGCCCGCCCCGGCCGCCCATACCAGCGGCGCCAACTGCCACGTTACCGCGCCGCTCGTCAGGCGCAGCCACAGCAGGTAGAGCACGGTCGGCAAGGCCAGCGGCACGACGATGGTGAGGAACTCGCGCACTAGCGGCGCCTCATCCGGCCAGCACCTCGGCCAGGTTCACCAGCATCCCCGCGGTTGCCCCCCAGATGTTCCGGCCCTCGAAGGGCAGCACGTAGAACACCCGCCGCCGCCCGGCCGACTCGCGCTCGACCCGCTGATGGTTGCGGCGGTCGAGAAAGTAGGACAGCGGCACCTCAAACGCCTCGGCGACCTCGAACGGGTCGATCACGATCGCAAAGGGCGGGGTGACGATGCCGACGATCGGGGTAATCTCGAACCCGGTGCCGGTGACGTAATTGTCGAGCCGCCCGACCACCGTTACATGCTCGCGCGGCAGCCCGACCTCTTCCTCGGTCTCGCGCAGCGCGGTGGCGATCGAGTCGGCATCGTCGGGTTCCATCCGGCCGCCGGGAAACGAAATTTGCCCGGCATGGGCGTGGAGATGCGCGGTGCGCTGGGTCAAGAGCACGGTAAGCCCGCCCGGACGGTCGACCAGCGGCACCAGCACCGCGGCGGCCCTGAGCGCGGCGCTCGGCTGGGTCATGTCGGGAGTGACCTCGCGGTCGCCGCGGATGGCGGCGCGCACCTCGGCCGCCTCCTCGGGGTCGCTGGCGCCGCCGAAGCCGCGCCGGCCGGGCGTGAGATGGGCGAGCCGCCCAATCACTTTTTCGCGATCCATCGGCACTTTTTCGCGATCCACCCCGCTACTCCTCCTCGCCCGGGTCGCCGAGACAAAAGAACATGCCGCCGCTCCACACCCCGAATTGCCGCTCGCCATCGACCTCCTCCTCGGCGGCGAGATCGACGAGCTCGTAGAAGACCGGCCGCGCGAGCCGCGCCTCCAGCCCTGGCCGCACCAGGATGTAAGGCGACGGCTCGCCGTCCTCGGCCGTTTCGACGCGCAAGGGGTGCTCCGGTCCGGCGGGCACAATTTCGTCCAGATTGGTCGTAAAACTCAGGGTCTGTGTTTTTCCCTGCCCGGCGGCATCCATCGCCACGGCGATAAAGGGCACGTCCTCGACGACGATACGGCCCCGCTCGACCGGGGTGACAAGCAGGTAATCGCCGCCCTCGCGGCGCAGCACGGAGGCAAAGAGCTTGACGAGCGGCAGCCGCTGGATCGGCGACCCTTGATAAAACCAGGTCCCGTCGTGGGCGATGCGGATGTCGAATTCGCCGCAACCCTCGGCTGTGGCGGCGGCTGGTCCGCGATTTGCGGAGGAATTGCCCGAAGCGGGGTTTTCCATCAGTCTCCCGGAGTATCTCGCCGTCATCGATGCGGCTGAAAAAGGATCGAACAACGTGCGGTCTACCGTACCCTTAAACGGCTCGCCGGCGGATTTCGTCGCCGAGATCGACGCGCTCGGCGAGCGCTTCAACCTGGTGCGCGAGCGCGTCGGTGCGGTCATTTTCGGCCAGCGCGAGGTGATCGAGCAAGCCTTGATCACATTGCTGTCGGGCGGGCACGCGCTCTTGATCGGCGTACCGGGTCTCGCCAAGACGCGCCTCGTCGAGACGCTGGGCACGATCCTCGGGCTCGACGACAAGCGCATCCAGTGCACGCCGGATTTGATGCCGGCCGACATCCTCGGCTCCGAGGTGCTGGAGGAAGGCGAGAGCGGGCGGCGCTCGTTCCGCTTTATCTCCGGCCCGGTGTTCTGCCAGCTATTGATGGCCGACGAGATCAACCGGGCCAGCCCGCGCACGCAATCGGCCTTGCTGCAGGCGATGCAGGAAGGGCGCGTCTCGATCGCCGGCCAGTATCACCCGCTGCCGCGCCCGTTCCACGTGCTGGCGACGCAGAACCCGCTCGAGCAGGAAGGCACCTACCCGCTGCCCGAGGCCCAGCTCGACCGCTTTCTCTTGCAGATCGACGTCGACTACCCCGACCCGGACGCCGAGCGGTCGATGCTGATCGCGACGACCGGGCTCGGCGAGGCCGCGCCGGCGGCGGCGATGACCGGCGATGAATTGATCGCGGCGCAACAGCTCGTCCGCCGGGTCCCGGTCGGCGACAGCGTGGTCGACGCGATATTGCAACTCGTCCGCTCGGGGCGGCCCGACCCAAACGCGACCGGCGCGCGCCGCTTTGTCGCCTGGGGACCGGGGCCGCGCGCGAGCCAGGCGCTGATGCTGGCCTGCCGCGCCCGCGCGCTGATCGACGGCCGCTATGCTCCGTCGATCGACGACGTGCTGGCGCTGGCGCCGCCCGTCTTGCGGCACCGCATGGCGGTCAGCTTTGCCGGCCGCGCCGAGGGTGTCGGCGTCACGCAGGTCATCGAGCAGATGATGGCGCCGTTGAGGTGAACGCGCTCCAGCCTTCGCTTAGAGCCCAGCCTTCGCTTAGGGACCGGGCCGAGCAGGCCGCCGCCGCGCTGCCGCCGCTGATGGTCGCGGCCGAGCGCGTCGCCGCGACTGTCGCGCAAGGCGTGCACGGCCGTCGCCGGGTCGGCCAGGGCGAGACCTTCTGGCAGTTCCGCCAGTACCAGCCCGGGGATCCCGCCGGCCGCGTCGACTGGCGCGAGAGCGCCAAGTCGCAGCGGCTTTACGTGCGCGAGCACGAATGGGAGGCGGCGCAGAGCGTGTGGCTGTGGCGCGACGCTTCGGCCTCGATGGATTACAGCTCGGCCGCCTATCTCGGCGGCGACTGGCCGACCAAGCGCGACCGGGCCGAGCTGATCCTCGCCGCACTCGCGAGCCTGTTGGTCCGCGGCGGCGAGCGCCTGGCGCTCCTCGGCGGCGGCGCGGCCCCGCTGAGCGGCCGCCTCGCGCTGACCCGGCTGGTCCAATCGCTCGAGCGCAAACCGGCTACGGGCCTCCCCGACTTCGCACCGCTGCCGCGCTCGGCCCAGCTCGTGCTGATCGGTGATTTCCTCGCTCCGCTCGACACGATCAACGAGACGGTGACCCGTTTCGCCGGCGCCGGGCTCAAGGGTTACCTGCTGCAGATCGCCGACCCCGCCGAGGAAGACCTGCCCTTCAATGGCCGGGTGCGGTTCGAGGGGGTCGAGGAGCGCGACGAGCTCGTGATCGGCCGGGTCGAGAACATCCGCGCCGACTATGCCGAGCGTTTCCGCCGCCACCGCGACGGGCTCGCGGCGCTGACCCGCGCGGTCGGCTGGAGCTTCGGCACCCACCGCACCGACCGCCCGCCCCACCTCGCGCTGTTGGCGCTGCACGCAGCGCTGTCGCCGGACCGGCGGCGCTAGCCGATGCTCGCGCTCGGGCCCCTGGCCTTCGCCGCGCCGTGGCTGCTGCTGGCGCTCGCGGCGCTGCCGGTCGTGTGGTGGCTGCTGCGGGTGACGCCGCCGGCGCCGCGACGGCTGCCTTTCCCGGCGATCCGCCTCCTGCTCGGCCTTGTCCCGCGCGAGGAGACGCCGGCCCGGACGCCGTGGTGGCTGATCCTGCTGCGCACGGTGCTGGCGGCGCTGGTCATCGTCGCGCTCGCCCACCCGCTGCTCAACCCTCGCTCGACCCTGCCCGGCGGCGGACCGCTTATCCTCGTCGTCGATGACGGCTGGGCCGCCGCGCATGACTGGACCCAACGCCAGGCCGCGGCGACCGATTTTCTCGGCGAGGCCCGGCGCGAGGACCGGTCGGTTGTGCTGGTGACGACCGCGCCGCACGCATCGGGCGAGGCCGCGCCACCGCTCGCACCGATCCGGGCCGCCGACGCCAGCGCCGCGATAGAGGCGCTGCAACCAAAGCCCTGGCCGGTCGACCGCAAGGCCGCGCTCGATCGGCTCAAGGCGCTGCCGATGAGCGGCGCGACCGCCGCGATCTGGCTCAGCGACGGCATCGACGACCCCGGCGCCAAGCCCCTCGCGGCCTATCTCGGCGACGGCGCCGGGCTGCGCTACCTGTCGGCCGACGACCCGCCGCGGCTGCTCGCGACCGGCACCAGCCCCGCCGATCTCTCCGAGCAGGACCTCGTCGTCGCCGTGCGCTCGCTGCCGGCGCCGCAGCCGCGCCCCGTCACCATCCGCGCGAGCGCCGAGGACGGCGCGCTGCTCGCCCGCCAATCGGCGACGATCGACGCCAACACCGACAAGGCGACAGTGCGGCTCAAGATGCCGCCCGAGCTGCGCAACCGCATGACCCGCATCGAGATCGAGGGCGACAACAGCGCCGGCGGGGTCGTGCTGACCGACGAGCGGTGGCGCCGCCGCCCGGTCGGCATCGCCGCGCCGGGAAGCTCGGCCGCGCAGCCGCTGTTGAGCGAGACCTACTATCTCGACAAGGCGCTGCAGCCTTTCACCGAAATGCGCCGCGGCACGGCCGCCGACCTGCTGAAGCGCGACTTGGCGGTCCTGATCTACGCCGATACCGGCCCCGACTCTCCGGCCGAGGAAGAGACTGTCGGCAAATGGGTTTCCGCCGGCGGATTGTTGCTGCGCTTTGCCGGCCCGCGCCTCGCCGAGCAGAGCGACCACCTGTTGCCGGTGCGGTTGCGCCGCGGCGGCCGCACGATCGGAGGCGCGCTGTCGTGGGAGAAGCCGGCGCATCTCGCACCCTTCGCCGACACCAGCCCGTTTGCCGGGCTCGCGATCCCGCCCGACGTGACGGTGTCGCGCCAGGTGCTCGCCGAGCCCGACCTCGACCTCAACGACAAGATCTGGGCCCGCCTCGCCGACGGGACCCCGCTCGTCACCGCCGAAAAGCGCGGCAAGGGTTGGATCGTGCTGGTCCACACGACCGCCAACGCCGAATGGTCGAACCTCGCCCTGTCCGGCCTTTTCGTCGAGATGCTGCGGCGGGTCGTGGCGATGAGCCAGGGCGTCGCCGCGGCGGGCGACCAGGATTTGCCGCCGCTCGAAACCCTCGACGGGTTCGGCCGGCTGGAGCGCGCGCCGCCCACCGCGCGCCCGATCTCCGGCAAGGACATCGCGACCGCCACCGCCTCGCCGCTGCACCCGCCGGGCTTCTACGGCACGACCGACACGCGCCGCGCGCTCAACCTGTCGACCGGAATCGCCACACTCGCGCCGATCACCGACCTGCCGCCGCAGACGGTGCGCGCCGGATTTGCCCGCAGCGCCGAGACCGATTTCCGCGCGCCGCTGCTGACCGCCGCGCTGATCCTCGCGCTGATCGATTTGCTGATCGCCTACGCGCTGCGCGGGTTGCTGCGCCGCCGCGCAGCGCCGATCGCGGCGGCGGCGCTTGCGCTACTGATCGTGCCGGGCGTGGGCCGCGCCGACGACGCGTTTGTCGTCAAGGCGACCTCGGAACTCCACCTCGCCTACGTCAAGACCGGCGACGATTCGATTGATTCGGTCAGTCGGGCCGGGCTCGCGGGCCTCGGCGACACGCTCAACCACCGCACCGCGGTCGAGACCGCGGCGCCGCTCGCCGTCGACATCGAGAGCGACGAGCTGATCTTTTTCCCGCTGCTCTACTGGCCTGTCACCCCGGACCAGCCGGTGCCGTCGCCGCAGGCGGTCGAGCGGATCAACCGCTACCTGGAGACCGGCGGCACGATCCTGTTCGACACGCGCGACGCCGCCGAGCAGGTGCCCGGCCCCTACGGCACCGGCGCGCAGTCCCGCGAGCGGCTGAAGCGGCTTGTCGGCGCCGTCAAGATCCCGCCGCTGGTGCCGATCCCGCCCGACCATGTGCTGACCAAATCATTCTATCTGCTGCACGACTTCCCGGGCCGCGAGGCCGGCGGCCAGCTTTGGGTCGAGCCGTCGGAGGACCATGTCAATGACGGCGTCGCGGCGGTCATCGTCGGCAGCAACGACTATGCCGGCGCCTGGGCCGTCGACGCCGCCGGCGAGCCGGCCTATCCCTGCGTCCCCGGCGGCGAGGCGCAGCGCGAGACGGCGATGCGGTTCGGCGTCAACCTCGTCATGTACGTGCTGACCGGCAACTACAAGAGCGACCAGGTGCACGTGCCCGCGATCCTCGAGCGGCTTGGCCAGTGATGAATATCGGCGCTTATACGATCGCACTGGCGCCGCTATTGCCGTGGCTGGGGATCGGCATCCTCGGCGCGGCGGCAGTGCTGGTGCTGGCGCTCGGGGCGTGGCGGCGCGCGCGCGGGCTGGGTTGGCGCATCGCCGCGGTCGCGCTGATCTTCGGGATTCTCGTCAACCCGTCGCTGGTCATCGAACAGCGCTCGCCGCTGCGTGACGTGGCGATCGTCGTCGTCGACGACTCGCCGAGCCAAGAGATCGGCGACCGCGGCAAGACCACCGCCGCGGCGCTCGACGCCGTCACCAAACGCCTCGCGCGGGAACGTGACCTCGATGTCCGCGTGGTGCATGCCGGCCAGACTCGACCCGGCGCAGGGGACGACGGCACCCGCCTCTTCGCCGCGCTCAACCGGGCCATGTCGGATTTGCCGAAAAAGCGGCTCAGCGGGGTCGTCATGATCACCGACGGCGAGGTCCACGACGTGCCCACCGGCACCGCCGCGCAGCTCGCCGCGCAGGTCGGCGCCCCGCTGCACGTGCTGCTGTCCGGGCACAAGGACGAGGCCGACCGCCGCCTCGTCGTCGCCCAGGCGCCGAGCTTCGGTCTTGTCGGCAAGGACATGCCGCTGACTGTCCGCGTCGAGGATCTGCCCAAGCCCGAGCCAGGCGCGCCGGCCGAGGCGCGGGTGGTCTGGCGCAAGGACGGCGGCCCCCCGCACCCGCTGACCGCGCCGGTCGGCGACGACGTAAAGCTATCGATCCCGATCGATCACGGCGGCCCCAACGTCATCGAGCTTCAGGTCGAGCCGGGGCCGCACGAGCTGACCCTCGTCAACAACCGCGCCGCGATCGTCGTCAACGGGGTGCGCGACCGGCTCAAGGTGCTGCTCGTCTCGGGCGAGCCGCATGCCGGCGAGCGGGTCTGGCGCAACATCCTCAAATCCGACCCGTCGGTTGACCTCGTGCATTTCACGATTTTGCGCCCACCCGAGAAACAGGACGGCACGCCGATCAAGGAATTGTCGCTGATCGCTTTCCCGATCCGCGAGCTGTTCGACGTCAAACTCAACGAGTTCGACCTGATCATCTTCGACCGCTATTCGCGCCGGGGCGTCATCCCACAGAGCTACCTCGACAACGTCGTGCGCTATGTGAAGAAGGGCGGCGCCTTTCTCGAGGCGGCGGGGCCCAGTTTTGGCACGCCGATGAGCCTGTCGCGTACCCCTCTCGGCGAGATCCTGCCGACCGAACCCACCGGCAATGTCGACGAGGAAGGCTTCAAACCGGAGCTGACCGATTCGGGCCGTCGCCACCCGGTCACCGACGACCTGACCGGGGCCGGCAAGCCCGGCCAGCAGCCGACATGGGGCCGCTGGTTCCGCCAGGTCGATGCCCAGGTGCGGCACGGCACGACGGTGCTGAGCGGCGACCACGGCGAGCCCCTCTTGGTGCTCGACCGCGTCGGCAAGGGCCGCGTCGCCCAGCTTCTCTCCGACCAGATGTGGCTGTGGGCGCGCGGCTTCGAGGGCGGCGGCCCGCAGGCCGAATTGCTCCGCCGCCTCGCCTACTGGCTGATGAAAGAGCCCGACCTCGAGGAAAACGACCTGCGGGCCACGATCGAGGGCGACCGCCTGACCGTCACCCGCCAATCGCTCAAGCCCGACGACGCCCCGGTCACGGTCACCGCCCCCGACGGCACAACGCAAGCCGTGACGCTGACGGCGGACAAGGGCGGCCGCAGCACCGGCGCGGTCGAGGTCAAGCAGATGGGGCTTTACCGGGTCACCGACGGGAGCCGCACCGCGCTCGCCGCCGCGGGGCCGCTCAACCCGATCGAATTCGCCGATGTCCGCACCACCGCCGACAAGCTCGACCCGGTGGTCAAGGCGACCGGCGGCGGCACGTTCTGGGTCGCCGATGGTGGAATACCCGAGATCCGCCGCGTCGGCCCGGGCCGCGCCGCCGCGGGGTATGGCTGGATGGGTCTCCGGGAAAACGGCGACTACGTCGTCGCGGGCTTTAGCGAAACGCCGCTCCTGCCCGCCCTCGCCGCCCTCTTGCTGACGATTGGCGCGCTGATCGCGGCCTGGCGCCGCGAGGGGCGGTAGGATTTCTGCGTCATCGGGAGTGCGTCCTTCGAGACGGCGCTTCGCGCCTCCTCAGGATGAGGTAGATTGTGTCCGAACCCACAAGCCTTCCTCATCCCGAGGAGCCCGCGTAGCGGGCATCTCGAAGGACGCACGGCGCAAGCCTCAGCCCATCCATGATCCGCCGCACCCTCGCCCCACTGCATCCCGACGGCTGGAAGTTCGTCGCCGCCGGCGCGGTCGCGACGCTGATCCTGTTGCTGGTGTGGCGGCCGGGCGGGTGGATCGCGTTGATCGTGACGCTGTGGATCGCCTATTTCTTCCGCGACCCGTGGCGGGTGACGCCGACGCGGGCAGGGCTGATCGTCAGCCCGGCCGACGGCACAATCGTCGCGCTCGGCCCCGCGCCGCCGCCGCCCGAACTCGACATGGGCGCGGAGCCGGTGACGCGGATCGGCATCTTTCTCGACCTGTTCGACGTGCATGTCGCGCGCGCCCCGGTCGGCGGACGGGTCGCGCGGGTGCATTACACCAAGGGCCGCTTTATCAACGCCAGCCTCGACAAGGCGAGCGAGCATAACGAGCGGCTGGCGATCCGCATGGCCCCCGACGAGGCGCCCGAAATCGCCTTCGTGCTGATCGCCGGCCTCGTCGCCCGCCGCATCGTCTGCGGCATCGGCGCTGGGCAGCGCGTCGCCGTCGGCCAGCGGGTCGGCATCATCCGCTTCGGCTCGCGCGTCGACATTTATTGCCCGCCGCCCTACGTGCCGCTGGTCGCGCTCGGCCAGCGCATGATCGGCGGCGAGACCGTGCTGGCCGACCGCCTGGCGCAAGAGCCGCCGCGCCAGGGATTCGCGCATTAACAAGTAAAGGAGCGCGGGCGTCCCGCCCGTTTTTTTCTAAAGGAGCGCGGGCGTCCCGCCCGTTTTTTTTCTAAAGGAGGGCGGGCGTCCCTCCCGCAATTTTTCAGTTTAGATGCGGGCGGGACGCCCGCGCTCCTGTAAGGGGAACCGCCATGGATTTTTCGATCCCCCAAGACCTCGTCGACCTCCGCGAACGCACCGAGCTGTTCGTGCGCGAGCAGATGATCCCGCGCGAAAGCGACCCGCGCCTCGGCCATCACGGCCCGAGCGAGGAATTCCGCCGTGAGCTTGTCGCGCTGGGGCGCCGCGCCGGCCTCATCTCGCCGCATGTCGGGCGCGAGTGGGGCGGGCTCGGGCTCGACCACCGCGGCAAGGCGGTCGTCTTCGAGGCGGCCGGGTATTCGCCGCTCGGCCCCATCGCGATGAACTGCTTCGCCCCGGACGAAGCCAACATGCACCTCCTCGAACAGGTCGCCGACGCATCGCAGAAGGAGCAATACCTGCGCCCGCTCGCGGCCGGCGACATCCGCTCGTGCTTTATGATGACAGAGCCGTCGCCGGGCTCGGGCTCGGACCCGTCGATGCTGCTGACGACCGCGCGCCGCGCCGGCAACACCGGTGATTTCGTCATCGACGGGCAAAAATGGCTAATTACCGGCGCGGTCGGCGCCGGGTTCGCGATCATCATGGCCAAGAACGACAGCGACCCGCTCGGCCCGGCCGGCGCGACGATGTTCTTGGCGCCGATGGACACACAAGGCATCAAGGTCGAGCGGGTGCTCGACACGCTCGACCAGTTCATGGCCGGCGGGCACGGCGTCGTCAGCCTGGAAGGCGTGCGGGTGCCGGAAACCGCCGTGCTCGGCCGGGTCGGCGAGGGCTTCCGCTACGCCCAGGCCCGGCTCGCGCCGGCGCGCCTCACCCATTGCATGCGCTGGCTCGGCGCCGCCCGCCGCGCCCACGACATCGCCACCGACTACGCCCGCACCCGCACCGCCTTCGGCAAGCCCTTGGGCGAGCACGAGGGCGTCGGCTTCATGCTCGCCGACAACGAGATGGACCTCCACACCTGCCGGATGACGATCTGGCACTGCGCGTGGCTCCTCGACCAGGGCGAGCGCGGCCGCCACGAATCAAGCATGGCCAAGGTGATCTGCTCCGAGGCGATCTGGCGCGTCGTCGACCGCTCGATGCAGGTATTGGGCGGCCTCGGCATCACCGACGACACGATCGTCGCCCGCATCTTCCGCGAGGTCCGCCCGTTCCGCATCTACGACGGCCCCAGCGAAGTCCACCGCTGGTCGATCGCCCAGCGGGTGTTGCGGCGAGGCGGCGCCGGATGACGATCCATCGACGGGTGCTGCTGGCCGCGGTTCCCGCACTTGTCGCGGGCGCTGCTTTCG
>DATAUV010000011.1:0-28882 GCA_036268075.1 Allostellaceae bacterium | reverse complement strand
CGAGGAGTAGGCTCGCTGCGCCCACCTTCGCCCACCTCGGGCCCTCACCCGCCGATCCCCGGCTGCGCCGGGGTCGGCCCCCTCTCCCGCAATGCGGGCGAGGGGATGGAGCCAAGAATCCCCTCGCCCGCATTGCGGGAGAGGGTGGCGAGCGCAGCGAGACGGGTGAGGGCCCGAGCGCAGCGAGGTGGGCTACGGCCCCACCGAGCAAACCTTCCCCGGTCCGATATCCAAATGGAAATGGTTGTAGTGGTCCCGGTTCGAGTCCGGCGTCAGCACGACCGAGAAATAGCGGCAGGCATTCCGCGCCACATCGTGCAGGAAGACCCGCATCGGGCCGGGGCGGCGCCAGTCGCGTTTGACGTTGGCGGTCGTGCCGTCGGCGAACCGAAAGCCGGAGATATCGATCGCGCGGCCGTAGGCGTGCTGGCTGAGGGTACCGGAGCGGCTGGTGTTGTCGCGGCAGGCATAAGCGCCGAGATGCTCGATCTCGACGACGCGACGGCGCAGATCGCGCTCCGCCAGCTTCTCGACCGCGTCGCGCTCGAACCGGTCGAGCCGCGTCGCCATCGCGCAGCTCATCGTGACCGGCCGCGACATCCGCGCCTCGACCCGCTCGACCCGCACCGCCGTGTTGATCGAGCAATTCGGGTTCCTGGCCTCTGGCGGCGCGACCTGGCTATAGCCGACATCGAGCCGGTCGAGGTCGGCGAGGCATTCGCGGTCGACGACCGGCTCCGGCGGCCCGCCGTGAAACAGGAAGCACCCGCCGAGCAGCGGCGACAATAGCGCCAGGACCAGAAATGACCGGCGCATGCCGGAATAGCTCCAGACTCCGTTCGCGTCTGGTCGTATCCTCCCGCCGGCCCCGGTCAAGCCGGTTCGAGACGGCCGCGGGAAAGCCTCATTCGATCAACAGGCTGCGCTGTAACGCGAGGGTTCGAGATGCCGCAGGGGCGGCGGGTAGGCGAATGTGGAATCGACCGCTGATTCGCGCCTCGGCGTGTTCCGCGACGCGCGGGTGATGATCACCGGCGGGGTCGGGCAGATCGGCTCGGCGCTGGCGCGGCGGCTGCTCGGGCTCGGCGCTCGCCTCCTGCTGATCGACAGCATGATCCCCGAATATGGCGGCAATTTCGCCAACATCGCCGATGTCGAGGGCCGCGTGCGGGTCAACATCTCCGACATCCGCGACCGCCACGCGATGCAGCACATGCTGGCGGGGCAGGATTTCCTCTTCAACCTCGCGGCGCAGACGAGCCACGTCGATTCGATGACCGCGCCCGACGACGACCTCGCGATCAACTGCACCGCCCAGCTTCACATCCTGGAGGCCTGCCGCGCCGTCGCGCCCGGGATCACGATCGTCCATGCCAGCACGCGGCAGATTTACGGCCGGCCGCGCTATGTGCCGGTCGACGAGGCGCACCCGCTGCACCCGGTCGACATCAACGGCGTCAACAAGATCGCCGGCGAGCACTATCACCTGCTGTTTCACGACGTGTACGGCATCAAGACCCGCGCGCTCCGCCTCACCAACGTCTACGGGCCGGGGATGCGGATCAAGGATGCGCGGCAGAACTTCCTCGGCATCTGGCTGCGCCTCCTCGTCGAGGGCAAGCCGTTCGAGGTGTGGGGCGGCGAGCAGCGCCGCGACATGGCCTATATCGACGATGCGGTCGACGCCTTTCTCGCCGCCGCCGTGACGCCGGAGACCGCGGGGCTGGCGCTCAATATCGGCGGCGACGCGCCCTATCCGCTGACCGAGATCGCCGCCGCCCTGGTCAAGGCGAATGGCGGCGGCCGCTATGAGATGCGGGAGTTTCCCCCGGAGCGGAAAAAGATCGATGTCGGCGATTTCGTCACCGACGACCGCAAGTTCCGCGCCCTGACCGGCTGGGCCCCGCGCGTTTCCCTCGCCGAGGGCCTCGCCCGCTCGGTCGCCTATTACCGCGACCGCATGCCGCTTTACGTGTGACGGGCGATGGGATCGGTGCCGGTTTCAATCTTCTTGTTCGTCATTCCCGCGAAGGCGGGAACGCAGGGCGAACGAGGGAGCGGTTGCCCCTGGACCCCCGCTTTCGCGGGGGCGACGAGAACAAGGATGTTGCTCGACCGGTGACAAGATGAGTGCAGTTCCGATCCCGCAAACCGACCCCCGCGCCTCGTACGCCGCGCAGCGCGAGGCGATCGATGCCGCGGTCAAACGCGTGCTCGAAAGCGGCTGGTATATCGGCGGCGGCGAGGTCGAGGCGTTCGAGGCGGCGTTTGCGGCGGCGATCGGGGTCGCGCACGGCATCGGCTGCGCCAACGGCACCGACGCGATCGAACTCGCCCTGCGCGCCTGCGGGATCGGCCCCGGCGACCTCGTCTTCACCGTCTCGCACACAGCGGTCGCGACCGTCGCGGCGATCGAGCGGGCAGGGGCGTCGGCGGTGCTGGTCGACATCGAGCCCGGCGGGTTCACGATGGACCCGTCCGCGCTCGCCGGGGTCCTGCGCGTGCCGCCGCCGGGCCGGCCGGCCGCGATCGTGCCGGTGCACCTCTACGGCGAGCCGGCGGCGATGGCGCCGATCCTCGACCTCGCCCGCGCGCACGGCCTCCGCGTCGTCGAGGATTGCGCGCAGAGCCATGGCGCGGCGCTTGACGGCAAGACCACCGGCGCCTGGGGCGACATCGCCTGCTTCAGCTTCTACCCGACCAAGAACCTCGGCGCGTTCGGCGACGGCGGCATCGTCGTCACCGGCGACAAGGCGCTCGCCGACGCCGCGCGCGAAATCCGCGAATACGGCTGGCGCGACCGCTATATCAGCGCCCGCACCGGCATCAACACGCGCCTCGACCCGATCCAGGCGGCGATCCTCGCGACCAAACTCCCCGGCCTCGCCGCCGACAACGCACGCCGCCGCGCGATCGCCGCTTCCTATGGCGAGGGCCTGGCCAGCCTCGACCTGCGCCTCCCGCCATGCCGCGCCGGCGCCCGCCACGTCTACCACCAGTACGTGATCCGCCTCGCCGCGCGCGACCGGCTGCGCGACCATCTCCGCGCCGCCGGCATCGGCACCGGCATCCACTACCCCGCGCCGGTCCATCTCCAGCCCGGCTACCGGAGCCGCATCCCCGCCGGCCCCCTCGGCGAAACCGAGCGCGTCGTGGGAGAAATCCTCAGCCTGCCGATGTACCCGCAGCTTGCGGATGAGGCGGTGGAGAGGGTGGTGGAGGCGATAAGGGGTTTCTTCTGAACAAGTGATGGGCTTCGCTGCGCTCAGCCCATCCTACAAGTTCGGTGCCGTAGGATGGGCTGAGCGCAGCGAAGCCCATCAAACCGCCGCATCAATGCTGGTGGATCAGAAAAATCCCGCCGCCGATCAGCACCAATCCGGCGAGCTGCGGCCAGCCGAACGGCTCGTTCCACAACAGGTGTGCGAGGATCGCGACGATCACATAGCTCGCCGCGACCGACGGAAAGGCGATCGACACCGGGATGCGCTTTAGCGCGACGATGTAGAGAAACGCCGCGACCACATAGATGCCGAAGCCGAGGATCGTGCGCGGGTTGAGGAACTGGTCGATGAGCGTCGCCGATCCGACCGCGCCCGATTTGAGCGCGACCTGCCCGCAGACGCCGAGCAGGATCGAGGCGACGAGGCTCGCGTAGAACACCCCCATCGCGTTCAGCCCGGCCGCCGCAACCGCACCGGCTGCTCGGCCGGCTCGGTGCGCGTGACGGTGCGGATCACCGCTTGCGGCTTCTTGTTGGCGGTCAGGTACATCCGTCCGAGATACTCGCCGACGATGCCGAGGATCACGAGCTGCACGCCCGACAGCAGCAGCACCGCCCCCATCAGCGACGCCCACCCGGCCGGCGGCTCGAAAAACAGGGCCTCGCAGATCGCGATCAGGCTGCCGACCGCCCCGCATACGCTCAACGCGAACCCGGTCATCGTGCTGATCCGCAGCGGCATGACCGAAAAATTCACGAACATGCTCATCCACAGCCGCACCAGCCGCCGCATCGTGTAGTTGCTGCGCCCGACCGCGCGCGGCAGGTGGGTCACGAGGAGGCTGCCGATGTTCTGCGTCACCTGCAAGAGGAGCCCGTCGACATACGGAAACGGCCCCTCGTACCGGGTCACCTCGCGCACGACAAAGGCGCTCATGCAGCGAAAGCTCGACAGGTACAGATCGTCCGGCTTGTCGAGCACGAACCCCGCCACCCAGTTGGTGAACCGGCTGCCGAGGTTGCGCCACCAGGCATGCTGCTTTTCGTCGTAATAGGTGTAGACGACGTCGTCGCCGGTCGCCTGTGCATGGGCGAGGAGGCGCGTCACCTCCTCGGGCGGGTTTTGCAAATCGTCGTCCATCGTGATGACGTGGGCGCCGGTCGCGTGGCGCAGCCCGGCCATGACCGCGTTGTGCTCGCCATAGTTCCGCGCGAGGTCGACCAGCGTCACCGGGACAAGCGACCGCGCGGCGATCTTGCGGCAGATTTCGAGGCTGTTGTCGGGGCTGCCGTCATTGATCAGCACGATCTCGTGCCCGCCCGCGATCTCCAGCCGCTCGAGCGCGCCGCACAACTCGCCGACGCTTTCGGCGCCGTTATAGACCGGGACCACGATCGACAGCGCCAGGGTCTGGTTCGTCGGGGTCTGGTCAGGCATCCGCAGCCTCCACTTTCACCGCGACAGCGACCACCGACCCGCCAAACGGCAGCCGCGCGCCGCACCGCATCAACACGCGCTCGATTGCGGTCGCCGCCCGGCACAGCGCCTCGACCGGCCGCGGATAGAGCCGCACGTCGCTATCCCCGTCATCCCGGCCCGGCAGCCATTTGCGCGTCGCCAGCATCAGCGGAAACAGCACCGTATTCCAGTACCCGGCATAGATCGGCCGGAAATCGGCGCCGCGCAACAGCGCCGCGACGCCGGCCCTCGTATAGCGCCGCGCATTGTGGACCGCCGTGTCGTGGCGCGACAGCATCCAGCGATAGGCCGGCAGGTTGAGCACCAACAGGCCGCCGGGGCCGAGGCAGCGGTGGAACTGCGCCAGCGCTGCCCGCTCGTCGACGGCGCGGTGGCACAACACGTCGGCGCTGACGATCGCGGCAAAGGCGCGGTCGGCGAAGGGCAATTTGTTGACCGAGCCGGCGCAGACCGGGCTGCCGCTCTTGTCCCGTGCCCGCGCGCAGGCGATCCCGGCCATGTCGATGCCGACCGTGCCGCAATCCGGATAGCGCGCGGCGATCTTGGCGAGGAGGCCGCCGGTGCCGCAGCCGGCGTCGAGCAATCGGCCGGGCCGTGGATGGGCGCGGTCGAGCATGGCGATCAAATTGGCGTGGAGGGCGGCGAACCACCACATCCGCCCTTCGGTCCGGTCGAGCTTGTCGTATTCGGCGAGGTCCAGCGCGGAACCCTCAGCGGATCGCCGAGTTGACCGGCTGGGGCTGCGCCGCGCCGGCGACCGGCTGCCGCATCAGCCGCCGCTCGGCCAATATCTGGCGCCGGTCGATCACCAGCGACAGCAGCGCCCCCATTCGCTCGACCTCGTAGACCGGCACGCCGGGCAGCGATTCGTCGCAATTGTCCTTGGTGAAGGCGATAAAGAAATCGGCGTCGGCGCGCTTGTAGGTCAGGCGGAAATTGGCCGGGAAGAAATACCGCGCCGAGGTCGCCGGGCCGCACACCGAGACGGTGAACTCGCGGTCCTCGAAATCGGCGCCGTATTGCCGGCGCAGCAAATTGACCAGCCCGCGCACGTCCTCGGCATAGGAATTGGCCCAGTAGTCGAGCTTGAACCGCCGCTGCGCCCCGTCCACCCCGCCGACGAAGGCGTTGTAATAGACGTACTGGTCGGGGTGCAGCATCACCATGACGCCGATATGCGCGGCGCCGTAAAGCGCGAGCGCGGCGTAGACCGGCTGCCGAAACCGGAACCGGCCGAGCCGCTCCGCCGCCTGGTTGGCGACCAGCGCGGCGACGACGGCGATCGGCGGCAGCACGAAGATGAAATGCCGCATCCCATCGAACAGCACCGCCTTGATCGTGATCGCGTAGCCGACCGGGAACAGGATCGCGAAGGCGAGGAGGAACCAGGCCAGCGCCGTGGCTCGCCGCATTCCGGATCGCCACAGCGCCGCCGTCGCGACGACCGGCGCCGCCGCGAACAGCACCAGCACCAGCTCGGGCAGGGCGATCGCGATATAAGTCGGCAGGTAGGCCCACGGCAGGTCTGTCGCCGGCACCCACCGCCCGTCGAACAGCGTGTTGAACGGGAATTGCTGGTGCGAAAACACCGCCAGCGCGCTCAGCGGGTTGTCGACCGGGTCGAGCTGCCCCCACGGCCAGAACGCCAGCATGATCGGATAGGCGATCGCGACGACCGGCAGGAACACCCGCGCGAAACTGGCCCAGGCGGAGTCGACGAGGACCATGGCTCGCCGCGCCGCCAGCGCTTGCCAAATCCCGGACAAGGCCAGGATCAGGCCGAGATAGCACAGGAACAACAGCCCGCCGACCCGGACCCCCATCGCGAGCCCCGCGGTGATCCCCAGCTTGATCACCAGCCGCCGCGGCGGCCGCGGCAGCGTCGGCAGGATCCGCGTGATGTAATAGATCGACCAGATCCCCGCGACCGCGAACGGGATGTCCTTGGGGTTGTTGAACATCTGGCCGTAATAGTTCGGCGTCAGCACGAGAAAGAGCGCCGCGAGGAACCCGGCGCGCGGCCCGCCCAGCCGCCGCCCCAGCTTCCAGACGCCCAGCAGCCCGACTACCCCGACGAGGCCGTTCAGCAGATGCCGCGTCTCGTAGACCCCGAGCGGCGAGAACCGGTTCAGCGCCGCCGCGGTCATGTCGAACACGGCGCCGTAATTGATCAGGTCCTGGAAATGCTGCGCGCGATGGTCGGTGAACCCCGACAAATAGTAGTCGAGCGCGAAATTGCCGTACCAGTTATGGACGTCCTCGTCCCAGGTGACGCCGTAATCGCGGAATGTCAGGAGGACCAGGATCGCGGCCACCGCGACGAGGCCCAGCGCCAGCCCATCCCATAGCCGCACCTCGGGCGTTGCGTGCAGCCAATGCTGGCGCCGCCGGGTCAGGGCAAATGAAAGACGGTCGATCGGAAACGTTCGTGCCGCACTCATCGCGGTTGCGTTAAGGTTTGCCGTTACTTTGGTCTGGTTGACTACGCACCTGTTCAATCCAGGATGTGCCCGGAGCCGAGGCCAAGTGTCAAGCCGATTTGCATGAATAAAGTGCAAATGCCGCAATCACAGGCCGCACTGCCCCAGGAGTTCGCCGACCACCTTCTCGCCGCCGAAATGGTCTCGCGCGATCTCGCGGGCGGCGCGGCTGTGGCGTTTGTAGTCGGCGGCGACCGCGTCGATCGCGGCCACCGCCTCGCCGTGGCTCGCGTAGTCGAAGAGACCCGTGCCGGCCGGGACGTGGCGGGCGAACCCGGTGCGCATCGTCACCACCGGCCGGCCGGCGGCGAGGTAGCACACGGCGCGGTCGCTGAACCAGCCGCTGTTCGGCCGCACGTAGATGTCCTTGGCGACGGTGAACTCACCGCGCGACCCGGCGATAAAGTCGCGATACGGGTCCATCCCGGCCGAGACCGGCATCGGGTCGACGAGACCCCAGCCCTGCCCCTCGACCTCCCGCCGCACCGCGTCGGTCGGCGGCGCCATCGCCATGCGGAACGCGGCGCCGGGGCGATGTCTCGGTAAATCCAGGAATTTGAGGAAATTGACGTGCTTCGACCAGAGGTAGCTCTGACCCTCGAAATCGATGTTCTTGCCCTTGTTTTCCCAGGTCGCGATCGTCGAGAAAGCCGGCGGCTCGCCCTCGGGCGTGGGCCACAGGTCGAGATCGACCGGCGGCCGCGTCGGGTGCCAGGGCACGCCGCAGAGCGGGATCGTGCAGTCGGGGGTGCCGAGGTTCTCGCCATAAGTGAAAAAATGCGTGTGCGCGTCGAGATAGGCGCGCGCGGCGGGGTCGGCGAGGGCGTATTTGATCTGCTCGTAGACCGGGTCGGTGTCGACCATGATCCGCGTGGGGCAGGCCATGTGCTCGTCGCGCAGCCGCGTCGCGCCGCACAGATTGATCAGCGCGTCGGCCCTGGCATAAAGCGCCCGCACCGCCTCACGCGTTAGGCCCCGGTATTCGTCGTTGATCGCGTCCCAATAGGCCCAGCGCCCGCCGAGCCCGTGCCGCTCCATGACCCGGCGCAGATACTCGACATTATAGGCGCAGTCGGTGACGACGCTGCCGATCCGCGGGTCATAGGGGTTGGCGCCGTGATCCTCGACGTACCACGCCTCGTAGCCGAGCTTTTCCAGCGCGACCAGGTAATGCACCGCCTGCCACGCGATCCCGGCGAGCGGCATCTGGCCGACGAAATGGAGAAGGACGATTCTGCCGCGGTGAGGCACAAGGCTGCTCATGTCGCCGAGAGGGCGCGGGCGGATAACGCGCGGCGCACCAGATTCTTCCTCGTAAAGTCGGGCTTCCCCGTAAACTCGGGCTTCCCCGTCGCGTCGGCGTCAGGCTGTGGCACAATCGCGCGGCCGACAAGAGGAGAATGAGGATGACAGCACGTGTCCCGATGGTGTCGCTCGACCGCGCCCGCGAGTTGGGCGACGCGATGGGCATGCCCGCCCGCCGCACCACAAGCGAGGCGTTCCGCACCGTCGCCAACAACCCGGGCGTCGCCCGGGTCGCCTTCAGCCAGCTCATGCAGCTTTTGGAGAACAACAAACTCGACATCCGGCTGCGCGAGCTGATGATCATGCGGATCGGCTGGGTCACCGGCTCGGCCTATGAATGGACCAACCACTGGCGGGTCGCGACCACGGCCGGCCTCCCGCCCGAGGACGTCCTCGCCGTGCGCGACTGGCAAAACTCCGACCGGCTCGGCCCCGCCGACCGGGCGATCCTCGCCGCGACCGATGAATCGCTTGCCGGCAAATCGATCTCGGACCCGGTCTGGGCCGAGGTCGCGAAATACGTCACCGACCCCGGAGAGCAGGTCGAATTCATCGTCGCCATGGGCAATTGGCTCGCGTTCTCAATGTTGTTTCGCAACTTGCGCATCCCCCTTGGCGAGGGGGTCGCGGTGTGGCCGCCCGACGGTCTGGCGGCGCCGTCGGCGAATGGCTGGGGCTAGGCGAAAACCCCAATGGCGACGGGGTTGCCCCTGCGGTGACCGTCGTGCTAGCCATGCCGCCGCCAAAACCCGTTCGAGCGAAACCTCATTCGAGATTGCGACACCATGACCTACGTCGTCACAGAAGCCTGCATCCGGTGCAAATACATGGATTGCGTCGAGGTATGCCCGGTCGACTGCTTCTATGAAGGCGACAACATGCTGGTGATCCACCCCGACGAGTGCATCGATTGCGGGGTGTGCGAGCCCGAATGCCCGGCCGAGGCGATCATTCCGGACAGCGAAGGCGCGGCCGAGCAATGGCTTGAGCTCAATCGCGAATATTCCGCGGCGTGGCCCAACATCACCCGCAAGAAGCCGTACCCGCCCGACGCCGACGAATACAAGGGCGTCGACGACAAGTACAAAAAGTTCTTCAGCCCCAAGGGCGGCTAATAGAGCGGCGGCCACGCCGCCGCCGCTCCTTATCCGGCGGTCGATGCCAGCCTTATCCGGCCTGCATGCCGAGAGGCTGGCATTTCCCGCCGCAATTATGGTATAAATTGCCCTGGCGCTTTAGACGCATCCCCCCCGGTTCCGCTCTCTTCGTTGAGATGTGGAGGGTCGCCGTTGCGGTGATCTTTCATGCATGTGCGATGATTTTGGCGGACCGATTGCGCGAGAGACAATGATGACGGCGGAGAAGATTTCGTTCACGACCGGCGACTGGGTGGTCTATCCCACCCATGGCGTCGGCAAGATCGTCGCGATCGAGGACCAGGAGATCGCGGGGCTCACGCTCAACGTCTTCGTCGTGGCCTTCGACAAGGACCGCATGACGCTGCGCGTGCCGCTGACCAAGGCCAAGGTGTCCGGTCTGCGGCGGCTGTCGAGCCGTAAGGAGATGGACGCCGCGCTGTTGAAGCTGCGCGGCCGCTCGCGGGCCAAGCGCACGATGTGGAGCCGGCGCGCGCAGGAGTATCAGGCCAAGATCGCGTCCGGCGATCCGGCCTCGATCGCCGAAGTGGTGCGCGACCTCTACCGCAACACCGGCCAGCCCGAGCAATCCTACAGCGAGCGGCAGATCTACCAGGCCGCGCTCGACCGGCTGGTGCGCGAGGTGGCCGCGGTCGAGCGCATCGACGAATCGACGGCGACCCAGCGGGTCGAGCAGCTTCTGGCGGCTTGAGCCGTGCGCTAGGCGGGCGCCGCGCAGGGACGCGCGGGTGGACGGAACGGCGGCAAATCAGCGCTTCGCCCGGTTGGGGGCCATGCACCGCATCTGGGCGGTCGCCTCGATTCATGGCGAGGCGCGGCGGCTCGCCCGGGTGCACGACCTGGTCGGCGAGCGGTTCCGCGGCGGCGACCGCATCGTCTATCTCGGCAATTATCTCGGCTACGGCGACGCCGTCGTCGCCACGATCGACGAGCTCCTCGATTTCCGCCGCCGCATCCTCGCGACGCCCGGCGGGTTCGCCTGCGACGTCGTCTTTCTGCGTGGGGCGCAGGAGGAGATTTGGCAAAAGCTCCTGCAGCTCCAGTTCGCCGCCAATCCCGGCGAAATCCTCAACTGGATGGTCAATGCCGGCGTCGAGTCGACCGTCAAGGCATATGGCGGCGACATGCGCCAGGGGTTTGCCGCGACCCGCGACGGGCCGCGCACGATCACCCGTTGGACGAGCGCCCTGCGCACCGCGATGAACGCGGCACCCGGCCACACGACGCTGTTCGCGACGCTCCGCCACGCCGCCTATACCGACGATAACGGGCTCCTCTTCGTCAACGCCGGGGTCGACCCGCGCCGCCCGCTCGCGGCCCAGAACGACGCGTTCTGGTGGGGCGCTCACGACATCCTGGCGCTCGGCGGCCGGTTCGGCGGGTTCCGCCGCGTCGTCCGGGGCTTCGACCGCGACGGCCGCGGCCTCGTCGAGGGCGAGTTCGCGACCTCGATCGACAAAGGCAGCGGCCGCGGCGGCTCCCTCGCCGCCGCCTGCTTCGACGCGAGCGGGAAGGTCGTGGAGCTGCTGGAGGCTTAATCGGATGCGGGCGGGACGCCCGCGGTCCAATCATCAAACCGCCGTATATCCCCCGTCCACCAACAGGTCGCTGCCGGTGACGAAGCTGGCGGCGTCGCTGGCGAGGAACACGGCGGCGGGGGCGATTTCGTCGACCTTGCCGAGCCGCTGCGTCAGGTGTTTTTGCCCGAGCGTCGCGTTCGCCGCGTCGAACGAGCCGTACCGCTTGAGCGTCCGCTCGGTCTCGACCGCGCCCGGCGACAGCGTGTTGACCCGGATGTTCTGCGCCGCATAGTCGACCGCCATGACCTTGGCGAGCTGCACCAGCGCGCCCTTGGTCGCGCAATAGGCGGCGCGGCCGGCGGTGCCGACGCGGGCGAGCTGCGAGGCGATCAGGATGATCGACCCGCCGCCGCCCGCCAGCATGTGCGGCACGACCGCGCGGCTCAGCAGGAACGACCCGGTCAGGTTGATGTCGAGCACTTGCCGCCACTCGGCGACCGGGATTTCGTGGACTTTCCCGCCGGGGTCGTGCGGCGCCGCGCCGCTCACCAGTATGTCGAGCCCGCCGAACGCCGCCTTTGCCGCGTCGGCTGCCGCGATGCAATCGGCCTCGCGCGCCACGTCGCAGACGCGCGAAATCGCCTTCGCGCCCGCCGCCTCGACCAGCCGCGCGGTTTCGGCCGCCGATTTCTCGTCGATGTCGCAGCACATGACGTTGGCGCCCTCGGCGGCGAAGGCCGCCGCGATCGCCCGACAAATTCCGCCGCCCGCGCCGGTGACCAGCGCGGATTTCCCTTTGAGCTGCATAGATGCCTTCCTTCCGAAAACCGCGACCGCTACCCATGTCGTCGCCCCCGCGAAGGCGGGGGTCCAGGGGCAACCGCCCCGTCGCTCGTCCTGGCTTCCCGCCTGCGCGGGAATGACGCGGAGAGAAATGTTACAGCATGACCGTGCCGCCATCGACGGCGATCGTCTGGCCGGTGACAAAGCTGCTGGCGTCCGACACCAGCCAGGCGATCGTACCGCTCAAATCCGACGGCATCAGATTGCGCTGGATGGTCTGGCTGGTTTTGATCGCGTCGAGCGCGCGGTCCATCTTGGGGCCGAAGAATTCCTTGGTGCCCTCGGTCACGACCGCGCTCGGCGCGACCGCGTTGACCCGGATCCTGTCGCGGCCCAGCTCGCGCGCGAGCCCGCGGGTGAGGCCGATCACGGCGGCTTTCGACGTCGTGTAGTGGAGCCCGAACGGCATCCCGTAGGTCGCGGCGAGCGAGGCGATGTTGACGATGCTGCCGCCGCCGGTCCCGTCGGCGATAGATTTGCGCATCGCCGGCACCGCCGCCTTGCAGCAATTCCAGATGCCCTTGACGTTGATCGCCATGCACGCGTCCCACTCGTCCTCGTCGATCGCGTCGAAGCGGCCGCCGTGGAGTGCGCCGTACAGCGCCGCGTTGTTGACGAGCGCGTCGAGCCGGCCGAACGCGCCGACCCCGTCCGCCACCATCGCCTGCGCCGAGCCGGCGTCGCCGACATCGAGCGACAGCGCGATCGCCTTGCCGCCCGCCGCCCTGACCAAACCGACCGTCTCGCCGCAGTCGCGGATGTCGGCGGCGATGATCTTGGCCCCGCCGCCGCCGAGCGCGACCGCGAATTCCTGCCCGAGCCCGCGCGCCGCCCCGGTGATCGCGACGACCTTGTCGGTGACGTTCATGTGAGGCTCCCCGGAAAGGCGACGGGCTTCGCGATGCTCAGCCCATCCTACGATTCAACCGCCGTAGGATGGGCTGAGCGAAGCCCATCATGCCTCAGCCCGAAGAGTCGCTACAGCACCTTGTCGGTCGCCGGGTCGATCAGGTGCATCTGGTTCATGTCGGCGATCAGCGGCATCTTCCCGCCGGCGTTCCCGGCCGCGGCGGGGTTGACCCGGCCGCACACCTCGAGGCCTTCGATGGTGAAATACACCATCGTCTCCATGCCCATCGGCTCGACGACATCGAGCTGGACCTGGAACTCGGCCGACCCGGCCGGCGCGTCGCTGCGCCGTTCGGTGATGTGCTCCGGGCGGAGGCCGAACAGCACTTCCTTGTCGAGATATTGCTGATACCGGGTCTTGCGCGATTCCGGCACCGGCAGGCTCAGATTGTCGCTGAGCCGCACCGCCAGCCCCGCGCCGCCGTTGACGACGCGGCACGGGATGAAATTCATCGCCGGCGACCCGATGAACCCGGCGACAAACCGGGTCTGCGGGTGGTGGTAAAGGTCGTGCGGGGTGCCGAGCTGCTCGATCCGGCCCGCGTTCATCACGACGACGCGGTCGGCGAGCGTCATCGCCTCGACCTGGTCGTGGGTCACGTAGACGGTCGTCGTCGTGACCTTCTGGTGCACCTTCTTGATCTCGGTGCGCATCTGCACGCGCAGCTTGGCGTCGAGGTTCGACAGCGGCTCGTCGAACAGGAAGACCTTTGGGTTGCGCACGATCGCGCGGCCCATCGCGACGCGCTGGCGCTGGCCGCCGGAAAGCTGCTTGGGCCGGCGCTCCAGCAGAGCGGTGATGTCGAGGATGCGCGCGGCGTTCTCGACGCGCTCCTTGATCTCCGGCTTCGGGAACTTCTTCAGGCGCAATCCGAACGACATGTTCTCGAACACGGTCATATGCGGATAGAGCGCGTAGTTCTGGAACACCATCGCGATGTCGCGATCTTTCGGCGGCACGTCGTTGACGAGCTGGTCGCCGATATAGATCTCGCCCGAGGTCGCCTCTTCGAGCCCGGCGATCATGCGCAGAGTGGTCGATTTGCCGCAGCCCGACGGGCCTACCAAGACGATGAATTCACGGTCGCTGATGTCGAGGTCGATCCCTTGCACCGCAGGGGTCTTGTCAAACATCTTCACGACATTGTGTAAGGCGACCTGCGCCATGTTCTTACCCCACTCTCCCCTTCACACGGTCCCCGTAACGGAGCCTTGCCGGCATACTAGCGCAGCCTTTTGAAGTTTGATCCATCAATTTTCCGATACCGCGCGGCGGCCGGCAAGCGTCTGTGAAACCCTAACGTTCGGTCAGTTTCAACTCGATACGCCGGTTGCGGCGATAGGCGTCCTCGGTGTTTCCCGGGTCGATCGGCTGGTTGTCGGCAAAGCCGGCGGCGGCGAGCCGGTTCGCCGGGATGCCCTTCTCGACGGCATAGCGCACGACCGAGATCGCCCGCGCGGTCGACAGCTCCCAGTTCGACGGGAATTCGGGGGTGCTGATCTTGCGGTGGTCGGTGTGGCCGTCGACGCGCAGCACCCAGTTGAGGTCGGGCGGCATCTTCGCGGCGATGGTTTTCAGCGCGTCGAAGATCGGGTCGAGCTGCTTCTTGGCGCTGTCCTGAAGATCGGCGCTGCCTTGCGGGAACAGCACCTCGGACTGGAAGACAAAGCGGTCGCCGACGATGCGGATGTCAGGTCGGTTGCCGATGATCTGCCGCACCTTGCCAAAGAACTCGCTGCGGTATTGCGCCAGCTCCTCGACCTTGTTGACGAGCGCGAGGTTGAGCCGCTTGCCGAGCTCGACGATCTGGCCCTGCTGCTCCTTGACCTTGCTTTCGGATATGTCGAGCGCGGCGGCGATGCGGGCTAGCTGGTCGCGCAGCGCCGCCACCTGTGCGGTCAGGTTGCCGATCTCGGCGCGCGACACGGCGCTCGCCGCCCGCTCGGCGCGCAGCTCGGCCTCGGCCGTGATCGCGCGGTCGCTGAGGTCGCGCAGCTTTGTTTCGGGGTTGGCGATGTCCGTTTGCGCCAGCACCGTGCGGTCCTGGGTATCGGCGAGCTTGGCTTCCAGTTCCTTGCCGCGGTCGCGGAGCGCGCCTTCGGTGGCCTTGACCTGCTTCTGCCCGGCGGCGAGCCAGGCGACACGGGCTTCGAGCTGGGTCCGCACCTGCTGCAGCGCGGCGATGTCGCGGCGCAGGCTTTCGAGCTCCTTGAGCTGGGTGTCGACCTTGGCGGCGTCCGCGCTGACGGTCGTGTTGAGGTCGGCGAGCTTGCCGGTGGCGGCGTCCGCCCGCGCCTTTTCCTGGTCGGCCTTGGCCGCGAGCTCGGCGACCCGCGTCGTCAGCGTGTCGCGCTCGATCTTCATCGTCGCGAGCTGGGCGTTGAGCTGGGTCGCGCTCGCCTGCAGCGCGGTGTTGGCCTGCTGCGTGCTCGACAACAGATCGCTCAATTCGCTGACCTGCGCCTGCAATTGCTTGAGCGCCTGGTCGCGCCCCGACAGCGCCTCCGACAGGTAGAATTGGCCCGCGGTGAAAACCAATAAAATGAATATGATCACCATCAATAGCTGAGCCAGGGCATCAACAAACCCCGGCCAGATATCGATGCTTGGTCGGCGTGAGCGGCGCGACCCGAGGGCCATCGCCTAGCGCCCGTTGTTGTCGACGAGCCCGGCGATCGTGCGCGCCAGGAGGCGGATTTCGCCGCGCAGCTCGACGATGCTCTGCGCCCGCCCCTCGGCGACGTCCTCGACGAGGCGGGCCATATAGCCCTCGATGTTGCGCATGTGTCCGCTCAGCACGTCGTCGCGCCCGAGCGAGTTTTCGGCCACCGAGGCGAGCCGGGTCAGCGCCGGCTTCAGCTCCATCTGGCTTTCGGCGAGGCGGGTCATCAGGACCTGCCCGGTGCGCACATGCTCGCCGAGCGAGGCGAGCCGGTCGGCGAGGGTCGACAGCGAGGCGTTGGCGCCGATCCGGCTTTCCTCGCTGCGCTGCATGATGCGCTGCAGGTTTTCCAGGCTGTCGGCGGTCTGTTCGAGAAGGGCTTGGATATAAGCGGGGACAGACGCGTCGCCGCCATCGCCGAACGGTCCCGACGACAGCCGCGTGTAGGTCGACAGCCATTCCTCGAGGTCGTTGTAGAACCGGTTCTGCGCCTGCCCCGCCTGGAGGTCGAGAAAGCCCAGCACGAGGCTGCCCGACAGCCCGAACAGCGACGCGCTGAACGCGGTCGACATGCCGTGCAGCGGCGTCTCCAGCCCGGTTTTCAGCGCGGCGAAGGCATGCGAGACGTCGCCGCCCGACACGTCGAGCCCGCCGATCACGTCGCCGACCGACCGCACGGTTTCCAGGAGGCCGTAGAACGTGCCGAGGAGGCCGAGGAAGATCAGCGTGCCGATCAGATAGCGGCTGGTCTCGCGGGTCTCGTCGAGCCGCGTCGCGATGCCATCGAGGAGCGTGCGCAATGATGTGGCCGACAGGCTCACCCGGCCGCTTTGCCGCGTCCCCAGCATCCCCGCCATCGGCGCCAGAAGGCGCGGCGGCGGGCCGCTCGGCGCCGTCAGGTCGCGGTTGGCGAGCCGCTCGCGGAAATTCTCGATCCACTGGTTCTCGGGTTCGAGCAGCAGCACCTGGCGAAAGATGTAGATGACCCCCGCCAGCAGCAGCCCGAGGATCACCCCGTTGACCGCGGGGTTGCCCATGAACGCGATCGACAGCGGCCGGTAGAGCGCGGCGACCAGCGCGATCGCCAGCACCAGGAACAGCACCATCCGCACGAGAAAGCGGCGCGAGCGCGAAACGCGCCGCCGCTCGGCCCGGTATTCTCCCGCGACCCGCTCAGCCATCGCTCGCCATGATCGCCATCGCGGGACGCGGCCGCGGCACGCCGGAGCCGGACGCGCCGATCTCGGTGTCGAGCGGCAAGGTCGGCCGCGGCGCCGGCGTCGCGCCGGCCGGCTGTTTCGGGGCAAAGGGCGGGATGATCGGCTTGGCCGGCAGGGTCTCGACGATGATCGTCGCCCGTTTGCCCCCGCCGAGCCTGGTCGGCGCCGGTACGGCGACGGGCGGCGCGGGCGCGGCAGTGCTCACCGGCGCGGGCGGGACTGGCGGTGGCGCGGGTAATGCCGCCGGAACCGGCTTCGGCGCCGGCTCGGGAAGGGGCGGGGGCAGCGACAATTCGGCGCTTCCGGTGCGCATCGCCGGCTGTATCGTCGGCGGCGCCAGCCTTGTCGGCGCGAACGGGTCGCCGATCAGCACCATGCCGCCCGCGAGCGCGCACGCGGCGATCCCCAGCGCCGCACCACGGGCGCGTTTCGCCAAAACGGGACCCTTGGCCAAAGCCGGACCCTTGATTCGAGCGCGCGCAGCCGCCATGCGACCAAGACTCCGTTCCCGGCACGGGCTGCGCCGCCGATGCCGATGCGGTCCGAGGGAGTGCGGAACCTACGCCGTTTTGCGGCAGGGCGGAAGCGGGTAGCCCCCCGGCGCCTTTATGCCGCGGCGGCCCCGCGCGCGGCGTCCTTGATCAGGGCGGCCAGCGGCAGGTGGAGGTGGGCGTTGGCGGCGAGGATGTTGCCGGTATCCATCATCGTGTACCCGCCCGACACATCGGTGACATACCCGCCGGCTTCCTTGATCAGGAGGATCCCGGCGGCGATGTCCCACGGCGACAGGCCGAATTCCCAGAACCCGTCGTAGCGCCCCGCCGCGACATAGGCGAGGTCGAGCGCCGCCGAGCCGTAACGGCGCACCCCCGCGGTCGCCCGCGACACGGCCGTCATCGCACCGAGGGCCATCGCGTGCGCCGGGCCGTGCGGTCTCAGGTCGCCCATCGCGATCAGCGCCTCGTCCATCTTGCGCCGCCCCGAGACGCGCAGCCGCCGGTCGTTGACATAGGCGCCCGCCCCTTTCTCGGCGGTGAACATCTCGTCGCGGGTCGGGTCGTAGACGACGCCCGCGACGATTTCGCCGTCGCGCTCCAGCCCGATCGAGATCGCGAAATGGGGGATGCCGTGGAGGAAATTCGTGGTGCCGTCGAGCGGGTCGACGATCCAGCGGTGGCGCGGGTCGGTGCCGGGCGTGGCGCCGCCCTCCTCGAACAGCATCGCATAGCCCGGCCGCGCCCGCCCCAGCTCCTGCTTGAGGATGCGCTCGGCTTTGAGGTCGGCGGTCGAGACGAAATCGCCCGGCCCCTTGACCGAGACCTGCAACTGCTCGACCTCGCCGAAATCGCGCAACAGGCCGCGCGCCGCCTTCAACGCGGCCGCGGTCATCACGGTGAGGATCGGCGAGCGCGCGCGCATAGCCGCTACTCCTGCTGTCTTACCCTGGGCCTCAGCCCTTCGCCCGCTCCATGAACGTGCCGTCCGCGGTGCTGACGACGATGCGGGTGCCTTTTTCGATATAGGGCGGGATCAGCACGCGGCGGCCGTTTTCGAGGACGCCCGGCTTGTACGACGACGATGCGGTCTGGCCCTTGACCACCGGGTCTGCCTCGACGACCTCCATCGTCACGCTCTGCGGGATCTCGACCGACAGCGCCGCGCCCTCGTACATCATCACCGTGCACATCATGCCGTCGGCGAGGAAATCGGCCGGCTCGCCGATCACGTCGCGCTGCACCGACACCTGCTCGTAGCTTTCGTTGTCCATGAAGGTGGCTTCGTCGCCCTCCATGTAGAGGAACTGCATGTCCTTTTCGTCGAGCCGCACGCGCTCGACGGTTTCCTGGGTGCGAAAGCGCTCGCTGGTCTTGTTGCCGCCGCGCAGGTCGCGCATCTCGACCTGGGCGAAGGAACCGCCTTTGCCCGGCTGCACGAGCTCGCGCTTCATCACCATCCACAGCTTGTTCTGGTGTTCGAGCACGTTGCCCGGCTTGATATCGATGGCATTGATCTTCATGGCGGCAAATCTCTGGCGCGAAGTTTGGGGATTTGGCGGTTTCCTACCGGAAAGCTAACGTCTGGGGAAGCGGAATGGCGGAATGGTGGCATCCCGATCGGCTCGCGGCCCGGCGCGAGAGGCTCGCCGCGCGGGGCCGCATCCTCGACGCGGCGCGCGTTTTTTTTGCCGGTGAGGGGTTGGTCGAGGTCGACACACCGGCCCTCCAGGTCAGCCCCGGCATGGAGCCGCACCTAAAACCCTTCGGGACCCTCCTGAACGACCCGCGCGACAATTCGCTCAAGCCCCGCTACCTCCACACCTCGCCCGAATTCGCGATGAAAAAGCTGCTCGCCGGTGGGATGACCCAGATCTGGCAGCTCGCCCACGCCTTCCGCGACGGCGAGCGCGGCGCCACCCACCACCCCGAATTCTCGATGCTCGAATGGTACCGCGCGGGGGCCGATTACACGGCATTGATGGCGGATTGCGAGGCGCTGCTGCGGCAAGCACAGAGGGCCGCCACCTTTCTACCTCGTCATTCCCGCGAAGGCGGGAACCCAGGGCGAGCGACGGAACGGCTGCCCCTGGACCCCCGCCTTCGCGGGGGCGACGAACAGGGAAACGGTGGCGCGATGACTTGGCGAGGCCGCACCGCCGATGCGAATCAGCCATTCGAGCGCCTCTCGGTCGCCGAGGCGTTCACGCGCCACACCGGCATCGACATCCTCGCGACGGCGCCCGACCCGGACCGCCCGAGCTTCGCGCTCCTGGCCGACGCCGCCGCGAAGGCCGCCATCGAGCCGCACCCCGGAGACGATTGGGAAACCCTCTATTTCCGCATCTTCCTCGACCGCATCGAGCCGCATCTCGGCATCGGCGCCCCGACGATCCTCTACGATTACCCGGTCTCGATGGCCGCCCTCTCCCGCGAGAAGCCCGGCGACCCCCGCCTCTGCGAGCGGTTCGAGCTCTACGTCTGCGGCCTCGAACTCGCCAACGCCTTCTCCGAACTCACCGACCCCGCCGAACAGCGCGGCCGCTTCATCGCCGAGCAGGCGAGCAAACAGCGCCTCTACGGCCATACCACCCCGATCGACGACGATTTCCTCGCCGCCCTGGAGCACGGCCTCCCCGACTGCGCCGGCATCGCCCTCGGCTTCGACCGCCTGGTGATGCTGTGCACCGACGCCGAGACCATCGAGGACGTGCTGTGGGCGCCGGTGGACTGAGGCTCGCCACGCTCGCGCCCTCACCCGTCTCGCTGCGCAATCCACCTTCTCCCGCAATGCGGGCGAGGGGATTCCCACCGCGCTTTCCCCTCGCCCGCATTGCGGGAGAGGGGGCCGACCCCGGCGCAGCCGGGGATCGGCGGGTGAGGGCCGCTTCAGGTGTGTGCCCGCCCATACCGCGCGAACACGGCGTTGAAATCCGCGACCGCCTGTTTCGGCCCCGCGGGATACCCCCAGATCGCGCCGATCACGGCGAGGAAATCTGCGCCGGCTTCGACGAGCGGTTCGCAATTTGCTTGGGTGATGCCGCCGATCGCGCAGCATGGCACGATCGTCGTCTCGCTCCAGTCGCGCAGTATGTCGGGGGTCGCGCGGTATTTGGCGCCGGCCTTGGTGCCGCTCGGAAAGAACGCGCCGAATGCGACATAGTCGGCCCCGGCCTCCGCCGCTTCGAGCGCGCGGTGCCGGCTGTCGCCGCAGGTGACGCCGACGACGCGGTCCGCGCCGACCTCCTGCCGGGCGCGGGCGTAGGGCCAGTCCTCATCCCCGACATGAACGCCGTCGCAATCGAGTTCGGCGGCGAGGTCGGGCCGGTCGTTCATCACGAACGCGACGCCGCGCCCCTGCACGATCGGCTGCAGCACCTTTGCCGCGCGCCGGATCGCGGCGTCGTCGACATCCTTGAGCCGAAGCTGCACGCAGGCAACGTCGCCGCCCGACAGCGCCGCGTCGAGCTCCCGCGCAAAGCCGTCGGGGTCGAGCGCCGGCGGCGTGATCAGGTAGAGCCGCGTGGTCGCCCGGTCGGTGTCGATCAAGCTAGTCCTGGCCCTTATAGATCTTGATGATGCGGGCGAGCATGTCGAGCGCCTCGGCCTTCGGGCGCTGGAAGGTGTTGCGGCCGATGATCGAGCCGTTGGCGCCGCCGGCATAGATCGCCCGCACCTCGTCGAACACGCCGTCGAGGTCCTTCGCCTCGCCGCCGGAGAAGATCACGATGCGGCGGCCGTTGAACGCCGACTGCACGACATGGCGGATGCGCGCCGCGGGAGTCGAGATGTCGATGCCCTGCTTTTCGTAGACGGCCTTCGCGGCGGCCAGTTCGAGGTGGGCCGAGGGCGGCTTTACCTTGATGATGTGCGCGCCGAGCTGGGCGGCGATTTGCGCGGCATAGGCGCAGATGTCGATCGCCGTCTCGCCCTCGCGGGTGAGGCTGCCGCCGCGCGGGTACGACCAGATCACCACCGCGAGGCCGTGCGCCTTGGCCTCGCGGGCCATCTCGGCGATTTCCTCGAACATGTCGTAGGCGACATCCGAGCCCGGATAGATCGTAAAGCCCACCGCCGAGCAGCCGAGCCGCAGCGCGTCCTTGACGCCGGCGGTGACCGCCTGGCTGGCGTTGTCCTTGGCCCGCGCCATGCTGTTGGCGCTGTTGCATTTGAGGATCATCGGGATCTGCCCGGCATAGGTGCCGGCGCCCGCCTCGATAAAGCCCAGCGGCGCGGCATAGGCGTTGAGCCCGGCCTCGATCGCGAGCTGGAAATGATAATGCGGGTCATAGGCCGGCGGGTTCGGCGCAAAGCTGCGCGCGGGGCCGTGCTCGTTGCCCTGGTCCACCGGCAGGATCACCATCTTGCCGGTCCCGCCGAGCTTGCCGTGCATCAGCATGCGGGCGAGGTTGCCCTTGGTGCCGGGATTGTCGCTCTCGTAATTGGCGAGGATCTTGGCGACCTGACCGTTGATCTTCATCGCGGCATTCCTTCCTGGCGGGCGAGGGTTAGAACTCGCGGCGGGTTACGGCTCTTTTAGCAAAACGCCGAACGCGAGGCGAGCGCGTCACTGCATCGGCGGCGCCCGTCGAATACGAATTTGCAATGTGTACACAGATTGCCCACATTGACTGATGTTCGAGTGGGATGAAGCGAAGCGACTAAAGGTTCTGGCCGAGCGGGGCGTCGATTTTCTCGACGCGATCAAGATGTTCGACGGCCGTCCCGTCCGCCACCTGCTGTCCCGCCGAGCGAGCGAAGACCGTTTTGCCTCGACGGCCGTGTTTAACGGAAAATTTTACACGGTCGTCTGGATGTGGCGAGACGGGAACCAGCGCATCATCACGCTGCGGAGAGCGCGACATGGCGAAGAAAGAGCATATCGTCAGATATTCGGGTGAAGAGCTGGCCGAGAAGATCCGCCGCGGCGAATCCCGCACGGACTGGGCCCGACAAGAGGCGCTGACCGACGAGGAGATCGAGGCACAAGTCGCGGCTGATCCGGACGAGGCCGGGATGGTTTACGATTGGGATACCGTCGTCGTCGATCTGCCCAAGCCGAAGGCCGACCTGCACATGCGCGTCGACCGCGACGTGCTCGAGTATTTCCGCAATACCGGCAAAGGCTACCAGACCCGCATCAACGCGGTGCTGCGGTCCTACGTCAATCAGATGCGCAAGGCCGGGTAGTCAGCAACCGCGCGTCCTTCACCTCGGCGATCGCGGCAAGCCGCTCGGCGACATCCGCCCGCCCGGTGAACACCACCGCCTCGACCCCGGCGCGGATCGACGCCATCGCCGCGCCGGCATCGTCGCCGCAATCGAGCACCGTCGAGAACCTCGCGGCCGGAACCGCCTCGCGCGCGGCTTCGGTCAACGCCGTCCACCAGCCCGGCCCTGCGTAGAGACCGGCGTCGGGGGCGCTGACGAGAACGGTTTCACCGCCAGGTGCGGCTTCCAACGCGGCGACGGCCTCGGCGAGCGAGCGGACGAGGACTGGCCGCGGTTCGATTACAACCCGCCGAAATGCGCGGCGACCTCGACCATGCGGTTCGAGAAGCCCCATTCGTTGTCGTACCACGAGAGGACGCGGACGAATTTCTTGTCGAGCACCTGGGTCTGGGTCACGTCGAAAGTGGAGCTGTGCGGGTCGTGGTTGAAATCGACCGACACCGTCGGCGCCTTGTTGATGCCGACGATGCCGCGCAAGCGGTTCGACTTCGCCGCCTCCTCCATCAGAGCGTTGACCTCGTCGGCGTCGGTCTCGCGCGCGGCGTCGAAGGTGAAGTCGATCAGCGACACGTTCGCGGTCGGCACGCGAATCGCAGTGCCGTCGAGCTTGCCCTTGAGCGCCGGCAGCACCAGCCCCACCGCGCGCGCCGCGCCGGTCGAGGTCGGGATCAGCGACAGCGCCGCCGCCCGCGCCCGGCGCAAATCGCCGTGCAGCGTGTCCTGGAGGCTCTGGTCGCCCGTGTACGAATGGATCGTCGTCATATAGCCGCGCTCGATCCCGATCCCCTGGTGCAGCACATACGCGACCGGGGCGAGGCAGTTGGTGGTGCACGACGCGTTCGAGATGACCTTGTGGTCGGCCGTCAGCTCGTCGTGGTTGACGCCCATCACGCAGGTGAAGTCGGCGCCGTCGGCCGGGGCCGAGATGATGACCTTTTTCGCGCCGGCCTGGAGGTGCTTCGCCGCCGCCTCGCGCTTGGTGAAGATGCCGGTGCATTCGAGCGCGATGTCGACCCCCAGTTCCTTCCACGGCAGGTTCGCCGGGTCGCGCTCGGCGGTCACGCGCACCTTGCCGCGCCCGGCGTCGAGCCAGTTCTCGCCGGTCGTCACCTCGTGCGGATAGCGGCCGTGGACGCTGTCGTAACGCAACAGATGCGCGTTGGTCTCGACGGGGCCGAGGTCGTTGATCGCGACGATTTCGAGCTCGCGGTTCGCATGCTCCATCGCCGCGCGAAAGACCAGGCGGCCGATGCGACCGAACCCGTTGATCGCGACCCGAATCGCCATGTTCGTCTCCTCCCGCGAAACTGTTGGTTCAGCTTACGAGGGCTTGCGCCGCTTTCGCAACTGCTTCGGCGGTAATGCCGAAATGCGGGTAAAGCGCCTCAACCGGGGCCGAGGCGCCAAAGCTGTGCATCCCGATAAAGGCGGCGCGCTCGCCGAGCCAGCGGTCCCAGCCGAGGCGAACGCCGGCCTCGACCGCGACGCGCGGCCCGGTGCCCAGCACCTCGCGGCGGTATTCCTCGCTCTGCGCCTCGAAGAGTTCCCAGCACGGCATCGACACGACCGCGGCCTTGATGCCCTGCTGCGAGAGGAGGCCCCGCGCGTCCATCGCGATCGACACCTCCGACCCGGTCGCGAGCAGCGTCACCTGCCGCTCCCCATCGGCCTCGGCCAGCACATAGGCGCCGCAGGCCGAGCGGTTTTCCTCGCGCTTTTCGGTCCGCAACAGCGGCACGCCCTGGCGGGTCAGCGCCAGCACCGACGGCGCCTCGCGTGAGCGCAGCGCCAGCGCCCAGCACTCGGCGGTTTCGACCGCGTCGGCCGGGCGGAACACCTGGAGCTGCGGGATCGCCCGCAAGGCGGCGACATGCTCGACCGGCTGGTGCGTCGGCCCGTCCTCGCCGAGCCCGATCGAATCGTGCGTCATCACATAGATGACCCTGAGCTCCATCAGCGCCGACAGGCGGATCGACGGGCGGCAGTAATCGGTAAAGGTCAGAAAGGTGCCGCCATAGGGGATGAGCCCGCCATGCGCGGCCATCCCGTTCATCGCCGCCGCCATCCCGTGCTCGCGGATGCCGTAGCGCATGTAGCGGCCGGCGAAATCGGTCGGCGTCAGGTCCTTCATGTCCTTGGCGCGGGTATTGTTCGACGGGGTCAAATCGGCCGACCCGCCGAGCAGTTCCGGCACCGCCGGCACCAGCACGTCGAGCACCGCGCCCGAGGCCTGGCGCGTCGCCAGCTTGGCGTTCTTGGTGCGGAACTCGTCGCAGAGGGTCGCGAGCAGCCCCTCGACCGCGACCGGCACCTCGCCGGATTGGCGCCGCCGGAATTCCTCGCTCTTCGACGATTTGCCGAGCCGCGCTTCCCATTCGCGCCGGACCGGGGCGCTGCGCCCGCCGGCCTCGCGCCACGCGGCCGCCACGTCGTCGGGGATGACGAACGGCGGGTATTCCCAGCCCAGCCGCGCACGCGCGCCGGCGATCTCCTCGGCGCCGAGCGGGCTGCCGTGGGCGCCGGCGGTGCCGGCCTTGGTCGGCGCGCCATAGGCGATGATGGTCTTGCACGCGATCAGCGACGGCCGGTCGTTCGCCTGGGCGCGGGTGATCGCCGCGGCGATCGCGTCATGGTCGAGCCCGTCGACCCGCTCGGCCGCCCAGCCATGCGCGCGGAACCGCTCGATCTGGTCGTCGCCGACGGAGAGGCTGGTCGCCCCGTCGATCGTGATCGAGTTGTCGTCCCAGAACACGATCAGCTTGTTGAGCTTCAGATGCCCGGCCAAGGAAAGCGCCTCGTGGCTGATCCCCTCCATCAGGCAGCCGTCGCCGCAGAACACATAGGTGCGGTGGTCGACCAGGTCGTCGCCGAACTCGGCGTTGAGGTGCCGCTCGGCGATCGCGAACCCGACCGAATTGGCGAGGCCCTGGCCCAAGGGGCCGGTCGTCACCTCGATCCCTTTCGCGAGGTGGCGCTCCGGGTGCCCGGCGGTCCTGCTGCCGAGCTGGCGGAAATTCTTCAGCTCCTCGATCGTCATCTGGGGATAGCCGAGCAGGTGCAGCAGCCCGTAGAGCAGCATCGACCCGTGCCCGTTCGACAGCACAAAGCGGTCGCGGTCGGGCCAGTCGGGGTCGGCGGGGTCGAACTTCAGAAACCGGGTGAACAGCACGGCGGCGATGTCGGCCATCCCCATCGGCATCCCGGGATGGCCCGATTTCGCCTTCTCGACCGCATCCATCGCCAGCGCCCGCAAGGCATTCGCCATGCGCCGCAATTTCGGGTTTTTCGGTTCGGGGAGGGGTGGCTGTTCGCTCATGCCGTCAATCTACCTCGCATTGTCATTGCCGCAAACGTCCGTGGCCGCCGTTCGTCGAGCCCGTAGGGCGGAAAAGCGAAGCGCCTTCCGCCGCCGCGCGGAAATCGGCGGAATACGCTTCGCTTTTCCGCCCTACGGGCTAATGTCCCCAACAGGGAAGCGGACCATCGGGAGGGCATCGAGATGGCGGACATCATCGTCGGCGACGGCGACTACAAATATCGGATCGTCGAGGACTGGGCGAAATTGCCGGATGGGTGGTCGTTCAAGGAGGTCGGCGCGGTCGGCGCCGACAAGAACGACAACGTCTACGTCTTCAACCGCGGCGAGCACCCGATGATGGTGTTCGACCGGAACGGCGCCTTCCTGCGCTCATGGGGCGAGGGGCAGTATCCGCGGGCGCACGGCGTCCATATGGGCCCGGACGATTCGATCTACCTGACCGACGACGGCGGCAGCTTTGTCCGGAAATGCCGCCTCGAGGACGGCAAGGTGCTGCTTGAGCTCGGTGTCCCGGGCAAGCCGGCAAAGTACATGAGCGGCGAGCCATTCCACCGCTGCACCCACACCGCCCTGTCGCCGAGCGGCGACATCTACGTGTCGGACGGCTACGGCAACAGCCGCGTCCACAAATATTCGCCGGACGGCAAGCTGCTGATGTCGTGGGGCGAGTCGGGTTCCAACCCGGGCGAGTTCAACATCGTCCACAACATCTGCACCGACTCGGATGGCTGGGTCTACGTCGCCGACCGCGAGAACCACCGCGTTCAGGTGTTCGACGGCAACGGCAAGTACGAGGCGCAGTGGAACAACCTGCACCGGCCCTGCGGCATGTGCATGGATTTCGGCCGTCATCCGGTCGCCTATATCGGCGAATTGGGGCCGGTCCAGTCCGTCAACAGGGATGTCGGCAATCTCGGCCCGCGCGTCAGCATCGTCGACCACAAGGGCAACCTGCTCTCGCGGTTCGGCGACAGATACGCCGGCACCAAGGCGACCTCGTTCCTGGGGCCGCACGGCATGGCCGTCGATTCGCGCGGCGACCTCTATGTCGGCGAGGTGTCGTGGACCCAGTGGCCGCAATTCTACCCCGACACGCCGCGGCCCGATTACATCCGATCGCTGCAGAAATACGAGCGCGTCCGCTAGCGTCCTGGACCGCCCCGGCGCGCCGCGTTGACGAGCCGGGGCGGGTCTCTTTAAGCTGATGTAATGAGTGAACTCGACGATGCTATCGCGCGGCTCGACCGAGCGGTTGCCCGGCTTGAGCAGGCGCCCGGGCTGAACCGGCCGGACCCGGCGCCGGAGCTCGCGCGCCTCGCCCGCGAGAGCGCCGCCGAGGGCGAACGGGTGCAGCAGGTCGCGTCCGCGATCGTGACCCGGGTCGAGGCCGCGCTCGACAAGATCGGGAAGGCGCTCAAGGAGGAGTGACGACATGGCGCTGGTCTCGCTCAAGGTGAACGGCCGCGACTTTCCGGTGAGCTGCGAGGACGGGCAGGAGCCGCGTCTGCGCCGCCTCGCCCAGTACATCGACAGCAAGGTCGCCGAGTTCACCAAATCGATGGGCCAGGTCGGCGACGCGCGGCTGATGCTGCTCGCCGCGCTCGTCATCGCCGACGAGCTGTCGGACGCCAACGAGGCGGTCCAGCAATCGCGCGGCCGCCCGGCCGACACCGGCGGCGCCGAGGTCAACGCGGCGATGGCGACCGGCATCCACGGCATCGCCCAGCGCATCGAGTCCATTGCGGCGAGGCTCGAAACACCCTAGCTACTAGCGTGGGTGGGGCTGCGCTGCACGTTAGGACGCATTAGCCCCGGGGCCGATACCTACCTCATGGGAGCTGTCTCTGTCGGAGTCGTGGCTTCGATACGCGGCGCCCACCTGCTACGGCGGGCCACGAGGGAGTTGCAAGCCGACGGCCGAGGCGGCTCCACCCACCTCTGAATTCTCCCTCTCCGCCCATTGGGGGGAGAGGGTTGGGGTGAGGAGGGCATCCCCGGCATTTCCGCGTGCCCACCTCACCCTCCCATGCCGTTGGCATGGGCCCCTCCCTCTCCCCCCAATGGGCGGAGAGGGGTGACTTAGGGAGCCTGTGGCGTTGAACATCCTCGTGTGCGGCGATGTCGTCGGAAAGGCCGGGCGTGACGCGATCGCGGCGCATCTGCCGGGGCTGCGGCGTGACCTGCGGCTCGACCTCGCGATCGTCAACGCCGAGAACGCCGCGCACGGGTTCGGGCTCAGCGAGAAGCTGGCGGGCGAGCTCTACGAATGCGGCGCCGACATCCTCACCACCGGCAACCATGTCTGGGACCAGCGCGAGCTGATCCAGCAGATCGACCGCGACCCGCGCATCCTGCGCCCGGCCAATTTCCCGCCGGGCACGCCGGGGGCGGGGACGCGGCTGCACCCGCTCGCCGACGGCCGGCAGGTGCTGGTGGTCAACCTGATGGGCCGGCTTTTCATGGACCAGCTCGACTGCCCGTTCCGCGGGCTCGACGCGATCCTCGAAGGCCACGCGCTCGGCCGCTCGATGGCGGCGGTCGTCGTCGATTTCCACGCCGAGGCGACCAGCGAGAAAAACGCGATGGGCCATTTCGCCGATGGCCGCGTCTCGGCGGTGGTCGGCACCCACACGCATATCCCGACCGCCGACGGCCGCATCCTCGCCGGCGGCACCGCCTACCAGACCGATGCCGGGATGTGCGGCGACTACGACTCGGTGATCGGGATGCAAAAGGCGCCCTCGGTCGCCCGCTTCGTCACCAGGATGCCCGCGGGCAAGAAGCCCGATGTGGCCGACGGCGAAGCGACCCTCTGCGGCGCCTTTATCGAAACCGACGACGCAACCGGCCTCGCCCGCCGCATCGAGCCCGTCCGGTTGGGCGGCCAACTCGCGCCGCAAGTGCCGCGAATCTGACTGGCAGGTCTACCGTGCGTCCTTCGAGACGCGGGCTGTCGATAGCTAATTAACTTGACCGGTTTATGTAGCACATCAGTTGACCGCTTGTTGCCGTTTTGTGCCGGGGCATGCCCCGGCAC
>DATAUV010000010.1:0-94539 GCA_036268075.1 Allostellaceae bacterium | reverse complement strand
AGGGGAAAGTCGCAATTATCCCCTCGCCCGCATCGCGGGAGAGGGAGGGACCCGTCGCAAAGCGATGGGAGGGTGAGGGCAGATATTTCGATCTTAATCGAAATATCTGTGGCGGCGCCCGGTGCGGGTCCCTATAATTCGATTATAGTCGTATTATCGAATTAAACCTGTGGACCAGCCCCGCGCCATCGCCGCGCTCTCCGCCCTCGCCCAGGAGACCCGGCTCGACCTGTTCCGCCTGCTGGTGACGTGCGGCCCGGGCGGGATGCCGGCGGGTGTGATTGCCCAGCGCCTCGGCGTGGCGCCGTCGTCGCTGTCGTTCCACCTGCAACAGCTCGCCCATGCCGGCCTCATCACCCAGCGCCGGCTTGGGCGCCGGCTTATCTACGCGGCCGAATACGGCGCGATGAACGCCCTCCTGGCCTATCTGACCGAGAATTGCTGCGGCCGCGACAGCGCGTGCGCGCCGCTCTGCGACCCTGCGAGCGAGTGCTGCGAACCGGCTGCGCAGAAGACCTCCGCGGCCTGAGAAACGGGAGACACGGATGGATGACGCGCAGATCAAGGAGATGGTGCGGGCCCGGTACGGCGGGATCGCGGCGACGGCCGGCGAGGGCTCCTGCTGCGGCCCGCAGGAGCGCGGCGACGCGGCCGGAAAGTCGCGGGCGATCGGCTATACCGAGGCCGAGCTCGCCGCGGCTCCGGACGGCGCCAATCTCGGGCTCGGCTGCGGCAACCCGCAGGCGGTCGCGGCGATACGGCCCGGCGAGACGGTTATCGACCTCGGCAGCGGGGCCGGCTTCGACTGCTTCCTCGCGGCCCGGCAGGTCGGCGATACGGGCCGCGTGATCGGCGTCGACATGACCCACGAGATGCTGGTGAAGGCGCGCGGCAACGCGGCAAGGATCGGCGCCGCGAATGTAGAGTTCCGGCTCGGCGAACTCGAGCACCTGCCGGTCGCCGACGACACCGCCGACGTCGTGATCTCGAACTGCGTCATCAATCTGGTGCCGGACAAGCCGCAGGTGTTCCGCGAGGCGTTCCGCGCGCTGAAGCCGGGCGGCCGGCTCGCGGTGTCGGATGTGGTCAACATCGTGCCGCTGTCGGCCGAGCTGCGCGCCGACCCGGCCCTGCTGTGCGGCTGCGTCGCCGGCGCGGCCCCGCGAACCGAGATCGAAGCCTGGCTCGCCGATGCCGGGTTCACCGACATCCGCATCGCGGAAAAGCCGGAAAGCCGGGAGGCGATCGGCGGCTGGGCGCCCGGGCGCGGGATCGAGAACCATGTCGTCTCGGCGATTATCGAGGCCCGCAAGCCGCTCCCCGGCGAGGCCCCCGCGTGCTGCGCGCCGTCCTGCTGCTCGTAGGAGGGGTGCGATGACCGCCGCGGGCGAGACCCGAGGCCGCGCCGCGCCCGCCCTCGGGTTGTTCGAACGCTATCTGACGCTGTGGGTGGCGCTGTGCATCGTCGCCGGCATCGCGCTCGGGCAATTGGCGCCGGGGCCGTTCCAGGCGCTCGGGCGGATGACGGTGGCGCAGGTCAACATCCCGGTCGCGATCCTGATCTGGATGATGATCGTGCCGATGCTGCTCAAGGTCGATTTCGGCGCGCTGCACCGAGTGGCCGAGCAGTGGCGCGGGATTGCCGTGACCGTCGGGATCAACTGGCTAGTCAAGCCGTTCAGCATGGCCGCGCTCGGCTGGCTCTTTATCGGCTGGCTGTTCCGGCCGCTGCTGCCGCCGGGGCAGGTCGAGAGCTACATCGCCGGGCTGATCCTGCTCGCCGCGGCGCCGTGCACGGCGATGGTGTTTGTCTGGTCCAACCTGACTAAGGGAGAGCCTAATTTTACGTTGAGCCAGGTCGCGCTCAACGACACGATCATGGTCTTTGCGTTTGCGCCGATCGTCGGGCTCCTGCTCGGCCTGTCGTCGATCACGGTGCCGTGGGAGACGCTGCTGCTGTCGGTCGTGCTCTATATCGCCGTGCCGGTGATCGCGGCGCAGGCGTGGCGCCGGTCGCTGCTGGCGGTGGGCGGCGAGGCGGCGTTCGGGCGGCTGCTGCGGCGGCTCCAGCCGGCCTCGCTCGCGGCGCTGCTGGCGACGCTGGTGCTGCTGTTCGGGTTTCAGGGCGAGGCGATCGTCGCGCAGCCGCTGGTCATCGTCCTGCTCGCGGTGCCGATCGTGATCCAGGTGTATCTCAACGCCGGGCTCGCCTATGGGCTCAACCGGGCGCTCGGGGTTCCGCACAACGTCGCATGCCCGTCGGCGCTCATCGGCGCGTCGAATTTCTTCGAGCTGGCGGTCGCCGCGGCGATCGCGTTGTTCGGCTTTCAATCGGGCGCGGCGCTGGCCACCGTGGTCGGCGTGCTGGTCGAGGTGCCGGTGATGCTGTCCGTGGTGCGGCTCGTGCTCGCCACCCGGCAATGGTATGAGCGCGGCTGATCAGTCCCGGCTGCACGCCGCGCCGCCGAGGACGCAGAACTTGGCGCAATGCGGGTGGTTGAGCGGCACGGCTCCGCTGGCCGCGCGCAGGGTCGGGCCGAGGTCGAATTGCGGGTCGTCGGGCAAGAGGGTGCAGGCGACGACGGTCGGGCCGTCGGCGCCCTTGCGTTTGAGCACCATGCGGGCGCTCGCGCACATCACGCTGTCCGGCGATTTCTCGAGGATGCCCCAGCACGCCTCGGTGATCTCGGGCACGTCGACGGTGGCGTCCATCTCGGGAAAGATCATCAACGCGACCGGGTCGTCCGCGTCGAGGGAGATGCCGAGCTCGGCGAAAAGCCGGCCAAACCCGCGGCGAATCGCGGCCTCCGGCTCGCCTGACAGGAAGCGGCTGGCGATGTTGATCGAAAACCCGTTGGCGGCGAGAAATTTGAGCCCGTCGACCGTCGGCCCCCAGCTTCGCCGCCCGCGCTCCGCCTCATGCACGGCCTGGCCGTAATGGTCGACGGAGACGCGGATGGTCAGATTGTCGCCATAACGCTCTTTAAGCCTCAGTAAGGCGGTCTTGCACCTGGCCATCGGCCGCATCGCGTTGGTCAGCACGAGCGCGCGCAGGCCGCGCGACAGCACCGCCTCCAGCATTGCGGGCAGGTCCGGGTTCATGAACGGCTCGCCGCCGGTAAAGCCGATGAGCCGCGTCGACAACCCGTCGGCGGCGATCTCGTCGAGGTATTCGGCGACTTCCGCGGCCGTCAGATAGGCGAGCCGGTCGTTTTTGGGCGAGGATTCGATATAGCAGTTCGCGCAGGTCAGGTTGCACAGCGTGCCGGTGTTGAACCATAGCGTGTCGAGCGATTTGAGCGCGACCTGGGCGCGGCGGTCGCCGCCGGCGGTGACCATCGGGTCGCGGAACTTGGCCGGGTCGAGGCGCGGCACGGTTTCGGCGAACGGGGCGGCCATCGGGGTTCCTCACGGGAGCAGGCGCGAAGCTAGCATGGCGGCGACCGCCCCGGATCGCCTTTCAAGCAATCGTGAAAGGGGGCGGGCGACCGTGAAGGGAGGCGAGGCGGAATTTACGCTCCGCGTCATCATCTGGACGCAACGCCGCAAGTGACTATATTACCCTTTTGCCGGGGCAGCTCATTCGATGGAACCCGTAGTCCCGCGTCACATTCGGCTCACCTCCCATCCCGGGAATGCCGGGCAAACCAAGCTCCCGATCGAATGGGGCGCCGCCGATGCCGCGCGGCGGGGGCCGGTCGTCGCGAGCCCGGCTCAGACCCTTCACCGCAACGCGATCGGCTCTTATTCCGGTGCTTACGCGATCTACCGCGCGCTGGCGGTCGCGACCCGCGCGTTGGCGTCCGATCACCGCCCCGACCTGACCGATACCGCGCCGGCCGCGCTCCTCGCGCCGCAGCCGCAATGGGCCGACCCGCGCAAGATCGTCTCGCTCGACCCCTACGGCCATCTCGTCGGCGAGGTGTTCGCCGAGCAGATCGCCGCCGGGATCGACACGCGCCCGACGATCGCGGTCACCCGCGCCCGCATCAACCTCCCCGAGATCCTGCCGCGCCTGTCGCAAAGCGGCATCGTACCCGACGGTACGGTGATGCTGCCGACCGGCGAGATCGCCGTGACCAAGGCGGCGATCGACCCGGTCTGGCATCTGCCGGGGCTCGCGGCGCGGTTCGGCGTCGACGAGAACCAGCTCCGCCGCACCCTCTTCGAGGAAACCGGCGGCATGTTCTCCGAACTGGTGACGCGGCCCGACCTCGATGTCTTCCTGCCGCCGATCGGGGGGATGACCGTGTATCTGTTCGGCGACGTCTCGCGCCTCGCCGATCCCGCGACGACGATCGCCTGCCGCGTGCATGACGAGTGCAACGGGTCGGACGTGTTCGGCTCCGACATCTGCACCTGCCGGCCCTATCTCGTGCACGGGGTCGAGGTCTGCGTCGAGACCGCGCAGCAGGGCGGGGTCGGGATGGTCGTCTACAACCGCAAGGAAGGGCGGGCGCTGGGCGAGGTGACTAAGTTCCTGGTCTATAATGCCCGCAAACGCCAGAAAGGCGGCGACACGGCCGACCTCTATTTCCATCGCACCGAGTGTGTCGCCGGTGTCCAGGACATGCGGTTTCAAGAACTTATGCCCGATGTCTTCCACTGGCTCGGCATCAAGCATATCGACCGTTGGGTGTCGATGTCGAACATGAAGCACGGGGCGCTGCTGGCGCAGGGGATCTCGGTCGGCGAGCAGGTGCCGATCCCCGAGGGGCTGGTGCCGCCGGATGCCCAGGTCGAGATCGCGGCGAAGAAGGCGGCGGGGTATTTCGCCCCGGCCGGCGTCCCCGACGCCCGCCAGCTTCGCCGCACCCGAGGCCGCAGCCTCGAAGCGTGAGCGCCGCGCTCGCCCTGCTGTCGGCCGCCGCGGTGCGCGAGCGCTGCGGGCTCATCCTGGCCGCCGCCGAGCGGGGCGAGACCCGTCATTTCCGCCTGGTGCCCGAACGCCTCGACGCGACCGCCGAGCGGGTCGCGGCGGTAACGCGCCGGCGCTATCCCGACCTCGCCGTGCCCTTCCACAGCCGCTGGCGCCACTTCACCGCCGGCGGCGTCGACCGCGCGGCGCTGGTCGCACCGGACGCCGACACGGCGGAACGGGCGCGGGCGCGGCTCGACCTGGCGATCGTGTCGGTGCTGCTCGATGCCGGGGCGGGGGCCGAATGGTCGTACCATGAGGCCGAAACCGGGCTGGTGCTGGGCCGGTCCGAGGGGCTGGCGGTCGCGAGCCTGCGCGCGATGCAACTGGGGCTCTTTTCCGCCGACAAATCACGGCCGTGGCGGGCCGATGCCGAGGCGCTGGCCGGGCTGACGGCCGGCCGGCTGGGCGTCGCGCTGCAGCACGGCCCGAACAACGAGCTGGCGGGGCTGGAGGGCCGTGCCGCGCTGTTGCGGGGGCTGGGCCAGGTGATCGCAGAGCGGCCGGATGTATTCGGCAGTCCGGCGCGGCTGGGGAATTTGCACGATCATTGGCTGCCGTCGCGCGCGGGGCTTGGGGCGCCGGACATGCTGGCGCTGGTGCTGCGGGCGCTGGGACCGATCTGGCCGGGGCGGCTGTCGCTCAACGGTGTCGCGCTTGGCGATTGCGGGCGCCACCCGGCGGCGCCGGGGGACGGGCTGGTGCCGCTGCACAAGCTCAGCCAGTGGCTGGTCTACTCATTAGTCGAGCCGCTGGTCGAGGCCGGCTTCAGGGTCACGGGGCTCGACGGGATGACCGGGCTCGCGGAATACCGCAATGGCGGGCTGTTTCTCGACGGCGGGGTACTGACGCCGCGCGACGAGGGTATGGCGGCCCGGCCGCTGGACCCGCTGAGCGAGGAAATCGTCGAGTGGCGGGCGCTGACGGTGGCGCTGCTCGACCGGCTGGCGCCGCTGGTGCGGGCGCGGCTGGGCAAGAACGAGGCGGAATTCCCGCTCGCCTGCCTGCTCGAGGGCGGCACCTGGGCAGCGGGCCGCGAACTCGCCGCGGAATTGCGCCAGGACGGCGGACCGCCCCTGATCATCGTCAGCGACGGCACCTTTTTCTGAGGGCATTCTTTTGAGGCCCGGAACATTTTTTGAGGACGAACGGATGGCGCACAAGCAGCTCACTGTCGTCGATCATCCGCTGGTGCGGCACAAACTGTCGCTGATGCGCGACGCCGAGACCTCGACCGCAAAGTTCCGAGGGCTGATGCGCGAGGTCAGCCTGCTGTTGGCGTATGAGGCGACGCGCGACCTGCCGACGGAGGAAGTCGAGGTCGCGACGCCGCTGGAGCGGGCGATGTGCCCCGTGCTGAGCGGGAAAAAACTGTGCCTCGTTTCCATCCTGCGGGCCGGCAACGGCATCCTCGACGGGATGCTCGAGTTGCTGCCGTCGGCGCGGGTCGGACATATCGGGCTCTACCGCGACCCCCGCACGCTGGCCGCGATCGAATACTACCTCAAGCTGCCCGATGATTTGCCGGGGCGCGACGTCATCGTCGTCGACCCGATGCTGGCAACCGGCAATTCCGCGATCGCCGCGATCTCGCGCCTGCGCGAGATGCAGGCGCGGTCGATCAAGTTCGTCTGCCTGGTCGCTGCGCCCGAAGGGGTGGCGAACCTGCACAGGATATTTCCCGACGTGCCGATTGTCGCCGCCGCGGTGGACCGCGAACTCAACGACCACGGCTATATCCTGCCGGGGCTCGGCGACGCCGGCGACCGGCTGTTCGGGACGAAGTAATTCCCCCTCTCCGCCCATTGGGGGAGAGGGCGCATACTCAGTGATGCAGCCAGAAGGCCCGGTGCTCGCGCAGCAGGTTCACGAATTTGATGCGCTGGTCGGGCGAGAGCGTCGCGAGGAAATTCAGCGTGTTCTGGGTCGCGTCGTGGGCAAAGGCGTGGCGTTTCGTCGCCGCCGCCTCGAAATCCTGGTCGATCTTGGCCTGGTCCGGCTGCGGCTTGGCGATTTCGGCCCAGGCCTGGGAGACGACGGGGTCGAGCTCGGCGCGCATGAGCTGGCCGCGCGCCCGCATCAGCCGGAAATACTGCTCGAACCCCGCGCGCTGCTGCGGGTTGAGGCCGAGCTCGTCGGCGATCTGCTGAACCCGTCCCGGACCGTGCGGCGGCTCGTGCATCCGCGTCCACAAGACGCCGCCGATAAAGCACAGATTGAGCACGCCGGAGAGGACCAGCAGCACGACCAGCAGGCGCCGGCCCCGCACACCCGCGGTCGCGCCGCCGCCGGACGCGGCGATCACGATTCGAGGCCGTCGCTGATGCTGCGCAACACGCCGCCCGACGGGTCGACGAGATCGCCGATAAAGCTCTCGTCGCCGGACTGGTTGATCTGGCTGAGCCCGACCGACGCGTCGCTGCCGAGGGCAAAGCCGATCCAGCTCGCCATCACGATCGCGGCGGCGAGGCCGCCCCATTGCGCGATCGCGAAGACGCTCGGCGGCGGCCGGACAAATCGGCGGAACGGGATCACCCGGCCGCGCTGTTGGGCGGGCTCGGCGAGCAGCGCCGACGCGCGGGCGATGACCGCCTCGTCGGCCTCGGGATGGGACCGGGCGGCGAGGCTGCGGGCCGCGGCGACATCGCCCGCGGTGTCGATATCGGTCATCAGCAGCGCGGCGACGCGGTCGTGCTCGTCGGGGTCGAGGCGCGAATCGGCAAAGCCGGCGAGGTCGAGCAATTGCTCCGCCTCGTCGAACTCGGCATCGGTTACCCGGCAGTATTGCCAAAACGCCTCGTCAGACGAGTCCGCCGGGCGGCTGCTGCTCGTCTGGTCTTCACGCGCCATGCTGCTCGTACTCCCTACCCCCGTTTCTACGATGCCTCGTCCGCAACCATCCCCGCAACCTATTGGTTCCCGCGATCATGTGATCTCGGCCTTGAAATGAGCGCGCAGCTTCAGCATCGCCTTGTGGTGGGCGCTGCGGACCGTCTGCGGGTCGATGCCGAGCGCGGCCGCGACCTCGGCCACATCCATCTCCTTGTCGTAGAGCATCGTCAGGATCTCGCGCTGGCGCGGCGACAGCAGCGCGTCGGGCAGCTTGATCTTTTGCACGGGCTCGACCGGCGGGACCGCGAGCTGCGATTCCGGCACCATGTCGATCGGCAGGGAATCGGGGCGCCGCCGCCGCAGGCCGTCGCGCGTGGTGCTGCGCGCGACGATCGTGATCCAGGTGGAGAGCCCGGCGCGCGCCGGGTCGTAGGTGCGCAGCAGGCGGAAATTGTCCTTGCACAGCCGCACGAAGACCTCCTGCGAGAAGTCCTCGATATCGCCCGTGCTGGGAATGACGCTTCGCACGGCGGCGACGATGAGTCCGGCATAGCGGCGTACAAACGCGTCCCACGCGCGTTTGTCACCGCCCAGCAACGCATCTAAACCGCCGTCCTGCGCCAATCAAGCGATCCTAAAGGCCAACGTTCGTACAGACTGGGTCGGGCTCAGGTCATCCCGGCAAAGAAATCGTTGCCCTTGTCGTCGACAACGATAAAGGCCGGAAAATCGACGACCTCGATCCGCCAGATCGCTTCCATGCCAAGCTCGGGGTATTCCAGCAACTCGACCTTCTTGATGCAGTCCTGGGCGAGCCGCGCCGCTGGGCCGCCGATCGAGCCCAGATAGAACCCGCCGTATTTGCGGCAGGCGTCGCGCACCTCCTGGCTGCGGTTGCCCTTGGCGAGGCTGATAAAGCTGCCGCCGGCGGCCATGAACGGGTCGAGATACGAATCCATCCGCCCCGCCGTCGTCGGCCCGAACGAGCCCGACGCGTAGCCCGCGGGCGTCTTGGCCGGGCCGGCGTAGTAGATCGGGTGGTCCTTGACGTATTGCGGCAGGGGCTCGCCGCGGTCGAGCCGCTCCTTCAGTTTGGCATGGGCGATGTCGCGCGCCACGATCAGGGTTCCGCTGAGGCTGAGCCGCGTCTTGATCGGATAATTGCTCAGCGTCTGGCGTATTTCGCTCATCGGCCGCGACAAATCGATCGAGACGACCTCGCCGCCGAGCGTGGCCTCGTCGATCTCGGGCAGGTATTGCGACGGGTTTTCCTCGAGCTGTTCGATGAAGACGCCGTCGGCGGTGATCTTGCCGAGAATCTGGCGGTCGGCCGAGCACGACACGCCGACGCCGATCGGCAGGCTCGCGCCGTGGCGCGGCAGCCGGATCACCCGCACGTCATGGCAGAAATACTTGCCGCCGAACTGCGCGCCGATGCCGAGCTGGCGGGTGAGGCCCAGCACCTCCTGCTCGAACCCGACGTCGCGATAGGCCTGGCCGTATTGGTTGCCCTCGGTCGGCAGCGTGTCGAGATAGCGGCAGCTCGCGAGCTTGACCGTCTTCAAGGTCAGCTCGGCCGAGGTGCCGCCGATGACGATCGCCAAATGATAGGGCGGGCAGGCGGCGGTGCCGAGGGTGCGGATCTGCTTGTCGAGGAAGGTCAAGAGCGATTTCGGGTTCAGGACCGCCTTGGTCTGCTGGTAGAGGAAACTCTTGTTCGCCGAGCCGCCGCCCTTGGCGATGAAGAGGAATTTGTACGCCTCGCCCGGCTCGGCATAGAGCTCGATCTGCGCGGGGAGATTGTCGCCGGTGTTGACCTCCTCGTACATCGACAGCGGCGCGACCTGGCTGTAGCGCAGATTGGTCTCGGTATAGGTGCGGCGGATGCCGGCCGAGATCGCCGCCGCGTCGTCGCCGCCGGTCCAGACGCGCTGGCCCTTTTTCCCCATGACGATCGCGGTGCCGGTGTCCTGGCACATCGGCAATATCTTGCCGGCCGAAATGTTGGCGTTCTTCAGCAAATCATAGGCGACGAAGCGGTCGTTGGCCGACGCCTCGGGGTCGTCGAGGATCGCCGACAGCGATTTGAGATGCGCCGGGCGCAACAGGTGCGCGCAATCGACAAAGGCCTGACGCGCGAGGATGGTCAGCGCCTCGGGGTCGATCTTGACGATTCGCTCTCCGTCGAACCGGGCGGTGTCGACGTAATCGCCGGTCAGCTTGCGGTAGGGCGTCGCATCCTCGCCCAGCGGAAACAGCTCGTGAAACGGCAATTCGCTCATGCCTATGCCCCCGGTTTGGTGCCGCCGCAGCATCGTTTTTTCCACGGCGCAGTCAACCATCGCCATATTATCAGGGTGGTGGGAGCGGGCGATGACGCAAAACATCTACGACGATGACGGCTTCTTTGCCGGGTACAGCCGGCTGCCGCGATCGGTCGAAGGGCTCGACGGCGCGCCGGAATGGCCGAATTTGCGGGCGATGCTGCCCGACCTCCGCGGCAGGAATGTGGTCGATCTCGGCTGCGGGTTCGGCTGGTTCTGCCGCTGGGCGCGCGAGGCCGGGGCGGTGCGGGTGCTGGGGCTCGATTTGTCGGAAAACATGCTGGCGCGGGCGCGGACCGACACGGCCGACGATGCCGTCGAGTACCGGCGCGAGGATCTGGAGCGGCTCGACTTGCCGGCGGGCGCATTCGGCCTCGCGTATAGCTCGCTGACGCTGCACTACCTCGCGAACCTCGACGGGATGATGCGCGCCGTGCATCGCGCGCTGACGCCGGGCGGGGCGCTGGTGTTTTCCGCCGAGCACCCGGTCTACACCGCGCCGCGCGAGCCCCGCTTTCGCGTCGCCCAGGACGGCCGCAAGATCTGGCCGCTCGACCAATACCTCGCCGAGGGCCCGCGCTCGACCGACTGGCTGGCGAAAGGCGTCGTCAAGCAGCACCGCACCGTCGGCACCTACTTGAACATGCTGATCGGTGTTGGCTTCGCGATCGAGCATGTCGAGGAATGGGGGCCGACGCCGGAGCAGATCACCGCGCATCCCGAATGGGACGGCGAACGCGAACGCCCGGCGTTTCTGTTGGTAAAGGCGGCGAAGCCGCGAAAGGAATAATCCACAATGAGGCAGTGAGGCAGTGAGGCAGTGAGGCAGTGAGTCAGTGAGGCAGTGAGATGCCGAACGGTAACCCCTCACTGCCTCACTGCCTCATTGTGAAATCCTATTGGCGCTGCGCGCCGAGGCCTTACCGTTTCCGGAAAGCGTCCAGCGCGACGACTTGGGCGCCGAAATAGCTGGCGGGCATCGTCCTCGCGGCCAAGCCGCATTATTCACCACAGAGGCAGTGAGGCAGTGAGATGCCGAGCTGCTGCCCCCCTCACTGCCTCACTGCCTCTGTGGTGGATTATTGGCGCTGCGCGCCGGGCTCTAACGCTTCCGGAAGGCGTCCAGCGCGACGACCTGGCCGGTCGGGCGGTCCTCGGCGGGCGGCGGGGCGGCGATCGGGGCGGGGAGGGGCGGCGCCTCGACCGGCAGCTCGACGATGGCCGGGGTCACGACGGGCGAGGCGAATTCGAGGGCGAAATTGACCGACGGGTCGGCAAAACTCTTGACCGCCGCGAACGGGATCACCAGCCGCTCGGGCCGGCGCTGAAAGCTCAGCGTGATCGAGAATTGGTCCTCGCCGACCTGCAAATCCCAGAACTGGTGTTGGACGACGATGGTCATCTCGTCGGGGAATTTCGCCATCAGCGACGCCGGCAATTCGACTCCGGGCTCGCGTGTCGCGAAGCCGATGTAGAAATGATGCGCGCCGGGCAGCCCGTCCCGGCTCACGCGGGCCAGCGCGTCACGCACGACGCCGCGCAGCGCGCCCTCGATCATCTTGTCGTACTGGAACAGGTCTTGCGGCATGAGACCCCGGCGATTGTCACGACGGCTAACGCGAGTGGGGGGCTTCTGTTGCCCGGTGCCCCCCGAACCGCGAGTTACTCAAAGCTTTTACCCCGTTAAGGGCTAGGCCGCGAGCGCCTCAGAAGCGAAGTTATCGTTCGCATCTAGGTTGTGACCCGATAACGGCGGGATCATACCGGGCGACGGATCTTGCCTTTACCACGCGCGTCGAGCCTGTTTCGCCCCCATATGCCCGACCCGGCCCAACATACTGGACAGCCGAGTCGGGGAATTGGTGGAGGCGCCGGGTACCGCCCCCGGGTCCGCAACGCTTATTCCACAAGCCGTGTATCGCCATAGTCGGTTGCCCGACAGGGAAGATATAGGATGCCGATCGCGGGGACGCAACGGAGAGACACATGCCGCTGACCGACGAGCAGCGCGCCGAGATCGAAACCGCTCGGGGCGAAACCCGGCAAACTCGGCGCGCGACCGTGCCGGCGCTCGAGGAAATCCTCTACGAGGCGGTGCCGGTGCTCGACCACGGGTTTGTCCGCGTGATCGACTATATGGGCGACGACGGCGCGATCGTGCAGGCGGCGCGGGTGTCGTATGGGCGCGGCACCAGGCGGGTCAGCGAGGACAAGGGGCTCATCAACTATCTGATGCGGCACCGCCACACGACGCCTTTCGAGATGTGCGAGATCAAGTACCACGTCAAACTGCCGATCTTTGTCGCCCGGCAATGGATCAGGCACCGCACCGCCAACGTCAACGAGTACTCGGCCCGCTATTCGATCCTCGACAACGAATTCTACATCCCCGCCCCCGAACACCTCGCCGCCCAGGCCAGCACCAACCGCCAGGGCCGCGGCGACGTGCTGGAGGGGGAGGCGGCAAGGCGCGTGCTCGACCTGCTGCGCGAGGATTCAGAACGCGCCTATGCGGGGTACGCGGAGATGCTCAACGAGGACGAAACCGGCACCCCGCACGACCCTTCCTGGCCGGGACTAGCGCGGGAACTAGCCCGGATGAACCTATCGCTCAATTTCTACACCCAGTGGTACTGGAAGACTAACCTCCACAATCTCATGCATTTCCTGAGCTTACGCGCCGACCCTCACGCCCAGTACGAAATCCGCGCCTACGCCGATCCAATGCTGGATTCGCTCCAACGCTGGGTCCCGCTCACGCATGCTGCCTTCCTCGAATATCGGATGGGCGCGGCGCTGGTTTCGGCGACGGGGCTCGCCGTGATCAAGCGAATGCTCGGCGGCGAAGCAGTGGATCAGGCGTCGAGCGGGCTCTCGGCGCGTGAATGGCGCGAACTGATGGCGATGCTCGGGCGCAACACTCACTGACGTCGCGCAAATCCGCCGTCAGCCCTCACCCGGCTCACTTCGTTCGCCACCCTCTCCCGCAATGCGGGCGAGGGGAAAGTGGACCTGGGCGTCTCGCCCGCATCCCCTCGCCCGCCTTGCGGGAGCGGGTGCCCGACGGGCGGGTGAGGGCGCCGCGCGCAGCGTGGCGGAAGCGCCTCGGATATTGCCGGCGCTCGCTCTTCAGGGGATGATTACTTCGCCACCTGCGGGGACACGCCCATGCGCATAGGCTTCGTCGGCACCGGGACGATGGGGACGCCGATCGCTTCGTGCCTGATCGCGGCGGGGCATGAGCTGGTTGTGTACGATGCACGGGCCGAGGCGACGGCGGCACTTGTCGGGCTTGGCGCACGGCCGGTGGACAGGGCGTCTGCCGCGGCGCGCGAGGCGGAGGCGGTGTTCACCTCGCTGCCGGGGCCGAAGCAGGTCGAGGAGGTCGTGTTCGCGCCGCGGACCGGAATTCTCGCCGGGATGCGGGAGGGTGGGGTTTATGTCGATCTGACGACCAACTCGCCGGGCACGATCCGGAAGGTGGCGGAGGCTTGTGCTGCACGCGGCGTCACATTCTTCGATGCACCGGTCAGCGGGCGGCCGCCGAATATGACGGTGATGGTGGGAGGAGAGGCGGCGGCCTTTGCTGAGTACAGGGGGCTGTTCGAGGCGATCGGCAAGAACGTATTTCATGTCGGGTCGAGCGGGGCGGGGTGTGTGGCTAAGCTCACGACGCAGTATATGGGGTATGCGAATTTCATTGCCTCGCTGGAGGGGATGCTGATCGCGGCTAAGGCGGGGGTTAATCTCGATGTCTTGGCGAAGATCGTGCCGGTAAGCGCCGGGCAAAGCAGGACATTCGACAATGTGCCGCGCGGGGTGCTGAGCGGGAATTTCGAGTCCGGCGGGACGCTGGATATCGTCGCGAAGGATATCGACCTCGCTTGTGAGCTAGCCCGCGAGGTCGGGGCGCCGGCGGCGCTGGGGGCGGCGGCGTCGGATGTGTACAAGCGGGCGCAGGCGCAGGGCTGGGGGCAGGAGGGGTTTCCGGTGGTCGTGCGCATCCTCGAGGCGATGGCCGGGGCGCGGGTGCGGAGCCGGGATGATGAGTGACCGGGTCGAGCGGCTGCTGCTGACGCAGGAGATCGCGGATTTTCTTTATGCCGAGGCCGAGTTGCTCGACGAGCGGCGGTATGAGGAATGGCTGGCGCTGCTCGCCGACGACATCCGCTATTGGATGCCGATGCGGCGCAACGTCAAATTCGGCGAGGACGGGCGCGAGTTCACCCGCGAGAAGAGCGACATCAACTGGTTCGACGAGGGCAAGGAGACGCTCGCGCGTCGGGTGAAGCAGATCCGGACCGGGATCCATTGGGCCGAGGAGCCGCGGTCCCGGCTGTCGCACATGGTGTCGAACGTGCAGGTGCTCGGGGCCGAGCCGTCGTATGCGGCACCGGAAGAGGTGTCGGTCAAGTGCCGGTTCCTGATCTATCGCAACCGGGTCGAGACCGAGACCGACATCTTCGTCGGCAAGCGCGAGGATTTGCTGCGGCGCGCGGGCGAGGGATGGATGGTGGCGCGGCGCAAGATCATCCTGGACCAGAATGTGTTGCTGTCGAAGAATTTGACGTTCTTCATCTGAGGGATAGGAGCGCGGGCGTCCCGCCCGCACCCCAGGAACAAAGAATCGCGGGCGGGACGCCCGCGCTCCTTTAGGTCGGGAGGCCGCGCATGAACGGAACCAAGGGCTACCACCCCGGCCTCGTCGATCTCGACTCGGGCGAGATCAGCCGCGAGATTTTCGTCAACGCGGACATCTATGCCGAGGAGCAGGAGCGGGTGTTCGCGCGCGCCTGGCTGCATGTCGGGCATGAGAGCCAGATCCCGAAGCCGGGCGATTATTTCGTGTCGTCGATGGGCGAGGAGTCGGTAATCCTCACCCGCGACCGCACCGGCGCGATCCATGTGTTCCTCAATTCGTGCCGGCATCGCGGGATGAAGGTGTGCCGCTATGACGAAGGCAGCACCACGGTTTTCACCTGCCCCTATCACGGCTGGAGCTACGGGACGGACGGGCGGCTCGTCGGGGTGCCGTATTTCCGCGAGGCGTATCACGCCAAACTCGACAAGGAGAAACGGGGCCTCGTCGAGGTGGCGCAGCTCTGCAACTACAAGGGCAGCATCTGGGCGAATTGGGACAAGGCGGCGCCGTCGTTTCAGGAGTATCTCGGCGATTTCACCCGCTACCTCGACCTCCAGCTCGACGGGTGGGACGGGCGGGAGGCGCAGGCGGAGCTGCTCGGCGGCGTGCAGAAATGGCTGGTGCCGTGCAACTGGAAATTTCCGGCGGAGAATTTCAGCGGCGACACCTATCACAATATCAGCCATCGCTCGGTCGATCTCGCCGGGATCGGCCCGTCGGGGCGGAGCCGGCGCGACCTCGGCGAGCGCGACATCTCGCGCAAGCTGCACGTCTGCATTCCGGATCGCGGGCACCAGACGATCCTCTATCTGATGCCGCCGGGCGAGCCGACGCCGCCGGCCTATCAGAACGCCCCGATCGTGCAGGAGTATTTCGCCCATTGCGAGGCCGAGAAGCGGCGGCGGCGGGGCGATTACGGGCGGTTTGTCGGCGCGCCGGGCGAGGTGTTTCCGAACACCGCGCTGCTGTCGCGCCAGCCGCGCACGATGGCCGTGTGGCACCCGCGCGGGCCGAACCAGACCGAGGTGTGGCGCTGGTTCTTTGTCGACCGCGACGCGCCGAGCGAGGTCAAGGAGTTCCTGCGCGACTACTATATCCGCTATTCGGGCCCGGCCGGGATGACCGAGCAGGACGACATGGAGAACTGGAACTACGCCCACAAGGCGAGCCAGGGCGTGATCGCGCGGCGCCATCCGTACAGCTACGAGCAAGGGATGGGCACGGCGGTGCAGGATTTCGAATGGCAGGGCCTCAAGGTGCCCGGCGACGTCATCGACATCACCGAGGTGCAGTCGAGCGAGCAGCCGATGCGGAATTTGTACCGGCGCTGGAGCGAGTTCATGGCCGCCGATAGCTGGGCCGACCTCGCGACCTGGCGGCGCAATGACCGCACGGCGGCCGAGTAGGATGGCCGAGCCCATAAACGTCCGCGACCTCGCGCCGGGCACGCGGATCGTGCTGGTCGACGGCGGCGAGGCCGAGATCGTCGACAACCCGGCCGACGGCGTCTGGGTGTTCGCCCGCTACCTCTCCTCGCCGCGCGACCCGGCGCTGGCCGGGCAGGAGGAGATGATCTTCGCGCAGGACGTGGCCGCGATCAGGGAATAGGCGATGGCGCTGGATGAGGTCCAGCCGGGTTCACCTTAAATCGAACAGCGTCGAGGTCGCCGTGTTTATTGCGCGAGTACGCGCGGCAAGGGGGCCAGGGGCCATGCCGAGATCATTCCGGGGAACGGCGCCCGCCCTGCTTGTGCTGGCGGCCGTCTTTCTGCTGGCGGCCGTCTTTCTGCTGGCGATCGCGGCACCGGCCGCCGCCCAGGCGCCGGATCAGCCGCGGGGCAGCGGCGGGCTCATGGACCAGGACCAGTTGCTCGGCGACATGGGCGGGCTGCGCGGCGGGCTCGCCAAATACGGCTTCAGCCTTCACCTCGGCGAGACCGGCGAGGTCTTCGACAATCTTTCCGGCGGGATCGGCCGCGGGCCGCTCTATGACGGGCTGACCGATGTCAATCTCGGGCTCGACATGCGGAAGTATTTCAACTGGCCGGGAGACTTCTTTATCCGCGCGTACCAGATTCACGGCCGCGGGCTGTCCGCCAACGAAGTCGGGAATTTGAACACGGTCAGCGGCATCGAGGCGACCCACACCACCCGCCTCTATGAGGCGTGGTACGAACAACAAATCGGCGATCGGCTGCACATCCGCATCGGCCAGCAGAGCGCCGGGCAGGAATTCATCATCTCCAGCACGGCCCAGATCTTCGTCAATGCCGCCTTTGGCTGGCCGACCTTGCCGGCGGACGACCTTCCGGCGGGCGGCCCGACCTACCCGCTCGGTGCGCCGGGAGTGCGCGCCCGGGTCGATTTGAGCGATGAGCTGACCCTGTTCGCCGGCCTCTACAACGGCAACCCGACCGGGGCCCCGCCCGGCGCACCCAACCCGCAAGCCTACGATCTGTCGGGCACCGCGTTTCACACCAATGACGGCGTGCTGGCGATCGCCGAGATACAGTACAACCCCGGCAAGTCGCCGGCGAACCCCACCTACCGGTTTGGCGCGTGGTTCGATTCCGAGCGCTTTCCCGACCTCAACCTCGCCAGCAACGGCGCGTCGTTGGCGAGCGCCGCGAGCACCGGCATCCCGCGCCGCTATAACGGCGATGCCAGCGTCTACGGGATCGTCGACCAGCCGCTGTTCCACAACAAGGATTCGGATCACGGGCTCAATTTTTTCGCCCGGGTCATGGGGGCGCCGGGCGACCGCAACCTGGTCGATTTCTACCTCGACGGAGGCGTCTCCTATAAGGCGCTTTTCGTCGACAGCGACACGATCGGCTTTGGCGTCGCCTATGCCCATATCGGCAGCGCCGCGCGGGCGCTCGACGCGCAGCAGGCGGTGGCGAGCGGCGGCGTCTATCCGATCCGCTCGGCCGAAACCGCGCTGGAGCTGACCTATCAGTTCAATGTGGCGCGGTGGTGCACGCTGCAACCCGATTTGCAATACGTCGTCAACCCCGGCGGCGGTATCGCCAATCCCGCGGCGCCGCCGAACCGGATCAAGAACGCGGTGATCGCCGGGCTGCGCACGATCGTCACGTTCTGACGCCGCGCGGGCTTGTTTGGGCTATTCAACGATGATGCGCGGCGGCGCCCTGAGCGGGGCGTCGGTGCCGGATACCTTCCGCCACAGCCGCTCGGCGATTTCCCGGAAGAGGAGGGCGTAGGGGCTGTCGGGCTGGGAGACGACGATCGGGCGGCCCTCGTCGGAGGTCTCGCGGATCGAGAGGTCGAGCGGGACCTCGCCGAGGAAATCGGTGTCCAGCCGCGCCGCCTCCTGCCGCGCGCCGCCGTGCGAGAAAATCTCGGTGCGCTCGCCGCAATGCGGGCACAGGAAGTAGCTCATGTTCTCGATGATGCCGAGCACCGGCACGTTGACCTTGTTGAACATCGTCAGGCCGCGGCGCGCGTCGATGAGGGCGATGTCCTGCGGGGTCGAGACGATGACCGCGCCGGCGAGCGCGACCTGCTGCGCCATCGTAAGCTGTGCGTCGCCGGTGCCAGGCGGCATGTCGACGACCATGATGTCCAGGTCGCCCCATTCGACGTCGCGCAGCATCTGCTGCAAGGCGCTCATTACCATGGGGCCGCGCCAGATCATCGCGGTGTCCTCGGGCACGAGAAACCCGATCGACATGACCTTGAGCCCGTAATTCTCCATCGGCTTCAATATCTTGCCATCGGCGGAGGCGGTCGGGCGGCCGGAGATGCCGAGCATCCGCGGCATCGAAGGCCCATAGATGTCGGCGTCGAGCACGCCGACCCTGAGCCCGTTGGCGTGGAGCGCGAGGGCGAGGTTGGCGGCGACGGTGGACTTGCCGACCCCGCCCTTGCCCGACGCGACGGCGACGATGGCCTTGCAGCCGGGGACGAGCCCGCCGCGCGGGGCCGGGGCCGGGTGCGCATGCGGCGGATGTCCGGCCGGCTGCGGCGCCGAGTGCGGGCGCGGTGGCGCGTTGGCCTCGGCGGTCAGCACGGCGGTGACGGAGAGGACGCCCGGCAATATCTCCACGGCGGTCTCGGCGGCCTTGCGCAGGGGCTCGAGGCGCGGCGCGCGGGCGGGCTCGACCTCGATCGCAAAGCCGACATTGCCGTTGCGGATCACGATGCCGGTGATCATGCCGAGCGAGACGATGTCGCCGCCCCTGTCGGGGTCGCGGATCTGTCCCAGCGCGGCTAGAACCTCGCGTTCGGTGACTTCGGCCATGCGCGTCTGTGCCCCTATTCTGTCGTCCTGACGGCATTTAGGCCCGGCGTAGCGGCTTGACAACACTTGCTTGACAACGCCGGCAGCCGCGCCCTCTATCCGCTGCGATCCTGCGGACCGGACCCTCGGAAGAGTTGAACCTCGATGATCTGGATGAGCGAAGGCGGCGGGCCCTGGGGAACCGGGCCGCGCGGCGGCGGTCGCGGACCGTGGGGCGGTGGCGGTGGCGGAGGCGGAAACGGCAATAACGGCGGCGGCGGGCCCGGCTCGCCGCGCGGCCGCGGTCCGACCCCGCCCAACATCGAAGAAATCCTCCGCCGCAGCCAGGACCGGCTGCGCGGGATGTTCCCCGGCGGGTTCCGGGCCGGCGCCGGCATCGTCATCGCGGTGATCGCGGTCGTCGTGCTGTGGCTGGCGAGCGGGTTCTACCGCGTGCTGCCCGACGAGGTCGGCGTCGTGATGCGCTTTGGCGCCTATAACCGCACGACCCAGCCGGGCCTCAACTATCATCTGCCGACACCGATCGAGAGCGTCGAGACGCCCAGCGTCACGCGGCAAAACCGGATGGAGATCGGCTATCGCTCGAACGAGGGCTCGACCCGCGCCACATCCCGCCAGGTGCCCGAAGAGGCGCTGATGCTGACCGGCGACGAGAATATCGTCGACATCAATTTTACCGTCCTGTGGGTGGTCAAGGACGCCAAATCCTATCTGTTCAACATCCGCAGCCCCGAAGGCACGGTGAAGTCCGCGGCCGAGAGCGCGATGCGCGAGGTCGTCGGCGAGACGCCGATCGCCTCGGCGCTGGCCGAGGGCCGCGGCAAGATCGAAACCGAGACCGAGCATCTGCTGCAATCGATCCTCGACACCTACGGCTCGGGGATCGAGATCACGCTGGTCCAGTTGCAGAAGGTCGACCCGCCCGATCCGGTGATCGAATCGTTCCGCGACGTGCAGCGGGCGCTGGCCGACCGCGCGCGGTTGCGCAACGAGGCCGAATCCTATCGCAACGACATCCTGCCGAAGGCGCGTGGCGCCGCGGTGCAGGTGCGCCAGGAGGCCGAGGCGTACAAGGCGTCGGTCGTGGCCCGCGCCACCGGCGACGCGCAGCGGTTCGACGAGGTCTACAAATCATATAAGGCGGCCGAGGACGTGACGGCCCAGCGCCTCTACATCGAGACGATGGAAGAGATTTTGCGGAACAGCAACAAGGTGATCCTCGACAAGACCGCGGAGGGCAAGAGCGGCGTTCTGCCGTATCTGCCGCTGCCCGCGCTGCCGGCTTTCGGCGACGTGCACCCGCAGCCCGCGCCGGGCGGATCGTCGGGCAGCGTGCCGATTCCGCCGGCCACCCCATCCGCGTCGAGCGGGAGGCGCTGATGAACCGGCGTCTCCTCACGATCATCGCCGTGCTGCTGGTGGCCGCCGGCGTGCTGGCCGACAGCTCGCTGTTTATCGTCACGCAGACCGAGCAGGGGCTGGTGCTGCAATTCGGCCAGCCCGTGCGGGTCGTCCGCGACCCCGGCCTCTACTGGAAGAGTCCGTTCATCCAGAACGTCATTGTCTACGACAAGCGCGTGCTCGATTTCGAGCCGCCGCACGAGGAGGTCATCGTCTCGGACCAGAAGCGGCTCGTCGCCGACAGCTATACCCGCTATCGGATCGACGACCCGTTGTTGTTCTACCAGACCGTCGGCACCGAGGAGGGCGTCCGCGCGCGGCTGGTGTCGATCGTCAGCGGCAGCCTGCGCCGGGTGCTCGGCAATGTGACCCTGTCCGACGTGCTGTCGGGAAAGCGCGCCGGGATCATGCTCCAGATCCGCGACGAGGTCGCCGCCGAGGCCAAGGGCTTCGGCATCAACGTCATCGACGTGCGGCTGCGCCGCGCCGACCTGCCGCCGGAAAACAGCGAGGCGATCTATGCCCGGATGCAGTCCGAGCGTCAGCAGCAGGCCGCGCAATACCGCGGCGAGGGCGCCGAGGCGGCACAGAACGTGCGCGCCAATGCCGAGCGCGAGCGGACGGTGATCCTCGCCGACGCCAATCGCGACGGACAGAAGCTGCGCGGCGAGGGTGACGGGCAGGCGATCAAGATCTACGCCGACGCCTACGGCCAGGATAAGGGGTTCTTTGCCTTCTACCGGTCGCTGGAGGCGTACAAGACGTCGCTCAGCGGGCAGACGACGACATTCGTGCTGTCGCCCGACAGTGACTTCTTCCGCTATTTCAGCGGCTGGGCCGGGGCGCTCGCGCCCTTCGCGCCATCGGCGGGGGCGACGCCGCAGACGCCCGCCGCCCGGGCCGCCGCAGCGCCGCCCGCCGCGCCCGCTGCGCCGCCGCCCGCCGCGCCGCCCGCCGCGCCGCCCGCCGCGCCGCCCGCCGCGCCGCCCGCCGCGCCGCCCGTCGCGCCGCATTGATGCGTGACCTCGGGACGGCGCTGGCGCTGGTGCTGGTGATCGAGGGCGTCCTCTACGCGCTCGTGCCGGACGGGATGCGGCGCGTCGCGGTGCGCACGGCGACGGTGCCGGCGCAGACGCTGCGCGTCGCCGGCCTCGCGGCCGCCTGCATCGGGGTGATGCTGGTGTGGCTGCTGCGGCACTGATGCGCCGCCTCGGCACTGGCTTGCGTCGCGCATCTCCCGTAATCTCCGCGCCGAGCGACGACGCGCGCGGTGCCGCCGAAAACTTGCGACCGCATCGTCTTTTGCTGCAAGGAGCCCCAAAGGTGCCGCTGTTGCCAACCCGCCTCGGGCGCTGCGCCCTGATCGTGCTCGCCACCCTGGCGATCGCGCTGCCGACGGGGGTCGCCCCCGCTTACGCGCGCCCGGCGCCCGACGGTTTCGCCGACCTTGCTGCAAAGCTGTTGCCGGCGGTGGTCAACATCTCGACGACGCAGACGGCCAAAGCGGATAGCGGCACCGGCACCGGGAGCGAGCACGCACGGCCGGAATTGCCGCAATTTCCGCCGGGATCGCCGTTCGAGGAGTTCTTCAAGAACTTCTTCGACCATCAGGGCCAGCAGCAGGGCAAGCCGCAGGCCGAGACGCGGCGCACGACCTCGCTCGGCTCCGGGTTCATCATCGACGCGACCGGCTATGTCGTGACCAACAACCACGTCATCAACGACGCCGACGAGATCACCGTCATCCTGCACGACAACACCAATCTGAAGGCGACGCTGGTCGGCCGCGACACCAAGACCGACCTCGCCGTCCTCAAGATAAAAAGCGACAAGCCGCTGACCGCGGTGAGCTGGGGCGACAGCGACGCGGCGCGGGTCGGCGACTGGGTGCTGGCGATCGGCAACCCGTTCGGGCTTGGCGGCACGGTGACGGCGGGCATCCTGTCGGCCCGCCAGCGCGACATCAATTCCGGCCCTTACGACGATTTCCTGCAGACCGACGCCTCGATCAACCGCGGCAATTCGGGCGGGCCGATGTTCAACATGGACGGGCAGGTGATCGGCATCAACACGGCGATCTATTCGCCGTCGGGCGGGTCGATCGGCATCGGCTTCGCGATCCCGTCGTCGATGGCGAAAGAGGTCGTGAGCGAGTTGATCCACGAAGGCGACCACACCGTCCATCGCGGCTGGCTCGGCGTGCGCATCCAGGCGGTCACCGACGAGATCGCCGAGAGCCTCGGGCTCGACAAGCCGCACGGCGCGCTCGTCGCCAGCGTCAACGACAAGGGGCCGGCCCAGCTCGGCGGGATCGAGCCGGGCGACATCGTGCTGACGTTTGACGGCAAGACCGTCGACGACATGCGCCACCTGCCGCGCCTTGTCGCGGAGACGCCGGTCGACAAAACCGTGCCGGTGACCGTGTGGCGCAAGCGCGCGGAGGTGAAGCTTCAGGTCAAGGTCGGCCGCCTCGCCGAAACCGAGACGGCGAGCGCGACCGATACCGCCAAGAGTAAGGAAAAGCCCCAGAAGGAGGAGGCCGGGGTCATCAACGCCCTGGGCCTCACCCTCTCCAACGTCACGCCGGCGCTGAAGGAAAAGTTCTCGCTCGCCGACGACGCCAAGGGGGTGGTCGTCGTCGAGGTCGGCAAGGACAGCGCGGCCGCCGAAAAGGGGATCAAGCCCGGCGACGTGATCATGGAAGCGGCCCAGGAAGAGATCAAAACCACCGGCCAGGTCACGGCAAAGATCGACGCCGCCAAGAAATCCGGGCGCAAATCGATCCTGCTGCTGGTCCAGCGCCAGGGCGATCTGCGCTTTGTCGCGCTGCGCCTCGATCAGGGGTGAGGAGCAAGAGGACGCGTCGCGCCCGCTGGTCCGTCAGCCCACGATCTCGTGCCCTCGATACCCCTGCGCGTAAAGCAGCGCGGTGAGATCGCCGTGGTCGACCCGCCAGCGGGCGGCCCCCGCGACGGCCGGCTTCGCGCGAAAGGCGATTCCGAGCCCCGCGATCATCAGCATCGGCAGATCATTCGCCCCATCGCCGACCGCCAGCGTATCCGCGAGCGCGACATGCCGCGCCTCGGCGATCTCGATCAGCGTTCGGCGTTTGGTGTCGGCGGTGACGAGCGGCGCGGCGACCGTGCCGGCGATGCGGCCGCCGGCGATGTCGAGCCGGTTGCACACGACGCGTGCGAAGCCGAGGCGGGCGGCGACGGGGTCGGCGAACACGGCGAACCCGCCCGAAACCAGCGCCGTCTCGGCCCCGGCGGCGCGCATCGTCGCGACCAGGCTGGCGGCGCCGGGGATGAGGCGAACCCGGTCGTAGGCCTCGTCGAGGACCGCGACCGGCAGGCCCTTCAGCAAGGCCACCCGCTCGGCGAGGGCGGCGGCGAAATCCAGCTCGCCGTTCATTGCCCGCCGCGTGATCTCGGCGACCGAGGCGCGCAGCCCCACAAAATCGGCGAGCTCGTCGAGCATCTCGTTTTCAATGACCGTCGATTCCATGTCGGCGACCAGCACCCGCTTGCGGCGGCCGGCGAGGGGCTGGACCAGACAGTCGATCGGGGCGGGGCCGATTTCGGTGCGGGCGATGGCCTCGGCGCCGGCGGCGTCGCCTTCGAAGATCAGGTCGCAGGCGATGCCGGGCGCGAGCCAATCCGGGCCGGCGGCGCCGATCGCGGCGGCGATCGTGCCGGCACGGCCGGCCAGGATGTCGGCGGCGCCCGCTCCGGCGATCAGGGTCAGGACGAGACGCACGCGGCTTCCTCGCTGGTGATCATCGCCGGGCCGACGGCGAGCGGCAAATCGACCCTCGCGCTCGAGCTGGCCGTAGCTTGCGGCGGCACGATCATCAATGCCGACGCGCTGCAAATCTACCGCGATCTGCGGGTCCTGACCGCGCGCCCCGACGCCGCGGCCGAGGCGAGCGTGCCGCACCGGCTTTACGGGCTGCTCGACGCCGCCGAGCGGGGCTCCGTGGCGCGCTGGCGCGACCTTGCCGCCGCCGCGATCGCCGCCGCACGCGACGCCGGGCGGCTGCCGATCCTGGTCGGCGGCACCGGGCTCTATTTGCGCGCCTTATTGTCCGGCATCTCGCCGATCCCCGATATCCCGGCCGAAATCCGCGACGAGGCGACCGCGATCCACCGCCGGCTGGGCGGCCCCGAATTCCGCCGCCGGCTTGCGGAGCTTGACCCTGATTACGCCTTGCAGATTCACGAGGGAGATTCGCAGCGGCTTATAAGGGCTTGGGAGGTTGTCGCGGCGACGGGTAAGTCGTTAGCCGCGTGGCATCGCGAGGCGCAGGGATCGGCGCCGTACCGGGCCGCCACGATCCTGCTGATGCCACCGCGCGAAGCGCTTTATGCCGCCTGCGACGCGCGGTTCGCGGCGATGGTCGCGGGGGGTGGGGTCGGCGAGGCGGCGGCGCTGGCCGCTCGCGGTCTCGATGCCGATCTTCCCGCCATGAAGGCGGTCGGCGTGCCCGAGTTGCTGCGCCACCTCGGCGGCGACCTGACCCTGCCGCAAGCGACCGCGGCCGGCCAGCAGGCGACGCGGCGCTATGCCAAGCGCCAGATGACCTGGTTTCGCCATCAGATCACGCCCGGCCTGACTTTGGATGAGCAATTTTCGGAAAGTTTCTTCAGCCGATCACGTCATTTTATAGATGGTTTTTTGTTGACCCTCCCTCCCTAGCCGGGTAGGGTGCCCATCAACCCCGGGCGAGTCTCGGGGGTTTTTCGTTGCTGAGCAAAGGAGAGAGGCCATGTCGGCCGAGCCGATCTGTGGGGCTGATATCGTCATCAAGGCGCTGGTGGATCAGGGCGTCGATGTCGTATTCGGGTATCCCGGCGGCGCCGTCCTCCCGATCTACGATTCGCTGTTCAAGCAGAATGCGCTGCGCCACATCCTGGTGCGGCAGGAGGGCGGGGCGGTGCATGCGGCCGAGGGCTATGCGCGCTCGACCGGGCGCGTCGGGGTCGTGCTGGTGACGAGCGGACCGGGGGCGACCAATGCGGTCACCGGCCTCACCGACGCGCTGATGGATTCGGTGCCGGTGGTGTGCCTGACCGGCCAGGTGCCGACGCACCTCATCGGCAACGACGCCTTTCAGGAAGCCGACACGACCGGGATCACCCGGCCGTGCACCAAGCACAATTACCTGGTCAAGGACGCGAACGAGCTCGCGCGCATCATGCACGAAGCGTTCTATGTCGCGAAAAGCGGTCGGCCGGGCCCGGTCGTGGTCGATTTGCCCAAGGACGTGCTGTTCGCGCTGGGCCGATACAGCGGCCCCGAGCAGGGACGGCACAAGACCTACCGCCCGCAGCTCGACGCCGACCCGGCGCGGATCGAGGAGGCCGCGGCGTTGATCGCGGCGGCAAAAAAGCCGCTGTTCTACGGCGGCGGCGGCATCGTCAACTCGGGGCCTGAGGCGTGCGCCCGGTTTGCCGAGCTGGTGCGGATGGTCGACGCGCCGTGCACGCTGACGCTGATGGGGCTCGGCGCGTTCCCGGCGAGCGACCCGCATTTCCTCGGCATGGTCGGGATGCACGGGCTCTACGAGTCGAACATGGCGATGCACGATTGCGACCTGATGATCGCGGTCGGCTCGCGCTTCGACGACCGGGTGACGGGCCGGCTCAACGCGTTTGCGCCGAACTCGAAGAAGATCCACATCGATATCGACCCGTCTTCGCTGAACAAGAATGTGCGGATCGACGTGCCCTTGCTTGGTGATTGCGGGCGGGTGCTGACGGCGCTGACTTCGGCGGTGAAGAAACAGAAGAAGAGCGACGGCGCGGCGCGGAAGGCGTGGTGGCGGGAGATCGATCAGTGGCGGGGGCGCGACTGCCTGCGTTATGATCACACCAAGCCTGATGTCATCAAGCCGCAATACGCGCTTGAAAGGCTTTACGAGCTGGTCAAAGACCGCAATCCGTACATCACCACCGAGGTCGGGCAGCACCAGATGTGGGCGGCGCAGTTCTTCAAGTTCGAAGAGCCGTACCACTGGATGACCTCGGGCGGGCTCGGCACGATGGGGTACGGGCTGCCGGCGGCGGTTGGGGTGCAGGTGGCGCATCCCGACGCGCTGGTCATCGACATCGCGGGCGAGGCGTCGATCCTGATGAACATCCAGGAGCTATCGACGATCGCCCAATACCGGCTGCCGGTGAAGGCGTTCATCCTCAACAACCAGTACATGGGCATGGTGCGCCAGTGGCAGGAATTGCTGCATGGCGCCCGCTATTCGGAGACCTATTCGGCGGCGCTGCCCGATTTCGTCAAACTCGCCGACGCGTTCGGGGGGAAGGGGATGCGGGTCACGAAGCCGGCCGAGCTCGACGACGCGATCCGCGCGATGATCGATCACCCGGGCGCGTTCGTGCTCGACGTCGCGGTCGACGAGATGGAAAACTGCTTTCCGATGATCCCGTCTGGCGCCGCCCATAACGAGATGCTGCTCGGCCCCGCCGACAAGGCGGGGAGCCCGGTGTCGGAAGAGGGCATGGTGCTGGTGTGAGCGACAGCGACCGGCATACCATCGCCGTCCTCGTCGACAACGAGCCCGGTGTCCTCGCGCGGGTGATCGGCCTCTTTTCCGGGCGCGGGTACAATATCGAAAGCCTGACCGTAGCCGAGGTCGACCGCTCCAACAGCCTGTCCCGGATCACCATCGTGACCTCGGGCACGCCGATGATCATCGAGCAGATCAAGGCGCAGTTGTCGCGGCTCGTGCCGGTGCACAAGGTCCATGACCTCACCGCCGAGGGACCCTGTGTCGAGCGCGAGATGGCGCTGATCAAGGTCGCGGGGCACGGCGAGGCGCGGGTCGAGAGCCTCCGGCTCGCCGACGTGTTCCGCGCCCGCGTCGTCGATTCGACGACGGCGAGCTTTGTCTTCGAGCTGACGGGCTCGGCGGAAAAGCTCGACGCGTTTATCGCGCTGATGGAACCGCTGGGCCTCGCCGAGGTCTCGCGCACCGGCGCCGCCGCGATCGCCCGCGGGCCGGGTAGTTTTTAGGTCTCACCACGAAGGCACCAAGAGCACGAAGTGCAAAAGAAACTCTTTTGACGCGGAGGACGCGGAGTATACGCAGAGGTCGCAGTGGGTTCGGCGCCTCCGCGACCTCTGCGTATACTCCGCGTCCTCCGCGGTAAATTTTTGCACTTCGTGCTCTTCGTGCCTTCGTGGTGAATACAGTTAAGGAGAAAGACGATGCGCGTTTACTACGACCGCGATGCGGATGTGAACTTGATCAAGGCCAAGAAGGTCGCGGTTATCGGGTATGGCAGTCAGGGAAACGCGCACGCGAACAATCTGCGCGACAGCGGGGTCAAGGAGGTCGTCGTCGCGCTGCGCCCGGGCTCGGCCTCGGCGCAAAAGGCCGAGGCGGCGGGCATCAAGGTGATGAGCCCGGCCGAGGCGGCGAAATGGGCCGATGTCGTGATGGTGCTCGCGCCCGACGAGTTGCAGGCGGCGCTCTACGTCTCCGACATCCAGGGGAACATGCGCGAGGGCACCGCGCTCGCCTTCGCGCATGGGCTCAGCATCCATTTCCGCCTCATCGAGCCGCGCCCCGACATGGACGTGTTCATGATCGCGCCGAAAGGGCCGGGCCATACCGTGCGCTCCGAATACCAGCGCGGCGGCGGCGTGCCGTGCCTCGTCGCGGTTGAGCAGAACCCGTCGGGGAACGCCCTCGAGATCGCGCTCAGCTACGCGAGCGCGATCGGCGGCGGCCGCGCCGGCGTCATCGAAACCAGCTTCCGCGAGGAATGCGAGACCGATCTGTTCGGCGAGCAATCTGTCCTATGTGGTGGACTAACGTCGTTGATTACAGCGGGTTATGAGACCCTTGTTGAAGCGGGTTATGCGCCTGAGATGGCGTATTTCGAATGCCTGCACGAGGTTAAACTAATTGTCGACCTAATCTACGAAGGCGGCATCGCCAACATGCGGTACTCGATCTCGAACACGGCCGAATACGGCGACTACTCGCGCGGGCCGCGGCTCATCGACGACCATGTCAAGGCCGAGATGAAGCGCATCCTCGGCGAAATCCAGTCGGGCCGGTTCGCCCGCGAGTGGGTGCTGGAGAACGCCGCGGGCCAAGCGAGCTTCAAGGCGATGCGGCGGCGCGCGGCGGAGCACGACATCGAAAAGGTCGGCGAGCGCCTGCGCGCGATGATGCCGTGGATCAAGCAGAACGCGCTGGTGGACCGGACGCGGAACTGACCGGGAGGTGGCAGGCGCCGTCCCGGCCTTCGGCCGCCCTCACCCGTCTCGCTGCGCGAGCCACCCTCTCCCGCATTGCGGGAGAGGGGACAGTGACAAGCTACCCCTCGCCCGCATTGCGGGCGAGGGAGGGGCCCATCGCAGCGCGATGGGAGGGTGAGGGCCAATCGCGGTGGCGCGCACTCGTAGTGCCTTGAGGGTTCTCCACGTCGCGGCCGAGCTCTATCCCTGGGTCAGGACCGGAGGGCTCGGCGACGTCATAGGCGGGCTGCCGGCGGCGCTTGCCGCCGAGGGCGCGGATGTCCGGTTGTGCCTGCCGGGGTACGCGCTGCTGCTCGACGCGGCGCGCGAGAACGAGGTGGCGCGGCTGGCGACGCCGTTTGCGGTCGAGCGGGTGCGGATCGGCCTCGCGCGGCTGCCGGGCGCGCCGCCGGCCTATATCGTCGATCACCCGGCTTTTTACGACCGGCCCGGCGGGCCTTACGGCGGGCCGGACGGCGGGGTGTTTCCGGATAACGACCGCCGGTTCGGGCTGCTGAGCTGGGTCGCGGCCGCGCTCGCCGATGGGGCCGACCCGGATTGGCGGCCCGCGATCGTGCACGGGCACGATTGGCATGCGGGGGTGATGCCGGCCTATTTGCGCGCACGGGGCCGGCCGGCGGCGAGCGTCTTTACCGTCCACAACCTCGCCTATCAGGGGTTCTTCGGGGCCGGGACGTTTGCCGAGCTGGCTCTGCCGCCGGAATTCTTCTCGATCGACGGGGTCGAGTTCTATGGCGGCGTGTCGTTTATGAAAGCCGGGCTGTTCTATGCCGACCGGCTGACGACGGTCAGCCCGACCTATGCAGCGGAAATCCAGACCCCGCGCTACGGCGAAAACCTCCATGGGCTGCTGCGGGCCCGGGCGGATGTGCTAAGCGGCATCCTCAACGGGGTCGATCCCGGCGTGTGGAACCCGTCCGGCGATCCGGCGCTGCCGGCGGTTTACGGGGTCGATGACGCGGCGGTGGGGCGGGCGGCGGCAAAGGCGATGCTCCAGCGGCGGTTCGGCCTTGCCGGGGACGCGGCGGCGCCGCTTTTCGCGACGGTCACCCGGCTGACCCCGCAAAAGGGGATGGATCTGGTGGTCGCCGCCTTGCCGGGCCTCGTCGCGCTGGGTGCCCAGTTCGCGCTGCTCGGCAGCGGCGATGCCGGGCTCGAACAGGGGTTCGCGACGGCGGCGGCGTTGCAGCCGGGGCAGCTCGGCGCGGTCATCGGGTATGACGAGGGGCTGTCGCGGCTGATCTTCGCCGGGGCGGACGCGGTCGTCGTGCCGTCGCGGTTCGAGCCGTGCGGGCTGACCCAGCTTTACGCGCTGCGCTATGGCGCCGTGCCGGTCGTGCGGCGCACCGGCGGGCTCGCCGACACGGTCGTCGACGCGACCCCGGACACGCTCGCCGACGGCAGCGCGACCGGCTTTGCCTTCGACGACGAAACCGCGCCGGCGCTGCTATCGGCGATGGAGCGGGCGGTTACGCTGTACCGCGACCCGCCGGGCTGGCGCCGCGTCGTGCGGCGGGGGATGACGCGCGATTTTTCGTGGGGCACGGCGGCGCGGCGGTATTTGGCGCTCTACCGGGAACTGGTCCCGACGCCGCCCCCTTAATCATGCCTTAAGTCGCTGCGGATAGGCTTCGCCGTCGAGAATAGCGGTGCGGCGATGGACAAAAAACCCCGATACCGACGGGCGCGGAGCCGGCCGACGACCCCGCCGCGGGAGATCGCGCCGCTGGTGTCGGTGGGTGGCGCGCCACCGCGGAAACGGCTGCTGTGCTTTATCGTCGCCTACAACGCCGAAAAGACGATCGAGGCCGTACTGACGCGCATACCCGCCTCGATTGCCGACGAATACTACACCGAGATCCTGGTCATCGACGACGCCTCACGCGACCGCACCTTCGAGTGCGGCCGTCAAGTCGTCCTCGACGGCCGGATATCGCTGCCGCTCACCATCCTCTACAACCCGGTCAACCAGGGTTACGGCGGCAACCAGAAGATCGGCTATCACTTCGCGATCAAGCACGGTTTCGACTATGTCGCACTGATCCACGGCGACGGCCAGTACGCGCCGGAATGCCTGCCCGATCTGGTGCGTCCGTTGCGGGAAGGTACTGCCGAGGCGAGCTTTGGGTCGCGAATGATGGTGCCCGGCACCGCGTTGAAGGCCGGTATGCCGCTATACAAATACATCGGCAACAAGATCCTGACCGCGATCGAAAACCGCCTGCTGCATACCACGCTCAGCGAATTCCACTCCGGCTATCGGGTCTACGCGGTCGACGCGCTGCGCCGCATCCCGTTCCACCGGAACAGCAACGGCTTCTGTTTCGACACCGAGATCATCATTCAGCTCGTGCTGGCGGGGGCTCGCATCGCGGAGACGCCGATCCCGACCTATTACGGCGACGAAATCTGCCACGTGAACGGCCTCAAATACGCGCTCGACGTGACCAAGGCGGCAGTCGCCGCGCGGCTGCACGCGCTCGGCCTGGTTTACGACCGCCGCTTCGATGACGATCGTCATCCGGTCGCAGAGCCCCGCTACGTCGCCAAACTCGATTACGAGAGCCCGCATTCGATCGCGCTCGAAGTCGTGCCGGTCGGCGCGCGGGTGCTCGATCTCGGCTGCGCCGGTGGACACGTCGGCGCCGTACTCGAACGTGACAAGCGCTGCCAGGTGACCGGTGTCGATTGCGAGCCGCCGGCTGCCGGCGGCGGTCTCACCCGGTTCGTGCGTCACGACTTGAACCGGGCTTTGCCGGCGACGCTCATGCGCGACCACGACTGCGTCATGATGCTCGACGTGATCGAGCATCTGCTGAAGCCGGAGCAGTTTGTCGAGGATCTGTACCGCGGGCTCGAAGGCTCGCCGGCCGTGACGGTCATGGTGAGCACCGGCAATGTCGGCTTCGTCGCCACCCGGCTGATGCTGTTCTTTGGCAAGTTCAATTACGGGCGGCGCGGAATTCTCGACCTCAGTCACACTCGACTGTTTACATTTGGGACCTTGCGCCGCCTGTTCGAGCAGGGCGGCTTTGACATCGTGTCCCTGCGGGGGGTGCCGGCCCCTTTCCCGCTGGCGCTCGGGACGCGTCGGCTCGGACGCTGGCTGCTCAGACTGAACAACATCCTGATCCGGGTGTCGCGGGGCCTGTTTTCGTACCAGATGTTCATGGTGGTGCGCGCCCGCCCGTCACTGGACAGCCTGCTGGCGGACAGCCAGCAGCAGGCGAGGCTGCGTGCGGCGTCGCCGCGCCCACGCGAGGCGGAGCCGCTCGCCGAGCCGGCGGGTTGGCTGGCGGCCGTCGGCCGCTGATCCGTCGCGACCGGTGATGTCCGACGCGCCGCGGGTGACGGCAGGGGCCGCGGTGCTGGCAGGGACCCCGGCAATCGGCCGTGACTGGCTGGTCGCCGTGCTGCTGTCGCTCGCGGCCTGCATCTACTATGCGCTCCTGCTCTCCGCCGGCAGCGGCGGCTTTTTCGCCGCCCTGCCGCACGGGACGGTCTTTAACAGCATGGCGCTCCACCTGCTCGACGGCCGTTTCGACGTCGACCCGGCGTCGATCGGTGACGAGGGATTTGTGCGTAACGGCGCGGTCTATGCCTATTTCGGCATTCTCCCCGCCCTGGTGCGCCTTCCGCTGCTGCGCTCCGCGGAGTTTGCCGCGACAGATTTCACGCGGCTTGGCTGTCTGGCCGCGGTGGGCATGATGGCGCTCTTCAAGACGCTTTCGGTGTTGACGATCGCACGCCGTGCGACGGCGGCAAGCGGATTTCTTACCGCCGCCCTGCTCGCGGTGCTGCTGGCGGGCGGGGCGCAAGTTCAATTTCTGCGCCCATCCATCTTTCAGGAGGCAGCGCTGTGGGCCGATGCGTGCGCCGCCATCTTTGTCTGGCTCACCGTATGCGGATGGGTGGGCGAAGCGGGTTTTTCACGCAGATTGCTGCTGGGCATGGCCGTGTCGGCCGGATTTTGCTTGCTGGCCCGAGTGTCGACCGCGGTCGGTCTCTATGCCGCGCTCGGCCTCCTCGGTGGATGGCTTGCCTGGAGGGGGCGGCACGCCGGACGGCTGCGACAGACGCTGGCAAGGCTGGCGCTGCCGCTTGCCGTCGCCTGCGCATTTGCCGCGGCGGTGGGGTTCGTCAACTACGCCCGCTGGGGCAATCCCGTTGTTTTTGCGGATTTGTCGCGCCAGATCATCGCTCTGACGCAGCATCCCGATCGGATTGCACGCCTGCATGCATACGGCGAGTTCAACCCGATCCGCCTAGCCTATGCATTCGGATACTATTTTGTCCCGGTTTGGATCTGGCCCGATGGCGCCGGCGGCCTGCTGTGGTCTGTCTTCCGAGACCGGGTGTTCGATTCGGTCGAGTTGCCGCCGGGTAGCCTTTTCGTCTCCGAGCCGCTGCTTTTCGGACTGGCCGTTCTGGCGCTCGTCCGCACGGCACGCCGGCGAAATTCATCGAGCCCGGCGCCGGTCTTGCCCGTGCTTGCGGGCCTGGCGATCCCGCCGCTGCTGATCATGGCCGCGATCGCGCTGGCATTCCGCTATCGCCTCGAATTCTACCCGTTCCTCGAGCTGGCCGCGCTGGTCGGTTTTGCCGAACTGGCGAGCGACGCCCGCCTGGGAGCCAAAGCACGGGGCTGGATCGCGGCCGGCGTGATTGTCAGCGTCGTCGCGGCGCAGGCGATGTGGGTGCTGACGATGCTGTCGCCGTTCGGCCCGGCGCAGAGCGTGGTCGGGCCGGGCGGGGTGACCGTGTTCTATTTAAGCGAGTTTATGTAAGCCGCCACCTGGTCGAGCGCCTCGGGCGGCAGCGTCACCGGGACCATGTTCGGGTTGTGCTGCAGCGCGTGGGACACCTTGTGGGCATTCCAGTCTCGCTTTGCCGCCATGTCGTGATAGGACGGCGCGGCCGGGCTGCCGAACAGGTGGCACGAGGCGCAATACTGGTCCGAGATTTTCTTGCCGGGCGCGGCGGCGGGGTCGGGCGATGGCGAGCACGGCTCGCCCACATGCTCGCGCGCCCAGCGCTTGCACTCGCGGCCGTAGGACAGGATCAGGTAGGACTGCACCGAGCGGTCGCGTCCGGCCGGATAGGATTTGAGGTCGTCGATCGAGCTGTGGAGGGCGCGGACCTCGTTCGGGGTCAGCTCGGTGACGACGGCGCTCTGCTGGGTGACGCCGTATTTCCCTTGAAGGTACTGGAAATCCTCGGCGGTCAGCGATTGCGCCGAGGCGGCAGCCGCCGACAGCGCCAGGGCGGCAAGGATGGTCGCCAGGAACCTCATCTGTCGCCCCTTCAGACCGCGATCTCGTCGATGGGCCAGATCGGCCGGCGGACCCGCTGGAAATTCTTCGGGTTGTAGTCGACCTGGCACAGCGCGCCGGTGTGGACGAGGATCACCTCGCGGGCGATCGGCTCGAAGGCGGCGCGGAAATGCTGCATCGACTTGACCGCGACGGTCGCATAGCGCGTCGGGTCGATGCCGAGCGAGGTGAACTGGGCCAGGTCGGTCGCCTGGCCGTTATTGCTGATCAGGATGATGTCGACGCCGCCGCCCATTGGTCCCTTGGCGCGGAACACCAGCGACGGGCCGTAATTGCGCTCGACCCCGCCGCCCATCGGGCCATAGGCGACAAAGCGGCCGTCGGTCAGGTGGGTGATCTCGCCGGCGAGGGTCAGCGGGCCGCCGCCGAGCGCCGGGTCGGTTTTGCCGCCGAGGGTCAACGTCGCCGGGCCGATGCCGGATTTCATCCCGGCCGCGACCGCCTCGGGGTCGCAGATGGCGTGAAAGGCGACGCTTTCGACCCCGGCATCGACAAGGCTTTTGAGGAACGCGGTCGCGTCGCCATATCCGCCGCCGCCGGGGTTGTCGGTGAAATCGGCGACGACGAGCGGCTTGTCGCCCGCCTTGCCCTCGCGGCAGCGGGCGACGGCCTCGGCGACGGTCAGCATGTTGACGGTGGTGAAGTCGCGTGTCGCCCAGGCGTGGTCCATGAACTCTTCGGCGATCGCCTGGCCTGTTTTTGTCTGCCCTTGGGCGGCATTGCCGTCGACGGTGACGGTGACGGTCGGGCCGACGTCGCGGATGTCGGCGAGCGGGAAGCCGGCGCAGATGCTGACCGCCAGCACCTCGCCGGCGTTTTCCAGCGCCTCGCCGCGGGCGATCAACTCGGCCATCGGGCCGCGCTGGGTGCGGCCCCAGTCGAGGCCGTAGAGCATCGGGCGGGTTGCGATGACCGTCTTCGGCCTGATCTCGCCTCTCATCGCCCGCTCGAGCAATTCGGCGCCCTGCCACGAGCGCTCGTACGCGTCGATATGCGGGTAGGTGCGAAACGCGATCAGCGCGCTGGCGTGGTCGGCCATCGCCTGGGTGACGTTGGCGTGGAGGTCGAGGGTCACGACGATCGGTATCTCGGGGCCGAGCACTGTTCGGAGGCGGGCCAGCAGCTCGCCTTCGCCGTCTTCGTGGCTTTCGACGACCATCGCGCCGTGGAGGTGGAGGAGGACGCCGTCGATCGGGCCCTGGTTGCGCGCCGCGGCGAGGATCGCGCCGGCGATATGCTCGAACGCGTCGTCGGTGACGGTGCCGGAGGGGTTGGCGTTGGCCGAGATGGGATGGATCAGCGTCCAGCCGTATTTGTCGGCGGCCTCGAACCCGGCGCCGAGCGCCGAGCGGGTGCCGCGAAAGGCGGCGGGGATCTCGTTGTCGCGATGAAAGTCGCGCTTGCGCCATTCGCCGAGGTCGGTCTTGACCCGGCTGAACGTGTTGGTCTCGTGCATGAAGCGGGCGGTCAGAACGCGCGGCACCGGCCAGTGCTCCCCCGAAAAGCGGTTGCCGCCATTACGGGGGCGAAGCCTGGCCGGCGCAAGCCTGCTCGCGATCGGTGAAAGCCCGCGGCCGCCCAGGCGGGCGGCAGCGGCCTACTTGGACGGGTCGGTGGGCGGCACCCGGTTCTGATCGAAGATCGAATCGGACTGGTCGTGGACGATCCGGGTCGCCGGCGGCAGGCTCTCGACGACCTTCTGGGTCACGAGGAACGTGAAGTCGAGCGTCGCCAGCCCGACCATGAAGATGAACAGCACGACGTTGAGGTCGCCGGCGATTTTGTCGACGCGCCGCAGAAACTCGCGGGGCTGGCCCGATTTGGTCAACAGTTTAGGTGCTAAGCGCATGCCCCTTACTCCATGTTCTGACCGTCGCCCCGGTCCAATCTCAGACGGGTTTGGTTAAAAACTGCTTGAACGTTGTGCAGTTGACGTTCTCTGCTCGAAAGTTCTGGGTCGTCGAGGTTGTAGATAGGGGTATATGTTGCGGTGCACAACAGTCGGTAAAGCAGGTCAGTCATGCATACCTTTTTCGCGACCCACCCTTGCACGCAACGGAGACCCGGGCGATCGGGTTAACCACCGGGGTTCTATAGCGAATCTCGGTGTTGGCAATGCCGGGTCGGCGCGATGACGCTCTTGTCGGGAGCGGCGATGCTGGCGCCGTTCCGGGTGCGCAGCTTTCGCTTTCAGTGGCCCGCCGACCTGCTGACCTCGTGGGGCACCGAGATGGAGAATCTGGTGCTGAGCTGGTTCATCCTGGTCGAGACCGGATCGGTGGTGCTGCTGACGCTGTTCTGGGCGTTGCAGTATCTCGGCGTGCTGCTGGCGCCGCTGATCGGGATGGCCGGCGACCGGATCGGGCACCGCCGCGTGCTGTGCACGATGCGGGCGAGCTATACGGTGCTGGCGTCATGCGTGACCGTGCTTGCCTTTTCCGGCCATTTGCATCCGCTGGAGGTGTTCGGGGTGACGACCCTGTCCGGGCTGATCCGGCCGTCGGACCAGGCCGTGCGGAACGCGCTGGTCGCCGAGACGATCCCCTCCGACCGGCTGATGGCGACGATGGGCGTCTCGCGCACGACCGCCGATTCCGCCCGCATCGCCGGGGCCTTGGCGGGGGCGGGGCTGTTCGCGGCGTTCGGCATGGGGGTGGTCTATGTCGTCATCGCCAGCTTTTATTTCAGCGGCTTTCTGCTGAGCCTCGGCATCGCCAGGCCGCGGGTGCGGTTCGCGGCGCTGGGCACGGTGCAGCCGACGCTGTGGCGCGACCTGGTCGAGGGGCTCTCCTATGTGTGGGACACGCCGTGCTCGCTGGCGGCGATGTGGCTGGCGTTCCTCGTTAATTTGACCGCGTTTCCGGTGACCTCGGGGCTGCTGCCCTATGTCGCCAAGGACGTGTACCACATCGGCCAGGCGGGGCTGGGGACGCTGGTGGCGAGCTTTGCCGCCGGGTCGCTGATCGGCTCGATCGTGTGTGGCCTCGCCGGGCGCTCGATCCGGCCGGCGCGGATGATGCTGGTCTTTGCCTTTGGCTGGTACGCGATGCTGCTGATTTTCGTGAACATGCCGGGGCCGGCTAGCGGGCGCGTGATGCTGGTCGTCGCCGGCGTCTCGCAAAGCCTCAGCCTCGTGCCGATGTCGGTGATGCTGCTGGCCGGCGCCGGCGAGCGGTTCCGCGGGCGGGTCATGGGGGTGCGGATGCTGTGCATCTATGGCGTGCCGATCGGGCTGTTGATTGCCGGTGCGCTGATCGAGCGGTTCGGGTTTGCCCGGACCTGCTCGGTCTATTGCGCGATCGGCGTGGCGCTGACAGGGTTGATCGCGCTGCGCTGGCGGTCGGCGCTGTGGCCGATCGAGGCGGCGGCGAACGCTCGCTGAGGGAGACTCCCATGCCATCCGACCCCAGGCCATCCGATCTCGAGGAAAAGGACGCCATTCGCGAGGTGCTGGCCGAATATTGCTTCCGCCTCGACGGCGGGCGTTTCGACGAGATGGCGGCGCTGTTCACCGAGGACGGCACCTGGGACACCGCGTTCGGCGCCGCCACCGGCCGTCCCGCGATCGCCGCCCAGGCCGCACGCCTCCGCACAGGCCCGCCCCAGCCGCGCCCGCGCGGCATCCACCTGACGACCAACATCGTCATCAAGCTGGACGGCGCGAAGGCGGGTGTGCGCTCGAACTGGATGGTCGCGACCAACAGCCCCGAGGGACCGAAAATCGGCTCGGGCGGGGGTTATGTCGACGAGATGGTGAAGACCGCCGAGGGGTGGCGCTTCAGGGTTCGCAAGATCGACCGGTTTATCAAAGCAGATTAGGCCGGTGGGATTTGATGGGCTTCGCGGTGCTCAGCCCATCACTGCAGCTCGCCGTCCTGCTCGTCCTCGATGTCGAAATACAAATTGGCGAGGGCCTCGCGGGCGCGGTCTACGGTCAACAGTGGCGGGATGCCGTAGCATTTGCAGGCCTCGACGACCTGCTCGCAGACGAATTTCGGCTGGTAATAGGCGAGGCCGAACTGGCGGTCGAGGCGCTTGACGACGAAATCGAACACGTCTTCGGGGAGGCCGAGGCCGTAATGCTTCGCGACCGCGCTGAAGATCTGGTGGTATTCGTCGCGGCTCGGCGAGAACAGCTTGATCTTGTAGGGGATGCGGCGGAGGAAGGCCGGGTCCATCAGATCCGACGGCTTGAGGTTGGTCGAGAACACCACCAGCTCGTCGAACGGCAATGAGAAGGTCGCGCCGCTGTTGAGCCGCAGATAGTCGATCTGGTTTTCCATCGGCACGATCCAGCGGTTCAGCAATTCGGTCGGGCTGAATTTCTGGCGGCCGAAATCGTCGATCAGGAACATGCCGTTGAGCGCCTTCACATGAAGCGGCGCGTCGTAGAATTTGGTGTCGGCCGTGTATTGCAGGTCGAGCATGTCCATCGTCAGTTCGCCGCCCGCGACCACGACCGGGCGGCGGCAGGCGACCCAGCGCTCGTCGAACCGCTCGCGCTGAAACCCGCCGTCATTGGCGAGAAACCCGGCCTCCTCCTCCGACACCGGCTGCAGGTGCAGAGCCGGGTCATAGACGCGCATGATCTGGCCGGCGATATCGACAGCATAGGGCACGTAGATCACGTCGCGGAAGAGCTTGCCGACGCGGGTTGCGAGCGTGGTCTTGCCGTTGCCGGGCGGGCCGAACAGCAGCACCGTGCGCCCGGCGCTGATCGCCGGCAGCAGCTTGTGGAGATAATGGTCGGGCACGACGAGGCCGGCGAAGCCTTTGCGCAGCGCCTCGGCGTCGAGCATCTCGTTCGACACGCGCTGGCGGTGGATCTGCTGCTGGTAGACCGTCAGCGGCACCGGCGCGGGGCCGAGATAGGCGTTCTGCTCGGTCGCGTCGCGGGCGGCGGTGCGGCCCTGCTCGCCGAGCGCGTAGCGGATGCCGAACGCGGCCTGGCCCGAGACGGCGCCCATCGCCTGGACGTAGCGGAGCTGGGTCGCCTCGTCGATCAGCTCCTGCACGACGCGCGACGGCAATCGCATCCGCTCGCTCAGCTCGGGGATGGTCTCGAGCGATTCGAGATGCATCAGCTTGAGCAGCAAATTGACGAGGTTGCGCGGGTTGATGCCGGTGTCGGCGACGCTCGTCGGCGGCGTCGGCACGGCGCTCAGCACCTTGGAGAGGTCGTCGGCGGTGAGGTGCCCGAGCGCGATCAAATTCTCGCCGAGCCGGCCGCCTTCGACCTTCTGCCGCGCGATCGCGGCCTCGACATCGCTGACGCCGACCAGCCCGCCGCCGACGAGGATTTCGCCCAGACGCATGACCCACTCCCGGCAATCGCCGCCCGGAGTGTGACCCGGATAGGTTTACGAAAGCCTATGGGCCTACGAAAGCTATCGGGCTCGGTCGACGCGGGCCGCGTAGCACCCGGGCGCCGCGTAGTGGAGGTGGACGTAGGCGGCGCGCGGGTTGGCGAAAAGACGCTCGATGGCAGCCTCCAGCTCGCGCCCGTCGACCAGTTCCCACCCGACCATCATCGCGTTCGTATCGAAGGCGCGCGCGGCGAGGGTGCGGATGCGGAGCTGCTCGGGCACCCGGTCGACGGCATCAAATGTCTCCTCGCCGCGGCGGACGTAAATCGCGAAGCGCATGCGGTACGGCGAGTCGACAGGGTGATGCTCATGGTTGACGAGGATCAGCTCGTCGCCCGGCTCGGAGTCGGTCAGGCTGATCCGGCAGGGATAGCCGGGACAGCGCCCGTCGGCGACCTGCCGCACCGCGCCACGCCGGGCGAGCGCCTCGTCGGACAGGTCGAACAGCGGTGCGAATTGCTCGGCCGGAAGGCCGGTGATGCGAAAACTCATGGCTCGCTCCTTAAGCTGATGGAGCGGAGATAAGAGGTTCAGACGAGGTGTTCTTCCCGCCGATTGCGGTCTCCTTCAGCCCGCTCCACCCATTCAGACGTCATCCCGGCGCAGGCCGGGACCCACGGTTCAAACGCACGAGCGGCTGACCAGTGGGTCCCGGCCTTCGCCGGGATGACGGATGGAGAGGATGCGCAAGCGCCGCCATTTGGATGGACGCTCAGTGCGCGACGTCCCAGCTTCGGGCGGAGCCGGTGTCGACGACCAGGGGCACCGAGATTTCGCAATGGGGGGCGCAGGCGCCTTCCATGATTTCCTTGGCGAGCGCGGCGGTTTGGTCGATCTCGGCTTCGGGGACCTCGAACAGGAGTTCGTCGTGGACCTGGAGGAGGGGTTTGGCGCTGAGGCCGGCGGCTGCGAGCGCGTCGGGGAGGCGGCCCATCGCGCGCTTGATGATGTCGGCGGCCGAGCCTTGCAGCGGCGCGTTGATCGCCTGGCGCTCGGCGCCGGCGCGGCGCATCGGGTTCTGGTCGCGGATGCCGGGGATGTAGCACTTGCGACCGAAGATCGTCTCGACGTAGCCCTGCTCGCGGCACTCGGCCTTGGTCTTTTCCATGTAGGCGCGGATGCCGGGAAAGCGCTCGAAATACTTCCTGATGTACTCGGCCGCCTGGGCTTGCGTCACGCCGATCTGGTTGCCGAGGCCGAATGCGCTGATGCCGTAGAGGATGCCGAAATTGATCGCCTTGGCGCGGCGGCGGGTCTCGCGGTCCATCGTTTCGAGCGGCACGCCGAACACCTCGCTCGCGGTCGCGGCGTGGATGTCGTGGCCGGCGAGGAACGCCTCCCGCAAGGCCTGGATGTCGGCGACATGGGCGGCCAGGCGCAATTCGATCTGGCTGTAATCGGCCGAGAGCAGCACATGGCCCGGCGCGGCGACAAAGGCGGCGCGGATTTTCCTCCCCTCCTCGGTGCGGATCGGGATGTTCTGGAGGTTGGGGTCGGTCGAGCTGAGGCGGCCGGTCGAGGTCGCGGCGAGGGCGTAGGTGGTGTGGACGCGCCCCGTCTCGCGGTCTATCTGGTCGCCAAGCGCGTCGGCATAGGTCGATTTGAGCTTGGTGAGCTGGCGCCATTCGAGCACGCGGGCGGGGACCGGGTGCAGCGGCGACAATTGTTCGAGGATCGAGGCGTCGGTGCCGTAGGCGCCGGTCTTGCCCTTGCGGCCGCCCGGCATGCCGAGCTTTTCAAAGAGGATGTCGCCGAGCTGCTTGGTCGAGCCGATGTTGAACTCGTGCCCGACGTCCTGATAGATCGCCGTCTCGATGTCGGCGATGCGGCGGGCGAAATCGCGCGACATCTCGCCGAGCGCCTGATGGTCGAGTTGGACGCCGTTATTTTCCATTTCGGCGACGGCCGGCACGAGCGGGCGCTCGATCGTCTCGTAGAACGCGGTCATCTTCTCGCGCACCAGGCGCGATTTCAGCAGCGCGTGGACCCTGAGCGCGGCGTCGGCGCGTTCGGCGGCATAGTCGCGGGCGGTCTCGGGGGCGATCTCGGCGAACGGCACCAGGTTCCTGCCGGTGCCGAGCAGGTTCTTCGCGGATGACAGCTCGTGGTCGAAGCTGCGCTGGGTCAGCGGTTCGATGGCATGCTCGACCTGGCCGCCGTCGAGCACGTACGACATCAGCATCGTGCAGTCGTAAGGGCCGAGCGCGATGCCGTGGCGCAACAGCATGTGCGCGGCGGCCTTGGCGTCGGGCACGATCTTGAGGACCGAGCGGTCCTCCAGCAGCGGCTTCAGGCGGGCGAGCGCGTCGTCGAGAGACAGGGCGTTGGAGCGCGGCGGCTCGGCGGCGAGGTCGAGGCTGGTCTGGCTCCCCGGTTCGCGATGGCCGAGCGGCACATAGGCGGCCATCCCCGGCATCAGCGCCAGCGAGATGCCGGCGAGGGCGGGGCGGGCGCCCGGAACGGCGCTCGCGGCCGGCCAGATCGCGACGGCGCCGGTTGCGGTCGCCGCCGCGATCCAGGTGTCGAGCCCTTCGAGCGTGTCGATCAGCGTGTAGGTGTGCGGGGCCGTGAACGGCAGGATTTCAGGCGTTACCGGCTCGGCCGGGCCGGCGATCGCGGCCTCGGCGACGGCGATGGCGCCGCTCATCCGCTGCGCCATGCGCGTCGCCAGCGTGCGGAACTCCATCTCCTTGAGCCAGGGGAGGAGCTTGTCCGGGTCCATCGGCTTGACCCGCAAATCGCTGAGCGGGCAGGGCAGCGGCACCTTGGTATCTAGAGTCACCAGCACCTTGGAAAGCCGCGCCTTGTCGGCATGCTCGATCAGGCTTTCGCGGCGCTTCGGCTGCTTGATTTCGGTTGCGCGGTCGAGGAGGGTTTCGAGGTCGCCATAGGTGTTGATCAGCTCGGCCGCGGTCTTGACCCCGATGCCGGGGACGCCCGGCACATTGTCGACCGAGTCGCCGGCCAGCGCCTGCACCTCGATCACCTTGTCGGGACCGACGCCGAACCGCTCGCGCACCTCGGCGTCGCCGATCTGGCGGTTTTTCATCGGGTCGAGCATCGTCACCTTGTCGTTGACGAGCTGCATCAAATCCTTGTCGGACGAGACGATCGTGACGACCGCGCCCTCGTTCTCGGCTTCGCGCGCATAGGTCGCGATGAGGTCGTCGGCCTCGTAGTTTTCGAGCTCGATGCGGCACACGCTGAACGCGTCCGTCGCGGCGCGGACGAGGGCGAATTGCGGCTTCAGATCCTCGGGCGCGTCGGGGCGGTGGGCCTTGTACTGGTCGTAGAGCTGGTTGCGGAACGATTTGCCGGAATGGTCGAAGATGACGGCGATGTGGTCGGCGTCGGTCTCGTCGAGCAGCTTTGCCAGCATGTTGGAAAAGCCGAGCACGGCGCTCGTCGGGATGCCGTCGGAACGGGTCAGCGGCGGCAGCGCGTGATAGGCGCGGAAGATGAAGCCCGATCCGTCGATCAGGTAGACATGGTGCGGCACCGCCGTGTTGAGCTCCATCGCGGCGCTCCGTCAGTCGGGGTAATGCGGCGCGCCGCCGTCCGCGCCATGCGGGACGAGCCGCTTGTTGATGAAAATGCGCGAGCAGTACGGGCATTCGGCGCGGCCGCCGGGCTCGAGGTTCAGGTAGACGCGCGGGTGGCCGAGCGCGCCGCCGCTGCCGTTGCAGGCGGCGACCGCGTCGTCGATCTCGATGGTTTCGAATTCGGGCATGAAGCATCCGGGAAAGGGCGGTGGGGCGGCGGGTTGACCAGCCGCGGCGGCGGATGATACGCGTTGCGGCGGTGCAATCCAATGACCCGGTGTCCCGGTTTTATCGCTCGGCTTGCCGCAATCTGCGCCGTGCTGGTGCTGGCGGGCTGCGCCCCCGACACCGACGCCGCCGCCCGCCAGCAAGGAATCGGCACCGCCCGCGCCGCCACCGCGACCGGTGTCGCGCCGCGCCTTGACGACGACCTCTTCATCGCCGCCGACGGGGTCTCGCTGCCGCTTAAGGTGTGGTTGCCGCCGGGCGCCGAGCCGAAAGCGGTGATCCTCGCGCTGCACGGCTTCAACGACTACCGCAACGCCTTCGCGATCCCCGCCAAGCTGTGGGCCGAGAACGGGATCGCGACCTATGCCTACGACCAGCGCGGGTTCGGCGCGTCGCCCGACCGGACCCTGTGGCCCGGCCGCGCGCCGCTCGCCGCCGACGCCGCGACCGCCGCGCGGCTGTTGCGCCAGCGCTATCCGGGCATCCCCCTGTACCTGCTCGGCGAAAGCATGGGCGGGGCGGTCGCGATCATCGCCGAGACCGGCGAGAGCGGCACGCCAAGGCCCGATGTCGACGGCGTCATCCTCGGCGCCCCCGCGGTGTGGGGGTACGAGACGATGAACCTGCCGGAGCGGATCGGGTTGTGGGCGATGGTGCGGCTGTTCCCGAGCGCGACATTCACCGGCAACCAGCTCCGCATCGTCGCCTGCGACAACAACGCGGTGCTCCGGGCGATGGCGCGCGACCCACTGATCATCAAGGCCACGCGGGTCGACGCGGTCTACGGCCTCGTCAACCTGATGACCGCGGCGCTCGACGCGGCGCCCAAGCTCAGGACGCCGCTGTTGCTGCAATACGGCGCGCATGACCAGATCATCCCGCCGGACCCCGTACGGCTTTTCGTCGGCGGTCTCCCGGCCGTCCGAGACACGAGCCCGGGCACGACCCCGCGGCTAGCCTATTACCCGCACGGCTATCACATGCTCTACCGCGACCTCGACGGCGCCACGGTCGCCCGGGATGTCGCAAGCTGGGTGCTCGACCGCACCGCGCCCTTGCCTTCGCGCGAAGACGCCGCCGAAAACGCCCGCCCCTGGCCCCCAACCCAGTCGTCAACCCCGGCGCCAACCCCGGCGCATAGCGGCTAGCGCCCTTGCGCCGCCGCCGCCGAGGCGCTAAGTCAAGTCACGCTGGCCAGGGACCCGTAGCTCAGCTGGATAGAGCACTGCCCTCCGAAGGCAGGGGTCGTACGTTCGAATCGTATCGGGTCCGCCAGCCTTTTTAACCATTGGGCATCACGTCGCCGGTCATATGCTGTGACCGAGAGCGATCCTCTCCGTGACTCAAGCGGCATTGAAGATCGATTAACCATATGTCGTTAGGAATGGCCGGCAATGAGGGACTGCCTCCGCAGCCCGAACGTCGAGCCAGATCTGCCGATGATGACCCTTATCGGTCGGCCCAACCGCAGTTTACGCTCCGCCCGACCCCTGGTTCTCGGGGGGTCGCTCACGATCGCCGTCACCATTGTCGCGGCGTGCCTGTCCATCTGGAACCTTTACCGGGATCGGATGGCCGACGAGGAACGGGATACGCACAACCTCGCGGTGGTCCTGGCCGAGCAGACGGCGCGGGCGCTCCAGGGGATCGATCTGGTCTTGCAGGAAGCGCAGGCGATGGTTGCCGCCGCCGGCGTCACCGACGAGGATCAGTACAGGCAGCAGATGGGGACTTACGACTCCCACCGCTTCCTGCGCGACCGGTTGCGCAGCCTGCCCCAGGCCAACGCGATCGAGCTGATCGACAATGCCGGCAAGATCGTCGGCTACTCGCGCGGGTGGCCGGCGCTGCGCATCGATCTCTCGGAGCGCGATTACGTCACCTATTGGCGAGACCACGCCGGCACGGGCGTCGTCATCGGAGCGCCGGTGGTCGACAAGATCACCGGCACCTGGGTCATGACGATCTCGCGCCGGATCAGCGGCCCTCGCGGCGAATTCCTCGGCATCGTCGCCGGCGTTACCGAGTCCCGGTATTTCGAGGACTTCTACAAAGTGCTGACCGCGAACGAAGGCCGCGCCGTGAGCCTGTTCCGCCGCGACGGCACGCTGCTCGCCCGCCAACCTCACGTAGAGGACAAGATCGGCCGGAAAATCCCGACGACCTCTCCGTGGTACGACACGCTCGCGAACGGCGGCGGCACCTTCCGCACGGTGGGGTATATCGGCGAGCTTCCGCGCATCGTGTCGGCCCAGCCGATCACCGATTATCCGCTCGCCGTGACCGTGGGCGCGTCGGAAGCCGTGGCTCTGGCGCCCTGGCGACGCCAGTCGCTGATGATCGCGATCGCCGCGCTGGGCGTGGTGCTCGGGGCCGCCATTCTGTTCCGGATCCTTGCGGTCCAGTTCTTCCGGCTCGAACAGAACGCGGCCCGGCTGGAACAGAACGCGGTCGAGCTGACGCAAAAGACCACCGAGCTGGAAGAGGCCGCGACCGAGCTGAAACGCTCTAATACGGAACTGGAGCAATTCGCCTACGTCGCCTCGCACGACCTGCAGGAACCGCTGCGCATGGTCACCAGCTATTGCCAGCTCCTGCAACGCCGCTACGGCGACAAGCTCGGCGAGGACGGCGCCGAGTTCATCGCCTTCGCGGTCGACGGGGCGGGCCGGATGACGCGGCTCATCAAGGACCTGTTGGCCTATTCCCGGGTCGGCCGCATCGGCGGCTCCTTCGAGCCGCTCGACATGAACGGGGTCGTCGACGGCGCGCTCGCCAACCTCGCCGGCGCCATCGCCGAGGGCGAGGCGCGGATCGAGCGCGGCCCCCTGCCGCGGATCGTCGGCGAGCGGGTCCAGCTCGCCCAGCTTTTCCAGAACCTGATCGGCAACGCGATCAAGTTCCGTCGCGACGAGCCGCCGGTGATCCGCGTCACCGCGAGCGACAATGGCGACGGGATGACCCGGTTCCTCGTCGAGGATAACGGCATCGGCATCCCCGAGGAGCACCTGGAGCGCGCCTTCGTGATCTTTCAGCGGCTGCACGAGCGCGAAAAATACGCCGGCACCGGGATCGGGCTCGCCATCGCGAAAAAGGTGGTCGAATACCACGGCGGTCGAATCTGGATCGAATCGACGGTGGGGGAGGGCACCCGGTTCAATTTTACCCTCCCGACCGCCGGCGATGCCGACGAGCTTGAAGAGAGCGACGTTCCGGCCGTGGACCAGCGGCAAAGGATGCTTGTGTCATGAGTGCGGCAGCCAACAGCCTCCTCCGGAGCGACGACGATCGGGAGTTGCGCCACCGGCTCGCGGAGAGCGAGGCCGCGTTGTCGCTGGCCCGGGCCAAATTGGCCAAGACCGAGGACAAGCTGAATAAGGTTCTCATGGCCTCGCAGACCTGGCTTTTCGAGACCGGGCCCGACCTCCGCTTCACCCATATCGTCGGGCGCCTCGGCGCAATGACCGATCTCGACACCGCCCGGCTGATCGGCAAAACCTTCGACGACCTGGTGGTCGACCGCGACGATCCCAAGGTCGAGCGCGTCCTTGCCGATATCCGGGCGCAAAAGTCATTCCGGGATTTCGTGTTTCAGGTGCACACCGCGGACGGTTCGCATTTCATCCGCGCGAGCGGAAAGCCGCATCGCGACGCCGACGACGAATTCACCGGCTATCGCGGCATGGGCGGCGACGTCACCGCCCAGACCGAGGCCAATCTTCGCGCGATGGCGACGCATCGCCAGCTCGCCGAGGCGATCGAGAACATTCCGGCGAGCCTGATGCTGTTCGACGCCGAGGATCGCATCGTCATCTGCAACAGCATCACCAAGCGCTATTTTCCGGGCGCCAAGCACCTGCTCGTCCCCGGCACCCCGTTCGAAGACCTGCTGCGCGCCGACATTTCCAGCGGATCGGTGTGGGAGAACAACGGCACGGTCGAGCAATGGGTCGCCAAGCGCATGAAAGCCCATCGCTCGCCGGGCCGGGTCCTGACCGGGCTGCGCAGCGACGGGCGTTGGATTCAGGTGACCGAGCGCCGCACCTCCGATGGCGGGACGATCGGCATCCGGCTCGACATCACCAAGCTCAAGCGCACCGAGGAGGAGCTTCGGCGCAAGGCCGTCGAGCTGGAAGAGTACGCGACCGAGCTGAAGCGCTCCAACGCCGAGCTCGAGCAGTTCGCCTACGTCGCCTCGCATGATCTGCAGGAGCCGCTGCGCATGGTCGCGAGCTATTGCCAGCTCTTGCAGCGGCGCTACGGCGACAAGCTCGATCAGGATGCCATTGAATTCATCGGCTACGCCGTCGACGGCGCCACGCGGATGCAGCGGCTGGTGAAGGACCTGCTGGCGTTCTCCCACGTCGGCCGCCACGGCCATTCGTTCGAGACGCTGGACATGAACGACCTCCTCGAATCGACCCTGGCCAATCTTCAGGGCGCCATCATCGACAGCGAGGCAAAGGTCGAGCTAGGCCGGCTGCCGCGAATCACCGGCGAGCGCGTCCAGCTCACGCAACTGTTTCAAAACCTGATCGGCAACGCGATCAAGTTCCGGCGCGCCGATGCCCCGCTCGTTCGTATCGAGGCGGGCGAGCCCACCGACGGTTTTGTGCAATTCACCGTCGAGGACAATGGCATCGGCATCGAGTCCGAATACCTGGAACGGGTGTTCCTGATCTTCCAGCGGCTCCACGAGCGCGAGAAATACCCCGGCACCGGCATAGGACTCGCGATCGTCAAAAAAGTGATCGAGTACCACGGCGGTCACATCTGGATCGAATCGACCCCGGGGCAGGGCAGCCGGTTCCAGTTCACCCTGCCGGTGGCCAAGGAGATCGGCTGAATCATCCGGCAACCAGCTTGCCGAAGCCGATCTGCGTCATTCATCTCAGCTTAACTCTGTTGGTTTACTTTACGCGCTGACATTAGCGTGATTCGCGATTTCCGACTCAAGCATCGCGAAAAGTGGAGTGGGGTTGATGGACGTTTCTGGTGAGATGGGCGGACGGCCGGTTGAGATTCTTCTGGTCGAAGACAACCCCGCGGATGCCCGGCTGACGCTCGAGGCGCTGCGCGACAGGCCGATGAACAATCGCCTGCATCACACGCGCGACGGGATCGAGGCGCTGGAGTTCCTGCGCGGCGCGGGGTCCTTTGCCAATGCGCCGCGGCCCGACCTCATCCTCCTCGACCTCAACATGCCGCGCAAAGACGGCCGCGCGGTTTTGGCCGAACTCAAAGAAGATCCGCAACTGCGGCTCATTCCCGTGGTCGTGCTGACCAGTTCCGATGCGGAACAAGACATTCTGCAAACGTACAAGTTGCACGGCAATTGCTACATCACCAAGCCGGTCGATCTCGACCAGTTCCTCGACATCATTCGCGCGGTCGAAGAATTCTGGCTGGCGATCGTCAAATTGCCGAACGGCCTCGCCTCTCCCCTGCATTGACGCAGGGCGGCCTCGGTAGCGGTGGAAACGATGTCAGGCACCTTGCGGGTATTGCTGATCGAGGACAATCCGGGCGACGCCCGGTTGACCCGCGAGCTGCTCCGGGACGCCGCCGGCACCGCCATGGACGTCGTTCACGTCGCCGCCCTGGAGCCCGGCATGGCGCGATTGGCGGCAGAACAATTCGCCGTCGTGCTGCTCGATCTGTCACTTCCGGATTCGCAGGGTCTCGAAACCGTCGGCCGCCTCCGCACGGGTCACCCGCGCCTCCCGCTCATCGTGCTCAGCGGCTATGCCGACGAGTCGGTCGCGCTGGAAGCGCTGCAGACCGGCGCGCAGGATTATCTCGTCAAGGGACAAGGCGACGGGCAGGTCATCGCCCGCGCGATCCGCTATGCGATCGAGCGCAAGCGGGGCGAGCTGCAACTGACCGAAGCCAAGGAGCTGGCCGAGGCCGCCAGCCGCACGAAATCGACATTCCTCGCGCATATGAGTCACGAGCTGCGCACGCCGCTCAATGCCGTCATCGGATTTTCGGACATCATCGCCAGCGGGATGCTGCCGGCCAATTCGGACGAGGTGTGCCGCGAATACGCGCACTACATCCATGATTCCGCGCTGCATCTGCTGGAGCTGGTCAACGATATCCTCGACCTGTCGAAATCGCTGACGGACCACTTCATCCTGCGCGACGAGCCGATCGACCTGCCGGCGCTGCTGCGCGGCTGCGTCGAGCTGGTGAGCATCCAGACGGCGCACAAATCGATCACCGTCACCGTGGCGACGCCGCCCGATTTGTCGCGGCTGACCGCCGATCCGCTGCGCCTCAAGCAGGTCATCCTCAACCTGTTGTCGAATGCCGCCAAATTCTCCGGCGAGGGGACAGCGATCGCGGTGACGGTCGACTTCAACGACGACGGCGACGTGGTGATCGGCGTACAGGATCAAGGCGTCGGCATGAAGCCCGAGGATATCCCGGTCGCGCTCGAGCCGTTCCGCCAGATAGACAATGCCATGCTGGCTCAGGAAGGCACCGGGCTCGGTCTGCCGCTGACCAAGCTGATCACCGAAAAGCATGGCGGCAGCCTGACTATCGTCAGCACGGTCGGCGTCGGCACGACCGTCTACGTCACCTTGCCGGGCTCGCGCCTCGAGCGGCGTAAGCCCATGCCGCTGCGCCGCTCGGCCTGACGCAGGCCACGCGGCGGCGTGATCCGCCACCCCTGTGAAAGAGGTTACGCAATGAGCCCCCGATGCCGGCTCGCGGTCGGCTGGCTGACCCTGTTCATGGTCGGCACCGATCTGTTCGTCGTGTCGCCGCTGCTGCCGTTGATCGCCCGCGAGCTCGACCTGTCGACCGTCGCGGTCGGGCTCTGCGCCACGGTATTCTGCGTGTGCTACATGGTGAGCGCGCCGGTACTCGGCATGTTGGCCGATCGGCTTGGCCGCCGGCGGATGCTGACCGCCTGTCTGATCGGCTTTGCCGTCGCCAATGTGTCGGTCGTCGCCGCCGGCGATTTCGCCTGGCTGCTGGTGTTGCGCGGCGCGGCCGGGGTTGCCGCGGCCGGCATCTCGCCGCTGATCTATGCCGGCGTCGGCGAGGCCGCCCCGGCGGAGCGCCGCGGGCGATGGATGGCGTTTGCCGTCTCCGGCCTGCTGCTCGCCCTGTCGCTCGGCGCGCCGCTGGGCAGCCTGATCGGCGTCGCGTGGGGCTGGCGGGCGCCGTTTGCCGTTCTCGCCGGGTTGAGCGTGGTCCTGGCTCTTGGCAACCGCATCGTTTGGCCGGCTCGTGCGAGTGCGGCGGCGCCATCGGCGGCTGCTTTGGCGCCGCTCAATACCGTGACCCTCGCGCGGCGGTTGATGCCGACCGTGCTGTGGGCGACCGCTTTGTATGGCGTCTATACCTATCTCGGGGTTGGCCTCACCGGTATCGGTCTGTCGCCGCAGGAGATCGCCCGGGCGATCGGCTTCTACGGCGCCGGCGCGCTGGCCGGAACCTTGCTCGGCGGCCAATTGGCCGACCGGATCGGGTCGCGCCTGACGATGCTGGCGAGCGTCGGCGGGCTGGCCCTCGGCCTCGTCTGGCTCGGCGCCTGGCTGCATGGCGAATTGGCCGTCGATTTAGTGCTGATGCTGATTTCGGTCATGGCGCAACTGTTCTTTCCGGCGCAACAGGCGGGGTTGGCGCGCGATTTCCCAGGACGCCGCGCCACCGTGCTGGCGTGGAACAACAGCGCCCTGTTCCTCGGCATCTCGTTGGGCTCGCTCATCGGCGGCGTCGCGGTGCAGCAGGCCGGGTTTGCCGCGGCCGCCCTGGTCGGCGTCGGCATTGCAGCGCTGGCATTCGCCTCGATCGCCTTCACGGCACAAGAACTCACAGAACATCCACACTCACTTCCGAGCGGAATATGGTTAAAATCCCAACTAATTCTTTCGCAGCTTAATGCGACTTTAATACGGCTTGGGCAATCTAAGGTTATGTCACGGCGATAGCGCGATCGTCAGAGAGATCGCCCGCTGGTGTGGTAATGGAGATCGATTGCATGTCCGTCGAATTACAAAAACTGTACAGTTCGCATGTCGCCTGGATTGGGACGAATGACGATCCGGTTGAGCAGTTCCCAAACAAGATCATGGCGATTGCCGCCGACCACATGCCGTCGCGGAATTCGTTCTTCAGCCGGCTGGCGAAGCTGCCCAAGCCGGTGGCGCGAGACCCGGAAATTCTGGGCCAGATTTATTTGGTCTATCAGTCGGCGATGCATGCGACGCGCGCCGGGGTTTATTTCCTGCCGCACCTCGACAGCCCCAATTTGCGGAAGCGCAAGCTGCAGATCTTTGTCGACGATGACGGATTGCCCGGTGGCGACACCCACCACTACCAACTGGCGCGCGCCTTTCGCGGCATCGGCGCGAAGATGCCGCTGAACGACGACGAATTCGGCGACCTCGAATCGCTGTGCCGACACCTCGATCCCAACACCGCGCATTTCGTGCGGCTGGCCAAGACGCTCTATTCCCGCTCGCTCGGCGCGTGGTGCGTCGTCGAGGTGATGTCGGACGATTGGATGCGCGCGCTGGCGGACGGGCTTTCGGTGAACCATTCGCAAATCGTCGCCGAACCCTATTTCGCCGAATGCTTCTCGCAGGGCGTCGAAGAACGCCACGCCGCCGAGGCGCTCGAAGTCACTCAGATGGTGCTGCGCGCTCGCCGCGGGCTCCTTCTGGAAACCCTGCGCGACGCCGAGCTCATGGCCGACGCGCTGGACGGTGTCTGGAACCGCCTCGACGCCATCCTCCAAACCGTGATGTAGCGTCAGGCGGCGGACCCTCCGTGAACGGCATGGTCAGGCAGCGCCCGTCGAGTTGAGACGCCCGGCGCCCGTCGTGAAATTGACAAGCCGGGTTCATCATTTCATTGTCGCCCCTGCCTTGAGAAAATACCTGTCTCGGCAAGTAAAATGGGGGAGGAGGCGACATGAAGTTTTGGCACAGGCGATACGCCGGCATCCTGGCGATGGCGGCGCCGCTCGCCGTGGCGACCATCACGGCGGCGGCCGCGGCCGACCAGCCGCCGATCAAGATCGCCGTGATCGCGGAGGAATCTGCGATCCTCGGCAAGTCGATCACCGACGGCGCCCGGCTCGCCGTCGCCGACATCAACGCCGCGGGCGGGGTCAACGGCCGCAAGCTCGAGCTGGTGACCTATGACGATCACTCCTCGTCCGCCGATGCCGTGCGGGCCTTTCAACGCGCGGTGCAGCAGGATCATGTCAGCGCCGTGGTATCGACCTTTATCAGTGAGGTCTATCTCGCCCTCGAACCCTGGTCGGCGCGTCTCCACATGCCGATGATCACGGCGGCCGCGGCGTCGAACCTGATCAGCAAGCAGGTCCACGACGACTACGACAAGTACAAATACGTGTTCGAGGGCTGGCTGCCGGCGCCGGTCATCGCGCAGGCCGTGTGCGATTCCTCGCGCGACCTGTTCGTCGACATGCTGCACATGAAGACCGCCGCGATCGTCAGCGAGGACGCGGATTGGACCGCCCCGCTCGACGCGACCCAGGCCGAATGCCTGCCCAAGGCCGGGCTGCAGGTCGTCGACCACGTGCGCTTCAACCCGGACACCACCGATTTCACGCCGATCTTCAACAAGGTCGAGGCCACGCATCCCGACGTGCTCATCACCGGCATGGCCCATGTCGGCGTGCAGCCGACGGTGCAATGGCATGACCAGCACGTGCCCATGCCGATGGGCGGCAACAGCGGCCAGGCGACCAACCCGACTTTCTGGAAGACCACCAACGGCGCGGCCGACGGCGTCATCACGCAGACCGGCACCGTGCCCGGCGTGGCGCTGACCCCGCGGACGATCCCGGTCGCCGACGAGTTCATCAAGGATTCCGGCAAATTCCCGGCCTTTACCGGGTTCACCGCCTATGACGGGGTGCGCGCCTTTGCCGAGGCGATGCAGCGGGCCGGGTCGACCGATCCCGACAAGGTCGTCGCCGAGATGGAAAAAACCGACATGGTCGGCACTCTCGGTCAGCTCGCGTTTTACGGCCGCGACGACACTTACACGCACGCGATGAAGTACGGACCGAAATTCGTGACCGGCGTATTCCTGCAATGGCAGGACGGCAAGCAGGTCTGCGTCTGGCCCCGCGACAAATGTCCGAACCCGCTGAAGTTTCCGAGTTTTGTCAAACTGCCCGAGCAGGCGTCCGCGAAATAGGAACGGGTTAGGGGCGGGGCGGCCGATAAGGCCTGTCCCGTCCCGGCGCCGCGCCACCCTCCGCCACAGGACCTTCCTACCTTGCTCGCTCTCCAGATCCTCGTCGACGGGTTCGCGATCAGCGCGCTCTATGGGCTCGGTGCGGTCGGCTTTACCCTGATGTTCGGGGTATGCGGGGTGCTCAACCTCGCGCATGGCGGCATCATGGTGATAGCCGCGCTGGTCGGCTGGTGGGTCGCCGCCGATTACGGCGCGGGCCCTTACGGCGGGGCCGCGGTCGGCGTGCTCGCCGGCATGGCGGCGTCGTTCGTCACCTATTACGCGGTGATCCGGCCGATCCAGCGCTCGCGCGCGATCCCCAAGGTCGAGGAGGAGATCTTCATCCTCACCGGCACGCTCCTTTGGGGGATCATGCTGCAGATCGGGCTCAATTACCTGTTCAGCAACAACCCGGTCTCGATGCAACCGCTGGTTCCGGGCGTGCTGACCTTTGCCGGCGTCCGCATGCCGTGGAACGAGGTGCTGATCACGGTTTTGTGCTGGGGGTTCATCGGGATGTTGTCGCTGCTGGTCAACCGCACCCGCATCGGCAAGCAGATCCTGGCCGCCTCGATCAATCCGCGCGCGCTGACGCTCCTCGGCTTTGAGCTGGGGCGGGTCTACCTGATCGTGTGGACGATCTATGGCGTGCTGGCGGGGCTGGCCGGGGTGCTGCTGGCGTCGTTTCTCGGGGCGAGCGCCGACAACGCGGGGGCGCTGACCGCGAGCGCCTTTACGATCGTCATCCTGGGCGGGCTCGGCAGCGTTCCGGGGTCGCTGATCGCCGCCTATATCGTCGGCTATGCCGAGACGATCACGGCCTATCTGGTCGCGCCGACGCTGCGGCCGATACCGGCGCTGGTCATCCTGGTCATCGTCATCTATCTGCGGCCGCAGGGCCTGCTCGGGCGGCGGTGATGGGCAGGAATTTTCGTCCGTCGCGCTTGCTTTTGACCGTCGCGGTGCTGGCCGCCGGCGCCTCGGCGCCGTTGTGGCTCGATTCCTATTATGTCGGGATTTTCACGGTCGCCTATTATTTCGGCGTGTTCGCGATGTCGTGGGACCTGCTGTTCGGCTTTGCCGGCGAGGTCAATTTCGGCCCGACCTTTCTGATCGGGCTCGGCGCCTATGGGGCCGGGCTGATGAACAATTGGGGGCTGCCGATCCCGCTTTGCCTGATCGGCGGCGCGGTGGTCGCGGTTGTCGGCGGGATCGTGCTCGCGGTGCCGGCGCTGCGCCTGCGCGGGCCGTATTTCGGCCTCGTCACGCTGGTCGCGGTGCTGCTGCTCCTGGATTTCATCGTCATCTTCGCCGCCCAGACCGGCGGCGAGATCGGCATGATGGTGCCGGACGTGCTGTCGGTCAGCACCGATGTGAACTACTGGTACGCGTTCGGCTTTCTGGTCGTGTCGGGGGCGATCCTGTTCGTCCTGTCGCGCTCGTCGCTCGGCCTCATCCTTCAGGCGACGGGGCAGGACCGGGTCGAGGCGCAGGCGCTCGGCTTCAACGTCACCAAGCACAAGATCGCGGCGTTTTCGATCAGCGCGCTGTTTTCCGGCCTCGCCGGCGCGATGCTGACGTTTTACCAGGGCACCGCCTCGGTCGATCAGATGGTCGACCTGTCGATCGCGGTGCAGATCATCATCGCCGTCGTGTTCGGCGGCCGGCGCACGATCCTCGGCGGCGTGCTCGGCGCGATCTTCCTCGTGCTGTTCGACGAGCTGCTGCGCCCGATCGGCCAGCTCAACACGTTTGTCGTCTCCGCCGTCGCGCTCCTCGTGATCCTGTTCCTGCCCGACGGGGTGCTGGGCTGGGTGTTGCGCCCGCGGGAGCCGCGCTGATGGCGGAGCCGCTTCTCGAAGTCACCGGGCTGACCAAGCGGTTCGGCGGTCTGGTCGCGGTCAAGGATGTCGATTTCACGATACGCGGCGGCGAAATCCTCGGGCTGATCGGCCCCAACGGCTCGGGCAAGTCGACCGTGATGCGGCTGATCATGGGGATCGAACGGCCGAATTCCGGCGTGATCCGGCTTGAAGGCACCGACATCGCCGGCTGGCCGACGCATCGGATCGCGCGCCGCGGCGTCGGCATCGTGTTCCAGCATTCGCGTCCGCTCAACCGGCAGACGGTGCTTGAAAACATCAAGCTGGCGCTGTTGCCGGATTCGCTGTTCCGGCTGGCGGCGGAGCCGCATGTCGACGAGCGCGCGCGGGCGATCGGCGAGCAGGTCGGGCTCGGCGCGGTGCTCGGCCGGCGCCCGCCGACCCTGCCGTTTGCCGATCTGCGCCGACTGGAGATGGCCAAGGCCCTGGCGCGCGACCCGAAGGTCGTGTTGATCGACGAACCCTTTGCCGGCCTGACCGAAGGCGAGACGGCGGTCTTTTCCGAATTGATCGACGGGTTCCGGCGCGAGGGCCGGGCCGTGCTGTTGGTCGATCACAATGTGAAGAGCGTGGCGCGGCTGGTCGACCGGGTGCTGGCGATGTATCTCGGCGAGCGCATCGCCGAGGGCAGCACCGACGAGGTGATGCAGGACCCGACCGTGCGCCGGGTCTATATCGGCGGCGAGATCGAGACCCACATGCGGCCCGAGTTCGATGCCGCCGGCGGCGAGCCGCTGCTCGACATCCGCGACGTCGAGGTGCTCTACGGCAAGGCGCAGGCGCTGCAAAAGGTGTCGCTGCACGTGCGTCCCGGCGAGTTCGTCTCGGTGGTCGGGCTCAACGGGGCGGGTAAGACCACGCTGTTCAACGCGATTTCGGGCCTTGTGCCCTACGGCGGCGAGATCCGCTGGCAGGGCGGGTCGCTCGCCGGCCGAACCGCGGCCGCGATCGCCCGCGGCGGGATCGTCCATTGCCCCGAAACCCGCGAGCTGTTCGGCGATCTGACCGTCCAGGAAAATCTCGACCTCGGCGGCCAACGTCTGTCGCGGGAACAGCGCGCCCACCAGATCGGCTGGCTCCTGGAGCTGTTCCCGATCCTGCGCGAGCGGGCGAAGCAGCGGGCGCGCACGCTGTCGGGCGGGGAACAGCAGATGCTGGCGATCGCCCGCGCGCTGATGATGCAGCCGAAGCTGTTGATCCTCGACGAACCGACGCTCGGCCTCGCCCCGCTGATCCTCGAGCAATTGTCCAACGCGCTGATGCGGTTACGAGAAACGACGGACACGACGGTGTTGCTGGGCGAACAGAATGTCAGCTTCGCCCTGCCGCTGGCCGACCGGGTCTATCTGCTGGAACACGCGCACATCGTCTGGGAAGGCACCGCGCGGCGTTTCGCCGCCGAGATGGGAACGGGATATCTGTAGGCCCCTAAAGCAGGGCGCGGCCAGACCTATCGCCTGCCGGCGACGCGGCGCGTCGGTTGGGTCGGCTGCTTCGCGGTTGGGACGCAAGTCGGCGGCAATGTCCTTCGACGGGAGGCGGCGGGGCGCAGCGCGATCCCGGCTGGAGCGGGCGAAAGGGTTCGCGCCGGGGGGCGCAGCCACAGTTTGGCGAGTTCTTCGTCTTGCAGGGCTTGTTGCCGATGGGCGGACAGGGCGGCGGCATACGCCAGGGCGATAAAGAGCAGGGGCGTCCCGCCGGCCACCGCCAATGCGATGAGGGTTGCCGACATACTGGGATAACGCCGGACTTGCCTCGGCGTTGCCATTGTTGAGAAAAAGTCCCGAGACCGGCCAGGAAACGGGGTTGCGCGGTTGATGGGCTTCGCGTTGCTCAGCCCATCCTACGAGGTTCGGCGCCGTAGGATGGGCTGAGCGCAGCGAAGCCCATCAAGCTAACTCAGACCAATGCCGGCCTATCGCCCTCCACCAAAATCCGCCAGAGAACGCGGCTTTCGCTGCGGTCGTAGTCGCCGTGGGCGCGGTGCATCGTGGCGCGGTCGTCGATCACCAGCACGTCGCCTTTGGCCCATTGGTGGGTATAGGTGATTTCGGGCCGGATCATGCGGTCGATCAGTTCGGCCATGTAGGCCTTGCTGTCCTCGGGCGTCATGCCTTCGATCATCGCGACCTTCTGGATGTGGAAGAACACGGCCTTGGTGCCGTGGACCGGGTGGGTGCGGATCATCGGGTGGATGACCGGGGCGCCGAATTTCTCGCGGTCTTCCTCGCGGGTGTCGAGCCGCTGCTCGTCGAGGAGGTTGACGGTGCGCATCCCGTCGAGGCGGCGCTGTTCGTCGTCGGGCAGGGCGTTATAGGCGCCGCGCATGTTGGCGACGCTGGTCTCGCCGCCCTTGGACGGGATCTCGACGCCGTAGAGGATCGTCGCGAGCGGCGGCTTTTCGTGGTTGGTGTGGTCGGTGTGCCAGCGCTCGGCCGGGCGCTGGCCGTTGCGGTGATAGACCATGCCGATGTTCGAGTACCCGTCCATGTGGTGCTGGGAATAATGCTGGCGCATCACCGGGCCGAACGCGCCGGCCGCGGCGAGGTATTGGTCGGGGGTGAGGTCCTGGCCGTGGAACACGAGGGCGAGGTGCTCGGCGAGGGCCTGCGACAGCTCTTCGCGGGTTTCTTCGCCGATCGGCCGGGACAGGTCGATGCCCGAAATCTCGGCGCCGATGCCGGGCTTCAGCTTCTTGATCGTCAACTGGGCCATCGCGTCCTCCCGAATGGATCGACGCATCCTAGCGCCACCTCTGCGGGCTCGAACAAAAAAAGGGCGGCTCGTCGCCGCCCTTTTGAATTCGCCCGGTGTAAGGAACTAGTCCCGACCGCGGTCGCTCGTCACTGCCGGCCACCGCCGCCACCGCCACCGCGGCCGTTGGGCGTGGTCAGAGCGGGGCCGGGATAGTCATTCGGGATTTGATCGTAATTGTTGTAGTTGTACCCCTGAGGCGTGTAGCGATCGGTGCCCCAGTTGCTGCCCGGGGGAACCGACGGCAGCGGGGAATTGGCGACCTGCTGCTGCGGACCCCCCTGATCGCAAGCCCAGCCGTAGCCGTTCCAGGCGCAGGCGGCCTGCGCGTTGGGCGCCAGCGCAATTGCAATGGCGACGGTTGCGGCGCCGCCCAGCACCGCCAAACCTCGATTCTTTCTCATGCCGACCTCGATGCAAAAGAGGACCAAAACTCTCACCGCTACAGGTGGTAGCGGGCTATCTGGGAGACAATGTTCCAATGTCATGGTTCCTCTTCCAAATGACCGACCACTATCACGATCTTTTGTTCTGACCATGGGCCCGGCACGCCGGCCATTATTTTCGTGTGAACGGAATGGTGGCTTTCGCCGCCGCGTGAAAGCGGTGTACGCGATCAAAATCCTTTGCATTTGAGCCGTCGCGGTCGGTCTTGGTTTTCGAGTCGACGCCGGCGGGGCGCACGGCGCTGATCGCTTCGGCCACATTATCCGGGCCGAGCCCGCCCGCGAGGATCACCGGCATCCGCACCGCCTCGACGATGCGGCGGCTGATGCGCCAGTCGTGGGTGACGCCGAGCGCGCCGATCTGGCGGTCGTTGGCGCGGTGGCTGTCGAGGAGCAGGAAATCGGCGATGCCGTCATAGGCCCGGGCGAGGGCGATGCTTTCCTCGCCGACGACGGGGATGCTGCGCATGATCGGGATGCCGGGGAGGCGGCCCTTCAACACGGCGGCGTCGCTCGGCGTCAGCAACTCGGGCGCGGCGCCGAGATGGAGGATCGCCGGCCTCAATACCCGACCGGCTTCGGCGATCCGCGCGATGTCGCTTGTCAGGAACAGCGCCACGAACTTCGCGGGCGGCGAGATGGCGGCGGCTATCGCGATCGCCGCCGCCACCGGCTGCTCGCGCGGGAACTCCCCGTCGCCGACCAGCACGCCGATATGGTCGACGCCGATCGCCGCGATCGCTCGGGCTTCCTCTGGTGTCCCGACCTCGTAAATCTGTGTCAGCATCGTGCGTTCCGCCGCCATTCGTCTTAGGATCATTCCCTGGCGTCCTAGAATCATACCCTGGGTGATCGCTCTTGGGCCGCGGAGAACAGCGATGGTGACTGCCGATATCTGGCCGGCGCGGGACTATAGCCGGGTGCCGTATCGCCTCTATCACGACGCCGAATTGTACGCCGAGGAGCAGGAACGCATCTTTCGCGGGCCGACGTGGAACCTGCTCGCGCTCGATGTCGAGATCCCGAACCCCGGCGATTTCCGCACGACCTATGTCGGCGAGACGCCGGTTGTCGTCAATCGCGACGAGAACGGCGAAATCCACGCCTTCGTCAACCGCTGCGCCCATCGCGGCGCGCTGGTGCGGCGCGAGCTTTCGGGCAACGCCAAGGACCACACGTGCATCTATCACCAATGGTGCTACGACCTGCATGGCGGACTGACCTCGATCCCGTTCCGCCGCGGCATCCGCGGCAAGGGCGGGATGGGGCCGGATTTCGACATGGGCCGGCACGGGATGCGGCAGCTCAAAATCGGCACCGTCAACGGCGCGATCTTCGGCACGCTGGCGGCGGACGGCGAGAGCCTGGAAGATTACCTCGGGCCGGCGGTGGTGGGGCAGCTCAGGCGGTTTTTCGACAAGAAGGTCAAGGTGCTCGGCTACAACCGCCAGCGCATCCGCGGCAACTGGAAGATCTATGCCGAGAACACCCGCGACAATTACCACGCGAGCCTGTTGCACGAGTTCCTGCTGACCTTCGGGCTCGACCGCTCGACGCAGGTGGGCGGGGTCAGGATGGATGCGCGGCACCGGCACAGCTTTACCTGGGCCGAGGCGGGCAGCGACACCGATGAGATCGTCAGCCAGGCCTATGGCGGCGCCAATATCCGCAACGACTATCTCGCGCTCAAGGAACCGGCGCTGGTGAAATTCCATCCCGAGCACGGCGACCGGCTCAACATCGCGATCAGCTCGGTGTTTCCGTCGGCGGTGTTCGTCCAGATCAGCAACAGCATGGCGGTGCGCCAGATCAGGCCGCGCGGGCTCGACGAGGTCGAGGTCTACCAGACGATGCTGGGCTATGAGGACGACCCGCCCGAGATGACGCTGCACCGGCTGCGCCAGGCCAACCTGGTGGGTCCGGCGGGGCTCGTGTCGATGGAGGACGGCGAGGCGGTCGAGATCGTGCACAAGGCCTCGGGCACCGACCACGGGCGCTCGACGGTGATTGAGCTCGGCGGCGGCGGCGAGATCACCGACCGCGACTACCGGGTCCATGACGTGCCGCTGCGCGGGTTCTGGTCGTATTACGCCGAGCTCCTGGGCATCGAGCCCGCGGGCGCGGTGCGATGAATGCGGACCGGACGGCGCTTCTCGACCTCTACGCGGCCTATGGCGGGCTGATCGACGCGGCGGAATGGCGCGCCTGGCTCGACCTCTTCGCCCGGGAATGCCGCTACAGCATCATCCCGCGCGAGAATTTCGACCGGGGCTTGCCGGCGGGCCTCGTTTATTGCGACAGCCGGGCGGTGCTGGAAGACCGCATCATGGCGCTGCAGGAAGCCAACAAATACAACATCCACTGGGACCGGCACCTGATCGGGTTGCCTCGGTTGTTGGGGCAGGAGGGCGGCGAGGTGCTGGTCGAGGCGAGTTTCGCCGTCTACCAGACCGACCAGGAGGGCGAGAGCCGGCTGTTCGCCACCGGGCTCTACCGCGATCGGGTCGTCGACGAGGCCGGCGGGCTCAAATTTCGCGACAAGATCATTCTCCTCGATACGTTCGCGGTGCCGAGCCTACTGTCGACGCCGCTCTAAGCCCCCCATGATCGACAGCATCTCGGCCGTCACCCTCGCGACGCACGACATGGCGCGGGCGGTGCGATTTTACCGGCTGCTCGGGTTTGAGATGCTGCATGGCGGGGAGGAGGCGAAGTTCACCAGCTTCAAGGCGGGCGCCGGGTTTCTCAACCTGATCGCGCAGCCGGGGGAGGTGCGGCTGTCGTGGTGGGGGCGGCTGATTTTCTACGAAACCGACGTGGACGGTCTCCACGCGCGGCTGGTCGCGGCGGGCCATCCGCCCGACACCGAGCCGCGCGACGCCGAGTGGGGCGAGCGGTTCTTCCACCTGACCGACCCGGACGGGCACGAGCTCAGCTTTGCGTGGCCGCTTGAGCGTCAGGTGCAGACATAGCGCCGCGAGGATGAGGCGGCTCAGCGCCTCGCCAGCAAATTTCGTGAGCGCGCGAGCGCCTCACGAGCGGTCGCGATCATCTCGGTAGTCGCGGACATGATGGCCCGGGCACGCTCCAGACGTTTACCCGTCCTTGTGATGCTGGCGAGCGAATTGTTCGCGATCACAAACGTGAGGGCGGCGAGGCGACGGGCAGTGCATTCCTCCGAAACCGATCCTTCCGCCGTTTGGGATGGGTCCGATTCGGATTGGCGCACGTCGCCGTGATCGAAGATCGGCCGGTCGCTGATCATGGCGCCAGTGTGCGCGATGACGGCGGCGCTGGAACTTAACTGGATCAAGTCCGCGAGGAGGGACCCGTCCGAGGCCGAACCAAGGAGGGCTGAGGGGCGTTCCCCACCATGACAGGAGAGCGTCATGGATAGTCCGTTGCTCAAAAAGCTCGTGCAGTTCTCGCATTTTTCCGAGGAAGACCAGCGCCTCATCAACGAGCTCACGTGGCAGCGGCAGAAAAACTATGACGCCCGCGAGGACATTATCCGGGAGGGCCAGCATTCCGACGACATCCACGTGGTGCTTACCGGGCTCGCCTGTCGATACAAGATCCTGGAGGACGGCTCCCGTCAGATCATGGCGTTTCTGGTGCCGGGCGACCCTTGCGACTCGGAAATATTCATCCTGGACGAGATGGACCACAGCATCGGGACCCTGACTCCGAGCGTGGTCGCCTCGATCTCGGGCGAGCGCATGAAGGACCTGCTCCTCAACCGACCCACCATCGCTCTCGCCTTCTGGTGGAACACGCTTCAGGACGAAGGAGTGCTGCGCGAGCGCATCATCGACGAAGGGCGGCGGGACGCCTACGCGCGCATCGGCTTCCTCATCTACGAAATCTTTTTGCGCATGAGGGCGTTTGGCGAGATCGACGACCAGAAGTTCGAGTTTCCGGTCACCCAGGCCGATTTGGCGGACGCGACCGGCCTCACGCCCGTTCACGTCAATCGGATGCTGAAGCAGCTTCGCGAGGAAAATCTGATCGCGATCGAAGGGAAGACATGGATCGTCCCGGACCCCGAGCGGCTGCGCAAAGCCGCGCGGTACGAGGCGAGCTATCTCCACCTCGACCGTGCCAGACGGGAGCCGGAGAGCGAGGCTGGCAAGCGGCTCAAAGGTCTCATCTGATGGACTCCTCCAGTGGTAAGCGGCCGGTCGACCAGATGGCGACGGGGCCGTCGAGGCCCGTCAATCTGACCGCAGCCGCGGAACCGATGTCCTGGGCGGAAGCCTGCAAGGTCGTCGGCGTGAGCGCGCCCGGTGAGGCGGTTGGTCTGGAGGTTCGTGGTCTGACGCATGCGGAAAACGGGCGGCAGAACGACGGCTTGCGTGAGGCCGTCTACGTCGTGGTTTCCGGGTTCGGCGTGTTGCGGTGCGGCGACGTGGATCTGGAGTGCACCGTCGGCGACGTGCTGTTCGTCCCAAAAGGATGCCGGCACCGTTTTGAACGGCTCGACGGCGAGATCAAGATTTGGAGCATTTCCCCGGCAACACGGTAGAGCCTTAAGTCCCGAAGCGTACATCGCGCCCCTCCGCCTACCTTGCAGCGGTTCCGCGCGGCGGGCATGCTGCGTCGGAGATAGGTGGGGAGCCTTTGATGGCCGAGATGAATGGCGCCGAGAGTCTCGTGCGCACGCTGGTGGGCGGCGGGGTTAATGTTTGTTTCGCCAATCCGGGCACGTCGGAGATGCATTTCGTCGCGGCGCTCGACCGGGTCGACGGGATGCGCTGCGTTCTGGGCCTCTTCGAGGGGGTGGTGACCGGGGCGGCGGACGGGTATTTCCGGATGACCGACGGGCCGGCGGCGACGCTCTTGCACCTCGGGCCGGGGTTGGCGAACGGGCTCGCCAACATTCATAACGCCAACAAGGCGATGTCGGGGATGGTCAACATCGTCGGCGACCACGCGACCTATCACCGGCAATACGACGCGCCGCTGACCTCGGATATCGAGGGGCTGGCGCGGCCGTCGTCGCATTGGGTCAAGACCTCGCCGAGCGCGAAGACCGTGGCGGCCGACGGGGCGCTGGCGATCGAGGCGGCGCGGACCCTGCCGGGGCAGATCGCGACCTTGATCCTGCCGGCCGATACCGCCTGGACCGAGGGCACCGGCGCGGCGCCGGTCGCGGCGCAGAAGCCGGCGGCGGCGGTGTCGTCGGACGCGGTCGACAGGGCGGCGCGGGTGCTGCGCTCGGGCGAGCCGACCCTCATCCTCTTGACCGGGCGGGCGGTGCGCGAGGACGGCCTCAACCTCGCCGGGCGGATCGCGGCGAAAACGGGCGCGCGTCTCATCGCGCAGGGCTCCAACGCGCGCACCCAGCGCGGGCGCGGGCGGGTTTCGGTCGAGCGGGTGCCCTATGTCGTCGATCAGGCGACAAAGGTGCTGGCAGGCTTGAAGCACGTGATCCTCGTCGGCGCAAAGATGCCGGTGGCGTTCTTCGCCTATCCCGACAAGCCGAGCGTGCTGACGCCCGAGGGCTGCGAGGGGCATGTGCTGTCGCGGCCCGAGGAGGATGCGATCGGCGCGTTGGAAGCCTTGGCCGAGGCGGTCGGGGCGACGCGGACTCCGGCGCCGGTGGTCAACGACAGGCCTGGGGGGCCGGGCACGGGAGCGATCACGTCGGAGGCGCTGGGGGCGTCGCTCGGCGCGCTTTTACCCGAAAACGCAATCGTCGCGGACGAGGCGGTGACGACCGGGCGCGGGTTTTTCGCCCCGACCAAGGCGGCCGCGCCGCATGACTGGCTGTCGAACATGGGCGGGTCGATCGGGCTCGGCCTGCCGCTCGCGACCGGCGCGGCGGTGGCGTGCCCTGACCGCAAGGTCGTGTGCCTCGAAGGCGACGGCAGCGGGATGTATACGGTGCAGGCCCTCTGGACTCACGCGCGCGAGGGGCTCGACGTGACGACGGTGGTGTTCTCCAACCGCTCGTACCAGATCTTGAAGGGCGAGCTCGCCAATGTCGGGGCCGGCAACCCGGGGCGCAAGGCGCTCGACATGCTGAACATCGGCCAGCCCGACATCGACTGGGTAGGCCTCGCCAAGTCGCTCGGCGTGCCCGGCGCGAAGGTGACCAACATGGACGAATTCAACCGCCACTTTGCCGCCGGCCTCGCCGCGCCGGGACCGTTTTTGGTCGAGGTGGTGATGTAGCGAATTTACCCGATCGCTCTCCCGGCACCGTCTCAAAGACGTCATCCCGGCGTAGGCCGGGACCCACGGTTCAGCGCACGAGCCGCCGACAAGTGGGTCCCGGCCTGCGCCGGGATGACGGCCAAGGGGATGTTGCTCATGTTGGAGGAACCGTCTTGACGAACGGTGGTTGTCCTGCGAGGGCATTTCTCCATCAGGCAAGGTGATGGCGCAGCAGGTGGCTGAACAGGGATCGCGTATTCGCGAGCGGCGGGACGACGGGCAGGTGGCCGAGATCGTCGCGGCGCGGCATGGCGATCCGTTTTCGTTTCTCGGCATGCATTCGGAAGGCGGCGGGATCGTCGTGCGGGCGTTTCTGCCCGAGGCGGAGGTGGTGCAGGTCGTCGACGCGCGCGGCAAGATCGTGACCGAGGCGGAACGGGTGCATCCGGAGGGGTTTTTCGAGGCCCGGATCAGCCGGAAAAGCCCGTTCGCGTACCGGCTGAGGGTCGGCGAGCGCGAGTTTGACGACATCTACCGGTTTCCGCCGGTGCTCGGCGATCTCGACCTGCATCTGCTGACCGAGGGCAGCCATCTCGAAAGCCACCGCAAGCTCGGCGCGCACCCGCTGACGCTCGACGGTGTCGCCGGGGTCGGGTTTGCCGTGTGGGCGCCGAACGCGCGGCGGGTCTCGGTCGTCGGCGACTTCAACGGCTGGGACGGCCGGCGGATGCCGATGCGGCGGCGCCATGCCGGCGGGTTTTGGGAGATTTTCGTACCCGGCCTCGGCGCCGGCAACCGCTACAAATACGAGATCGTCGGGCCCGACGGCGCGGTATTGCCGCTCAAGGCCGACCCCTACGCCGAGGAGGCCGAGCGGGCGCCGGGCACGGCGTCGATCGTCGCCGCGCCGCCGCGTCACAGATGGGACGACGCGGCGTGGATGGCCGGGCGGGCCGAGCGCAACCACCGCGAGGCGCCGATCTCGATCTACGAGGTGCATCTCGGCTCGTGGCGGCGGAACCTGGCCGAGAACGGGCGGTACCTGACCTATCGCGAGCTCGCCGAGCAGCTTGTGCCGTATGTGGTGGGGCTGGGGTTCACCCATATCGAACTGATGCCGATCACGGAATATCCGTTCGACGGGTCGTGGGGGTATCAGCCGGTCTCGCTGTTCGCGCCGACCTCGCGGTATGGCTCGCCGGACGATTTCCGGGGTTTTGTCGATGCCTGCCACCAGGCCGGGCTTGGCGTGTGGCTCGATTGGGTCCCGGGGCATTTCCCGACCGACGCGCATGGCCTCGGCCGGTTCGACGGCACCGCGCTCTACGAACACGCCGACCCGCGCCAGGGGTTCCACCACGACTGGAACACGCTGATCTTCAATTACGGCCGGCGCGAGGTAGCGAATTTCCTGTTGTCGAGCGCGCTTTACTGGCTCGCCGAGTACCACATCGACGGGCTGCGCGTGGATGCGGTGGCGTCGATGCTGTACCTCGACTACAGCCGGCGCGAGGGCGAATGGGTCGCGAACCAGTATGGCGGGCGGGAAAATCTCGACGCCATCGCGTTCCTGCGCCGGATGAACGAGCTGGTGTTCGGCGAGGCCGAGGGGGCGACGACGGCGGCCGAGGAATCGACGGCGTGGCCGATGGTGTCGCGCCCGGTTTACGTCGGCGGCCTCGGGTTCGGGTTCAAATGGAACATGGGGTGGATGCACGACACGCTGCGCTATATCTCGAAAGACCCGGTCCACCGCAAATTCCACCACAACGATCTGACCTTCGGGCTCCTCTACGCGTTCCACGAAAACTTCATCCTGCCGCTCAGCCATGACGAGATGGTGCACGGCAAAGGGTCGCTGATCGCGCGGATGCCGGGCGACCAGTGGCAGCGCTTTGCCAATCTGCGCGCCTATCTCGCCTTCATGTGGACCCATCCCGGCAAGAAGCTCCTGTTCATGGGCGCCGAGTTCGGGCAGGAGCGCGAGTGGAACCATGATTTCGGTCTGGATTGGCAGTTGCTGGGCGATCCGCTTCATGCCGGCGCGTCGGCCTTGCTCGGCGACCTCAACAGGCTCTACCGCGAGGTTCCGGCCCTGCACGTCCTCGATTGCGAGGGCGACGGGTTCCGCTGGATCGACGCCGCCAACGGGCATGAAAGCGTCGTGTCCTATCTGCGCCGCAGCCGCGATGCCGACGAGCTTGCGGTCATCGTGTGCAATTTTACCCCGGTCCCGCGCGAGGATTATCGGATCGGCGTGCCGCTGCCCGGAAGCTACGCCGAGCGCATCAACACCGACGCGGCGAGCTATGGCGGCAGCGGCGTCGGCAATCTCGGCCTCGTCGCCGCCGAGCCCGAGCCGATGCACGGCCACCCCTATTCGCTGCGCCTGACCCTGCCGCCGCTGGGCGTGCTGATCTTTACGCGAGAGTGCTGAGTGCCCGCGCCGCGCGTATGGCCTGGCGCCCCCTATCCGCTCGGTGCGACCTGGGACGGCAAGGGGGTCAATTTCGCGCTGTTTTCGGCCCATGCCGAACGGGTCGAGCTGTGCCTGTTCGACGGCTCGGGCCAGGAAGAGGCGCGGATCGAATTGCCGGAATACACCGACGAGGTGTGGCACGGCTATCTGCCCGAGATGCGGCCGGGCCAGCTTTACGGGTATCGCGTCTACGGTCCCTACGACCCGAATAACGGCCACCGCTTCAACCACCACAAATTGCTGATCGACCCCTATGCGCGGGCGATCCAGGGCGCGCTGCGGTGGAACGACATCGTGTTCGGGTATCGTATCGGCAGCCCGCGCGAGGATCTCGCCTTCGACCGGCGCGACAGCGCGAGATACGTGCCGAAGTGCCGGGTCGTCGAGAGCGCCTTTACCTGGGGCGACGACCGACGGCCGCAGACGCCGTGGGAAGAGACCGTCATCTACGAGATGCACGTGCGCGGGTTCACCAAGACCCATCCGCAAGTGCCCGACCCGCACCGGGGGACGTTTGCCGCGCTGTCGTCGCCGGCGGTGATCGACTACCTCGTCAATCTCGGCGTCACCGCGGTCGAGTTCCTGCCGATCCACGCGGCGATCAGCGAGCGGATGCTGACCGGACGCGGGCTGGTCAATTACTGGGGCTACAACACGATCGGCTTTTTCGCGCCCGACCCGCGCTTCCTTCCCAGCGACGACATCCGCGAAGCCAAAACCGCGGTGCAGCGGCTGCACGCGGCGGGGATCGAGGTGCTGCTCGACGTCGTCTACAACCACACCGGCGAGGGCAACCGGCTCGGGCCGACGCTGTCGTTCCGCGGCATCGATAACCTTTCCTACTACCGGCTCCAGGAAAACCGGCGCGAGTACCGCGACGATACCGGCACCGGCAACACGCTCAACACCGAGCATCCCCGCGTCTTGCAGATGGTGCTCGACTCCTTACGCTACTGGGCGACCGAGATGCGGGTCGACGGGTTCCGCTTCGACCTTTGCGCGGCGTTAGGGCGGGAAAAGGGCGAGTACACGCAGGACGCGGCGTTTTTCGACGCGGTCCGCCAGGACCCGGTCCTGACTCGCCTCAAGCTCATCGCCGAGCCGTGGGACATCGGGCCGGGCGGGTATCATCTCGGCAATTTCCCGCCGGGCTGGGCCGAGTGGAACGGCCAATACCGCGACACGGTGCGGCGGTTCTGGAAGGGCGATACCGGGCTCGTCGCCGAGATGGGCTCGCGTCTTGCCGGGTCGTCGGACGTGTTCGGGTATCGCGGGCGGCGGCCGTGGGCCAGCACCAATTTCATCACCGCCCATGACGGGTTCACGCTGCAGGACCTGGTCAGCTACGAGGACAAGCACAACGAGGATAACGGCGAAGGAAACCGCGACGGGCACGAGCCGAACCATAGCTGGAACTGCGGCGTCGAGGGGCCGACCGACGATCCCGAGATCACCGCGCTGCGCGACCGGCAAAGGCGCAACCTGATGGCGACGCTGCTGCTGTCGCTGGGCGTGCCGATGATCCTCGCCGGCGACGAGTTCGGGCGCAGCCAGGGCGGCAACAACAACGCCTATTGCCAGGACAACGCGATTTCGTGGACCGACTGGCGCAAGGTGCGGCCCGAAGACGAGGCGCTGCGGGATTTCGTGCGCTATCTCTTGGAGCTGCGGCGGACGCACCGGGTGTTTTCGCGACCGCGCTTTTTTCGCGGCGAGGTCCTGTCGCAGGACGGGCTCAAGGACATCACCTGGGTGACGCCGGCCGGGGTCGAGGCGACGCCCGAGGATTGGGGCAACCATTTCGCGCTGACCATCGGCTGTGTGCTGGGCGGCGCGGCCGGCGAGTTCTACACGACCGGCGGCCAGTGCGACATCGACGCCAGCTTTCTCGTGATGATGAACGCCTATCACGAGAACCTCGAATTCGTGTTCCCCGGATTGGCGGCGCCGATGGAGTGGGAAGCGCTGGTCGATACCGCGGAGCCGAGCGGATTAGCGAGGAACGGGATGCGCTGGCGGCCGGGCGAGGCCTATCACCTGAAGGCGCGGTCGTTCGTGCTGTTTATCGACCGGGCGCTCAACGGGTTGGGGCGGGTCAGGCGATGAGCCGGCTCGACGAGCTGCGCCGTGTGGCCGGGCTCGTTGGGATCACGCTCGGGCACCACGACGCGCTCGGCGTGTGGCACGAGCCCGGCGAGGAAGCGCTGTCGCGGCTGATCGCGGCGCTGGGCCTGCCCGAGGAGCCGGAAGCAGCCGCGGCCGCGCTCGCAGCGGAAGGCGAGTCGATGCCGTTCGGCGCGCCGCCGCTCCACATCGTCCCGGCCGAAGACCCGAACCCGTCGCTGGCGCTGCGCCGGCCGGCCGGCGCGGCCGAGGTTGCGTGGGAGCTGTGCCAAGAGGACGGCGCGCACGCGGGCGGAATCTGCCACGGGGACATCCTGGCGCTGCCGGCGGGGATGCCGCCCGGCTACCACCGGTTGGAGCTCATGGCGGGCGCCGCGACCGCGACGACGATGCTCGCGGTGGCGCCGGCGAGCGCGTATCTGCCGCCCGAGTTTGATGACGGCGCGCGGGTCTGGGGGTTGACGACGCAGCTTTACGGGCTGCGCGGCGCCGGGAATTGGGGGATCGGCGATTTTTCCGATCTCGGCCGGCTGGCTGCGACTGCCGGCGGGCTCGGCGCGGCGGCGCTGGGGCTCAACCCGCTGCATGCCCTCTTCGCCGCCGAGCCGCGCCATGTCAGCCCGTATTCGCCCTCGACCCGGTCCTGGCTCGACTACCTCTATATCGACGTGACCGCGGTGCCGGGGTTTGCGGCGAAGGACGCACCCGCCGCGGCGGCGCTGAGGGCGGCGCGGGCCGGCGACGAGGTCGGCCATGCCGCGGTCGCCGCGCTGAAGCGGCCGGTGCTCGAAAAGCTGTTCCGCCGGCTGCGCCGCGCCAAGGCGAGCGAGGGCGCGCTCCACGCGTTTCGCCAGTTTCAGCAGGAGGGCGGCGCGGGTCTTGCGCGGTTTGCGATCTTCGAGGCGCTGCACGAGCATTACTATGGGCGCGAGGGCCGGTTCTCGTGGCATGACTGGCCCGAGCCGATGCGCGACCCGAATTCCGCGGCGGTCGCCGAATTCGGGCGCGAACACGCGGCGCGGGTCGAGTTCTTCGAGTTCCTGCAATGGCAGGCCGATCGCCAGCTCGGGCTCGCCGCCGCGGCGGGGCAGGCGAGCGGGTTGTCGGTCGGGCTCTATCGCGACGCGGCGGTCGGGGTGAACCCGCACGGCGCGGCCGCCTGGGCCGACCAGGAGCTGCTGTCGCCGGGCGCGGCCATCGGCGCGCCGCCCGATCCGCTGAGCCGCGCCGGGCAGGATTGGGGTCTCGCGCCGATCAACCCGCTGGTCCTGCGGCGGCGCGGGTTTGCGCCGTTTATCGAGACTCTGCGTGCGAATATGCGGCACGCGGGGGTGCTGCGGATCGACCATGTGATGTCGCTGCAGCGGCTCTACTGGATCCCGCGCGGGATGGACGGGCGTGCCGGGGCGTATGTCGCCTATCCGTTCTGGGAGCTGGTGCGGCTCGTCGCGCTCGAAAGCCACCGGCACCGCTGCGCGGTGATCGGCGAAGACCTCGGCACCGTGCTCGCCGGGTTTCGCGAGACGTTGCGCGCGGCGAATATCCTGTCGTACCGGGTCGTGAATTTCGAGCGGCGCTGGGATACCGGCGGCGGCTATATCCCGCCGGGCGAATACCCGCCGCTGGCCGCCGCCTCGGCCGCGACGCACGACCTGCCGAGCCTCAAGGGGTTCTGGCTCGGCCGCGACATCGAATGGCGGCGGCGGCTCGACCTCTATCCCGACGAAGCCGCCGAGGCGACCGAAACCGGCGAGCGCGGCCGCGACCGCCGCCTGCTGCTCGAGGCGCTGGCGCATGAGGGGCTGGTCGGCTGGGACCGCTTCGCCGAGTTCCTGCCCGACGGCGGTGCCCCCGTCTACACCGACGAGCTCGGCGACGCGATCCACGCATTCCTGGCGCGGTCGCGGGCGCGGTTGATGCTGGTGCAGATCGAGGACGTCGTCGGCGAGGCCGAGCAGGCGAACCTGCCCGGCACCACCGACGCCCATCCCAACTGGCGCCGCCGGATGACGCGGACGCTGGAGGATGTGCTGTCGGGCGCGGAGCTGGCGCGGGTGGCGGGCCTGGTGGGGCGGGAGCGAGGGTGGCTCGCGAAGCGAGACGGGTGAGGGTAACATGCCGCCCGCACATTGCAGCGGGGCGGCCGGTGGACGAAATCGACGCGGTGGTGGTGGGGGCCGGGGTTGTCGGGCTCGCGGTGGCGCGGGCCTTGGCGCAGGCCGGGCACGAGGTCGTCGTGCTGGAAAAGGCGTACACGATCGGGTTCGAGACCTCGTCGCGCAACAGCGAGGTCATCCACGGCGGGCTCTACTACCCGAAGGACAGCCTCAAGGCGACCGCCTGCGTCGCGGGCCGGCAGCGGCTGTACGCTTATTGCGAGGCGCACGGCGTGCCGCACAAGCGGCTCGGCAAGCTCATCGTCGCCACCAGCGAGGACGAAATCCCCGGCGTCCAGAAGATCGAGGCCGCGGCGAAGGCGAACGGGGTCGACAACCTCGAATGGCTCTCGGTCGCCGAGGCGACGCGGATGGAGCCCCAGCTCAATTGCGTCGCGGCGCTGTTGTCGCCGTCGACCGGGATCATCGACAGCCATGCGCTGATGCTGGCCTATCAGGGCGACGCCGAGGATGCCGGGGCGATGATCGCGTTCCAGACTCCGCTGCTGGGCGGGCGGGTGCGCGGCGACGGGTTCGAACTCGATGTCGGCGGCGACGAGCCGACGACGATCCGCTGCCGCATCCTCGTCAACGCGGCCGGGCTGCATGCGCCGCTCCTGGCGAAATCGATCGAGGGGATTCCGGCCGAGACGATCCCGCCGGCCTATTTCTGCCGCGGCTGCTATTTCACCCTGACCGGCAAGACCCCGTTCACGCGCCTCATCTACCCGGTGCCGGTGCCGGGCGGGCTCGGCGTCCACATCACGCTCGACCTTGCCGGGCAGGCGCGGTTCGGACCGGATGTCGAGTGGATCCCCGGGGTGGACTACGCGGTCGACCCGCGGCGCGCCGAGGTTTTTTACGCCGCTGTAAGGCGCTATTGGCCGGGTCTCAGGGACGGTGCGCTACAGCCGGGCTATGCCGGCATCCGGCCGAAGATCAGCGGACCCAATGAGGCGGCGGCGGATTTTGTCGTGCAGGGGCCTGACGAGCACGGCATTCCGGGGCTTGTGAATATGTACGGGATCGAATCGCCGGGGCTCACGGCGTCGTTGCCGCTCGCCGACGAGGCGTTGCGGCAGTTGGAGGACTGAACATGCTGATCGGCGTCCCGAAAGAGGTGAAGAACGAGGAGCACCGCGTCGGCCTCGTGCCGGGCAGCGTGCGCGAGCTGGTGCATCGCGGGCACAAGGTCGTCATCGAAAGCGGCGCCGGCGCGGGAATCGGGTTCGACGACAAACAGTACGAGGCGGCGGGCGCCGGGATATTGGAGCGCGCGGCCGACGTGTTCGCGGTCGCCGAGATGATCGTCAAGGTCAAGGAGCCGCAGCCGCAGGAGATCTCTCTTCTCCGCGACGAACAGATCGTCTTCACCTATTTCCACCTCGTGGCCGACCGCGCGTTGACCGACGCGATTCTGCGCTCGGGGGCGGTGGCGATCGCCTACGAGACCGTGACCGACAGAAGCGGCGGCTTGCCCCTCTTGGCGCCGATGAGCGAGGTCGCGGGGCGGATGGCGGTGCAGGTCGGCGCGCATTGCCTGGAAAAGGAGCAGGGCGGCAAGGGCATTCTGCTCGGCGGCGTGCCGGGGGTGGCGGCGGCCAAGGTGGTGATCCTCGGCGGCGGGGTTTCCGGCACCAACGCGGCGCGGGTCGCGATGGGGATGGAGGCGCACGTGACGGTCATCGACCGCTCGCTGCCGCGGCTCTACGAGCTCGACCTGCAATTCGGGTCGCAGCTCCACACCCTCTTTTCAACCGTCGAGAACATCGAGAACGAGGTCGCGGCGGCCGATCTGGTGATCGGCGCGGTGCTGGTGCCGGGCGGGACGGCGCCAAAGCTGGTCTCGCGCGAGCTGCTGCGGCGGATGGGGGCGGGGTCGGTGCTGGTCGACATCTCGATCGACCAGGGCGGCTGCTTCGAGACGAGCCGGCCGACGACCCATGCCGCGCCGACCTATGTCGAGGAAGGCGTCGTGCATTACTGCGTCACCAACATGCCGGGTGCGGTGGCGCGAACCTCGGCGGTGGCGCTCAACAACGCGACATTGCCGTTCGCGCTGGCGATCGCCGACCGCGGCTGGCGGCGGGCGCTCAGCGACGATCCGCATCTGCGAAACGGGCTCAACGCATCGCGCGGACGGCTCACCCATGCGGCGGTGGCGCGCGATCTGGGGTTGCCCTTGACGCCACCCGAGCGTGCGCTGGCAGAATGAGGCGAAATGAGGCCTTGAGGCGATAGCGGCGGCTTACCATCTGATCCCTGGGAGGGACCGAGGACGAGCATGGCGGCGGTGCCGATGCCAGTATTTTCATCGATCGAGGCGCCGGTTGAGGCGTGGCCCCCGATCGACGTGTCACCGGAGCCGATCGACGATGCCGCGATCGCCGCGATCACCGACCTCTACCGCGAAATCATGCCGGCGGGCGGCGCGATCCTCGACGTGATGTCGAGCTGGATCGGCCATCTTCCACCCGAAATCCACTATCGCCGCGTGGTCGGCATCGGCGCCGACGCCTGCGCGCTGTCGGAGAACCCGTTCCTCGACGATTGGCGCGTGCAGGACCTCAACGCGCAGCCGAGGCTGCCCTTCGCCGATGGCGAGTTCGACGGCGCGACGATCTGCGGCGCGATCCAGCATCTGACCCGGCCCGGCGAATTGATCCGCGAGATCGCGCGGGTGTTGCGGCCGGGGGCGCCGCTGGTCGTGACATTCTCACAGCGATGTCTGGCGACGCGGGCGATGGCCTGCTGGTGCCTTCTCGACGACACGGCGCAGCTCTGCCTCGTCGCGCAGCATTTCGCCGACAACGGCAACTGGGGCGACATACGCTGCATCGACCGCACCCCATCCGGCGGCGGCAGCCCCCTCTACGCCGTCATCGGCACCACGCTCACAAGCCGGCCTCAGAGCGGCGGGGATTGAAGAAAAAGAAACACCTCGCTCCGCTCGGCCCTCACCCGTCTCCGGGCTAAGCCCGGATCCACCCTCTCCCGCAGTGCGGGCGAGGGGATTTAGACGCGAGACCTAGAAGCTGCCCCCTCGCCCGCATTGCGGGAGAGGGTGCCCAAAGGGCGGGCGAGGGCCGCGCGCAGCGCGTCTCGCGACGGCTCTCAATCGACGATGAACAGCTTCGCCCCGGTTTCGGTGTGCGACTGGTGCGCCTGGGCGCCGTCGGCGACCTGGTAGCTGGTGCCGGGGGTCAGGGTGACGGTGCGGCCGTCGGCGAGGTCGGTGTGGAGGGTGCCGGCGAGCACGTAGAGGATGTGGCCCTTTTCGCACCAATGGTCGGCGCGGTAGCCGGGCGAGTATTCGACCACGCGCACGCGGATGCCGCCAAACTCGCGGGTGCGCCAGCGCGCGGCGCCCGTCTCGCCGGGGTGCAGGGTTTCGCCCACCTGATCCCAATCCGTCGTGCCGAACGGGATGTCGTTCATGTCCATCGTCGGACCTCTATAAGATCAGGGCCTCTCAGCGGCCGAGTATAGACCCGATCCGGGCGGGACGGGTAAGATCGGCCCCGCCAGATATTTCCCCCCGAAAACGAGAAGGAGAATCCCCATGGCGATCAGCAATTACAGCGGCTCGGTGCCGACCTTCATCCAGCTCCTCGGCGGCCTCAAGGGCGTGCTGACGAAGCTTGAGGCGCACGCGACCGAAAAGAAGTGGGATATGGCGGTGGTGCTGAACCAGCGCTTCTATCCCGACATGTTCACGCTGGAGCGCCAGGTGCGCCAGGCCTGCGTGCATGCGCAAGGCGCTGGGCGCGTCGCCGGCGTGACGCTGCCGAGCCTGCCCGACGAGGACAAGAGCTACGCCGATATGCAGGCGCGGATCGACAAGGTCATCGATTTCAACAAGGGCCTGTCGGCGGCCGCGATCGACGGCAAGGAAGACAGCGAAGTGACGCTTGTCCAGGGCGGCAACGAGCGGAAGCTCAAGGCGCAGGCCTACCTCTATCACACCGCCATGCCGAACTTCTATTTCCACACGACGACCGCTTACAACATCATCCGCAGCCTCGGCGTCGACCTCGGCAAGCGCGATTTCATGGGGCAGGCGCCGTCGTAAGTTCTGGTAGGTGCTATAAGTAGAAGTTGATGGGCTTTGCTGCGCTCAGCCCATCCTACGGGTTCGGTATCGTAGGATGGGCTGAGCGAAGGCGAAGCCCATCGTCGCTTCAATCCGCCTTCAACGCCTCGCCGGCCAGATCCTCGGCGCGGTCGATTTTGACCAGCACGGCATAGCCCTTCTTGTCCGGGTCGCGGTCCTTTTCGGGCTGGACGAGACGGCGCCAGATTTCTTCGTATTGCGCGCCGCTCTTGAGGACCCTGGCGGTGCCGTAGAGGCGGGCGATGCCGCCGCGCGGCAACACGCCGCTCTCGCGCAGCGCCGGGTTGCGGAAATAGACCGTGACCTTGGTGCCGTCGGTCATGTTCTCGGCGGTCGAGCCCGTGCCGCGTTCCCACAGCCCGATATGCTCGTCGTCGAACACCATCGTGCTGCCGCGCGGGGTCACCTGCGCGTACCCGTTGGGCAGCGCGGTCGCGACAAGGCAGACATTGGCCGGAAAGGCGCTGTTGATCGGTTCGTGGAGCGCGCACGGGATTTTGGCCATGATCGGGGTTCCTCAGTCGGTTTATGTTGCCTGGGCAGCTCGTGTTGCCCGGGCGAGCAGGATGTTGCCGGGAAGGCGCATGCCGTCGGCGGTCCGGTAGGGGGCGAAGGCGGCGGCGGTTTCGGCGACGATCGCCTGGCGCTGCGCGTCGGAGGCGTGCTTTTCCTCCATCAGCCGCCACGCCGGCCCGGCGCCGGAGGAATGCTCGGCCTCGGCCTCGGCATTCTGGCCGGCGATGTGGAACCGGCGCTTGTCGATCCTAATCTCGCCAAACCCGGATTTGGCGAGGATGTCGCCGAAATGATCGGGGTCGCGAAAGGCCATCGGCCCGGGCGTGTTGGGCGGGCTCGGGTCCGGCGGTCCGAGGTGCTTTACGGCGATCTCGAACGGGATCTTCCAGTGGACGTTGTCGTCGAGCGTCGACCACACCGCCATGCAGAGCCGACCGCCTTTCTTCAACCCCTTGAACAGATTGGTGAATGCCGCGACCGGATCGGCGAAAAACATGACGCCGAAGCGCGAGATCAGCAGATCGTAGGCGCCCGCCGCGAAGGCGTGGGTCTGCGCGTCGGCCAGCAGCAGGTCGATATTCCCGGCGCCGGCCTTGGCGATGTTCTGCCGGCATTGGGCGAGCATCGGTTCGGCGATGTCGACGCCGGTGACCGTGCCCTCCGGCGCGACCGCGGCGGCGAACGGGATCGTCGTCGCGCCCGTGCCGCAGCCGATATCGAGCACGCGCTCGCCCTGCCGAGGCGCCGCCGCCCGTTGCAGGATGTCGGCGACTTCGAGGTTGCGCGCCTCCTGGATACCGGCCCGGCCGACCCAGCGCGGCCCCGCAACCTCGTTCCAGTAACGCTGCATCGCCGTGTTGGCGGTGGGTTCGGTCATCGGGGTTGAGCCCTTTCTTGTGACTTCCCCTCACCCTCCCACGCTGCGCGCGGGTCCCTCCCTGTCCCCGAATCGCGCCGCGTGCGGGGAGAGGGCCGGGGTGAGGGGCGCTTGCAGACCTTCTAGGCCACGCCTTCCTGCTGCATCGCCCGCTGCACCGCCGGGCGCGACTTCATGCGCGCGTAATGGGCGGAGACGTTGGCGGGGAGCGTCATGTTGAGGCGGGCGGCGGCCCAGAACTCGACGTAGAACACCGCGGCGTCGGCGGCCGACAGCTCGCCGCCGCCGAGGTAGTTCTTGCCCGCGAGCGCCTTGTCGAGGATATGGAAACCCTTTTCGACCATCTCCCGGCCGCGCGCCTTGACCGCGTCTTCCTGGTCGGCGGGGCCGAAATTGGCCGGCCGGAAGATCCGCGCGAAGCCCTGGCCGTGCATCGTGCCGACCGCGTATTCCATCGCCTCGTAGGCGCGCAGCTCGGTTTCGAGATCGGCGGGAATCAGCTTTGCCTGCGGGTTGGTCTTGGCGAGATAGGTCGCGATGACCGGGAACTCGGTCAGGATCGACCCGTCGTCGCGCTGCAGCGCCGGCACCTTGGACTTGGTGCTGACCTGGGTGAACCCCGGCTGGTACTGCGCGCCCTCGCGCAGGTTTACCGGTTCGAGGTCATACGGCTTGCCGATCTCTTCGAGCAGCACGTGGATGCCGATCGAACAGACGCCGGGGGCGTAATAGAGCTTCATCGAAATCTCCTGGACCGGATTGATTGGGAACAAATTCCCGTACTCGTCGCCCCCGCGGAGGCGGGGGTCCAGGGTAGGCGGCGAAGCGTTGGCCCTGGATTCCCGCCTGCGCGGGAATGACGAGTAAGGGGCTATAAGATACTTTAAGTGCCCGTGATAATGCTGTCGGCCTTGAGCCCATCGATCTCCGTCTGGCTCATCCCGAGCCAGGACGACAGCACCTCCGAGCTGTTGCCCCCGAGAAGCGGCGAGGGCTTGACGCGGGGCGGCGCGCCGTCGAAGCGGACGGGCCAGGCCGGCATCTTGACCTTGCCCGTGGTCGGGTGGTCGATCGTCTGCATGATGCCGCGCTCGGCGAGCGATTCGTCGGCCATCAGCTCGGCGGTGTCGAAGACGGCGCCGGCGGGCACGCCGTGCTCGCCGATGATCCGCATCGCGTCCTCCTTCGACTGCTCGCGGGTCCAGCCCGTGATGATCGCGTCGACCTCGGCGGCGTGCTCGCTGCGCGCGTTCTGGGTCTCGTAGCGCGCGTCGCCCTTGAGGTCCTCGCGCCCGATCGCCTTCAACAGGCGCTGCCAATGCTCGGGGTTGCCGCGGCTGCAGAAGACATAGACGTAGTCGTTCGGACCACCCGGCTTGCACGGATAAAGCGCCGAGGGCACGAGCCCGCCCGGCTGCGACCTGGCGCTGCCGCCGCGCGTCGGGGCCTTGCCCGAAAGCTGCGTGCGCGAGAACGGCACGCGCATGTAGTGGATCATCGCGTCCTGCATCGCGACCTGGAGGCGGCGGCCCTGGCCGGTCTTGGTGCGCTTGTAGAGCGCCGAGAGGAGGCTGATCGCCATCAGCATGCCGGTGCCGGTGTCGCCAAAGCTGGGGCCGGGCTTGACCGGCGGGCCGTTGCCCTCGCCGGTGACGCTGGTCGGGCCGCCGGCGGCCTGCGCGATCATGTCGAAGGCGAGGTTGCGCTCGTACGGGCTGCCGGTGCCGAACCCCTTGACCTGGCAATAGATGATGCCTGGGTTGATCTTCTTGACCTCGTCATAGCCGAGGCCCAGGCGCTCGATCGTGCCGGGCGCCATGTTCTCGATCGTGACGTCGGCCTGCTTCAGCAGCTCCTTGACGATCTCCAGCCCGCGCGGGGATTTGAGGTTGAGCGTCAACGACTTCTTGTTGGCGTTGAACTGGTGGAAATACCACGGGTCCTTGTCGGGCGCGCCGGGCCCCGCGAGCCGCCGGCCGGGATCGCCGACCGCCGGGTTCTCGATCTTGACGACCTCGGCGCCGAGCCAGGCCAGACTCTCGGTGCAGGACGGTCCCGCCTCGAACTGGGTGAAATCGACGACCTTGATGCCTTCGAGACAATCGATCTCCACGCCCATATTCGCCATCGCCGCTTCCTCCGCGAAAGGGTTCGTTCGTGAGGGGACGATAGCGTATCTGGGCCCGGGCCGGTAGCCGGGTAGGGGCGTAGGATGGGTAGAGCGCAGCGAAACCCATCGTCTGCTTCTCGACGCGGAGGGTTGCGCGGAGGAGCTGAAGGGGAAGAGATCGCACCACGGAGGCACGGAGGGCACCGAGATAAAAGGCGCGGAGCGCTAGAAATCACCACAGAGGCAGTGAGGTAGTCGAATAACGGCAATCTCATTGCCTCACTGCCTCTGTGGTGAATATCTTTCTGCGCTGCGCGCGGCCCTCCGTGTCTTCGTGGTGAACCTATTTTTGATGGGTTTCGCTGCGCTCTACCCATCCTACGAGGTTACTGCCTTCGTGTCTTCGTGGTGAACCCTTGGCTTGGGCCTATAGGGTTTTCACCACAGAGGCACAGAGGAACACAGAGAAGAAACCGAAACTCTCTACCGCGGAGGGCGCGGAGTTTTCACAGAGGACGCGGAGAGTTAGGACTCCTTCTGCGACCTTCGCGTCTACTCTGCGTCCTCCGCGTCAAAATCTTTTCTCTGTGTCCTCTGTGCCTCTGTGGTGAACCCAAGCTTTCTTGATGGGTTTCGCTGCGCTCTACCCATCCTACGGGCTATTCCCGCCCCAGCCTCGCCAAACGGTTTTCGACCAGGTGGCAAAAAAGGGCGCTGCCTAACGGTAAGGCGGAGTCGTTGAAGTCGTAGCCGGGGTTGTGGACCTCGCAGGCGCCTTCGCCGTCGCCGTTGCCGATCTGCATGTAGGCGCCGGGGACGCTTTCCAGCATGTACGAGAAATCCTCGCTCGCCATCGTCAGCGGCCCCTGGCGGTTGACGTTTTCCGCGCCGACGACTTCCGCGGCGCATTGCGCGATGAAATCGGTCTCGTCGGCGTGGTTGACGAGGGGCGGGAAGAGGGCGCGGAAATCGAGCTCGGCCTTGGCGCCGAACCCGGCGGCGACGCCCTCGGCGATTGCGCGCATGCGGTCCTCGACGAGCTTCATCACCGGGCTCGAAAAGCACCGCACGGTGCCGCGCAGCACCGCCTTTTCCGGGATCACGTTATAGGCGTCGCCGCCGTGGATTTGCGTCACGCTGACGACGCAGGTATCGACCGGGCGCACGTTGCGGGCGACGATCGCCTGGAGCGCCGTCGTGATGTGCGAGGCGATCAGCACCGGGTCGATCCCGGCCTCGGGCCGCGCGCCGTGAGCGCCCTTGCCGGTGATGAAGATGTCGAAAAACGCGCCGCCCGCCATCATCGCCCCGGCGCGGATCTGGAATTTTCCCACGGCAAGGCCCGGGCGGTTGTGCATGCCGAATATCGCGTCGCAGGGGAAGCGGTCGAAGAGCCCGTCCTTGACCATCGCCTCGGCGCCGCCGAGGCCTTCCTCGGCCGGCTGGAAGATGAAATGCACGGTGCCGTCGAAATTCTTGGTCTCGGCCAGGTACTTGGCCGCGCCGAGCAGCATCGTCGTGTGGCCGTCATGGCCGCAGGCATGCATCTTGCCGGGGTTTTGCGAGCGGTGGCCGAACTCGTTGGATTCGAGGATCGGGAGGCAGTCCATGTCGGCGCGGAGCCCGATCGTCCGCGGCGAGTTGCCATAGCTGAGCCGCCCGACGAGTCCGGTCTTGCCGATGCCGCGATGCACCTCGATGCCAAACCCGGCGAGCTTGTCGGCGACGAGGTCTGAGGTGCGCTGCTCCTGAAACCCGAGCTCGGGATGGGCGTGGATGTCGCGCCGCCACTCGGTGAGGCTGTCGTGGTACGCGCGGATGCGGTCGAGGATCGGCATTTCTGTCTCCCGGTGATCCGTCACCATAGCGCGGCGCGCGCCGCGGCGGCGAGGGTGTAGAGGCCCGACGCGCCCAGCACCCCGATCGCCAGCACCGCCGCCGCGACCGGGTTGAGCCGGTCGCCGACACGCAGCCCGATCAGCCCGCCGATCCAGGCAAACGGCACGAGGCTTGCCGCGATCAGCCATACCGAGGCGGGCATGCCGAAAAAGACCGCGTTGGCGGCGACGGTCGCGGCGTAGATCACGAGGAAGAAGGAGAGGAGGGTCGCGCGGGTGAGCCGCGCCGGCGTACCGGCGAGCATCAGGTAGATGAGGACGGGCGGCCCCGACATGCCGACGAGCGCGGTGGCGGCGCCGGCGACCGCGCCGGCGGCGACGTCGCCGGCGGGCCGCAGCGCGATGACCGCATGCCGCTCACGCCAGCGGTTTTCCGCCAGCATCGCAGCGAACACCACAATGATCGCGCCGGCCGCGATATGCACGACGAGCGGGTTCGCGTAGGCGAACGCGGCGAGGCCGAGCGGCAACCCGATGAGGCTGCCGATCGTCAGCCGGGTCAACAGGCGCGGCTCGACCGAGCGGCGAATGCCCGGCACGACGATCGCCGACATCGCCAGGCTCAGCACCAGGATGATGCGGATCGCCTCGTCTGGCGGCGCCAGCAACAGAAAGAACGGCACCGCCAGCACCGCGAACCCGAACCCGTTCGCCGCCTGGAGCAGAGCCGCGGCAAAGCAGGTGGCGGCCATGCCTATCCAGGCTGTTAGAGGCATTGTAAGGCTCGAATTATGTTTGAAGACTGCGGCGCGGCTCGATTGGGTGGGCTCACCACGAAGACACGAAGGGCACAAAGGCGCGCGGCGCGCGCAACAAGTGTATTCACAATGAGTCAGTGAGGCAGTGAGATGCCGAGCCGCGGAAATCTCACTGCCTCACTGACTCATTGTGAATTTCTGGCTCATTGTGAAGTTCTGGCTCATTGTAAAGTTCTGGCGCTTGGCGCCCTTGATCTTCGTGTTCTCCGTGTCTTCGTGGTGAAACTCCTACGGCATTTTTCACGCAGACGAAACCGGCCGGAGCGAGAAGGCGCCGGGGACTGAACGGTTCACCTCGACCGGGCGGTAGCCGCAGCAGAAGCGGTTGACGAAGGCGTGGGCGAAGGCGGCGTCCTCGAAATAGAAGGCGACGGCGTCGTTGACGATCCCGGCGACACCCGACGGGGCGGAGGCCCAGCCGGTGGGGCCGCAAGTGTCGTCGAGCCAGGCGTACATCGTCGCGAGCTGGCGGCCGAACCCGTCGGGCGGCACGGCGAGGCGGACCCTTACCGGGAATTGCCGTTCGGTTTCGCGGTGCAGGGGACGGGAAGGCATCGGCGGGAGTGTTCGTGGTTTGTTCGCGGCGATTATATCCCGCGAAACACCGCTGTCGAGAGGGAATTACGCGGTTGCGCCGGCCTCGCGCAGATGCGGGCCGAGGAGCCAGGCGAGCGGCAATGTCGCGAGCACCACCGCGGCGACCAGCACCATCATCACCGGCACGCTGGCGAGGTCGCTGGCGGCGCCGTACAGCACCGGGGACAGTGCCCCGGCCCCGACCGCGCCGGTGTAGAAGATGCTGAACGCGCGCTGTCGTTTCTCGGGCGGGACCAGCTCGGGCACCGTGCCGTACAGCACCGACGAGGTGCCGTTGAGCGCGATCCCGATCAGCGGCAACACCGCGAGCCCGGCGTAGAGCGGCAGCGGGATGAGGGCGAGGATGCCCACCGCGGTCGCGCCCTCGGTGAGCCAGGTCGCGCGCACCATGCCGATCCGCGTGCCGAGCCAGCCGCAGACGAGCTTGCCGGTCGCGCCGCCGGCGAAGATCAGGGTCAGCGCGACGCCGATCATCGGCAGGTCGGCGCCCTTCATCCGGAGGAGGAACGGCAGGAAGGTCAGGAACCCCATCCGCGTCGCGCTGTCGATCATCGAGATCGAGAGGAGGAGCGGGAAGCCGCGGCCGCTGCCGGCGGGGGCTTCGGCCTTGTCTTCCTTGACCGGCGCGGCGCCGCGGCCGGGGAGGCCGCGCACGGCGAGGATCGCGGCGGCGGCGGCGAGGCCGACGATGCCGATCACGGTCGTCGCGCCGCGCCACGGCAATAGGGTGAGCAGCCAGGCGGTCGCGGCGGGGAACGCCATCTTGCCGAGGTCGCCGGAGAAATTGTAGCTGGCGAGGGCCGAGCGCGAGCGGGCGCCCGGGAATGCCTGGGCGACGAGGTTGGCGGCGATCGGGTGCTGGACGCTCGACCCCATGCCGCCGATCACCAGCGCCGCGATCAGCATCCAGAACCCGTGGCTCGCCCCGGCCGTGAGATAGCCGAGCCCGGCGAGCGCGGTGCCGAGACCCAACAGCAGCGGCCCGCCGAGCCGCCCGGCGATCGCCCCCGAGGGCACCTGAAACCCGGCCATCGCCCCGACATAAAGCGCCCGCAACAGCCCGATTTCGGCGTAGTCGAGCGCGAACTCGGTCTGCCACAGCGGCAGCAGCACGTAGAGCAGGTCGGTGTAGCCGTCATGCAGGATATGCGCCCCGCACGCGACCCCGAGCACCCGCCGCTGCGCCCCCTGAAACCGGCCCCAAGTGGTTGACACGAACGACATGCCGCGATGGTGGTCCTGTCGGGGAGCGATGACAATTGTTTCCGTTCGATGACAGGCGTGCGGCGGCGGCGGCCTCGTAGCCTCGTAGGATGGGTAGAGCGCAGCGAAACCCATCAGAAACAGGGGATTCACCACAGAGGACACAGAGGCACAGAGAACACGGAGAAGATGTTGACGCGGAGGTCGCGGAGTAAGCGCGGAGGTCGCTGTGAGATTCCTGACGCTCCGCGTCCTCCGCGAAAACCTCCGCGTCCTCCGCGGTAAAGAGTTTTCCTCCGTGTCCTCTGTGGTGAAACCTTTCTTGATGGGTTTCGCTGCGCTCTACCCATCCTACGAGGGCGGCGCCATCCACCGTTGAGTTCCGCCTCCTGTGGGGGCAAGGCCGAGCGGCCGGTCATCGTCTCCGGCAACGGGGTGCGGATTTCGCAGGGATACGATCAGCTTCAGGCGCTGGCCGAGGCGGCCGGGATGCCGGTGGCGACGACCGCGGCCGGGAAGGGCACGTTCGCCGAAACGCACCCGCTGGCGCTTGGCGTCTTCGGCACCTTTGGCACGCCGGTCGCCAACGCGACGCTGGGCGAGGCGGATGTGGTGGTGGTGGTGGGGTCGAAGCTCAGCCCAAGCGACACCGCCTGGGCCAACCGCAAGCTGCTCGACCCCGCGCGGCAGACCCTCATCCAGATCGACATCGAGCCGCGCCACGCGAGCTGGACCTATCCGGCCGAGCATGTCCTGCTCGGCGACGCGGCCGGGGTGATGGGGCAGCTCGTCGAGGCGATCGGCGCGCGCGGCGCCGGCAAGGGCGACGCGGCGCGGGCGCGGGTCGCGGCGCATCGGGAAAAGCTCGGCTATTTCAACGCGCCCGAATATGCCCAGGCAGAGGCGCCGATCTATCCGCAGCGGGTCATCGGCGAATTGATGCGCAACCTGCCGGACGATTCGATCGTCACCTGCGACGCCGGCGAAAACCGCATCCTGATGACGCATTACTACCAGACCCGGAAGGCCGGCGGGTTCCTCCAGGCGGCCGGCACCGGGCCGATGGGGTTCGCGATCCCGGCGGCGCTCGGCGCGAAGCTGGTGCACCCGGACAAGGCGGTCGTCGCGGTGTGCGGCGATGGCGGGTTCGCCATGACGATGAACGGGCTGATGACCGGGATCGAGCACGACATCCCGATCGTCGTCGTGGTGCTCAACAACAACGCGCTCGGCTGGGTCTTGCACGGCTCGGGGCCGTTCGCCGCCGAATTCAAGGATTTCGACCATGCCGGAATCGCCCGCGCGATGGGCTGTAACGGGGTGCGGGTCACAGACCCCGAGCTGCTCGGGCCGGCGATCAAGCAGGCGCTCGGCGCGAAGGTGCCGACCGTCATCGACGTGAAGACGTCGCTCAAGGTGTCGTTCGCCGACATCACCTCGCCGCTCGCCAGCGAAGCGTCGCCGCGGCGGCGCTAGTCAAAGGAGCGCGGGCGTCCCGCCCGCAGGTTTTTTTGTTGGGTGCCGGCGGGACGCCCGCGCTCCTGCATCTTCGCATGAATGGTAAGCATAACTTACGATCTTGACGGCGTGTGTTCGCCAGCTACTCTCCCTATCGTCATCCCGAAGGCCGGGACACACACTTGTCAGCCGCTCGACCGGTTGAACCATGGGTCCCGGCCTTCGCCGGGATGACGGATGGAGAAATGGCACAGGGCTGCGGAGATAGGCCATGAAGCTGATGTGGTTCCATTTGATGCCGTATACCGAACTGCCCGACGATTTCCGGGAGAAGAACCCGTCGGTGTGGGTCGACATCCACTCGTCGCTGTTCGACCCGCGGCGGGCGCATCACATGTACAACGATTTCATGGACGAGCTCGAATTCGCCGCCGAATGCGGGTTCGATGCGATCTGCGTCAACGAGCACCACTCGAACGGGTATGGGCTGATGCCGTCGCCGAACCTGGTCGCGTCGTCGCTGGCGCGGCGCACGAGGGATACGGCGCTGTGCGTGCTCGGCAATTCGCTCGCGCTCTACAACCCGCCGACCCGGGTCGCCGAAGAGTTCGCGATGATCGACTGCATCTCCGGCGGGCGCCTCATCGCGGGGTTCCCGGTCGGGTCGCCGATGGATACCTGCTTTGCCTATGGGCAGAACCCGTCGATGCTGCGCGACCGCTATTACGAGGCGCACGACCTGGTGAAAAAGGCGTGGACCGCGCCCGACACCTTTGCCTTCAACGGCCGCTACAACCAGCAGCGCTACGTCAACATCTGGCCGCGCCCGATCCAGCGGCCGCACCCGCCGATCTGGATACCCGGGGGCGGCTCGGTCGAGACCTGGCAATGGTGCGCCGAGATGGACTACGTCTACTGCTACCTCAGCTATTACGGCTACAAGGCCGGGCAGGCGACGATGACCGGGTTCTGGGACGAGATGAAAAAGCTCGGCAAGGATCTGAACCCCTACCGCGCCGGTTTCCTGCAATTCGTCGGCGTCGCCGAGACGCGGCAGCAGGCGCTGGAATTGTATGCCGAGCCGGCCGAGTATTTCTACGGCCGCTGCCTCCACATCGACCCGCGCTTCGCCGGGCCGCCCGGCTACGCGACCGAGGAGACGCAGCGGCGCGGGATCAAGGGCATGGTCTCGCAGGCCGCCGACAACAGCACCCGCCAGACCCAGCGCTATGAGACCAAGTTCCAGACGCTGGCGCGCGAGATGGATGCGATCGTCGACAAGGGCTATGTGATCGTCGGCTCGCCCGACGAGGTCGTCGAGCAGCTCACCGAGGTCGCGACCAACCTCAATGTCGGCCATTTGATGATGCTGCTGCAGTTCGGCAACATGAACAAGGAGCTGGCCAAGTACAACACGCGGATGTTCGCCGAAAAGGTGCTGCCGCGGCTGAGCCACGTTCATTCCGAGTGGGAGGATCATTGGTGGCCGAAGCCGATGGAACAGAACGAGCGCGCGGCGCCGGCGTCGTTCGTCCCCGCGCAAGCGGCGGCGGAATGACCGAGCCCACCACCACCTCCATCGAGGTCAACGGCTTCTCCTGCCGCGTGTGGACCGCGGGGACCGGGCCGAAGATCGGGTTTCTCGCCGGGTTTGGCGGGCTGCCGAAATGGGTGCCGTTTCTCGACCGGCTGGCCGAGAAGCGCACCGTCGTGGTGCCGTCGCTGCCGGGGTTTCCGGGCGGCGAGCGCGGGCATACGGTGCTCGACAACCATCTCGACTGGTGCCTCGCGGTGCGCGAGATCGTGCAGAAGGCGGGGCTCGATGGCGCCGACCTCGCCGGCAGCTCGGTCGGCGCGGCGATGGCGGCCGAGATCGCGGCGATCTGGCCGCAATCGGTCAAGCGGCTGGCCTTGATCGCGCCGTTCGGGCTCTACGACGATTCCGACCCGCCGACCGACCCGTGGGCGCAGCGCCCGCCCGACGTGCCGAATTTGTTCTGCGCCGACCCGAAGACCTGGGAAAGCCTGAAGGAGCAGCCGGAGGGGCTCAACTCGCCCGAATGGCCGATCGAACAGGTGCGGGCGAGCGAGGCGGCGGCGCGCATCTTCTGGCCCCTCGGCAATACGCGGCTCGAAAAGCGCCTGCCGCTGATCGCCGCGCCGACCCTCCTCGTGTGGGGCGGCGAGGACCGGATCATGCCGCAAAGCTACGCCCAGCGCTTCGCCAACGGCATCGCCGGCAAAAGCGAGATCAAGGTGATCCCGGGCGCCGGTCACCTCGCCGAACTCGACAAGCCCGACGAGGCCGCGGCGGCCGTTCTGGCGTGGATGCAATAACTCACCCCTCGCCCGCATTGCGGGAGAGGGAGGGGCCCGTCGCGGAGCGATGGGAGGGTGAGGGCGCGAAGCGTTTTTCGCGTCCCACCACCGCGCTTCGCGCGGCCCTCACCCGGCCTTCGGCCACCCTCTCCCGCAATGCGACGCAATGCGGGAGAGGGGAAAAGTTGGGGCGGCACATGCGCGACTGTCTTAGGCTGTGAATTAGTCATGGCACTGTTGGCGCTCGGCGAGAAACCGGAAGGACCTTAAACCATGCCGCTCGATCCCGGCGCGCAGACCCTGCTCGACATGGTGCGCGAGGCCAACCGGCCGGCGTTCGACACGGTCGGGGCGGTGGAGGCGCGCAGGCTTTATGCGGGCGGGCGCAAGGTGTTGTCGCCTGATCCTGTGCCGGTGAATGAAGTCCGCGACTTAGTCATACCGGGCCCGGGTGGGCCGCTCCCGGTGCGGCTGTATCGCGGCGGAAACGGCGCGGCGCTGCCGGCGCTGGTGTTTTTTCACGGCGGCGGCTGGGTCGTCGGCGATATCGAGACCCATGACGTGATGTGCCGCCACCTCGCGGCGGCGAGCGGCGGAGCGGTGATTTCGGTCGATTATCGCCTGGCCCCGGAGCACAAATTCCCGGCCGCGTTCGACGATTGCGTCGCGGCGACCGAATGGGTGGCGGCGAATGCCGGGTCGCTTGGCGTCGACGCGGCCAGGCTCGCGGTCGGCGGCGACAGCGCGGGCGGCAATGTGGCGGCGGCGGTGGCGCTGGCCGCGCGGGACCGGGGCGGGCCGCTGCTGTCGCGGCAAGTGTTGATCTATCCGGCGACCGACGCCGGAATGAGCCACCCGTCGGTCGCCCGCTGCGCCGAGGGCTATATGCTGACCGCGGCGTCGATGCGGTGGTTCTGGGACCAGTATCTGCGTGGACCGGAAGACGCGGCGGATTGGCGGGCCTCGCCGCTCAGGGCCGAAAGCCTCGCCGGGGTCGCGCCGGCCTATGTGCTGACCGCCGGCTACGACCCGCTCTGCGACGAGGGCGAAGCCTATGCCGAACGGCTCGACGCCGCCGGCGTGCCGACCCGGCTGCGCCGCTATGACGACCAGATCCACGGGTTCTGCCAGAACGGCAAGGTGATCCCCGCCGCCTTCGGGGCGCTCGACGAGGTCGCCGAGGTGCTGCGGGAGAGCTGGGGAGTTGGCTAGGTGGCGGGTTCCGGGTTAATCCGCATGGGTTTCGCGTTGCTCAACCCATCCGACGGGGCCTGCGCCGCGCCCGTCCGCGTCACTTATTGACGTACGGACATTTGGATTCGGACAACGGCTGAAACGCCTCGTCGCCGGGGATTTTCGCGACCAGCTTCAGGTAATCCCACGGGTAATGCGACTCGGCCGGGCTTTTGACCTGGAACAGGTACATGTCGTGGACCATCACGCCGTCGGCGCGGATGTGGCCGTCATGGGCGAACATGTCGTCGACCGGCATCTCCCGCATCGCCGCCATCACCGGGTCGGTTGCGTCGGTGCCGGCTTTCTGTACCGCCTTCAGATAGTGCAGCACCGAGGAATACAGCGAGGCCTGAACCGCGTTCGGCATCCGGCCGACACGGGCGAAGAAGCGCTTTGACCAGGTGCGGGTCTGGTCGTTCATGTCCCAATAGAACGGCTCGGCCATCATCATCCCCTGCGCGGTCTGGAGGCCGAGCGTGTCGACGGCGTTCGCACGCAGCGTCAGCCCGACGATCGTCTGCTTGCCGGGGATCATGTGCTGGGCGGCGGCGGCGCGGATCGTGTTGAGGGTGTCGCCGCCGGCATTGGCGAGCGCGATCACGTTCGCGCCCGACTGCTTCGCCTGGGCCAGGTAGGAGATGAAATCGGTGGCGTCGAGCGGGTGCAGCGCGTGGCCCAGCACCGTTCCGCCCGAGCTTTTGACCACCTGGGCGGTATCGGTCTCGAGGTCATAGCCAAAGCTGTAGTCGACGGTGATGAAAAACCAGCTATTGCCGCCCGCCTTGACCAGCGCGGGCACGATCGTGTGGGCGATCGAATAGGTGTCGCTGCTGTAATGGATGCCGGTCGGGCTGCACCCCTCGTTGGTCAGGCGGATCGCGGCCGGGGCGCTCAGCGACACGATCTTGTGGCGGGTGCGGCCGGCGGCCTGGACGATCAGCGCCTCCGACGATCCGGCGACATCGAGGATCGCGTCGACATGGTCCTTCTCGAACCAGTCGCGGGCGATGTCGAGGGCGCGGCCGGTATTGCTCTGGTGGTCGGCGTAGACGAACTGGATCGGCGCGCCGAGCACCTTTCCGCCAAAATCCTCGACCGCCATCTTCGCCGCGGCGACGCTGCCGTCTCCGGTGTTTTGCGAATAGGGCCCGCTCATGTCGAGGATCGCGCCGATCTTGACGACGCCGTCGGAGATCGGCGGCTGCTGCTGCGCCAACGCGGGCGCCGCGACGAGGAGGAAGGCTGCCAGCGCAGTGTGGAACGTGCGGATCATAGGGTTCGATAGGCCTCGTCAAGGATGCCGATGGGGAAAATGGCGGTGTGTACGACCCGGTCGCCGCGGACATGGCCGCGATACATCCCCGGGCTGCTGAAGGGCAAGGCGATCGCGCCGTCGCGGTCGACCGCGACGAGCCCGCCCGACCCGCCGGCCGCGGCGAGCGCGGCGATGACCTCCGCGGCGGCCGCGTCTAGCTTCTGGCCGGCATGGGCGAGGCGGGCGGCGACTTCGTGCGCGGCGGCATGGCGGATGAAGAATTCGCCGTGGCCCGTGGCGGAGACGGCGCAGGCCGCGTTGTCGGCATAGGTGCCGGCGCCGATTACCGGGCTGTCGCCGATGCGGCCCGGCGCCTTCGCCGTCATGCCGCCTGTCGAGGTCGCGGCGGCGAGGTTGCCGTCCCGGTCGCGGGCGACGGCGCCGACCGTGCCGTGGCGGCGGCTCTCGTCGGCCTCGCCCGCGCCGCGCAGGGTCTGCTGCAGGGCCTGCCAGCGCGCCTCGGTGTGGAAATACCCGGGCGGTGCGAAATCGAGGCCTTGCGCGCGGCAGAATTCCATCGCGCCGGCGCCGGCCAGCATCACGTGCGGCGAATCCTCCATCACCGCGCGGGCTGCGAGGATCGGGTTTTTCGGGCCGCAGATGCCGGCGACCGCGCCGGCGCGGCGGTCCCGCCCGTCCATGATCGCGGCGTCCATCTCGTGCGTCCCGGCGGCTGTATAGACCGCGCCGTGCCCGGCGTTGAACAAGGGGTCGTTTTCGAGCTCGACCACCGCGGCGGTCACGGCGTCGAGCGCGGAGCCGCCGGCGGCGAGGATATCCCGCCCTGCGACGAGCGCCCGCCGCAGCCCGGCATGATAGGCGGGCGCGCGGGCCGGGTCGAACGCCTCCGGCGGCGGCGTCCCGGCGCCGCCGTGGATCGCGAGGGCAAAGTCTGGCGTCATGAGGCGGGCATTTTACAGCGTATGGCGCGGGAGCGCGATCCATGATGGTCTCGGCGGGGATTGCGTCGCCGGGCCGGCAATGACAGCCTCGGTTGATGGCATCGGAAGCGGCGATCGTCTCGGCCTCGCGAACCGGACATTTCCTGAGGCTGGCGCTGCTCGGGTTCGGCGTGTCGGTGGTGCCGCTCGACAGCGCGGTCAACATCGCGTTTCCCGACATCACCGGCACTTTCGGCCTGCCGATCGCGATGATCCAATGGGTCATCATCGCCTATGTGCTGACCCATGCGGGGCTGATGCTGGCGTTTGGGCGGGTCGGCGACATCTGGAGCCACAGCGGCGTGTTCCGCATGGGGCTCTTGTGGAGCACGGTCGCCTTCATGCTGTGTGGGTCGGCGCCCAGTTTCGGCTGGCTCTTGGGCGCGCGAGTGTTACAGGGGATCGGGGCCGGGCTGGTGCTGAGCTGCGCGCCGGTGCTGGTGACGAGCCTCTACCCCGAGGAACGGCGCAGCCATGCGGTCGGCGTGTTCACCCTCGTCTATTCGCTCGGCGCGGCGTTCGGGCCGCTGATCGGTGGGGTGATCGTCGCGCGCTGGGGCTGGCCGGCGGTGTTCTGGTTCCGCGCGCCGATCGCGTTCCTGTCGCTGCTGTTGTGGCGCGGCTCTCCGGCTTCGGCGCGGGGCGGCAGCGGCGAGCGGTTCGACGCAGGCGGCGCGGTGCTGCTCGCGGCGGGCCTCATCAGCCTGTTGTTTGCGGTCAATGCGCTGCCGCTGCTCGGCGCCGGGAATTATCGCGCGGTGCCGGCCGGGGCGGTCGCGGCCGCGAGCATCGCCGGGTTTATCTGGTGGGAGGGGCGGGCGGCGCGTCCGGTGGTTCAAGTGTCCCTGTTCCGGGATCGCCGCTTCGCCTTGATAAATCTTTCCAACATTCTGATCTACCTGACGAATTTCTCGATCATGCTGCTCGTGCCGTATTATTTCTCGCGGATCACGACCCTGCCGCTGCCGGTCGCGGGGGCGGTGCTGGCGGTCGGGTCGGCGGGAATGGTCGCGGCGTCGACCCCCGCCGGCTGGCTGGTGGCGCGATACGGGGCCGGACGGATCGCGCCGGTCGGGGCGCTCCTCGTCGGTTGCGGGCTCGGTTGGGTCGGGTTCTGGGACACCGGGACCGGCGCCGGCACGATGGTCGCGGCGCAGGCGATCCAGGGGATCGGGATCGGCCTTTTCCAGGTCGCCTCGATGGAGATCGTGATGGGGTCGATGCCGGCGTCCCAGCGCGGGGTCGCCGGCAGCCTCGTGATGTTGACGCGGACGATCGGCGTCGTGACCGCGGCATCGGTGCTGACGATGGGGTTCCACGCGTTCGAGATCGGCGCGGTCGCGGCGGGCGCCGATGCGACGACGGCGTTCCTGACCGGTTTTCGGGCGATGTTCCGCGTCGTCGCGGTGCTCGCCGCGGCGACCGGGCTTATCGTGGCGTGGTCGGCAGCGCGGCGGCGGTAACGCTGGCGGCGAGGCCGGCGCGTTCGGTCTCGTCCGAGAGGCAGCGGGCGACCGCGGTGAGCAGCACGCGGCTCTTGAACGGCTTTTGCAGGGTGTCGTCGGCGCCGAGCAGCCGGGCGATGCGGAGCACGTCCTCGGCGACAAAGAGGCCGCCGCCGCTGATCGCGATCACCCGCGCGTCCGGGTGGGCCGCGCGGATGTCGAGGATCGTCGCGACGCCTTCCTTTTCCGGCATCAGCATGTCCACGATGACGAGGTCAGGCCGATGCTGGAGGTAGACCCGGACGCCCTCGACACCGTCGGCGGCGGTGGTAACAAGATGACCGGCGCGTTCCAGCACGCGGCGCATCGCGTCGCGCGCAGAGCGGTGGTCGTCAATCACAAGGATCGTGCTCACCGGAAAAGCGCCTCTCGCCATAGGCCAGATACGCGACCCAGCATGGTTAAGGGATGAAAAGATTTCGTTAAGATTGACCAGCAGTCGAAAGAGTTTCAGAAGAGTTGACCAAGGATAGGCCAGAGAGGGAGCCCCAGGGATGGTTAAGACTTACCTCGCCGTGCGCGCCGAGGTGCCGGAGGCGGACCGGAACCGCTTCGACCACTGGTACGCGACCGACCACCTGCCCTGGGCTAAGCGAGCCTTTGGCGCCCTCCGCGCCTGGCGCTCATGGAGCCGTAGCGATCCGTCGGTTCATGTCGCCTTCTACGAATTCAATTCGGTCGCTGACGCCGAGGCCGCAACCGCGCCTGAAATCATCGCACCGCTGGTCGCCGATTTCGACCGGGTATGGGGAACGAGCGTTACCCGCCGGCGCGCGATTCTCGACGTGGTGCAGGAGATTTAAGGGGATTCACCACGAAGGCACGAAGGGCACGAAGTGCTAATAAAGTAAGTCTTCAGCGCAGAGGTCGCGGAGCTTTCGCGGAGGTCGCGGTGGCGCTGAACCTACTGCGTCCTGCGCGTTTTCCTCCGAGACCGCTGCGGTAAAAGGGTTTCCTTGGCCCTTCGTGCGCTTCGTGCCTTCGTGGTGAATCGCCTTTTTCTATGGGTTTCGGTTCCCTCGACCCATCCTACGGGCTAGGTTTTCGGAAATTGCGGGGGTTGGGGCGATGCGGCTCGATGATGCGATCAATATCGAAGACCTGCACCAGATGGCGAAGCGGCGGCTGCCGAAGATCGCGTTCGACTTTATCGAGGGCGGGGTCGAGGACGAGCGGGCGCTGGAAACCAACCGCGCGGCGTTTCATAAACATAAATTGCTGCCGCGCTATCTGGTCGACGTGTCGGCGCGCGACCAGTCGCAGACCGTGTTCGGGCGCAAGTTTTCCAGCCCGTTCGGCATCTCGCCGACCGGCACGGCGGGGCTCTTCCGGCGCGGCGCCGATTTGATGCTGGCCGAGGCGGCGCGCGAGGCCAATGTTCCCTACATCATGTCGGGCGGCAGCAATCACTCGATGGAGGCGGCGGCCAAGGTCGCGCCGCACAACACCTGGTACCAGCTCTATGCCGCGCGCGACGGCAAGATCAGCGAGGATCTGGTCCGCCGCGCCGCCGATTGCGGGCTGGAGGCGCTGGTGCTGACCGTCGACGTGCCGGTGCGGCCGCGGCGCGAGCGCAACATCCGCAACGGCTTTGCCGCGATCCGCGGCACCTGGCTCAAGGCGGCGCTGCGCCTCAAGCCGCATATCCTGGCCGAGGCGATGACGCATCCGGGCTGGGCGTGGGAATACATCAGCCACGGCGGCACCCCCAACCTCGACAACTGGAAGCCCTATGGGAGGCCGGACGCCGGCGTCGACGAAATAGTCGACCTGTTCGCCACCAATACGCCGGCGCATTCGCAGACCTGGCGCGAGCTGGAGACCTACCGAAAGCTGTTTCCGCGCAACCTGATCGTCAAAGGGCTGATGAACCCGGCCGACGCGATCCGTGCCGCCGACATCGGCTGCGAGGGGGTGCTCGTCTCGAACCACGGCGGCCGCCAGCTCGACCAGGCGCCGGGCTCGCTCGACGTGCTGCCGGCGATGAAGGCCGCGGTCGGCGACCGCATGACGCTGATGCTCGACAGCGGCGTCAGGCGCGGCGCCGACATCCTGATCGCCCTCTGCCTCGGCGCGCAGTTCGTCACCTTCGGCCGCCCGACCCTCTATGGCGCGGTGGCCGGCGGGATCGACGGGGTGAAAAAGGCGATCGACATCTTCCGCGGCGAGATCGACCTGGTGATGGGCCAGATCGGCTGCCCCTCCCTCGACAAACTCGGCCCCGACTTCCTGTGGGAGGAAGAGCGCGGGCGGAACCGGTAGAAAAGTAGCTTTTTCGACGCGGAGGACGCGGAGGATTACGCAGGGGACGCGGAGGCAACGAGC
>DATAUV010000009.1:0-25842 GCA_036268075.1 Allostellaceae bacterium | reverse complement strand
GACCGGGCGGCGGGCATGCTCGACGACCGAGCCGTAGGCCCGGGTCGCGGCGTCGCGCAGCGGGTTGCGCCGGAACAGGGCCATCGCTGCAGCCTCAACCTCGGCGCGAAGCGTTGACAGCGTTTCGGGCGGGGGTACATTCCGCCCGCTGTGGTTTAAATGGTAACAGGCTGGTCAATTCCATGTTTCCTCGGTTTCGCCACCTTACCACTGCGGCGGCCGTGACGGCGATGCTGGCGGCCAGCGGCTGCGCCGCAACAGTCGATCAGCGCGGCGCCCTGCCCGCGCCCGAACGCTTCGCCGAGATCCATCTCGGCCTCACGAAGGAGCAGGTCGTCAAGATTCTCGGCACCCCGTCGAGCATGGGCGTCTTCGACGACAACGCCTGGTACTACATCAGCCGGAAGACGTCCCGGGTCTCGTTCTTCCAGCCCGAGGTGCTCGACCAGAATGTCTTCGTGATCAATTTCGACAATAGCGGCGCCGTCCGCGGCCTCGGCCACCGGACCCTCGCCGACGCTCAGGAGATCGAGCCCGCGCCCGGCGCGACCCCGGCGCCCGGCCGCGAGCTGACGTTCCTCGAGCAGATCATCGGCAACGTCGGCCGCTTCAACAAGGGCACCGGCGGCAGCGCCGGCTCAGGCGCCGGCGACACCGCCGAGGGCCGTCAGGCCGGCCCGCTGCCCAACGACCCGAACCGCAGCAGCAACTAGCCGCTTGCTCGGGGGAGCAAAGGGGGCGCCTGACCGCCCCTCAGTGGCTCCAGACCGCCAGGATCGCCAGCAGCAACAGCGCGACGATGTTGGTGATCTTGATCATCGGGTTGACCGCGGGACCCGCCGTGTCCTTGTAGGGGTCGCCGACGGTGTCGCCGGTCACCGCCGCCTTGTGGGCGTCGGAACCTTTGCCGCCGTGATGGCCTTCCTCGATGTATTTCTTGGCGTTGTCCCAGGCGCCGCCGCCCGAGGTCATCGAGATCGCGACGAAAAGCCCCGTCACGATCGTGCCGAGCAGCATCGCCCCGAGCGCGCTGAACCCGGCCGCCTGGCCGGCGACCAGCGAGATGACGATGTAGAGAACGATCGGCGCCGCCACCGGTAAGAGCGACGGGATGATCATCTCGCGGATCGCGGCCTTGGTCAGCAGGTCGACGGCGCGGCCGTAATCGGGCTTTGCGGTGCCGGCCATGATGCCCGGGATCTCGCGGAACTGGCGCCGCACCTCGTTGACGACGGAGCCCGCGGCGCGGCCCACCGCGGTCATGCCCATCGCGCCGAACAGGTACGGCAACAGGCCGCCGAGGAAGAGCCCGATCACGACGTACGGGTCCTGCAGGTTGAAATGCACCTGCAGCTTCGGGAAGTAGTGGGCCAGATCCTCGGTATAGGCCGCGAACAGCACCAGCGAGGCAAGGCCGGCCGAACCGATCGCATAGCCCTTGGTGACCGCCTTCGTCGTGTTGCCGACCGCGTCGAGCGCGTCGGTGGTCTTGCGCACCTCGGCCGGCAGGTCCGCCATCTCGGCGATGCCGCCGGCGTTGTCGGTGACGGGACCGTACGCATCCAGCGCGACGATCATGCCGGCGAGCGCCAGCATCGTCGTCGCCGCCAGCGCGATGCCGAAGAGGCCCGCGACCAGGTACGACACGATGATGCCGACGCAGATCACCAGCACCGGCAGCGCCGTCGCCTCCATCGATATGGCGAGGCCCTGGATCACGTTGGTGCCGTCGCCGGTCGTGGAGCTCTGCGCGATGCTGCGCACCGGCCGGTATTCGGTCGAGGTGTAGTATTCGGTGATCCAGACGATGAGCCCTGTCACCACCAGCCCGACGACCGCGCAGGCCAAGACGTCGCAGCCGGTCAGCGTGCCCGCCCCCATCGGCATCTTGACCTGGAACCCGACGAGCCAGCCGACCACCGCGGCGATCGCGAGGATCGACAGGATGCCGGTCGCGATGAGGCCCTTGTAGAGCGCCTTCATGATGCCCTGGTCGGCGCCGAGCCGGACGAAGAAGGTGCCGATCACCGAGGTCACGATGCACACCGCGCCGATCGACAGCGGCAGCAGCATGATCGTGTCGCGCAGCGGCGGGGCGAAGAAGATGTTGGCGAGCAGCATCGTCGCGACGATCGTGACCGCATAGGTCTCGAAGAGGTCCGCCGCCATGCCCGCGCAGTCGCCGACATTGTCGCCGACATTGTCGGCGATGACGGCGGGGTTGCGGGGATCGTCCTCGGGGATGCCGGCCTCGACCTTGCCGACGATGTCGGCGCCGACATCGGCGCCCTTGGTGAAGATGCCGCCGCCGAGACGGGCGAAGATCGAAATGAGCGACGCGCCGAAGCCGAGGCCGACCATCGCCTCCAACACCGGACGCAGATCGTCGCCGGGCATCGTCTGGCGCAGGAACCAGTAATAGACCCCGACCCCGAGGATGCCGAGGCCGACGACGAGCAGCCCCGTCACCGCACCCGCCTTGAAGGCGATGTCGAGCCCCGCGGCGAGCCCCCGGCGCGCCGCCTGCGCCGTGCGCACGTTCGAGCGCACCGACACGTTCATGCCGATATACCCGGCCGCGCCCGACAGCACCGCGCCGATCAGATAGCCGAGCGCGACCCGCCAGCCGAGCGTCACCCACAGCACGATCAGGATCACGATGCCGACGACGGCGATGGCCCGGTATTGGCGGTTGAGGTAGGCCTGGGCGCCGACCTGGACGGCCCTCGAAATCTCCTGCATCCGGGCCGATCCGGCATCGGACGCCAGCACGCTGCGGCTGGTGACCAGCCCGTAGAGCAACGCGATGACGCCGCACGCGAAGATCAAATAATAGGCCGCTGACATCGGCAGAATTCCCCTCGATCGAACGTAGAAAAAACCTGCCCACGAGCGGCGCGGCCGAGGCGCGACAGGGGGGCAGGTCAGAACCGGCAAACCATGCCAGAAGCGCAACAAAGAGGCAACCGCACCTTCCGGTTGCCTAAAGCCCCGCGTATTGCGGCTCGGCGCGTCCGGCCTGGAGCCGCAGCCACACCACCGCCGCCGTCGCGACCGCCACCGCCGGCAGCACCGCGTACTGCACCGTCGCCCAGCCGAACCCGGCCAGCAGCGCGCCCGACGAGAACGACGACACGGTCGAGATGCCGAAGATCATGAAATCGTTGAATGCCTGCACCTTGGCGCGCTCTTCCGGCCGGTAGGCGCGGGTCAGGAGAGTCGTCGCGCCGATGAAGAGGAAGTTCCACCCGACCCCGAGCAGCATGTTGGCCGCCCAGAAATTGCCCTCGGCCATGCCGGCGAGGTTGATGCCGCAGCAGACGAGCAGCAGCGCGGCCCCGGCGCCCATCACCCGCACCAGCCCGAATCGCACGATCAGGTGCCCGGTGAAAAAGCTCGGCGCGTACATGCCGAGGATGTGCCACTGGATCACCAGCGCCGCGTCCGGAAACATAAAGCCGCAACCGATCATCGCGATCGGCGTCGCGGTCATCACCAGCGACATGACGCCGTACCCGATCATCCCGGAGAGCAAGGCGACGATGAAGATCGGCTGGGCGATGATCGTGGTCAGGGGCCGCCCGACCCCGCGAATTTGGCCGCGCGGCGGAGGTGGGGGCAGCGTCGTGAAATAGAGCAGCGTCGCCGCCGCCCCCTGCAACACGACCACCATCGCAAAACAGCCGGCGAACAGCGCCGGCGCGAACAGGTCGCGCGACCACTGGGCAAATTCCGGCCCGAACGTCCCGGAGATGACCCCGCCCGCCAGCACCAGCGAGATCGCCTTCGAGCGGAACCTGTCGTCGGCGGCCTCGGCGGCGGCGAAACGATACTGTTGGGCAAACCCGTTCGAGCACCCGATCAGGAAGGTGCCGACGCAGAACAGCGGAAACGACGCGGCCCAGCAGGCGAGACCCGCCACCACCCCGCCGGTCGCGCCGAGCGCCGAGCCGGTCCAGAAGCCCCGCCGCCGGCCGACCCGCGCCATCAGCAGCGCCGCGGGAATCGTCGCCGACATCATCCCGGTCATCTGCAACGCCACCGGCAGCGTCGACAGCGCCTTGTCCGCCGCGAGGAGGTTGCCGATGATCGCCGCGACGGTCGCGAGGATGCTCATGCTGGTCATCGCCAGCGCCTGGCACCCCGCCAGCATGAAGACGATGCGCCGGGAATTCGGCTGCGGCGCGGCGATCGCGGAAGGCGCGGACATTTCCGCACGATAGGGGATGCCGCGGAGCCGTCAACGCTGCACCCAGTATGGCAGCGTCCACGCCGGCAAAGGAGCGCGGGCGTCCCGCCCGCTCTTCGCAGGCGCCAAAAAAAGCGGGCGGGACGCCCGCGTTCCTTCAACCAAAAAAAGCGGGCGGGACGCCCGCGTTCCTTCAAACCGAATCGCCGGCACCTTCCCCGCGGACGAACGATGCCGGATCGCCTGGAATCCAAGCCGGTTCGGAGCCGCCCTTGCTGCGCCTAACCCCCCTCCCTATGATCCCGGGCTTATGCAGGAACACGATTTTCGCCACCGGCATCTTCTCGGTATCGAGGGGCTGACGCCGGGCGACATCAACCATGTCCTCGACCGCGCCGATACCTATGTCGAGCTGAGCCGCCAGGCCGAGAAAAAGAAGGCGACGCTGCGCGGGCGGACGCTGATCAACTGCTTTTTCGAGAACTCGACCCGCACCCGCACCTCGTTCGAGGTCGCCGGCAAGCGGCTCGGCGCCGACGTCATCAACATGGCGGTCGCGGTCAGCTCGATGAAAAAGGGCGAGACGCTGATCGACACCGCGATGACCTTGAACGCGATGCACCCAGACGTGCTGGTCGTGCGCCACCCCGAATCGGGCGCGGTGCAGCTCCTCTCGGAAAAGGTCGATTGCGCCGTCATCAACGCCGGCGACGGCAGCCACGAGCACCCGACCCAGGCCCTCCTCGACGCGCTGACGATCCGCCGCCGCAAGGGGAAGCTCGGCGGGCTCACCGTGGCGATCTGCGGCGACGTGCTGCACAGCCGGGTCGCGCGCTCGAACATCGCCCTCCTCAACGTGATGGGCGCCCGCGTCAGGGTCGTCGCGCCGCGCACGCTTTTGCCCGCCGCGGTCGAGCGGCTCGGCGTCGAGGTCTTTCACGACATGGAAGAGGGGCTCAAGGGCGTCGACATCGTGATGATGCTGCGCCTGCAATTGGAGCGCATGCACGGCTCGTTCGTGCCGTCGACGCGCGAGTATTTCCACTTCTTCGGGCTCGACTACGACAAGCTCAAATTGGCCAAGCCCGATGCCCTCATCATGCATCCGGGGCCGATGAACCGCGGCGTCGAAATCGGCAGAGAGATCGCCGACGACATCGACCGCAGCCTCATCCGCCAGCAGGTCGAGATGGGGGTCGCGGTGCGGATGGCCTGCCTCGAAATCCTCGGCCAGGACCGCGGCGACACCAACGGGCCGGCGCTGAAATGACCAGTGGGCAAATGACCGGTGGGCAAATGAGCGGGCGCAAGCTGCTGTTCCGCGGCGCCCGCGTGATCGACCCGGCGAGCGGGCATGACGCGGCCGGCGATCTGCTCGTCACCGGCGACCGCATCGCCGCCCTCGCCCCGAACATCGAAGCGGGCGACGCGGAAACCGTCGATTGCGCCGGCCTTTGCCTCGCGCCCGGCCTCGTCGACATGCGCGTGCAACTCCGCGAGCCCGGCGCCGAGCACATGGAGTCGATCGCGAGCGGCGGCCACGCCGCGGCGGCGGGCGGGGTCACGACGATGGTGGCCCTCCCCAACACCGACCCGCCGGTCGACGACGTGTCGGTCGTCGAGTTCATCGCCCGCCGCGCCCGCGAGGCCCGGCTCGCCAAGATCCACACCTATGCCGCCGCGACCAAGGGGCTCGCCGGCAAGGAATTGACCGAGATGGGCCTCCTCGCCGCGAACGGCGCGGTCGGCTTCACCGACGGGGTCAAGGCCATCGCCAACGCGCTGGTGATGCGCCGGGTGCTGTCCTACGCCCGCAGCTTCGACCAGCTCGTCATTCAACATCCCGAAGAGCCCGCGCTCGGCAGCGCCGGCGAGGTCACCGAGGGCGAGACCGCGACAAGGCTCGGCCTCGCCGGGATCACCCCGCTCGCCGAGGTCATCATGCTCGAGCGCGATTTGCGCCTCGTCGAGATCACTGGCGCCCGCTACCACGCCGCGCATGTCTCGACCGAGGAAGGCGTCGCCGCGATCCGCAAGGCCAAGGCGGCCGGACTGCCGGTCACCTGCGACACCGCCCCGCCGTATTTCGTGCTCAACGAGACCGCGATCGGCGACTACCGCACATTTGCGAAGCTGTCGCCGCCCTTGCGCGCCGAAAGCGACCGCCAGGCCGTCGCCGACGGGATCGCCGACGGCACGATCGACGCGATCGCCAGCGACCATTCGCCGTGGGACCAGGATTCGAAGCGGCTGCCGTTCTCCTCGGCGAGCTATGGCATCGTCGGGCTCGAAACACTGCTGGCGCTGGCGCTGGAACTGTACCACGGCCGCCGCCTCGGCCTGATCGAGGTGCTGCGCCGGCTGACCGCGAACCCTGCCCGCATCCTCGGCCTCGATGTCGGCACCCTCGCGGTCGGCGCCCCCGCCGATCTGGTGCTTTTCGACCCCGACGCGGCCTGGCGCATCAACACCGACGCCCTTCGCTCCAAATCCAAGAACGCCCCGTTCGACGGCCGCCCGGTCCAAGGCCAGGTCGTCCGCACGATCGTCGACGGGCGAACGATTTTTCAGAGGACGTAGAATGACAGCCGCCATCCGTCCAAAGAAATGCCCCCTCTCCGCCCATTGGGGGGAGAGGGCTGGGGTGAGGTGGGCACGCTCTGAGTCAATCCACCTCACCCTCCCATCGCTGGCGCGACGGGCCCCTCCCTCTCCCCCCAATGGGCGGAGAGGGGAGGATTTCCTGGCGGCGACCGCTCGATGACCGGCGCGATCCTCACCGCGATCATCGGCTACCTGCTGGGTTCGGTCCCCTGGGGCCTCCTGCTGACCAAAGCTTGTGGATACGGCGACATCCGGACCATCGGGTCGGGGAATATCGGGGCGACCAATGTCTTGCGCACAGGCAACAAGGCGCTGGCGGCGGCGACGCTGGTGCTCGACCTGGTGAAGGGGTTGGTGGCGGTGTGGATCGGCGCCTTATGGGGGCCGGATGCGGCGCTGGCGGCGGCCGCGGCGGTCGTGGTCGGGCATATGTTTCCGGTCTGGCTCGGCTTCCGCGGCGGCAAGGGAGGGGCGACGGCGCTCGGCGTGCTGTTCGCGCTGTCGTGGCCCGTGGCGCTGGCTGCGGTTGGGCTGTGGCTGCTGACCGGGATCCTGTTCCGCTATTCGTCGCTGGCCACGTTGATCGCGACGGCCGGGTCGGCGGTGATCGCCGGGCTCACCCTCGATTCGCACCGCACGCTGCTGATCATCGCGATCGCGATCCTCATCGTCCTGCGCCACCACGAGAACGTCCGCCGCCTGATCGGCGGAACCGAAAACCGCATCTCGTTTTCAAAGAGCTGAGTTCTCGCCCTATAGTTGCGCGTCTTTGGGGGAGAACCGCCCTGCCCGCCCGCGCGCTCGAACCGCAGGAACGCCTCGATTGGCTGCGCCTGTGCCGGACCGACACGATCGGGCCGGTGTCGTTCTATGCGCTGCTGCGGCGCTTCGGCTCGGCCGGCGAGGCGCTGGCGCAGCTTCCCCAACTCGGCCGGCGCGGTCTCAGCGCCTTCCCACGCGCCGACGCGGAGCGCGAGCTGAAGGCGCTCGACCGCGTCGGCGCCAGCCTCATTTGCTGGGGCGAGCCCGAGTATCCATCCAATCTCGCGGCGGTCGAGGACGCGCCGCCGGTGCTGACCGTGCTCGGCGACCCCGAATTGCTGCGCCGGCCGATGGTCGCGATCGTCGGCGCGCGCAATGCGTCGGCCAACGGGCGGCGGCTGGCGCACGACATCGCCGCCGGGCTTGGCGAGGCCGGGATCGTCGTGATCTCGGGGATGGCGCGGGGCATCGACGCCGCCGGGCATGCGGGTGCGCTGGAGACCGGCACGGTCGCGGTGGTCGCGGGCGGCGCCGATGTGGTCTACCCGGAGGAGAATCGCGGCCTCTACCGGGCGCTCGCCGAGCGCGGCGCGGTCGTCGCCGAGCTGCCCGTCGGCACCGAGCCGCAGGCGCGGCATTTCCCGCGCCGCAACCGCATCATCTCGGGGATGGCGCTGGGCGTCGTCGTGGTCGAGGCGGCGGCGCGGTCGGGGTCGCTGATCACGGCGCGGTTCGCGCTCGAACAGGGGCGCGAGGTGTTCGCGGTGCCGGGCTCGCCGCTCGACCCGCGCTGCCGCGGGACCAACGATTTGCTGCGCAGCGGCGCGACGCTGACCGAAAACGCGGGTGATATCACGAGCCAGCTAGGCCCCCTGCTGTGGGGCGCCGCGCCGCTGCCGCCGACCGCGCGGCGCACCCTGCGCCTGCCGTTCGCAGCGCCGGCGATACCCCCGCCGGCGGCACCGGTGGCCGGCGACGGAGACCTCGATCTCCTGGTCGAACGACTGGGGCCGACCCCGGTCGCGGTTGACGAACTGGTGCGCCAATGCCAGTTATCTCCAGCCGCGATCGCCACGTTGCTGTTGGAATTGGAACTGGCGGGGCGCATCGAGCGTCACCCCGGCAACCTGGTATCCCTTCGCTAAGTGGTTGTTAGCACTTCGCTGCTTTGAAAGTGGGCATGAACGTAGTCATCGTCGAATCGCCTGCGAAGGCGAAGACAATCAATAAATATCTCGGCTCCGACTATAAGGTCGTCGCGAGCTACGGCCATGTCCGCGACCTGCCGGCAAAGGACGGGTCGGTGCGCCCCGACAGCGATTTCGAGATGCTGTGGGAGGTCGACGGCAGGTCCGAAAAGCACATGAAGAACATCGCCGCGGCGGTGCGCGGAGCCGACCGGCTCTACCTCGCGACCGACCCGGATCGCGAGGGCGAGGCGATTTCCTGGCACCTGCGCGAGGCCCTTTTGGCCCGGCGGGCGATTAAGAAAGGCATCGACGTCAAGCGCGTCGTCTTTAACGAAGTCACGCGCAGCGCGGTCACCGCGGCGTTCGAAAATCCGCGCGAGATCGATACCGAACTGGTCGACGCCTACCTCGCCCGCCGCGCACTCGACTACCTCGTCGGGTTCACGCTGTCGCCGGTGCTGTGGCGCAAATTGCCGGGCAGCCGCTCGGCCGGTCGGGTTCAGTCGGTCGCGCTTCGCCTCGTCTGCGAGCGCGAGGGCGAGATCGAGGCGTTCAAGCCGCGCGAGTATTGGAGCGTCGAGGTCGAGTTCACGACCCCCTCCGGCGACAAATTCACCGCCCAGCTATCCGACCTCGACGGCAAGCGGCTCGACCGGTTCGCGCTCGACAGCGAGGCGAAGGCCAAGGCGGCCGTCGCGGCGATCCTCGGCGGCGGCGAGTTTTCGGTCGCCAATGTCGAGCGCCGCCAGACCCGCCGCAACCCGTTCCCGCCGTTCACCACCTCCACCTTGCAGCAGGAGGCCTCGCGCAAGCTCGGCTTTGGCGCGAGCCGCACGATGCGGATCGCGCAGCGGCTCTACGAGGGAATCGACCTCGACGGCGAGACGGTCGGGCTCATCACCTATATGCGCACCGACGGCGTCGCCATCGCCGGCGAGGCGGTCGCCGCGACGCGCCGGCTGATCGGCAGCGAGTTCGGCGACCGCTACGTGCCCGGCTCCCCGCGCGTCTACCGCAGCCCGGCCAAGAACGCCCAGGAGGCGCACGAGGCCGTCCGCCCAACCGACCTGTTCCGCAAGCCGGCCGATGTCGCCGCCCATCTCGACGCCGACCAGCGCCGGCTCTACGAGCTGATCTGGAAGCGCACCGTCGCGAGCCAGATGGAATCGGCCGTCCTCGACCAGGTCGCGGTCGACATCGCCGACCGGTCGGCCAAGACCCGCCTCCGCGCGACCGGCTCGACGGTGGTGTTCGACGGGTTCCTCAAGCTTTATCAGGAGGACCGCGACGACGCCGCGGACGACGATGCCGAAGGCCGACGCCTGCCGGCGATGCAGCAAACCGACCGGCTCGGCCGCGGCGAGGTCACGCCGAGCCAGCATTTCACCCAGCCGCCGCCGCGCTATACCGAAGCGAGCCTTGTCAAAAAGCTCGAAGAGCTCGGCATCGGCCGTCCGTCGACCTATGCCTCGATCCTGCAAGTCCTGCAGGACCGCGACTACGTCACGCTCGACAAGCGCCGCTTCGTGCCGCAGGACCGCGGCCGGCTGGTCACCGCGTTCCTGACCAGCTTTTTCGAGCGGTATGTCGAGTACGGCTTTACCGCGGACCTCGAAAACCAGCTCGACGAAGTGTCCGACGGCAAGATCGACTGGAAGGACGTGCTGCGCAATTTCTGGCGCGACTTCTCCGGCGCGATCGACGGGACCAAGGAGCTGACGGTCAAGCAGGTCTTGACCGCGCTCGACAACGGGCTCGGCAGCCATTTCTTCCGCGAGGACGGCACCGGCCGCGACCCGCGCGTTTGCCCCGGCTGCGGCGAGGGCCGGCTGTCGCTCAAGCTCGGCAAGTTCGGTGCGTTCATCGGCTGCTCGAACTATCCGACCTGCCGCTACACCCGCGCCTTCGGCGTCGACACCGGCGAGGCGCAGGCAGCCGGCGGCGACAAGGCGCTCGGCGAAGACCAGGCGACCGGACAGCCGATCACGCTCAAGAAAGGCCCCTACGGCCTCTACCTCCAGCTCGGCGAAGGCACCGACGGCACCAAGCCCAAGCGCGTGGCGCTGCTGAAGGGGATGAACCCGGGCGACATGACGCTCGACACGGCGCAGCGCCTGCTCGCGCTGCCGCGCGACATCGGCCGCCACCCCGAAACCAGCGAGCCGATCGTCGCCGGGATCGGCCGCTTCGGCGCCTATCTCAAGCACGGCAGCAAGTTCACCTCGATCACCGGCGACGACGACGTGCTGACGATCGGCCTCAACCGCGCCGTGACCGTGCTTGCCGAATCCAAAACCGGCGAGCGCCGCGGCCCACAATTGCTGCGCGAGCTGGGGGCGCATCCGGACGGCGGCACGGTCGGCCTATTCCGCGGCCGCTATGGCCCCTATGTCTCGACCGGCGGCACGATCGCCTCGCTGCCGAAATCGGCCGACCCGGACCTCTTCTCGCTCGAAGAGGCCGTCGCGCTTCTCGCCACCAAGGGCAAGGGCACAAAAGGCCGATCCCGCCGCCCCGCCCGCGCCGCCCCAGCCGCGGCTCCCAAGGCGGCCGCAAAGCCCAAGGCGGCGGCACCGAAAGCAGCGGCCAAGCCTAAGACGGCGGCGAAGCCGAAGCGGGCAGCCAAACCCGCGGCCTCCAAGAAGCGGCCGTCCGCTCGCGGCGCATCCACCTGAGACGCGGGCGGGTTCCCGGGCCGCAGGCTCGGCGGCGATATAGCAGGGAGGAGCCCGACGCGCGGCCGGCCGCTCAGCCGCCCTCGCGCATCATTGGCGTTTTCCGGCGCGGACCCGACGGCGGCATCGTGGTTTCGGCAGATCGGCGGGAGCGGCGGGATTTCGCCGTGTCGGCGACTGAGGCCGAGGGGCTCGACGAGGGCGAGCTGGTCGTGGCCGGCGAGATTGCCGCGCGGCGCTTTGGGCCGCCGCAGGCGCGCATCCTCGAACGGCTCGGCTCGGCGGAGGCGCCGGGCGCGTTCAGCCTGCTGGCGATCGCGCAGTTCGAGATTCCGAACGAGTTTCCGCCGGCGGCGCTGGCCGAGGCCGCGGCCGCCCCTCCCCCCGTGCTGGGCGACCGGGTCGATCTGCGCGGGCTCGGGCTGGTGACGATCGACGGGCCGGACGCGCGCGATTTCGACGACGCGGTCTGGGCCGAGCCCGATCCCGACCCGGCCAATCCCGGCGGCTGGCATATCGTGGTCGCGATCGCCGATGTCGCCGGCTACGTCCGCCCCGGCAGCGCGCTCGACCGCGAGGCGACGCGGCGGGGCAATTCGGTCTATTTCCCCGACCGGGTCGTGCCGATGCTGCCGGAGGCGCTGTCGAACGGCCTCTGCTCGCTGGTGCCGGGCGAGGACCGCGCCTGCATGGCGGCGCACCTGTGGATCGATGCCGACGGCAGAAAGCTCCGGCACCGCTTCGAGCGGGCGCTGATGCGCTCCACGGCGCGGCTAACCTACGAGGCCGTGCAGGAGGGCACCGCCACCCTGCCGCCCGAGCGCCGCGCGGCGCTGTACGGGGCGTTTGCCGTGCTCGACGCGGCGCGGGTGAAGCGGGGCGCGCTGGCGCTCGACCTGCCCGAGCACAAGGTCGTGCTCGACGCGGTGCGAAGGCCGGTCGCGATCGTGATCCAGCCTCGGCTCGACAGCCACCGGCTGATCGAGGAGTTCATGATCCTCGCCAACGTCGCCGCGGCCGAGGAGCTGGAGGGACGGCGGCGGTCCTGCATCTATCGCGTCCATGACCTGCCTGCCCCGGAAAAGGTCGACGCGTTACGCGACTTTCTCGCCGAGATGGGGAAGCCGGGCCTGACCCTCGCCAAGGGCGAGCGGATGCGGCCCGAGCTGTTCAACCGCGTCCTGACCCGCGCGGTTGGGACAGACGAGGCGCTGCTGATCAACGACCTGATCCTGCGCGCCCAGGCCCAGGCCGCGTACAGCCCGCGCAATATCGGTCATTTCGGGCTGGCGCTGAGCCGCTACGCGCATTTCACCTCGCCGATCCGGCGCTACGCGGACCTCTTGGTGCATCGCGCCCTGCTCGGCGAGCTGCCGCAGGTTCCGGCCGAACTCGAACCGATCGCGGACCAGATCTCGGCGACCGAGCGGCGCGCCGTCGCGGCCGAGCGCGCGGCGCTCGACCGCTATCGCACGGCGCTGCTCGGGGGCGCGGTCGGCAGCGTCTTTACCGGGCGGGTGACCGGCGTCGCCCGGTTCGGCCTCTTCGTCACCGCGGGCGACACCGGCGCCGACGGGCTCGTGCCGATGTCGAGCTTGCCGGGCGACTATTACCGGCACGACACCAGGCGCCACCGGCTCGTCGGCCAGCGCAGCCGGCGGGTCTTCGCGCTCGGCGACGCGGTGACGGTGCGGCTGGACGAGGCTGATCGCATGACCGGCCGCCTGCTGTTCCGGCTCGAGGAAGACAAGCCCGCGGCCACCGCCTCGCCCCGTCCCCGACGCAAACGGTGATCGCCGCGGCTTGTTGATCGTCCCCGGGCGCTCTACTGTTTCCGGAAGGCCGAACGGCCAGTGCCGAAGCGACGGCGGCCGGTCGTAGAGGGCGGCGCCATCGCCGGGGAACGGGGGGACGCCGCGACGTGTCGAGCCACGCGATTCTGAAGCTGCCGCACCTGATCCGCCGCGTCGGTCTCCTCGCCGGCCTCGTCCTGCTGGCCTCGTGCGGGGGGCCCGGGGCCCCGGTCGCCGAGCAGCCGAGCGACAAGCTGTTCAACTATGCCTTCCACGAGATCGGCGAGCTCTATATCCGGCCGGTCTCCGGGCAGGCGTTGATCGCGGCCGCGGCCGGCCGCCTGACCGCGATCGATCCCGAGTTCCGCGTCGCGCCGGGCCCGGGTGTCGGCGGCAGCGCGAGCCTCGTCATCGCCTATCAGGGAAAGACCGTCGGGTCATACGCGCTTCCCGACACCAACGACCCGGCCGAGATGTCCCGGTATCTCGATCGGGTCATCGCGGTGGCGCGGGAGGTGTCGCCGCCGATCACCGCGGCGAGCGAGGATTCCGTCGACCACGCGCTGTTCAACGGCATCACCATGGCGCTCGACCGGTTCTCGCGCTATTCGCCGCCCGACCTCGCCCGTGACCTGCGGGCCGAGCGCAACGGGTATGGCGGCATCGGCATCACCCTCGACAGCAGCAACGACGAGTTCCGCATCACCGCGCTGGAGCCGCACGCCCCCGCCGAACGTGGCGGGCTCCGCGCCGGCGACCGCATCTCGGCGATCGACGGCGTCGCCGCCGCAAAGCACTCTCGCGCCTGGGTGGTGCAGCATCTGCGAGGCGCCGTCGGCAGCCCGGTCACGGTCGCCGTCATGCGATCCGAGCAGCTCCGCGAATTCCACCTTCGCCGCGAGCTGCTGATCCGTCCGGTCGTGACCGTGACCCGCGATGGCGGCATTGCGATCTTCCGCGTCGGCAGCTTCAACCAGAGCACCACCGAGCTGATCGCCAACGAGCTCAAGAAAACCGGCGACAGGCCGATCACCGGGATCGTGCTCGACCTGCGCGGAAATCCGGGCGGGCTCCTCGAACAGGCTGTCACGCTCGCCGATCTGTTCGTGCATGACGGGCCGATCAGCGCAACGGTCGGACGCAACCCGGCCAGCCACCAGTTCTTTGCCGCGACCAGGCAGGCGATCGCGCCACGCGTGCCGATCGTGGTGCTGGTCAATGGCGGTTCGGCATCGGCCGCCGAGATTCTGGCCGCGGCCTTGCAGGATGTCGGCCGCGCCGTGGTGGTCGGCAGCGCCTCCTATGGCAAGGGCACGGTGCAGACCGTGTTGCGCCTGCCCAATGACGGCGAGCTGACGCTGACCTGGGCCCGGCTGGTGACCCCGGCGGGCTACCTGCTGCAGGGCCACGGCGTCGTCCCGACCCTGTGCACGAGCGACCTGGCCAATAGTGCGGGGGCGCTCGACACGGCTGTACGCCGCGCGCGGGCGCCGGCGGCGACTCCAGCGCGGGCGCCGCTCGACGAGGCGGGCTGGGCCGCGCTGCGCCGGTCCTGCCCTGCCAAGCACGAAAGCCCGACGGTCGACATGACGGTCGCCGAGCGCATCCTGACCGACCCGGCGCTGTACGCCGCCGCGCTGCGCGCGCTGCCGGCGGCGACCGAGCTCGTCAAGAAATCGCCGGGCTCGCCGAGCGGGCTTTCCTTGACAGGCTCCGAGCGCGCGCTAAATTCCGACCTACGCTAGTTTCGAGCCGCGCGGGAACCCAAGATGGCCAAAACCAACACCGTCATGATCAAGCTGGTCAGCAGCGCCGATACCGGCTTCTTCTACGTGACCAAGAAGAACCCGCGCACCAAGACCAACAAGCTCGAGCTGAAGAAATACGATCCGGTCGCGCGCAAGCACGTCGTCTTCAAGGAAGCGAAGATCAAATAGCGGCGACGGCCACCGGAATCGAAATGGCCGGGCGCGCGCCCGGCCATCGTGTTTCAAGGGTGGCGTGTTTTCAGAGCATGTTCCGGAAAAGTGGCCCCACTTTTCCGATAGGAACATGCCTCATTTCAAATGGTTAAAGAGCAAAATCCGATTCAATGGGATCGGATTTTGCTTTAGGTGCCGCACAGCCTACGACGCGATCGCGACCGGCGCCATGGTGACCAGCGGGGCAATCAGCGCCCCCTCGTCCACATGCGAGACGACCCGGTTGCGGCCGCTGTTCTTGGCCGCGTATAGCGCCTCGTCCGCCCGCTTGAGCAGATCGTCGACCGCCTCGCCATTTTCCGCGGCGACCGCGACGCCGATGCTGATCGTGACCGGGATCTTCCGACCCGTCGCGTGCAGCTCGAACGGCTCCGACGCGACCGCGCTGCGCAACCGCTCGGCGACGACCATCGCCGCGGAAAGATTGGTTTCCGGCATCACCACGAGGAATTCCTCGCCGCCAAGCCGCGCCACCAGATCGACGCTGCGCAGCCCCCGCAGGGCGCGCGCCGCTAGCTGTCGCAGCACGTCGTCGCCGGCGGGATGGCCGTACTGGTCGTTGACGTCCTTGAAGTGGTCGATGTCGAACATCAGCACCGCGGTATCGGTGGCGGCGCCATTGCTGCGCGCCGCCACCTCTTCGAGGTGCGCGAGCACATAGCGGCGGTTGTAGAGCCCGGTCAACTCGTCGGTCAGGGCCAGCGACAGGCTGCGATGATAATTTTCGTGCAGGCGGTCCTGCAGCCGCTTGCGACGAATCTGGGTGCGGACGCGCGCCAACAGCTCGTTGCGGTCGACCGGCCGGATCAGATAGTCGTTGGCGCCGAGGTCGAGCCCCTTGGCAAGCTGCGCCAGCTCGCCGTCATTGGCGAGGAGCAGGATCGGCAACTGGCGGAACGCCTCGGTCGCGCGCCATTGCGACACCAGCCTGAGCGGGTCGCTGTCCGCCATGGACAGGCTGGCAATAACGAGTTCGGTGCTCGGGTCGAGCAGGTGAACGGCGTCCGCGCAGCTATTCGCGCGCACGACGCTTTCGGCCACCGGCGCCAGCGTTTCGGCAATGCGCGAGGCCGCGAACCCGCGTTCCTCAAGCAACAGGATGCGCGCGAGGCCCGGCTCCTCGATCGGGTCGGCCTCGCTGCCGCGCGCGGCAAAGCGGCCGCAGATGTCCTCGCGCAGCCGCAGCTCCTCCATCATCCGCTTGAGGCGGACGAGCGAGCGGACCCGCGCGAAGAGGGCGATGTCGTTGACCGGCTTGGTCAGGAAATCGTCGGCGCCGACTTCGAGCCCGCGCAGCCGGTCGGCGACGTCTGACAGCGCGGTCACCATGACCACCGGAATGTCGACAGTGTTCGGGTTGGCCTTCAAGCGGCTGCACACCTCGAACCCGTCCATCCGCGGCATCATCACGTCGAGCAGGATGATGTCGGGCGATTCGGATTCGGCAAGCTCCAGTGCGGTCATGCCGTTATAGGCGGTAATGACCTCGAAATATTCGCTCGACAGCTTGGCTTCGAGCAGCTTGACGTTGAGCTCGACGTCGTCGACGACAAGAACGCGGGCGGTCATGGCGGCGGAACCGGTTGGGGGTTACGAGCGGGTTGACGGATCAAGACAGAAACTGCTCGACCGTACGCAGAAAGCCCAGAACCGAGATGGGCTTTGCGATATAGGCCTCGCAGCCGCCTTCACGAATTTTCTCCTCGTCGCCCTTCATCGCAAACGCGGTGACGGCGATGACCGGGATCGCCTTGAGATCCTCGTCCTCCTTGAGCCACTTGGTGACTTCGAGCCCGGAAATCTCCGGAAGCTGGATGTCCATCAGGATCAGGTCCGGTCGATGCTGACGTGCGATCTGCAGCGCTTCGATCCCGTCCTTGGTGCGCAGCGTGGCATAGCCGTGCGCCTCCAACAGATCGTTGAAGAGCTTCATGTTGAGGTCGTTGTCCTCGACGATCAGCACCTTCTTGGCCGTTCCGTGATCGGTGTGTCCCATCCCGTTTATGGCATGAAGCGTCATTCAGATCGGCCTCGAGAAGTTGCTGAAGCCCGGCTCCGGCCTCTCGGCCCGGATGTCCGGCTGCCTGGTGCGATCCCAGACGTGCTTTTCTACGGGCGATCCGCTTAACAATTGGTAAGCATGACCTGCGGCCGCGGACACCTCGGGTTTGCACGAAAGCCGCCGGCAGGGCATTTATGAGGGCCGGCACCGGCGGCGAAGGCGCGGGAATGGCGGATGGGTTTCGCATCGGCGTCGATCTCGGCGGCACCAAGATCGAGGCCGCCCTCATCGATCGTGCCGGAACGGTGCGCGGCCGCCGCCGCATCCCGACGCCGCGCGACGATTACGAGGCGACGATCCGCGCGGTCGTGGGCCTGGTGGCGGGGGTCGAGCGCGCGGCGGGAATCCGCGCCACGGTCGGCATCGGCATCCCCGGCACGATCGTCGCGCATACCGGGCTTGTCAAAAACGCCAACTCGACGTGGCTCAACGGCCGTCCCCTTGCCCGCGACATGATCGCCGCGCTCGGCCGCGAAGTGCGGTTCGCCAACGACGCCAACTGCCTCGCCCTGTCCGAGGCGACCGACGGCGCCGCCGCCGGCTGTGCCGGCGTGTTCGGCGTGATCCTCGGCACCGGGGTCGGCGGCGGCATCGTCATCGGCGGCCGGATCGTGACCGGGGCCAACGCGATCGCCGGCGAATGGGGACACAACCCGCTGCCCTGGCCGCGACCGGACGAGCTGCCGGGGCGGCGGTGCTATTGCGGGCGGGCGGGCTGCATCGAGACTTTCCTGTCCGGCCCCGGACTCGCCGCCGATCACGGCGGCAGTCGGACCGGCCCGGAGATCGTCGCCGCCGCGGAAGCCGGCGATGGGAGCGCGCAGGCGACGCTCGCCCGCTACGCCGACCGCCTTGCCCGCGCCCTCGCCGCGGTCATCAACATCGTCGACCCCGACGCGATCGTGCTCGGCGGCGGGCTGTCCGGCATCGCGATGCTCTACGAGCAGGTGCCGCTGCTCTGGCCGCGCTTTGTCTTTTCCGACGAGGTCGCGACGCGGCTCCTCCCGCCCAAGCACGGCGATGCGAGCGGGGTGCACGGAGCCGCCTGGCTGTGGCGGCCGGAGGAAGCCGAGTGAGCGTCCTCTGCCGCGATTGCGGCGCCCTCGCCGCCCCGCTGGCGGTGCCCGAGCGCTGCGCCGAATGCGGCTCACCGCGCCTCATCGCCCATGACGAGCTCGCCGAGCTCTCGGTCGCGCACATCGATTGCGACGCGTTCTACGCCACGGTGGAAAAGCGCGACCGGCCCGAGCTGGCGGAACTGCCGGTGATCGTCGGCGGCGGCCAGCGCGGCGTCGTGCTCGCCTGCTGTTATGTCGCGCGGATGTACGGGGTGCATTCGGCGATGCCGATGTTCAAGGCGCTCGCCGCCTGCCCCGACGCCGTGGTGATCCGGCCCGACATGGCCAAATACCGCGATGTCGGCCGTGCCGTGCGCGCCGAGATGCGGGCGCTGACCCCGCTGGTCGAGCCGATCTCGATCGATGAGGCATTTCTCGACCTCACCGGCACCGAGCGCCTGCACGGCGCCGCGCCGGCCCAGCTTCTCGCCGCGCTTGCCCGCCGCGTCGAAAGCACGCTCGGCGTCACCGCGTCGATCGGGCTCAGCTACAACAAATTCCTCGCCAAGATCGCCTCCGACCTCGACAAGCCGCGCGGCTTCGCGGTGATCGGGCGCGGCGAGGCCGCCAGGTTTCTCGCGGACAAGCCGGTGGGGATGCTGTGGGGCGTCGGCGCGGCGATGCAGCGCCGCCTCGCCGCCGACGGGATCACCGTGATCGGCCAGCTCCGCGCGATCGACGAACGCGATCTCGCGGCGCGTTATGGCCGCATCGGATCGCGCCTGGCGCGGCTGGCGCGAGCCGAGGACGACCGCGCCGTCGAGCCCGACTCGGCGACCCGCTCGATCTCGGCGGAGACCACGCTCGCGCGCGACGAGGCGGGGTCCGAGGCGCTGACCCGCATCCTGTGGCCGCTCTGCGAAAAGGTGTCGGCCCGGCTCAAGCAATCCGCCCTCGCCGCCGGCACCGTGACCGTGAAGCTCAAGACCAGCGATTTCCGCATCCGCACCCGCTCGCGCAAGCTCGCCGACCCGACCCAGCTCGCCGAGGCGATTTTCGAGACCGCAACCCGGCTATTGACCGGCGAGACCGACGGCGCGACCCGCTTTCGCCTGATCGGCGTCGGCGCCGACGCGCTGGTCGACGCCGGCGCGGCCGATTTGCCGACCCTGTTCGACGTAAAATCCGGCGGCCAGCGCCGCCTCGCCGAAGCCATCGACACGATTCGCGCCCGGCATGGCGACGGCGCGGTGCAAAGGGGACGAGGAGTCGGGTAGGGCGAATTAGCAATTCGGCTTGGGCAGCGCCTCGATCTTGTTGAGCGTGGCCTTGATCGCGTAGTCGCCGTAGTCGATCAGCATGTCCTTCGACACGCCGTTATCGAGCAGCAGCATGCCGAGCTCGTAATCGGGCTTTTCGGCCTTGGGGTCGGCGGGGAAGAAGGCGAGGCGCATGCGCCAGCCGGGGCGCGCAAGGAGCGGGCTCATCTTGGCGGCCTCGGCGTCGGGTTCGACTTTGGGGCCGATCACGGCGGAAACCAGCACCGCGTTCTCCTGGGTCGCGCCGTCGAACACCTGCTTCGACAGGAAATTGGTGCCGGCCTTGGCCTGGTCGATCAAGAGCATCGTGTGCGCGCTCGGAAACAGCGTGCCGGCCGGCAGGGTCATCGTCTGCGCCTTCGGTTTTTCAAAGACGGCGGTGCCCGGCTTGCCGGCCGCCTGGAGCGTCGCCTCGCCGCGGATTTCCTCCTCGGGCTTGCCGTTATGCGTCTCGCGCTGGTTGTAGCGATAGTGCAGCCCGTCCTTCGATTCCCAGGTCACGAAGTTCGACAGGATCTCGACATCCTCGGATTCGGAATAGCCCATCGTCAGCTTGTAGCGCTGCTCGATGGTCCAGCCGTCGCAGGTCTCGCCCCATTGATAGGCCATCGTGCCGCTTGCGGCGGCGACGCCGGAATCGGTTTTCGCCGAGGCCAGCTCCATCGTGTAGAGCGCGCGGTGCGGCGCGATCTCCGCCGCCCCCGCGGGTGCGGCGACACCAGCGACGCAGGCGGCGATCATCAATGACCGTGAGCGATTTCCCACCGGCACACTCCTTACCCGGCACCCCAACGCGCCGGCACATATGGCGTCAACCCAAAGGGTTAACAAGACGACTCACGCGCGCGGACCCCGCGCCGGCGGCACGGCCAGCCGGATGTGCAATTCCCTGAGCCGCTCGTCCGGGATCGCCGCGGGCGCCTGCATCAACAAATCCTGGGCCTGCTGGTTGAGCGGGAACGCGACGATCTCGCGGATGTTCGGCGTGTCGGCGAGCAGCATGACAATGCGGTCGATGCCCGGCGCCGACCCGCCATGCGGCGGCGCGCCGAACTTGAACGCGCTGAGCATCCCGCCAAACCTCGCCTCGACCTCGGCCGCCGAATAGCCGGCGATCTCGAAGGCCTTGTACATGATGTCCGGGCGATGGTTGCGGATGGCCCCCGACGACAACTCGATCCCGTTGCAGACGATGTCGTACTGGTAGGCGTTGATGGTCAGCGGGTCCTGGGTTTCGAGCGCCTCCAGCCCGCCTTGCGGCATCGAGAACGGGTTGTGGCTGAACTCGATCCGGCCGGTTTCCTCGTCGATCTCGTACATCGGGAAATCGGTGATCCAGCAAAACTCGAACCGGCCCTTCGCGGTCAGGTTCAGCTCGTTGCCGATCCGGAGACGTGCGGCGCTGGCGAATTGTGCGAAGATTTTGGGCACGCCGGCGACGAAAAACACCGCGTCGCCGTCCTTGAGGCCGAACTCCTGCCGCAGCGCCTCGGTGCGCTCGGGGCCGAGGTTGCGCGCCACCGGCCCGGCGCCCTCGCCGTCACGGAAGAAGATATAGCCGAGGCCCGGCTGCCCCTCCTCCTGCGCCCACGAATTCATGCGGTCGCAAAACGCCCGGCTGCCGCCGCCCGGCGCCGGGATCGCGCGGACCCGGACATTCGCGTCGCCGTCGATCATCCCGGCGAAGATGCGAAACCCCGAGCCCCGGAACGTTTCGGTCGCGTCGCGGATCACGATCGGGTTGCGCAGATCGGGCTTGTCGCTGGCGTAGCCGAGCATCGCGTCGGCATAGGCGATCCGGCGGAACGGCGCCGGGCTGACCGCGCGGCCGTCGGCGAATTCCTCGAACACGCCGGCCATCACCGGCTCGACCGCAGCAAAAACATCGTCTTGCGTGACAAAGCTCATTTCCAGGTCGAGCTGATAGAACTCGCCCGGCGAGCGGTCGGCGCGGCTGGCCTCGTCGCGAAAGCACGGGGCGATCTGAAAGTAACGGTCGAACCCGGCGACCATAAGCAATTGCTTGAACTGCTGCGGCGCCTGCGGCAGCGCGTAAAACTGCCCGGGATGGAGCCGGCTCGGGACGTAATAGGGCCGCGCCCCCTCCGGCGAGTCGGCGGTCAGGATCGGGGTCTGAAACTCGGTGAAACCCTGCGCGATCATGCGCTGGCGGATCGACGCGATGACCTTCGACCGCAGCATGATGTGCGCGTGCACCCCGTCGCGCCGCAGATCGAGATAGCGGTAGGCGAGCCGCATCTCCTCCGGGTACTCGGCATCCGAGTTGACCGGGAACGGCAGCGGGTCGGCGGTGGATTGCACCGCGAGCTCCGCGATCGTCAGCTCGACCTCGCCGGTCGGCAGGTTCGGGTTGACCGTGTCGTCCGAGCGCGCCACGACGGTGCCGGTCAGCGTCACGACGCTTTCCAGGCGCAGCGCGTCGGCGGTCGCGAACAGCGCCGACGACACGTCGATCACGCACTGGGTGACGCCGTAATGGTCGCGCAGGTCGATGAACAGCAACTGGCCGTGGTCGCGCTTGCGATGCACCCAACCCGACAGGCGGGCGGGTTTTCCGGCATCGGCAAGGCGCAACACGCCGCAAGTATGGGTGCGGTACTCATGCATCGTGACGGAGGTCCGTTTTCGCTCGGAACGCGGCGCGAAAACGACAGGATCGCGGGCAATTGTCAAGGAAACGCGGGGTTCTCGCCAACGACGATAGCGCGGGCGCCGATAAATCGTCTTTTCTTGCGCGGCGAGCGGGGCCAATTCTGGGGCGGTCGAACGGGATGAGGACGAGATGAATTCGCAGGCGAAGACGGCGCGCGGCCGGGCCGAAGAGTTCTGCCGGCAGTATGGGCTCCGGATTCCGGTCCTGATGGCGCCGATGGCGGGAAACTGCCCGGTCGCGCTGGCCGCGGCGGTCGCCAATGCCGGAGGGCTCGGCGCGCTCGGCGCGCTGACCACCGCGCCCGCGGGGATCGCCGAGTGGTCGGCCGGGTTTCGCGGGCAAAGCAACGGCGGATTTCAGATCAATCTGTGGGTTCCCGACCCGCCGCCGCATCGCGACCGAGAGCATGAGGCCAAAGTGCGCGAGTTTCTCGCAGGCTGGGGCCCGACGGTGCCGGAGAATGCCGGGGACTCGGTGCCGCTCGATTTCGCACCACAATGCGCGGCACTTCTGGATGCCGCGCCGAGAATCGTCTCGTCGATCATGGGACTGTTCCCGCCGGATTTCGTCGCGGCGCTGAAGGCGCGCGGGATCGCCTGGTTCGCCTGCGCGACGACACTCGCCGAGGCCCGCGCCGCCGAAGCGGCCGGAGCCGACGCGATCGTCGCGCAGGGCGCCGAGGCGGGCGGGCACCGGGGCGTCTTCGACGTCGATAGGGCCGAGTCGCAGAATGTCGGCCTCTTCGCGCTGTTGCCGCGCCTCGCCGACAAGATCTCGGTGCCGCTGATCGCCGCCGGCGGGATCGCCGACGGCCGTGGCGTCGCCGCGGCGCTGACCCTGGGCGCGAGCGCGGTGCAAATCGGCACCGGCCTGTTGCGGTCGCCCGAGGCGGGGACGAACAAGGCCTGGGCCAACGCGCTCGCCGAGTTGGAGCCGGAGGGGACGATGCCGACCCGGGCTTTCTCGGGCCGGCTCGGCCGCGCGATCGCGACCGATTACGCCGTCGCCGCCGCCGCTTCGGACAACCCGCGGCCGGCGCCCTACCCGGTCCAGCGCGCCCTGACGGCCCCGATGCGCGAGGCCGGCGGCCGCGCCGGCGACGTCCAGCGCATGCAGGCCTGGGCCGGGCAATCCGCCCATCTCGCGCGGCCCGAGCCGGCCGGCGCGATCGTCGCGCGCCTGTGGGAGGACGCGCTGGCGCTGCTGCCGGCGGCCTAGGATAAAGTATGGACCGCGGGCGTCTCGCCCGCTCTTCTTTCGCGGATGCGGATGCGGATGCGGATGCGGGCGTGGATGCGGGCGAGACGCCCGCGGTCCATGGGGTGTCATCGATATCTAGGTGAAACCTACTGCGGCGGCGCAATCTGTTGTAGACTGTTGGGCGATGACTTTAATCACCGATACCGAGGCGCTCGCGGCATTTTGCGGCCGTCAACGTGGCGTCGAGTTCGTCACCGTCGACACCGAGTTCATGCGCGAACGGACCTACTGGCCGATCCTCTGCCTGGTCCAGGTCGCCGGGCCGGACGAGGCCGTGGCGATCGACGCGCTGGCGGACGGCATCGACCTCGCGCCGCTGCTGACGCTGATGGCCGACCCGACGATCCTCAAGGTGTTCCACGCGGCGCGCCAGGACCTCGAAATCTTTTACCAGCGCTCGGGCGCGGTGCCGCTGCCGGTGTTCGACACCCAGGTCGCGGCGATGGTGTGCGGGTTCGGCGATTCGGTCAGCTACGAGACGCTGGTCAAGAAGCTGGCCGGGGTCAACCTCGACAAGGCCTCGCGCTTTACCGACTGGACCCAGCGGCCGCTGACCCAGCGCCAGATCGATTACGGCCTCGCCGACGTGATCCATCTGCGCACGGCCTACGAGCGGCTGCAGCAACGCCTCGCGCAGAACGACCGCACGGCGTGGTTCGCCGAGGAGATCGAGGCGCTGGTCGACCCCGCGCTCTACCGCGCCGAGCCGCAGGAGGCATGGCGCCGCTTCAAGCTGCGCGGCCGGGCCGAGCGCCGCCTGCTCGGCGTGCTGCGCGCGCTGGCGGCGTGGCGCGAGAGCGGGGCGCAGCAGCGCGACCTGCCGCGCGGCCGGCTCCTGCGCGACGAGGCGCTGATCGAGATCGCCGCGCACGCGCCGCGCACGGTCGAGGCGTTGGCCCGCACCCGCGGCCTGCCCAAAGGTGTCGCCGAAGGGCGGCTCGGCCGCGAAATCCTCGACGCGGTCGCGGCCGGCCTCGCCGACCCGGACCCACCCCCGGCGCAGGCGCAAAAGGCCGAGAACCCGCCGGGCCTCGGCCCGCTGATCGAGCTCTTGCGCGTGCTGCTCAAGCAGCGCTGCGAGGATTTCGGCGTGGCGCAAAAGCTCGTCGCCTCCGCCGACGACATCGAGGCGATCGCCGCCGACGACAACGCCGACATCCGCGCCCTCGCCGGCTGGCGCCGCGACGTATTCGGCGCCGACGCGCTGTCGCTCAAGCACGGCAAGCTCGCGCTGACCGCCGGCCGCAACCGCATCGAACTCGTGTCGCTGGACCAAAAAGGCGAGGCGGCTTAGCCGGCGATATGGAGTTGAGCCCGGCTGAACCGCACCAGGGGCTGCGCGCGGGCGCGCTTGGCCTGGGCGAATCGATCATCATGGGGGTCGCCGGCAGCGGTCCGGCCTATTCGGTCGCGGTCAGCACGGCGACGCTGGTCGGCGCGGTCGGCGTGCTGGCGCCGGCCTCGCTGCTTTATTGCGGCCTGATCATGTTCGGCGTGGTCTTCGCATTCCGCCACCTGAACCGCGAGGAGGTCAACGCCGGCGCCACCTATGCCTGGGTCACCCGCATCTTCTCGCTCGGCCTCGGTTTTTTCACCGGCTGGTCGGTGGTGGTCGGCTCGATCCTGTTCATGGTCTCGGGCACGCTGCCGGCCGCGACCGGAACGCTGCAGCTTTTCGCGCCGAGCCTTGTCGACAACCAGGTTGCGGTCACGCTCGTCGCCGCCGGCTGGCTGATCGTCATCGGCGGGATCGTCGCAGAGGGCATCAAGCTGACGAGCTATACCCAGATCGTCTTCACCCTCGTCGAGGCCGGGGTGCTGGCGCTGCTGATCGCGGTCGCCGCGATTCATCCGGTGCCGGTTCCGGCGCACACATTCTCGCTCGGCTGGTACTTCGGCGCCGGGTTCACCCCGTCCCTCTTCCTCAGCGGGGCGCTCGTCGCGCTGTTCGCGCTGAGCGGATGGGACGTCACGGTCAACCTCAACGAGGAGACGCGCGACGGCGACCGCGTCGCCGGCAGCGGCAGCATCCTCGCGGTGATCGTCGTGATCGCCCTCTTGGCCGGTTTCACCGCGGTCGCGCTGACGGTGCTGAGCGACGACGAAATTCAGGGCGCCGGGATCAACATCGTCTTCACCATCGCCGACAAGCTGCTGCCGCGGCCGTGGAGCTACCTCGCCGTGATCGCGGTGATGCTGAGCACCGTCGGCACCCTCGAAACCTCGATCCTGCAATTCACCCGCACGATGTTCGCGATGGGCCGCGACGGCGCG
>DATAUV010000008.1:0-22089 GCA_036268075.1 Allostellaceae bacterium | reverse complement strand
ATGTTATTGTTGCAACTGGCTGGCAGACAGTATACGAAATCTTGCGCATCAACATCCGAGCCAAATCATTTGTATATTTTGTTCAGTGTAACGAAGTCCTTTTTAACCCTCAGGGCTCATGGGACGCAAATCTGGCCTCGCTGAGCTATAGGTTACCCTTCCATTATGTGACGATTTCGCAATGGCTCCTGCGGTGGCTGCGTGACGAGTACAGCCAAGTCGCCACTTACATACCCAACCGTTATAACCCCGACTATGTGCACGAAACCCAGCCACTCGAGCCCCGGCGTGTCAACCACTTGCGAATTTTACTAGAGGGGCCGCTGAGTAACCCATGGAAGCGTATGGATGACGCGTTTTTGGCGGTGCAAGGGATCGATGCAGAAATTTGGTGCCTGTCGAGCGGGGGTGAGCTGAAGCCCTGGCAGCGACCCGATCGATTTTTTTCCCGAGTCCCTTACTCCCGTGTCAAGGAGATCATGTCGTCCTGCGATGTCCTCGTTAAGCTCAGCGAGATCGAAGGCTTCTTTGGTCCGCCGCTCGAAATGATGGCGTGCGGGGGGACCGCCGTGGTGAGCAGGGTCGCTGGCTACGACGAGTACATCGAGGATGGGAAGAATGCGTTGACCGTCGAAATCGGCGACTATGTTGGTGCACGAGACAAGTTGCGGCGGTTAGCCGGGGATCCAAAGTTGCTCGCGAGTCTTAAGGCAGGGGGCGCCGTCACCGCCCGCGCGTTCGCGGGCTGGGCTCCGAGAGTGGCGGACATGGAGGTAGCTTTCGCGACGTTTGCCGCGAGTAATGCCAGCGGTCCGCAGCGCCTTATCTTACCAAGGGAGCTGGTCGAAATGACTCAGCTTGGCCTAGACGTCAGGTTCTCGCGATCGAGTGATGACCCAGTTGCGAATCGCCGCAATTGGATGACTTCCGAGCAATTACACCCGGTCCAGATCGAAGAATTCGATGAGGACCCGCTGATAAATCCGGCGGTAGCCTTCAGCGAGCCAATGCGATCTTATCTGGTCAAAATCGACATCCAGCCGCGGGAGTGGCCGGAGAGATTCGGCGACAACTACGCGGCACTTTTGGGCATATTTTGCAGCGTTCTCCCACGCAATATTATTCTGGTGTCCCCGACTGGAGATCGGAGCTTACGCTATCCCCCCGTTCGCTTGGAAAAAGTGAATGACCCCACACGTCCGTATTACCTCACCGTCGATACAATCGTGGTTTACTTCGGGATGCCGCAGTATGAATTCTTCTTGTATCTCAATTCGGATGTGGACATTCGCGGATCCATTCTGGAACCTGGGCTAATCCGCGGACTTTGAGGGGGCCCCTACCGCTTCCGCGCGATGAGCACCGTACTTGTAGCAATCCGCCACTTGACTTCATCGGATAGCTCACTCACGACCGGCCGATCAACCATCTCGTCGTACGGCGTGCTCACTATGTCTGTTACACTCATCCGTTCAAAATGGGATCGGATCTCTGACGGGAGTCCGTGCCGGTATAAATCCAGCAACCACATGAGTGCATACCAGGGTTGACCGGCGCGACCAAGGGACAACTCGACCACATCAACGGAGTTTCTGAACAATTCCAAATGTCCTGAACGAGTACAATTAAAATAATGAAAGGGATATCCATGCTCTGGCTGGAGAAACGGGATGCTAGAATACAGTAAACCTCCAGGCTTCAGAATTCTTAATATTTCCGATGCGCAGGAAAACGGATTGGGTACATGCTCGAGTACAGCAGAACAGTAGACAGCGGAAGCGCAACCATCACGAAGTGGTATCGCGTCCGCCGTTGCCAAGACGTCGGTGGATGGATAGTCATATATTTCTACGGTTACCGCTCTCGGGTGCGGCCTTCTCCTGAAGCCCGCTCCAACATCAACGATCATGTCCTCGTGACTCCCCGCGCGATCAAAAATGGCGGTTGCCGAGTCGCCATAGGAGTGATCCGCCACGGGATCGGATTTGTCGGCCAAGCTGCCCGTGAGGCTCGATTTTGGAAGTAGAAAGTTAAATGCCCCGCTGTCAGCGGCGGTAGAGAATTCAGTTCCGCAACTCCCGCAGCGAGCGGACTCACTCGGCGGCGGCTCCCCCCCCCACTCAAGGGCCGTCGAGTGACATAGAGGACACGCCGAGTTACGCTTGATCCACTCACGCCGCACGCCCTGCGCCGTCTTTTCGGCTACCGCATTTTCCCAGGCAGTCACCGGAAGGGTCAAACTCGCGGTATAGAGTTCGTGCCCATGCTTGAAAATCCTCAGCTGCACCTGCCCCCGGTAACTCCGCAAAATGTCGTACAGACAAATGTAGATACGAAACCCAAATACCGCCGCGCCAGGCATATCCGGTCGTTCGATCTCATAGAGCGCTGCCGGCATTTCGGCGATGGTGGCAGTGAGCTCCAGCTTGTCATCGACCGCAAACCACCCTTCTACCCATTCATAGGCGCCGAGAATTAATCCGCCGCGGGGATAGTCTATCGCTATCATTGATCAATCCGTGCGTGGTTACGCCTACAGGAATAGGACAGTCATAGTTCTGAGTGTTGGCTCCCGGAGCGTCGAAGCATATGATCCTTTTTCGCCGTGGTCCACTCTCATATACCTTCGCTGGGGAAGACTTATGACATTCTGGCAGGTTTGCCGTGGGCAACAACGCATCTTAAGTGCGCTCGCTATGCGCGAAATACAAACGCGCTGGGGTCGCCGCAATCTCGGGTTTGCATGGCTATTCTGTGAGCCTCTGGTATTCGCGGTTCCGGTGCTCATGCTTTGGCATATCATTCGGCCTAGCACGGAAAACGGTTTGCCAATGTTTCCGTTTCTCTGGACGGGATATCTAGGGCTTCTGATCTTTCGACATGTTGCTGGCATCGCGCTCTACGTAGTAAGGTCCAACGCAGCACTACTTTACCATAGTATGGTCACACCGCTCGACATATTCTTCTCGCGCTGCGGGCTAGAGGCGACTGGTAACCTTGCTGCGGTCGTGTTCTCGTTCACCGTGTTCTATGCTATGGGCATACTTGATTGGCCTTATGATCTACCTCTCATGTTTGCCGGGTTCTTATTCATGACATGGTGGGCGCTCGCAGTAGCGATGATCGTCGCTGCGCTGTCGGAGCGTAGCGAAATGGTCGAGCATATCTGGGTGCCAATCGCTTACGTTTACATCATGCTATGTGGCTTTCCCTACATGGCCAACTGGCTGCCGCCCGGCCTCCGCAATGTAGACCTGACTATCAATCCGCCCCTTCTCGCCTATGAGATGATTCGAGGGGGGCTATATGGGAACCTCACGCCGACCTATCAGTATCCTAGCTACCTCACCCACATCCTCCTGGCCCTCACTTTCGTCGGGCTATGGCTGATGCGGCATGTGCGGGAGCATATCGAGATAATGTGACCGATCTAACGATTGCCCGCTCACGCCTGCGAATGCTCTCGGACGCCGGCCACGAGCAACCACAGGATGCCGTACGCCAGCAAGCAAGAGCCGACGAGGGTGGCGAAGGAGGCGGCGCGCTTCGGGTAGAGCGGGTAGTCGGCGAGGTTGGGTTGGGCGATGGTTTCGAGGTAGAGCTGCTGGCGCTGCGCTTCGAGGCGGGCCTGTTCGCGGGCGGCGACGGCGGACGCGACGAGCTTTTCTTCCATCTGGCGCTGGAGGTCGAGCCGCTCGTATTCGGTCGAGGCGGTCGCGACCGAGTTGCCGCCGCCGGTGATCTTGGCGCGCTCGTCCTCGATCAGCTTGTCGAGCGAGGCGATCCGCGTCCTCAGAAGGCCGATCTGCGGGCTTTTCGGCGCGTTTTTGATCGCGTCGGCGAACTGACCTTTCGCGGCGGCTTCTTGTTTGTTGAGCTCGGCGAGAAGCGTTAGCGGTCCCTTTGCCTCGGCCTCCGGCTGGAGCATGTTGGCCTTGACCCGATAGGCGGTGAGATCGTTCTGTATCCGGCTGAGGTGAACCTCGCTCTCGTCGACCTCCTGTTGAAACGTCTTGAGCGCGTCGCGGCGGGCGCGCTCGTTGAGGTCGTTGACCAGCTGCTCGCTGTCATGGAGCAGCGCGGCGGCAACCCGCTGCGCGTCCTCGGGGCGATAGGCCTTGACCTGCAGCGTGGCGATGCCGCTCTCGCTATCCACATTGACCGAGACGAAATTCTTGTACGTCTTGTAAAGAGCCTCAAAATCGCGGCGCCAAAAGGTCAAACCCGGGTAGCGGGTGAGGAAATCCCCTTCCGGGCGGCTCAGCACGGCGCGCAGGTCGTCGTGCTGCTCGAGTTTCCGCGCCGCATCGCGCGACATGATGAAGTCGCGCACGATCTGCGTGTCGTTGGTGCCGGCCATCGCGGCGCCGCCGCCGAACATCGCGGAGAGTCCGCTTAGCGGCGCCTTCGCGGGGCCGTGGACGACGAACTCCGCTTCCGACAGGTACTGGCTTGACGCGATCCCGAAAAAGTACACGGCGCCGAGGAGCGTCGGCACCCCGACGATCGCCCAGAACCAGATGTTGATCGAGCGCAGAAACCGGACGACGAAACCCGGCACCGCCGGCCGCACTCCGGCTACCGCGCCGGCGGTGGTCGCCATCGCCCGAATGCGGTGCGTCAAGCTCACGATCCGTATCCTTCCCCGTAATCCCGATGGAATATACCGCCAAATTGCCGATCGGCAATCGGCGCCGAGCGCGCGGGCGGCCCGGCCGGTGTCGGCGCGGGAATTATAACGCCGTCACGGGTAATCCGGACCTACTTTGCCTATGGCCCCGTCTGCAATCCGACACGGCGCAACAAGACGGCAAACCAGCTCTCGCGCGGCGGCGGGGTGAGCGGCGGCGCAGGCGCGTCTCGCAGCGCCGCGAGCATCGCCGTGTTGACGTGACGCGCGGCGGCAAGCTCGTCCGAAAGCGTGACGACGCGCGTGCGGAGCGAGCCAATCTCGGCGCCGAGCACGCGCCCGGTCGTCTGCGCCTCGGCCAGCACGGACTGCGAGACATCGAGGCTCGCGAGACGATCCTCGGCCAACGCCTGCGCCGCCGCCAGCTCCTGCTCCAGCCGCTCCGCCGTCGCCGCCCGCTCGGACCCAGCCCGAACGAACTCGTCCTCGCGTTCTTCCAGCCGCGCGTGAACCTGGTCGCGCTCGCGGTTACTGTCTGCGAGGTGGACACGGAGATCGGTGGCTTCGGCGGTCGCCTGCACCATCGCGTGTTCCATGCCGGCGGCACGGGCGGCGGCTGCATCCCGTTCCGCCTCGATTGCGGCGAGCCGCGCGTGGGCGGCGCCGATCTCGTCCCGCGCTTCCGCGAAGGCCAGTTCGGCACCGGCGGCGCGGGCAGTGACGGCATCGCGTTCCGTCTCGAGTTCGGCGAGCCGGGCGCGGGCGACATTGGTCTCCGCCCGCGCTTCCGCGAAAGCCTGCTCGGCATCGTCAGCGCGGACGAAGGCTGCGTCGCGTTCCGTCTGCGCCTCGCTCAGGCGAGTTCGGGCCGCCTCGAGTTCAGCACGCGTTTCGGCCGCAACCTGCTCGTCGCCGGCGGCGCGCGCGAGGGCGGCGTCTCTTTCCGCTTCCATTCCGGCGAGGCGGCTCTGGGCGGCGTCGGTCTCAGCCCGGGCCTGCGCCAGGACCTCCTGAGCGGCGCCGGCCCGCCCCCTCGCCGCCTCGCGCTCGACCTCCGCTTCCGCGAGACGGGCCGCAGCCGCGTCCACCTCGATACGCAGCCGGGCCAGACCGTCTTCCGCAGCGGCCGCGCGCGCACTTGCCTCCTCCAATGCCGCCGCGGAGTCCGCACTTGCGCTTTGCAAATCAGCGATTTCGCTTTCGGCCGCCGGAAGTTTAGCCGCTACGGCGGCAGCCGATTCGAATTCGCGATGAACCCAGCGGTTCAGTCGATCGAAGACAGCGAATTGTGCGGCGAGCTCATGGAGTCTCGCCCGAGCCGCCGCATCGGTGCCGCTCGACCGTGCGAGCTGGTACACGTGACGGACAAGCGGGACACTCGCCTCGTGCTCCGAGTCGCCGTCGTGACGCAGCTCCGGATCGATAATGTCGATGATCGCCTGATCAAGTTCGGCTCGACTGTGCCCGGTGTCGAGATATAAATGATTATGCAGAATATCCAAAGAGATGGATGGGTTTTTGAACCAGTTCTCATACTCGATGACACAGAAGTCGTTGTTCCCCACATAGCGGAAAAAATCGGTCATATGGACGAGCCAGCGGTATTCGCCGATCGTCGGGTCGAGTCCATCGCGCGCGTGCAGGGAGCGGGCCACTTGAGCCGGGTTGCGTAGGCACAGGACGAATTTCGGAGAAAGCTTCATCTCCGAGAAAATTTGCCGCCACATCGGCAACAACCGGACGGTGCGCGGATCCTTGAACCCGAATGGTGCGTCAGTCATCCGTCCCTTGAGAAAAGAGATGGTTTCCTGGCGGATCTGGCTGACCCGCGGCTCCGCCCACCATCCCGGCGGCAGCGGAAAATCGTGAAACTGCCCTAGATACGTACGGTTGAATGCGCCAAGGATGCGCTCATGAAAATCCACTATTTCCCAGCGTTCCCAATGGCCTCGATCGTTGCCTTTGCCGGGGGTGATATCATCGGCCATGTCCACGCCGAGGACGCTCAACACGTTCGAGCACAGTGACGTGCCGGTACGATGCATTCCCAACAGCACAATGATCTGTCGGCGATGGGCGGCATCGGAGAGGGCGGAGATGCGGGGTCGAGGGGTTATAGCCTCTGCTCGGGGATGAAGACCCGGTGCGGACTCGTCCATGAGCGCCCTCAATGTCGTGGCTAACCGCCTGAACGTAACATTATCGTGCGGTCCGGCCGCAGGGAAGCGCAAAGCACCCGCGGCCGCGGCGAGGCGACCGGCACGCCATATTTATGGTCATGACCCTGGCGGCGAAACGCCGGGCCGAATTGGCGGCACAATCTCGACGCAGTACTATTCGCAGAGGGCGAGCGGTGATATGTGGTGAGGCAAGGCGCGCTCTGTTCAGGCACGAGACATCGCTGCTCATTCCTGCAAAATTCCGCCGGACCGGCGCGGGCGTTCGCCTGCGGGCGAGGCCGTTCGGCCTCCATGGGGCTGGGCGCAAGTCCCATCGGCGGCATGCTCGGAAAGCGGAAGATCGTGCCTTTTCGTGCACATTCCTTGCACAATACCGCCTCAATGCAAAACTTCGACAGGAATATCAAATATTTACAGAAAGACCCGGCTGACTTAAAAGTTTCCCGCAAGGGAGCGGGGGTTCAAGTCCCGTCACCCGCACCAAGCCGATGAGGGACGCTACGGTATTGCGGAGAGGGCGGCGTGAGTGAGGTGGAGCTGCTGATCGATGCGGTCCGGCTCAGCTACCCGGAAGCGGCCGACGGCGCGCCGGAGCCGCGTGCCGGCGCCGCTTACGAGTATTCGGCAGACCGCTTCGACCAGGTGTCCGGCTCCTTTCTGTTCTGGGGGCCGTATCTCGACCTCGACGCCGGTGTTTACGTGCTGACGTTCATCGGCGAGGTCGAAGGCGAGTTCACCGTCGAATTCATCCATGACATGGGCAAGATGCGGGTCAAGCGGATCGACCTTGGCGATTTTGCGACGCCGGCTTGCGTCGTGCTGGTGCGGGCGGTGCGCAAGTTCGAGATCCGCGGACTGAAGACGCACGCGCTCCGCCGGTTGCGGCTCGACGGGGTCCGGTTGCACTGCGTCCATCGCGTCGCGGGCGACCGGTGATCGGCGCTGTCGTCGCGCCGCGGCCGGCCGCGGCCGGCACCGATGCCGCGACAGCGGCGGAGACCGAGGCGGCCGCGTTCACCCGGCGGCTGCGGCAGTCGGAGATCGACCTGCTCGGCCAGGCGCTCGCCGGGCTTGGGTGGAACCCGGTGTTCCATTTGGTGATGCGTGTCGACGAGAGCGACGAGGTGGTGGCCCGGGCGCGGGCAACCCTCGCCTCGCTCGCCGGGCAGACATTCGCGGGCTGGCGCCTGACGCTGGTCGCCCGCCGCGGCGACACCGGCTTCGCCGCGCTGATCGAGCGCTTGCGGGATGGCAAGGACGACGCGCGGGTCTTGCGCGACCGGGCGTTGCACTGGCCCGGCGTCACCGAAGAGTTGCGCGGGCGGTTTCTCGACGGGTTCGAGGCGCTCGCCGACCGGGTCGACGTCGTCGCCCCGCGCCCGGAGATGACATTCGCCGATCTCGCGCGAGGCACTGACCGCCATCCGGCCTTTGCCGCGCCGGCCTTTATCGCAATCGTCGGCGCCGGCGACCGGCTGCGCAACGACGCAATCGCCGAGCTCGCCCTCGCCACCGGGCTCGCGCTCGCCGCCGGGCCCGCCTCCGGACCCGCCCCGGGATCCGCCCCGGGATCCGCCCCGGGATCCGACCGCGAGGCCGCGTTGTTCTATTGCGACGAGGAGCGGGTCAACCCGGCGACCGGCGCGGTCGAGCCGTTCTGCAAGCCGCAATGGTCGCCCGATCTGCTGCTGTCGACGAATTATATCGGCCGGCTGTGGTGCGCGGCGCCGGCGGTGTTCGCGCGCGCCGGCGGTCTGCTGCGGGACTGGCTGCGGCAGGGCGAATACGATCTGCTGTTGCGCTGCACCGAAGCGGCGGGCGCGATCCGGCACGTCCCCGCGACGCTTTATCGCCGCGCGGCCCCTGCGCTTGACGATGGCGCGCTTGACGATGGCGCGCTTAAGGGTGGCGCGCTCGACCGCGACCCGGTTGAAGCCGCGGCGCTGGAGCGGGCGCTGGCCCGACGCGGCATCGCCGCGCAGGTCGAGCCGGGGTCCGCGCCGGGTTTCCATCGGGTGAGGCGCCGGGTCGAGAAGCCGGGGCGGGTCTCGATCATCATCGCGACCCGCGGGTCGCGCGGGCTGATCCGCACCTGCATCGGCACGCTTCGCGGGCTGACCGCGTATCCGGATTTCGAGATCGTCTGCCTCGACAACATCCCCGCGTCCAACGCGGCGACAAAGCGATGGCTGCGAGGAAGCGCCGACACCGTGATCCCGATCGACCCGCCGTTCAACTGGTCGCGCTACAACAATGTCGCGGCCGGCGTGGCGACCGGCGAGTACCTGCTGTTTCTCAACGACGACATCGAGATCACCGAGCCGGACTGGCTGACCGTCCTCGTCGGCGAGGCGCAGCGCAGCGAGGTCGGTGCGGTCGGGGCGCGGCTGCTTTATCCCGACGGCACGGTGCAGCACGCCGGGATGTTCCTGACCGGCCCGTGGGTCGCGCGCCACGCGTTCCGCCACAAGCACCGTGACGAGCTCGGCTATTTCGGGCTCGCGCGGGCGCAGCGCAACGTCACCGCGCTGACCGGCGCGTGCCTGATGACCCGGCGCGATGTGTTCCGCCAGCTCGGCGGGTTCGACGAGGCGCACGACGTCACCAACAACGACCTCGATTTCTGCCTCAAGGTGGGCCGCGCCGGCCTCTTGTGCGTCTACACCCCCGAGGCGACCCTGATCCACCACGAACGGGCGACGCGGACGCAGACCTCCGACCATTTCGACGAGAAGGCGTTCGAGCGGGAATGGGCCGCGGTGTTCGCAAAGGGCGACCCCTACCACCATCCGGCGCTGTCGCCGCATGTCGACGATTTCAGCGTCGACCACGAATACGCTGAGACGGTCTGCGTCGCCCGCCCGCTCTTCGACCGCGACGGCATCCGCCGCATCCTCGTCGTCAAGCTCGACCATATCGGCGATTGCATCGGCGCGATCCCGGCGATCCGCCGCCTCAAGCACCACTTCCCGGCGGCGCGCATCGAGGTGCTGTCAGGCCCCTGGGCCGACCCTGTGTGGTCGCTCGTGCCCGAGATCGACGAAATCATCCACTTCGCCTTTTACGAGGCGAATTCGTCGAGGCCGCCGCGCGAGGTCGGCCCGGCCGAACTCGCGATGCTGGGCCGGCTGCTCGGCCCTCGCCGGTACGATCTGGCGGTGGACCTGCGAAGGCATCCCGAAACACGCCGCGTGCTCCAGTCTACCGGCGCTCGCTATACGGCGGGGGGCGATCACCAAGGCCGGTTCCCCTGGCTCGACATCGCGGCCGAGTGGGAGGGCGACCGACGGCAAGTGGCCAAGCGGCAGCATTTTGGCGACGCGCTGGTCAATCTGGTCGATGCGATCGCCGTGGCGGGAGAACGGGACGACGCGGTTCCGCGGCTCAATCCGGACCCACTCACGGAGTTGGCCGACCCGGAGCTGCGCGCGGCGTTCGGGCGCCGCGTGGTCTGTGTTCATCCGGCCGCCGGCAGCGAGATGAAGCGCTGGCCGGCGGAGTATTTCGCCGGGCTGATCGATCTTCTGATCGAAGGCGATGGGGTCAATGTCGTGCTGATCGGCGCGGCCGAAGACCGGGCCGTCGCGAACGCGGTGCTCGACAAAATCCGCAACCGCGACCGCGTCGCCCTCGCGGTCGGCCTGGTGCGGCTCGGCGAGCTTCCCGGTTTGCTCGCGCGTTGCGCCCTCTTCGTCGGGAACGACAGCGGCCCGAAGCATATCGCCGCGGCAGTCGGCGTGCCGACGGTCGGGGTACACTCGGGCAACGTCGACCTGCGCGAATGGGGACCCTTGGGGCCGCGCGCCGTCGCGGTGGGGCGTCGGGTCGAATGCTCGCCGTGCTATCTCGCGCGGCCGGGCGAGTGCCTGCGCGGGCTCGCGTGCCTGACCAGCCTCCGCCCATCCGATGTCTACGCGGTCTGCCGGCGGCTGCTGACGCTGGGGCATGGCGCGATCGCCGATGCGTAGCCGCCGGCCCGCGAAGACCGGCCTGGCCGTGACGGGCTCCAATCTCGACGGACGCGACACGGCACTGCTCGAGGCGCTGTGGCGCGGGGACGAGCTGGCCGCCGCGTTGCGCACGGCCCAGACCGCACTCGCCGCCCGCGAGCGCGACCTCACCCGCGCCGAGGAACGGATCGACGAGCTCAGCGACATCGTCGACGCCGCCCAAGCGGCGATCGCCGAGCTCAACGTGCGAGCGCTCGACGCCGATGCCGCCGCCAGGCGGGACCGGGAACTGCGCAACGCGGTCGCCGCCGAACTCTTCCGCCTCGCCACGGGGGAGCGCAAGGCCGCCGGAGGATGGCGCCGGTCGGCGGCGGGTGAAAATGTCCCGGCCAGCACCCGCCCACCCCTCATTTGGCGCTGGCTCGGTCGGCTGCGCCGCGGCCGGCGCTGATCGAAAAACCCGCAGGAACCCGCCGGATGGGGTCGGCGCCGCTCGGTCCGCCGTGTTCAGCCGCGCCGGAGGCCCAGTCTGCGGAAGCCCAGTCTGTCGAGGCTTGCCGCGAGCCAGCCCCGGGCCGCGGCCACGGTGGGAGGGGCGACGGCCGGTGCTATGGCCTCGCGCAGCGACGCCAGCAGCCTCTGCCCCACGTGGCGCGCGGCGGCGAGCTCTTCGCGGAGGCCGTCGAGCTGTCCGTGGAGGGTATCGACCTGTCCGCGGAAGCCGTCGATCTCTCTCGACATCTCGACCATGCGTTCTTGCTCTTCGGATCGCGGCGGCCTGGCAGGGGCAATCGCGCGCCCTTCCTCTTTCCCGTAAAGCAGATAGTGGACCAGCGGGTTCCACTGCGCCTCGGCGACATCGGGATGCGCGGTCAGGTACTCCGCGACAGAAAACCATGCGCAGGGGTCGCGGTGCTCCTTCCACCCAAAGGTGCAGAAATGCTGGAGGAGTCCGATATCCTGGAGTTCGTCCCTGGAAGGGCTCTCGCCCAGCGCCGCGAGATAGTACGCGGTATCGAAATGCCGCCGGATGACGGCCATGTCGTGGCGGATTGCCTCCACCACCGGATCGACGGCGACATCGGGCTCGTTTGTATTCGCCGGCTCGCCGTTGCCGCCTCCGGCCGGCTCCGCGTCGGCGATCATCCCCGGCGAGGGCGCGCTTTCGACCGGTTCGGCCGGTTGGATCGGGGCGGGGGCGGCGGCGTCGGCCGCCGCGGTGCCGGGGCGCATGACGATGGCCACCCGCAAGGCCACGAGCGGGGCATCCGGGTGCGGCGCCAGGCACGGCTCGCCGTTCTTGCAGGGGCCTACCGTGTCGCCCGTGCCGAACGAGCCCTCGTAAACGACGTCGAAGCGGTCCAGCACCGCCGGCGCCAGCCGAACCGCGAATCCGGTCAGCGCCAAGCCTCGGCCGCGCGTGCCGGCGAGGCGGGCGTCGCTGACCCAGGGCGTCTGGACACCATCGCGGAAAATGGCCCGGTATTCGACATCTCCCGGCCCGATCTGTCCTGTCGGCCCGGGCTTCCCTGTTGGAGAGATCGCAAATCCTTCGATCGGCAGGTGCCGGCCGGGATCGCCCGCCCAGTCCCGCCCGAGGAAAAGGCGATCGCCCAGGCGTGCTATGTGGAGGGTGATCGCGGCGTCCACCGCATTCTCCGTCGCATCGAACCACCGGTTCCGAGGCGGGCTCTTCGCGGCGGGCCACAGGCGGACGACCTCGATCGACGGCCAGGGATCATGCGCCGCCCCGCCATAGACGGTGACGGCGAGCGTGCTCGATCCCTCGCCGACCCGAACGAGGGCGGTGCCGCCCTCGGCATCGAGCCAACCGGGCGCCGATCCGTCGGCCGTGCTGATGTCGACGGCTGCGGAGTTTGCGCCCGGCCACGGAGTAATCCGCGTCGCCGGAAAAAGGAGGCCCGACGCCGCCCTCTTCGTTTTCGCGGAGCCTCCGACCGTCAGCGCATAGAGCCCCTCGTCGAGCGCGACGAGTCGTGCCCGTGTGTCGGCGTCGATGGCCTCGGCGGAGACAAGTGGGCCGATCCCGGATTTCCGGAGCGCGGCCGGCTTCTCGACAGTCCGGAATCCGGCGTCGGCCGCCCCGATCACTTGATGGGCGAGATGAGTATCCATGTGCCCCCCGAATCCCTACTGCCCGACATTATAGGCGCTCTTGGACCAACCGGCCATTCACGGAAAACGGCGCCGTTCCACAGTCGCGACAGGGCGACAGGATCGGGCCGAGATGCGCGCTATCCGCCGCGCGCGAGTGCCAGCATTCGGGCACATATCCCATAGATATCGGCTGGGCGGAGTTCGGTCATGCAGGCGAGGTGGCGCCAGCAGGCTTCGGGGTGGGCGAGGTAGCAGGGGCTGCAGGTCATGCTGCGGCGGATCGCGACGGCGTTTTCGCCGACGGGGCCCCATTCGCGGGCGTCGACGGTGCCGGAGTGGATGCCGATTGTCGGCACGCCGAGCCCGGCGGCGAGGTGTTTCGGGCCGCTGTTGTTGCCGACGTAGAGCGCTGCCCGGGACAGCAGCGCCGGCAGGTCGGCCAGCGCGATCTTGCCCGCGACCGAGCGCACCGCGGCCGGGCGGCGCACAGCGGCGATTACTTCGTCGGCGATCGTCGCCTCGCCAGCGCCGCCGATGAGGACGATCTCGACATCGTGCGCCGCGACCAGCATGTCGATCAGTGCGGCGTAGTACCCGGCCGGCCATTGCCGGATCGTCGAGCCGACACCGGGATGGACGCAGACGAGGGGTCGCGCCGAGGCGGTCGAGGCGGGGCCGGAGGCGCGCGGCAGGCTTTCGATCGGCCGCGGCGCGGCGGCGACCGCCTCGGCGAGGCGGAGGAGGTCGTCGCCGATATGCGACTGCTTGCGCACCGCCGCGGGGTCCTGTTCCCACGGCGTCACGATGTCGAGCCACGGAAACTCGCCGCGCCCGTCAAACCCGGCCAGCCAGCGCGCCCCGGCGAGCCGCAGGATCACCCGCGTCTCCGGGTGCTTGCGGAAATCGACCGCGAGGTCGAAGCGATAGGGTTCGAGCCGCCGGCGCAGCTCGGCGACCTCGTCGATCGACAGGACACGCTCGCCGAGGCCCGAGCGTGCGTGGAAGAACTCGAACTCGATCACCGAGGCGAGCCCCGGCACCAATCCGGCCAGCGCCGTCGAGCCCGGCGCGGCGAGCAGGTGCAGCCGGGCCTGGGGAAACGCCTCCTGCAACCGGCGCAGCGCCGGGATCGCGATCACGAAATCGCCGATATGGTCGAGCTTGACCGCGAGGATGTCGCGCACCTCATTCCGGTCGAACAGCGGGTGGCTCGGATAGACCAGCTCGATCGGTTCGAGGTCGTACTGGTAGTCGTCGTGCGCCTTGCTCAGATGCGGGCTGTAGAACGGGTCGCCCATCTGCAGCCGCCGTCCCCAGCGCCGCGCGAACCCGGCGGTGTCGTACAAATCGTCGAGGTCGCGGCGGCTCGCGAGCTCGTGGTGGATCAGCGTCGCGCCCGGCGCGTACACCACCCTGAGGCCGCGCTCCGAGGCGCGTAGGCAATAATCGACGTCGTTGTTGACGATCGTGTGCGCTTCCTCGAACCCGCCCAGCGCCTCGAACGCCTCTCGCCGCATCATCATGCAGGCCCCGGTCACCGCGGTGACGTTGCGCTCGGTGAGGGCCAGGCCGAAATATCCGGGGTCGGTTTCCGCCGCCATGCGGAATGCGTGTCGGCCGCCGGGCGGGGTCCAGAACATGCCGGCGTGCTGCACGGTGCGGTCCGGGTAGAGCAGCCGGGCGCCGACCACCCCGATTTCGGGCCGCTCGGCGTGGCGCAGCAGCGCGTCGAGCCAACCGGGCTCGACGATCTCGGTGTCGTCGTTGAGGAACAGCAGAAACTCGCCCTTGGCGTGCCGCGCGGCGAGGTTGTTGAAGCGCGACCAGTTGAACGGCTCGCGGATCGTGACGACCGTGTTGGCGTATTCCTTCAGCCGATCCCGCCAGGCGAGCCGATCCGGCGGGATGTTCTCGATGCAGATGATCTCGAAGTGCTTATAGCCGGTGACGTCGCGGAGCGTCCTGAGACAGGTTTCGACGAGGCCGCCGGCGGCGCAGGTCGGGATGATGATCGACACCAGCCCAAGGCTGCGTGGCGCGCGTCTGATCCGGTAGTAGCCCGGGGCGGGGCCCTCGGCCACCTCTCCGGCGACGCCGCCGCGCGCCATCGCCCGCTTGAGCGCCGCCTGTTCCTGCTGCGGGTTGTCGAGATGCTCGCGGCCCCGCTCGCACAGCAGCTTCGGGATGTGGCGGATCCCCGGGGTCGCCTCGGTGCAGCGCAGCGCCAGGTCATAGTCGCCAAAGCGCAGCCACTCGCCATAGGTCGCCGCCGCCCGATGGAGCACGGCCGGGAGCGCGCACCAGAACCGGCCGACGTAATTGGTCGCCAGCATCAGGTCGGGCGACCAGTCCGGTTTGAAGAATGCCTCCGGCCGGCCGCTGACCGGGCTGATCCGGTTTTCGTCGCAATAGATCAGCTCGGAATCGGGGTTCTGTCCCGCGGCGATCGCGATTTCGAGCAGGGCGTCGCAGCCCAGGAGGTCGCCGGCCAGCAGCACGCCGGCGAACTCGCACGGGCCGGCCAGCTCGGCGAGGCGCAGGTCCAGCGGCACGTTCAGCCTGACCGCGATGCGGTCGCGGATTTCCTCGAAACCTTCGACGAGGCGCGTGGCGAGCCCGTCGGGCACTGTACGGCCGCGCGGAACGATCGTGACCCGCCAGGCCGGATACGCCTGCTCGCGCAGCGCCGCCAGCGTCCGCCGCGCCGCCGCCACCTCCTCGTCGACCTCGCCGATCCCCAGCACCAGCCCGAAATTCGGGCGCCAATCCAACCCGGCGAGGACACGCTTACCGATCTCGATTTCCGACAGCGGCATCTTGCGCCGCAGGATCCAGGGTCCTTCCGTGACCGGACTGTCCTCGACCCTGATCGTGAACTCCTCTTCGGCGCCGGGCCCGGTGCGGGCGAGCAGCCGCACGCGTACGCGGTGGCCTCCGGGGCCGATCGCCGCGCCCGGGATGACCAGCAGAAAGCCGCTGTTTTCCGAATCGTCCCAATCGGGGAGGGCGTGAGCCACATCGGGGCGCCGGACCCCGTAAAGCGCGCGGCCGGCGGCAATGCCGTCGATCTCGATCTCGACAGCGTCGACACCGCCGCGGGCGACCGCCCAACCCTCGATGATCAGGCTCCGCAAGACAATTTCGCCGGCCGCGCCGTCCGAAATCACCGGACGCTCGATCGTGATCCTGGCGTTATCGCTGTCTGTACTAGCGGAGGACAAGGGCGGCTCGCTGATGGGTAGGCAATCGCATATAGTCCACAATAGCTTAACGAGGCTTAATATCACTCGCCGAGATGGCTGGTGTCGTTCCACAGGCGGATCACCGGCTCGGTCAAATCGTGCTCGTAGCCGAGGAGGCTGAAACTGGCGGTGCCGAGCACGAGATAGCGGCCGTCGCCGGCTGGGCGGCCGAGCCAGCGGGCGGCGACCACGCGGGAGAAATGGCCGCTGGAGAACATCAGCACGTCGCCGGCGACGGCGCGCGCGCGGGCGATCACCCGGTCGGCGCGGGCGCCGGCCTCGCCGGGCGATTCGCCGCCGGGGCATCCGTCGCGGAAAAGCTGCCAGCCGGGCCGCTCGCGCAGGATCTCGGCGGTGCGGATGCCTTCGTACGCGCCGTAATCCCATTCGACGAGGTCGGGCTCGGTCTCCGCCTCGATCTCAGCGCCCGGGCCAAACCCGGCGAGGGCGCAGGTGCGCGCGGCGCGCTGGAGCGGGCTCGTCAGCACCCGGGCAAAGCGGCGCCCGCGCAGCCGCTCGCCGAGCCGCCGCGCCTGTTCCTCGCCGGCCGCCGTCAGCGGCAGGTCGGTGAGGCCGGTGTGCTGGCCCGAGAGGCTCCATTCGGTCTCGCCATGGCGGGCGAGCGCGACGATCGGGTACGGCATCGGGCACGTCACGCCTTCTTGATCGCGATATCCTCGTAGGGCGCGGTGTAGGGGAAACCGGCGATCTTGCCAAAGCTCGATTCGGCGACGCGCGGTCCGACGCCGTTGAGGAAGGCGAGCTGCCAGATCGGGGCAAAGATCGTCCGCTCGTAGACGAGCTGCTGCATCTTGTGGAGCAGCGCGGTGCGCTTGTCCTTGTCGAGCTCGACCGCCTGCTGCTGGTAGAGCTCGTCCATGTCGGGATAGGTGCCGTAGGCGAAGATGCCGCCCTTGACGACATGCATTTCCATCCGCGTCGCGGCGTTGCCAAAGGCGCCGGGGCCGGCCTGGATGATGTTCTTGTACTGCTTTCCCGCGTAAGCCTTGACGAAGGCGGCGCGCTCGACCGGGCGCAATTTCGAGGTGATCCCGACCGCGGCCAGGTTGTCGGCCATCACCTCGCCGATATTGGCGTAGGACGAATCGCACCAGTAATCGCCGGCGTCGAACCCGTTGGGGAAACCGGCCTCGGCGAGCAGCTTTTTCGCCGCCGCCGGGTCGTAGACCGGGGCCGGGGGCTGCCAGTAGAAATCATAGAAATCCGGCACGATCGGGTTGCCCGACACCAGCGAATAGCCGAGCGTCAGCGCGTCGTTGCAGCCCTTGCAATCCATCGCGAGGCTTGCCGCCTTGCGCACGCGCACGTCGTGCCACGGCGATTTCGGGTCGAACTGGTCGGGGAAATAGATGCCGAACGTGCCTTGCACCACCGCCGGCTTCAGCGTCAGCCCCGGCGTCTTGCGCAATTCCTCGGCGAGTTCCCCGCGGATCGAATAGGCGATGTCGACCTCCCCGAGCTTCAGGGCGGCGAGCCGCGTCGTCTCGTCCGGGATCACCTTCCACACCAGCCGCTTCACCGCCGGCGCCTTGCGCCAGTAATCCGGAAACGCCTCCAGCACCAGCTCGAGGCCGGGGTTGAACGACACGTATTTATAGGGGCCGGCGCCGACCGGGGCCTTCTTGAACGCCTCGTCGCCGATTTTCTCGACGTATTTCTTCGGCACGATCCACCCAGCGGCGCTCGCGGTCGCGTAGAAGGTCAGGAAATCGGGCCACGGGTTTTTCAGCTTGAACCGGATGTGGTTCGCGTCCGCGATTTCGACCGCGGCGATCCGGCCCTTGATCATGTCGTTGGCGGCGCCGTGATAGCGGTCGAACGAGAATTTCACGTCCTCGGCCGTGACCGGGTCGCCGTTATGGAACTTGGCGTTCTTGCGGATGACGAAATCGTAGGTGAGTCCGTCATCCGACGCGGTGAACGATTCGGCGAGGCTCGGGGCGAGTCCCTTCCCGGGCATCGGCTTCACCATCGCGTCGTGCAGCGCGTACAGCGCGAGGAACGGGGTGATGAGCCCGGACACCTCCGCCGGGTCGAACCACACCGGCGCCAGCGAGATGTGCACGCCCCAGGTCAACGTGTCCGCATCCGCCGCCAACAGCCGCACCGGCGCACCGCCAGCGATCCCGAGCGCGGCCGCCCCGGCCATGACGTCGCGACGGGAAAACTTGGCGCTCGACCCGAAAATGCTCATCGCGAACCTCCCTGTATGCGTGGCCATTTTCGACCGCGTCATTCTGTCGCGAGTGTAGCGTCGTAGGATGGGTTGAGCAAAGCGAAGCCCATCGATGCTTTCTGCTTTCACCACGAAAACACGAAGGGCACGAAGAAAAGGGCGCGAAGCGCCAGCAATTCACAATGAGGCAGTGAGACGGTGAGGAGGGTGCCACTGCCTCGCTGCCTCATTGCCTCATTGCCTCATTGTGAAAAAATTTGTCGCGTGCCGCCCGCGCCTTCGCGCCCTTCATGGTGAACCCCTGTTGATGGGCTTCGCTACGCTCAGCCCATCCTACGAAACTACGAAACGCCTCTGCTCAATCCCTCAGATGCGGCATCACTTCGGCGGCGAACATGTCCATGTTCCGCCGGGTCAGCTCGTCCGACAGAACCCCGAACTGCAACAGGCACACGAGGATGCCGAACCCGGTGCGCTCGCGCATCTTCTCGATGCCCGCGAGCACGGTTTTCGGGCTGCCGATGAGGGCCGTGCCGCTTTCGATGAGGCCCTCAGCGGTCATCCTGCCGCCGGCGCTGCCGAGCGCCCGGCGCATCCGGACAAAGTTCTTCATCGAGCCCATCGAGGTATAGCCGGGCGGCATCAGCATCTCGAAGCTTTGGCGCAGGAAATCGTTGAACAGGGTCTCGACCGCGTGGCCCGCCTCGGCCAGCGCCTGCTCGTCGGTGTCGGCGACATAGATCGGGCAGGCCCAGCCGAGCTGCGCCGACGACGCCTCGTACCCGTATTCGCGCGCCCTCTCGCGATAGCTCGTGTGATACCGCGCGACCAGGTCGGCCGAGGAGAACGTCACCAGGAAAGGGTATTTCCGGTCCGGATGCGAGGCCCAGGCGACGGTCTCGCTCGACCCCTGCGACGGGATCCACACCGGTGGGTGCGGCTGCTGGTAGGGGCGGGGCCATAAATTGACGTATTTGACGTTGAAATGGTCGCCGTCAAACGCGAACGGCCCGGGCTCGGTCCAGGCCCGGATGATGAGGTCGTGCGCCTCGTGGAACCGTGCGTGCGAGAAATACGGGTTGGCCCCCGACGAATGGTATTCCGACCCGATCCCGCGGACGAACCCGGCGATGATCCGCCCCTTCGACAGATTGTCGAGCATCGCGAATTCCTCCGCGATGTAGATCGGGTTGTTCACCAGCGGCAGGGCGCGGCCGAGGATCGCGATCTCGACCCGCTTGGTGCGTTGGATGAGGGCGCTGGCGATCAGGTTCGGCGCCGGCATCAGCCCGTAGGCGGTCTGGTGGTGCTCGTTGACCCCGATCGCGTCGAAGCCGAGCTGTTCGGCATAGACCAGCGCGTCGATGTGGCTCGCGTATTCCTCGGCGCCCTTGACCGGGTCGTAAAGGTTGTTCGGCAGCACGACCCAAGCCGAGCGATGCTTCGCCGCCTCGGCGAGGTCGAGCGGGCGGTACGGCATCAGGTGGAAGGAGACGAGCTTCATGGCCGCACTCCCCCGATGAACTCATGGACATGCCGGGCGACGAATTCGGCGTGCTCGACATGCGGCAGGTGCCCGCATCTCTCGACCATCACCAGCCGGGCGTCGGGCAACCGCTCCCGCCACAGCGCCGCGTTCGCCGGCGGCATGATCTTGTCGTCGTCGCCCCACATCACCAGCGCCGGGATTTTGATCCGGTGCAGCCATTTTTCGAGGTCGAGGCTGAACCAGCGCGGCTGCCAGCCGAATTTCGCCGCGGTAAAGCGGTTTTGCAGCATCGTGTCGAGCTGCTCCTCGGACGGCGTCATGGCGAGGATGCGGTCGGCGTAGGATTGGTCGTGATAGAGGTTCCGCAGCGCCTCTTCCGGCCCCCAGATGAAATTGTCGCCGCACGGCACGCCCTTGACCCGGATGCCGGCCGGCGCGAGCTGCACCAGGCTCCGGAACCGCGCCCGGTCCCGCACCAGGATCTCCGCCGCGAGCCACCCGCCGAGCGAATTCCCGATCAGATGAACGCCGTCGAGCCCCTGTTCCTCGACGAGGTCGAGATAGAACAGCGCCAGATCCGACATCGACGCGATCCAAGGCGGATCGTCCGACCCGCCAAACCCGGGATGCTCGGGCACCAGCACGGTATATCGCGCGGCCAGCGCATCGAAAAACGGCAGCCAAACCGGCACTCCGCCGGCACCATGCAGAAACAGCACCGTCGGCCCCGCCCCGGCGCGGTGCAGCTTGACCGTCACGCCCCGGATTTTCACGTCGCCAGTCTGGGCCGCCATGCCGCCGCTCCCCGATGCCTGCCCGATCATCCTAAAGCGGAATGCCCCGAACTGGCACCCCAACCTCGTCGCCCCGCGAAGGCGGGGGCGACGAGTGAAGAAGGTGGCGCCCTCGACAGCACCCGCCGCCGGCGCATAGGCGTATGCCGTCATTTCGATTGGCCAAGCGCGTCGAGCGATAATACGATAGCGCTACGATCTGCCCTCGAAGGAGCGCTTCCTCATGCATCACACGCTCATTTCCGGCGACAACCACATCGACCTTACTTATTGCCCGACCGATCTGTGGTCGTCCGAGGCGCCGCAGAAGTGGAAGAAGATGGCGCCCCGCGTCGAGGAGCGGAACGACGGCCAGCATTGGTTTGTCGACGACAAGGATCGCGGCATGTGGAACGGGGTCGGCCCCGGCTTCCTGCCGTACACCAAGGGCTCGTTCGACCATATCGACGAGATGCAGGCGCTCGGCTTCGAGTGGAATTCGTATCCCGGCGGCGTCTCGCGCCCGACCACCCCGGAGCTGCGCATCGCCGACCTCGACCGCGACGGGCTCGCGAAGGAGATCATCTACGGCTGCCTGATGGTCAACGATTTGATCGACGACGCGGACCTGCGTATCTGGGTCAACCAGCGCTACAACGACTGGGTCGCCGATTTCGCCAAGCGCTCGGATTCGAACCGCGTCTTTCCCTTGGCGATCATCCCCAACACCGACCCGAAGGCGGCCGCCGACGAAGCGCGGCGCTGCGCCAGGATGGGTTTGAAGGGCGGCGACCTCGCCTTCAAGCGCATGACCCCGCCGCTCTACCACCCCGACTGGTTCGCGCTGTGGGAGGCGGCGGCCGAGTGCAAGTTCCCGATCTCGTTCCATTCGACCGGGTTCAAGGCGGTGCGCGCGCCCGACACGCCCGAGATGGAAAAGGAGGTCTTCACCCAATGGCGCCTCGTCCGCTCGACGCTGTTCCAGCTCGACACGATGGAGGTCCTGGCCTCGATCCTCGCCTCCGGTGCCTGCGAGAAATACCCGGACTTCAACTTCGTCCTGGGCGAATCAGGCGTCACCTGGCTCCCCTACGTCTTCGACCGCTGCGACACCGAGTATCACGACCGCGCCCGCAGCCTCGGGTTCAAGATGAAGCCGTCGGATTATTTCCGCCGCCAGGGCTTCGTCACCTATCAGCAGGACAAGTATCTGGAGCCCATCGTCCCGCTGATCGGCGAAGACAACATCATCTGGGGCGCCGACTACCCGCACCCCGACTGCATCTGGCCCAACAGCCGCGCGACCCTCGAGCAGAACCTCGCCGGGTTCTCGGCCGCGACGCAGAAAAAGATCGTCCACGACAACGTCGTGAAGCTCTACGGGCTGAATTGACGCTGATCTGATCGTGTGACTACCCCTCTCCCGCAGTGCGGGAGAGGGGCTTGAGTAGGGCGGAAAAGCGCAGCGCATTCCGCCGCCGTGGTTGCGGCCATTGGCGGAATGCGCTGC
>DATAUV010000007.1:0-32874 GCA_036268075.1 Allostellaceae bacterium | reverse complement strand
CGGCATCGACGCGCCGACCAACGCGATCCTGACCGACATCGTGCTCCGGGTGGAACGCGGCGAGCTCAAGCCGAGCCCGGACCACATCACCGACCTGCGGCTGAACTGAGTGCGGCGATGATGTAATCCCCTCTCCCGCATGTGGGAGAGGGGTAGGTCACGTCAGTTCAGCCGCAGATCGGTGATGTGCTTGGGGTCGGGCTTCAGTTCGCCGCGCTCGACCCGGGTCACAATGTCGGTGAGGGTCGCGTTGGTCGGCGCGTCGATCCCGACTTCCTTGCCCCGCTGCACGACAAACCCGTTGAGGAAATTGATCTCGGTGCGGCGGCCCTTGACCATGTCCTGGCCCATCGACGGGCGATGCTCGCCGCCGCCCGGCCGATTGGCTTCGGCGAGGCGATGGTCGTCGATCTCCTTCTGCGCGGTCGCGTCGCCTTCGCCGGACCGGGCGATCAGCTCGGGGTCCATGTGGCTGACCTCGTCGAAGGTATAGCCGAGCGCCTGGCCCACCCGGATCGCCTCGCTGCCGAGCCGGTTCGAGAAATGCCGGATCACGTCGTTCTTGACGAGGTCGCGGGTGATCATCCCGGTGCAGGCCGAAAGCCCGTTGCCCATCACGTTGGTGACGAGCTTCGACCAGCGTTCGCCCCACAAATTCTCGGTGACGACGGCGCTGTCGGCGTTGGCGAGAAGGTCGCGGACCTCCTTGGCGCGATCGGTGTGGCGGCCATGGACCTCGCCGACGCGGAAGACCGTATGGTGCGAGCCGTGCTTGCCGCCGGCGCGGGCGACGTGGCCGGGCTCGTTGAGGCCCACCGTGATCGAGCTGGCGATCGAGCCGAGCGTCTTGCCCCAGCCGACGACGCTGGCGATCGTCTCCTCGTTCATGCAGTTCTGCAGCGACACGCAATAGCCGCCGGGCGCCAGGTACTGCTTGATCATCGTCGCGGCCCAGGCCGTGTCGTAGCTCTTGGTGCAGATGAAGGCGATGTCGATCGGGTCTTCCTTGGCGAGCTGCTGCGCCTCGGTCACGTGCAGCGCGCGCACCGGCACGGTCCACGGCTCGACGTCCTTGAGGTGGGTGATCTTGAGGCCGTGCTTTTTCATGTGCTCGACATGCTCGGGCCAGAAATCGATAAAGGTCACGTCCTCCCCGCCCTTGACCATATGCGCGCCGGCATAGCCGCCGACGGCGCCGGTGCAGACGACCGCGATCTTTTTCTTCGCCATGGCATGTTCCTCCTTGGGGGTGTTGGGCCGATCCTAGAGCGCGGGGGCGATCGAGGGAAGTAGGCGACGCGCGGCCCCTGCCATACCCGCGCCGCAATCCCCCGCGATGGTTGCAACCCTTCCCGCACGCATTCCTGGGCGGCACTTGGGCGCCTCGACGCGCCGCCGCCGATATGAGATTCCTGCCGAAGTTTCCGGCAAAGGCCTATCTGTGGCGCAGTCCTTCGGTTCGGGTGATCAGGCGGCCCGAGGCACGCCGCGCAGCCGCGCGATGATCACGGCGTCGATCACCTGCGCGACGATCATGCAGGGCGTCGACACGACGATCGCCAACGTCGCGCTGCCGCACATCCAGGGCAGCCTTTCCTGCTCGCAAGACCAGATCGCCTGGGTCGTCACCTCGTACATCGTCGCCGCGGCGATCATGACGCCGCTGACCGGCTGGCTCGCCGGGCGGTTCGGCATCAAGTACGTGTTTTTGATCTCGGTGATCGGGTTCACGATCTCGTCGGCGCTGTGCGGGTCGGCGACGAGCCTGACCCAGCTCGTGACCTATCGCATCTTGCAGGGCATCTGCGGCGCGGCGCTGGTCCCGCTATCGCAATCGACGCTGTTGCAGACCGAGCCCCCCGAGCGGCATGCGCGGGCGATGGCGATCTGGGGCATCGGCACGATGATGGGGCCCATCATCGGGCCCGCGCTCGGCGGTTGGCTGACCGACAATTTCACTTGGCGGTGGGTGTTCTACATCAACCTGCCGGTCGGCATCCTGTGCTCGCTCGGCATCATCCTCTTCATCCACGAGACCCGGCACGCCCACCGCGAGCGGTTCGACGCGATGGGCTTCGCGCTGTTGGCGCTCGCGGTCGGCTCGGTGCAGATGATGCTCGACCGGGGCGAGTTGCAGGATTGGTTCGGGTCGAGCGAGATCTGGATCGAGGCGACCGTCGCCGCGCTTTGCGGCTATCTCTTCGTGATCCATACGGCGACCGCCGGCGAGCGCTCGTTCCTCAACCGCGACCTGCTCAAGGACCCGAATTTCGTCGCCGGGCTCGTCCTGATGTTTTTCGTCGGCATCATTCTCAACGGCACGATGGTGCTGCTGCCGACGATGATGCAGGTGCTGCTGAACTATCCGGTCGTCACCGCCGGATTCGTCACCGCGCCGCGCGGGCTCGGGACACTTGTCGCGATGCTCCTCGTCGCCCGCCTCGCCGGCAAGTTCGACATGCGGGTCTTGATCCTGTGCGGATTGCTGATCACCGCCACCTCGCTGTGGCAGATGACCGGGTTCTCGCTGAACATGGGGATGAACCTGATCCTCGTCTCAGGCATCTTCCAGGGGTTCGGCCTCGGCTTTGTCTTCACCCCGCTGTCGACGGTGACCTTCTCGACCCTGCCGCGGCATTACCTGACGCAGGGCACCGCGATGTTCAGCCTGATGCGCAACATCGGCGGCAGCGCCGGCGTCTCGATCGTCGAGGCGCTTCTCGTCCAGAACACGCAGATCGCCCATTCCCGCCTGGTCGAGCACCTGCACCCGGACAACCCGCTGATGCAGCTCCCGTCCTTTACACAGCATTACAGCTTCACCAATCCGACCGGCATCGCCGCCCTCAACGCCGAGGTCACGCGCCAGGCCTCGATGATCGCCTATATCGACAATTTCTATCTGATGGTGATCGTCATCGCGGTCTCCCTCCCGCTCCTCCTCCTCCTCCGCCGCCCGCAGCTCACCGGCAAACGCAGCGCCGCCCACGCCATGGATTAGCCGCTCTTGCCGAAGGACGCGCGCTCGCGCACGATGACGACGGATGCGGATGTGCACGCGGGAGTACGGACTCATGCCGTCACTCGCGAACTTGGGCCAATTGTGTGGTCAGCCTCATAGATCTGGATATCGAGGAAGTTGATAACGGGATCGTCCTCGCCCACATCGTTACTGATCTTGGGGTCGTCACCGTCATTGCGCATGTGTATCGGGAGGGCGACGATCTCATCGTCCGCGATGCGCATGTCGGACATCTGGGGATCGGTATATTAGGAACTGGCCTGCTGTCGCTGGCCTGCCAGATTTTGCGGAGCCTGGGAAATGTCGCGGCTATCAGAATTTACGGCGCGAGACGTTCGACAGGGAAAAGAGCGGGAACCGTGCCACGTCCCGTCCACGTCACCTGGTCCCGCTGTCGTGCTCAGGGGCTGGCGTAAGGGGATGGACAAGGCCGCGGTCACGCTGTTGCTCCGCGACAACGGCGTTTCCCTCGCCGAGGCCCACGACGCGACAAACGGTGTTCTTCGTGGCGACGCCGTGACGGTCTGTCTTCCGTCGGGGGCGGATGTCCAGGCCATGCGACGGCAGCTTGATGACCTCGGCGTGGTCCTCTGACGCGGGCGCCGGATAGCGCGGACGATTGACCAAAGGCGGCGCCGTCGCCGAGGATGGCGGCATGCGGACAGTGGGTCAGGGCGTCGCGGACGCGCCGAGGGTCAACCGCACGGCGGTTACCGCGTCGATCATGCTGGCGACGTTCATGCAGGGCGTCGACACGACGATCGCCAACGTCGCGCTGCCGCATATGCAGGGCAGCTTTTCCTGTGCGCAGGACCAGATCGCCTGGGTCGTCACGTCGTACATCGTCGCCTGCGCGATCATGACGCCGCTGACCGGGTGGCTCGCGAGCCGGTTCGGCATCAAGTACGTGTTCCTCATCTCGGTGATCGGGTTCACCATCGCCTCGGCCCTGTGCGGCGCGGCGACGAGCCTCGAGCAGATGGTGGCGTACCGGCTGCTCCAGGGGATTTGCGGCGCCGCGCTGGTGCCGCTGTCGCAGTCGGTCCTCCTCCACATTAACCCGCCCGAGCGGCACGCCAAGGCGATGGCGGTGTGGGGGATGGGGGTCATCCTCGGGCCGATCATCGGCCCCGCGCTCGGCGGCTGGCTGACCGACGACTATAATTGGCGCTGGGTGTTCTACATCAACCTGCCCGCCGGCGTGGTGGCGGCCGTCGGGATCGCGGTCTTCATCCACGAGACGCGGCGGACGCAAGGCGAGGCCTTTGACTGGTTCGGCTTTACAACGCTGAGCCTGGCGATCGGCGCGTTGCAGATGATGCTCGACCGCGGCGAGCAGAAGGATTGGTTCGGCGCCAGCGAGATCTGGATCGAGGCGACGGTCGCGGTGCTCGGCCTCTACCTTTTCGTCGTTCACACGGTGACGGCGAGCGAGCGCTCGTTTCTCAACCGCGCACTCCTCAAGGATTCGAACTGCGTCGGCGGCATCGTGCTGATGTTTCTGATCGGCATCCCGCTTTACGGCTCGATGACGCTGCTGCCGACGATGATGCAGGACCTGATGAACTATCCGGTGATGACCGCCGGGTTTGTCACCGCGCCGCGCGGCATCGGCACGATGCTGGCGATGTTCCTGGTCGCGCGGCTGGTCGGCAAGGTCGACATCCGGCTCATCATCTTCAGCGGCCTGGCGATGACTGCCGTCTCGCTTTGGCAGATGACCGGGTTCACGCTGATGATGGGCAAGGGGCCGCTGATCACGACCGGGCTGTTGCAGGGGTTCGGGCTCGGCTTTGTGTTCACGCCGTTATCGATCGTGACCTTCTCGACCCTGCCGCGGCACCTCCTGACCCAGGGCACCGCGATCTTCAGCCTGATGCGCAATATCGGCGGCAGCGTCGGCATCTCGGTCGTCGAGGCCCTCCTGGTCGAAAACACGCAGACGGTCCATTCGCGGCTCGTCGAGCATGTCCGCCCCGACAACCCGCTCGCCCATGCGCTCGGTCCGGTTTTCAGCCTCACCAATCCCAGCGGGATTGCCGCGCTCAATGCCGAGGTCACCCGCCAGGCGTCGATGGTCGCCTATATCGACAATTTCTACCTGATGGTGATCGTCATCCTGGTGGCGCTGCCGTTCCTGCTGCTGCTCCGGCGACCCCGCCAGGCTGCGGCGCGGTCGGCCGTGGCGATGGAGTAGCCCGGATCGCTACTGGTCTTCGTCCGGTCCCCAATAGACCTGCCCGGTGCCGAGATCGCGCGGCGCGCGGCCTTGCCGAGGCATGTCCGGCGGCGGCTGCACCACCTGACCATAGCCCGCTTGTATGTTCCGATCGTCATCCGGGTCGCGGTAGACCGGCATGCCGCGATACCCGCGGGTGCGCTGCCGATCGCCGCCATACGCGGGCTGGTCCGGATCGGTGGGACCGTCGGCGTATTCGGACGGCGGCGCCTGGTCTTGATACCGATACCGGTACGGCGCGCGCGGCGCGGGCGCGTCGGCGTATCCGTAAGACGTCGCGCGGCGCGCGGGATAGCCGTTCCAGCCCTGATCGCCGTTATTGGGGTCGCTGGCGCCGGCGCCCGAATCATCGGCGGCGGCGGCATAGGTCTTGCGGTGCTTCGATTGTTGCCATCTCTGGTTGGCCGGAGCGTTGGGATCGGGTTCGGTCGAGCCATAGCCGGCCTGGCTGTTGTCGCGGCTCGCGACGGCCGGCTCGGATTTGGGCGGCTCGGCGTTGGGCGGGGCCGGGAACGGGGTCGCCGGCGCGTCCTTGAGCGCGGCCTCCATAAAGTCGCGGAAGATCGGCGCCGCGACATGGCCGCCGGTCTCGTTGGCGCCGAGCGTCCGCGGGCTGTCAAAGCCGACAAACCCGCCCGCGACCAGATCGGGCGAGAAGCCGACGAACCACGCGTCGTTGAAATTGTTGGTCGTGCCGGTCTTGCCGGCGAGCGGCTTGCCGACTGCGGCGACGGCGATGCCGGTGCCTTGCTGCACGACGCCCTGCATCATCGACAGGATATCGTAATCGGCCTGCTGCGTGACCAGCGGGTCGGGCCGGGTCGGCTTGTACAGCACCGAATTCGCGGCGAATTTCGCGTTCGGCACCGCCGCCTCGGCGGGATCGGGGGCACCGGAACCCTTGAACTCCGGATCCTCGTTGCCGGTTGCGGCGGCGTCGGTATAGCAGCCCGCGCACGTCCCGACGCCCTTTTGGTAGATGATCTGGCCGGTGCGGTCCTGCACCGAGTCGATCATCGACGGCAGCAGCCAATGCCCGCCATTGTCCAGCATTCCATAAGCCGTCGTCAGGCGCAGGAGCGTCGTGTCGCCGGCGCCCAACGCCATCGAGTAGTAGAGCGGCATCCGGTCCATGACGTCGAAGTTCTGGGCAGTCTGCGCGATCGACTGCATCCCGATCATCGTCGCGAGCCGCGCCGTCACCAGGTTTTTCGAGTGGATGAGGGCGTCGCGCAGCGTGCTCGGGCCGCCATAGGTGCCTTCGTAATTGGCGGGCGTCCATGGCGGCAGGCCTGGCCCCTGCGATATCGAGATGGGTGAATCGTCGACGACGCTGTCGGGGGTGTACCCATTTTCCATCGCGGTCACGTAGACCAGCGGCTTGATCGCCGACCCTTCCTGGCGCCACGCCTGGGTGGCGCGGTTGAACTGGCTGGCGGTGAAATCCCAGCCGCCGACCATCGCCGTCACGCGCCCGGTCTTCGGGTCGAGCACGACAAATCCGCCGTCGACATCCGGCACCTGGCGCAGCCCGTAGAGCGGCTGAGCAGGGGCGGCGCCGCGCCGCGTCACGGGGGCGGGCGCGCTGTTGCCGAGAGGCTCGACAAAGATGACGTCGCCGGCCTGCAACACCTCGCCGGGCAGGCGCGGCGCCGGCCCGAGCCGCTGATCGGGCAGCGTGCGCCGCGCCCAGCTCAGCTCGCTCGCCGGGATAAAGCCGCGGGCGCCGTTTTTGACCATTATCTGGGCGCCGGTCGGCTCGACCCGCGTCACCGCGGCGAGCTGCCAGGACGCAACGCCCGGCCGCTTGTCGACCGTCAACAGCGCCGCCTCTGCCGCGGCGGGCGTGCCGAGATGCTTCACCGGGCCGCGCCAGCCGTGCCGGCGGTCATAGGCGACGAGCCCGTCGTGAAAGGCCCGGTCGGCCATCGCCTGGTCTTTGGGCTGAAAGCTTGTGCGCACGACGAGCCCGCCCTCATAGACGGCCTTCTCGCCAAACCGGGCGACCAGCTCGCGCCGCACCTCCTCGGCGAAGTAGCCGGGGGCGCGGTCGTCGGTTACCGGCGGCTTCAGCTTGATGCCGAGCGGCTCCTGGATCGCCGCCTTGGCCTCGGCCTCGGTGACCGCGCCGGTCTCGGCCATGCTGGCGAGCACCCAGTCGCGCCGCGCCTTGGCCTGCTGCGGAAACTTGACCGGGTTGTAGTTGTTGGGCGCTTTCGGGAGCGCGGCGAGAAACGCCGCCTGCGCCGCGGTCAACTGGTCGAGCGGCTTTTGGAAATAGGTGTCGGCCGCCGCCGCGACGCCGTAGGCGCCGGCGCCGAGATAGATCTCGTTGAGGTAGATTTCGAGGATGCGGTCCTTGCTGATCTGCCCCTCGATGCGGTAGGCGAGCAGGATTTCCTTGACCTTGCGCGACACCGAGACCCGGTTGCTCAGCAGGAAATGGCGCACGACCTGCTGGGTGATCGTCGATGCGCCGATCGGCCGTTCGCCATGCCCCATCCGCATCAAATCCGTCGCCGCCGCGCGCAGCACCGAGCCCGGGTTGACGCCCTTATGGGTATAGAAGTCGCGGTCTTCGGCGGCGAGGAACGCGTCCTTGATCACGGCCGGGATCTTGCCGATCGGCACGAAGACGCGGTTCTCGGCGGCGAAATCCGCCAAGAGGCTGCCGTCGCCGGCGTAAACCTTGGTTCCGATCGCCGGCACGTATGATTTGAGCTTGTTCGAGTCGGGCAGGTCGCGCCCGAAATACACCAGCGCCGCCCCCGCGCCGGCGCCGCCGACGACCACCACCAGGACGATGACGATAAAGATGATGCGTGTGAGCGTGTGCAACAGCCGGATCATCGGTAAAGCCCCTAACCAACGATGAAATCGGCGAAGGCTTCTTGTTGCCGCGCACCGCGACGACCCCCTGCCAGGATGCTCGCGAGAGAGCAATCTACGAACCCCCGCGAGCGCCCTTTGTTCCGGGGCGGCGGGTGGGGCGGGGCGGTTGGGGCTAACGGATGCGAGCCGCGTGACGGGCGAGGTTCCCGCTTTGCTCCCTCTCCGCCCATTGGGGGAGAGGGTTGGGGTGAGGTGGGAATCCTCAACGTCGCGGCGTGCCCACCTCACCCTCCCATGCCTGCGGCATGGGCCCCTCCCTCTCCCCCCATGGGCGGAGAGGGGTACCTGTTTACCGCGGCTGATGCGCCTTGAGGAAGGTGCGGACCTTGTTGATCGTGCGGGCCTTCAAACCGGGCGGGTCGCGCCACGGGAACACGGTGATCTCGGCGTTCGGCGCCAGCGAGGCGACGTCGACCGAGGTCTGGTACGGATGCGCCGGGGTCTCGTCGGGCAGCACCAGGATCGGGTGCTGGCAGTTGGCGATAAAGCTGCGCGGCACGCTGTAGAGGAAATCGGGCTGCACCCGGTAGAGGTTGTGCAGGTACTTGTCGACCATGTCCATGTTGAGGTCGGGCCGCTTCGGCAGCAGCTCCGGCGCCCACACTTCCTTGCCCGAATTGTACATGTAGTCCCGGTGCTCGTCGGGGCGGTGGCCGACGGTCTGGCAGAACACGGCGGCGGCGACCCGGTTCGGCGCGCGCTGCAACAGCTTGCCGGCAAAGCAGCCGCCGATGCAGTAGCCCATGTAGAAGAATTTATCGATGCCGAGATGGTCCATCAGCCCGAGCTGATCGTCGGCAAAGGCTTCCCACGGGTCGCCCGTCGGGATGGGACCCGTCGATTCGCCGCCATTGGCGTTGCGCTGGTCCATCGTGATGCAGCGAAAATCGCCTTTCAGCTCCTCGGGCGCGTTGAACGCGGCGGTCGGCCAGTTGCTGACCCGCGAGTTCAGCCCGCCGCCCGGCGTCACCAGCAGCGGAAAGCCGGAGCCGCATTCCTCGTAGCGGATGCGGACATTGCCCTTTTCATAGAACGGCATCGGGGTTCTTCCTTCGAGCTTGGGTCAATTGAGGAAATCGCGGACGCGCTCGATCTCGTCGATCGCGCCGTAGGCCGAGCCGATCAGGATTTCGTCGAAGCCGCGCGCCTCGACATCCTTGATGCGGCGGCGGGCCTCGTCGGGCGGGCAGATGAAGTTGACCGAGGCGAGCTGGGCGAGATCGGCGCTTTCCGGCCGCTCCTTGAGGTCGACCGAGCAATTGGCGAGCACCACGTTGGTGCCGCCCGCCTCGCGATAGGTGGTCATGCCGAATTCGAGGTCTTCGAGGCTGCTGTACCGGCCCGACGGCGTCCAGCCCTGCGCTTCCTTCGCGGCATAGGTGATCCAGCGCGGGCTGCGCCAAGCCCCGATCAGGATCGGCGGGCCACCCTTGCAGCCCGGCCAGACCGACAGCGTGCCGCCATTGACCGCTTCCTCGTTCCACACCTTGGCCATGATTTCGAGGTCGTTCCGGAACGTGCGGAAGCGGTGGTCGTAATCGTAGCCGAGGAGGGTGAAGTCGTCGCGCGTCGACCCGCTGCCGACGCCGAGGATCAGCCGCCCGCCCGACATCGCCTGCATCGACAGGACGCGGTGGGCGAGTTCGATCGGATTGCGCAGCGGCAGTTGCAACACGCTGATGCCGAGCTCGACCTTCGACGTCACCGCCGCGAGCGCGGTCAGCACCTGCAGCGAGTCGAGGGTGGGCCGGCCGCGGCCCAGCGAGTCGCCGATCCAGATGCCGGGAAACCCGCGCGCCTCGACCTGGCGGCCGAACTCGGTGATGCGTTCCATCATCCTGCCGTCGGCGGCGAGGCCGGGATTGACCCGGATCATCGTGCTTACGCGCATCTGCGCCACTCCCTTCAGCTGACCCTTGCGACGGCCACACAGAAGTCTAGCGGCTGAATATCCAACGGTGCTATCGCAAAGACTTCGGCCCCGGATCAACAGGACGATTTTGCTCGATTGTCAGGCTCTGGCGCGAAGAGCACGACGGCCGTGGCGCACGAATACGGTCACTTCGCTTCGCAACCGTTCAAGATCGTCGACGTGATCACCGGCAGCAGCTCCTTTCAGCCGCTGGGCGATTTCCTCAGCGTGTACGAGGAAACGTTCCTCCCTCGTCAACAGGAAGGCCTTGTTCGCACGTTCAAAAGCTACTGCGCAATCAATCGACGGCGCTTCGAGCGCCATCTCGAGGAGGGTTTCTTGATAGGCCGCCACTTCGTCAAGCTCGTCGAGAGCCTGGATCAGCTTTTGACGAAATCTACCCTCGTCATCGGGGTGGTAGTCTATCCAATCCGTCCGGGTAAGGTCAGACGGAGCCGCTGCCTCCCTGGACTTCAAAATGATCAAGGGCTTGCCGCACATCGACGCAAAGCCGAGTTCAAGCGCTATATTCGCCATCGCAGTCGCGCGCGTATCCTGAGAAAATATCGCGACGGTAAAACCGGTTCCGCGGATCAGACCAAGTATCCGCTCAAGAAAATCTTTTCCCCCGGTCGAGGCGTCCGCGTCCTTTACAGGAATCTTCCTGGCTTCGAACGTTTCGTTCAAGATAAGGGTCATGCGCTCATCCAGCGTCGGGGGATTACCGATCTGTCTCATGACGAATGCATGGCCGGGAAAGAGCGTCCGCGGAGTTGTTAGAAGCACATCCTCCGACAATGGCGAAAACACCAGCGACAAATGCCGCTACCTCTTTGTTTTACGCGACGCAACCTCACGCACGCCTTTATAGGGACCGGCCGTTTTCTTGTGATCAACGATCCGTCCGGTCGACGTATCAATTTTGACATATCGCTTGGTAACAGGATTCAGCACTTGGGCGCGGCCTTTGACAGCGCCTTTTCGACCGCCACTGCCTGTGTTCGTCGCCATACGGAGAATCTACACCATCTTTCAGGCCGTAAAAGGCGAAAAATTACACAACACTAGAGGTGGCTGATGCGGTTATACCCTCCGCCACAGCGGCGGCCTTGTGCGGACGGGGTCGAGCAGCGACCAGTCGCCTTGCTCCAGTTCGTGGCCTTTCGGGTAAGGCGCCCGCGCCTCCAGCCCGAGCGAGCGGACGACGCGGTCGTCGCGGTAATAGCATTGCAGCACGACGCGGCTCAGCGTCGCCACCGCCGGCCCGCCCTTGCCGCGCAGCGCCAGCGCCGCCGCCTCGCGTGCGGCCGGGTCGAGCGCGGCGAGGCCGGCCACCGCCTCCAGCGCCTCGCGCACCGGCGCCTCGTCGCGGCCCAGCGTCGCGAGGATGTCGGCCTGAATCGCCGGGTCGTCGGCGCCGGGCACGCGGTATTCGGCGCTCTCGGGGATCATCACGCCGGCGAGGGCGCGCAGATCGTCTCTCTGGGGCTGGGTCAGGGACATCGGCGCCTCAGTCTAATTGGTTGGCGAGGCGCTGCTTGATCTGACCGGCGACGTACGCGCCGGCGCCGACAGTCAGAACATCGACCGAATTGCTCATGCCGCCTTTCCCCTCACCGGTCACAGCATGCCCCGATCGGCGCGCGCGAAGCAATTACAGTGGCGAGTCCCCGATGATCTCCCAACCGTGGCGATCGAGGAACTCGGCCAACTCGCTCTCGCTCATCGACGCGAATTTGCGCCCGGTGCGCTGCTGTTCCTCGATCAGGCCGCCCGCCTTGGCCGGGGTGTAGAGAAACAGCACCCGACCGTCCTCCGCGCCTGTGCTCTTCCAGCAATGCGCGACATTGCGCGGCATGAAGGCGACCGCGCCGGGGCCGCCGATTGTGACCTCGTCGCCGATCATGAACGTGACCTCGCCGCTCAGGACATAGGCGAGCTCGTCGCTGTCGCGATGCAGGTGGTAGGCGCTCCTGGCGCCGACCGGCACGGTTTCCTCGAACATCATCACGCTGCCGGCGGTCGCGCCGCCCAGCAGCTTCGGCATGATCGCCCTCACCGACAAATCCGGGGCCGCCCCCGGCAATACGACGACGCCTTGCGCACCCATCGCCAATTCCTCCCTCAGTGTGGATCGAGGCGAGAACCCGGTATGACCGCCGGGCATCTTACCCGAGCGCGTGGGACGCGACGACCGAGCTTGTGCAAGACGAACCGATTGCGCACGATGCCCCCATGTCCCCTTAACCGTCCTGGAGTCTCCCGCATGAGCGACACCCCCGAATACACCCCGCCGAAGGTCTGGGTTAACAAGCCGGCTCTCGGCCGGTTCGCCAACATCAACCGCCCGACCGCGGGCGCGCAGCACGAGAAGGTGCTGCCGATCGGCAAGCATCCGTTCCAGCTCTACTCGCTCGGCACGCCGAACGGGGTCAAGGTCACGATCATGTTCGAGGAGCTGCTGGCAAAGGGCCACAAGGGCGCCGAGTACGACGCGTGGCTCATCAAGATCGGCGACGGCGACCAGTTTGGCAGCGGGTTTGTCGAGATCAACCCGAACTCGAAGATCCCGGCGCTGATGGACCGCAGCGGGCCGAAGCCGATCCGCGTCTTCGAGACCGCGGCGATCCTGATGCACCTCGCCGAGAAGTTCGGCGAGTTCCTGCCGACCGAGACCGCCGCGCGGGCCGAGTGCCTGTCCTGGCTGTTCTGGCAGATGGGCAGCGCGCCCTATATCGGCGGCGGCTTCGGCCATTTCTACGCCTATGCGCCGATCAAGATCGAATACGCGATCGACCGGTTCACGATGGAAGCAAAGCGGCTGCTCGACGTGCTCGACCGCCGGCTCGGCGAAACCGCGTGGGTCGCCGGCCCCGACTACACGATCGCCGACATGGCCTGCTTCCCGTGGTTTGGCGGCATCGCGCGGTTCAACCAGTACGGCGGGGGCGAATTCATCGACGCGCAGAGCTACAAGAACGTGCAGCGCTGGTGCGACGCGATGCTGGCGCGGCCCGCGGTGCGGCGCGGCCGGATGGTCAACCGCCTCTCCGGCGAGCCCCATGAGCAGCTCCACGAACGCCACGACGCCAGCGACTTCGAGACGAAGACGGCCGACAAGGTCGCGGCCGCCAAGGGCTAGACCAAGGGAGCTCGATGGACACCTACGACTACATCGTCGTCGGCGCCGGGTCTGCCGGCGCCGCCGTCGCCCATCGGCTGTCGGCCGACCCGCGCAACAAGGTGCTGCTGTTGGAGGCGGGGCCGCCGAGCCATCCGTGGTCGTTCATCCCGGTCGGCTCGGCCCGGCTCATCACCAACCCGGCGGCCAACTGGCTCTATTCGGCGGAGCCCGAGGCCAACACCAACGGCCGCCGCATCCCGGTGCCGCGCGGCAAGATGCTGGGCGGGTCGAGTTCGATCAACGGCATGGCCTTCGTGCGCGGCCAGTCCCAGGATTTCGACACCTGGGCGCAGATGGGCAACCAGGGCTGGAGCTACGACGAGGTCCTGCCGTTTTTCAAGCGCATGGAGCGCTATGAGGGTGGCGGCGACGATCAGTTCCGCGGCCGCGACGGCCCGCTCCGCGTCACCGACCCGCCGCCCAAGGACGCGATCTTCCAGGCGCTGATCGAGGCGGCGGGCCAGGTCGGCATCCGCCACAACACCGACTACAACGGCGCCGCCCAAGACGGCATCGTCATGAGCCAGGCGACGATCGCGAAGGGCCGGCGGATGAGCACCGCGCGCGCCTACCTCGATCCCATCCGCAACCGCCAGAACCTGCATATCCAGACCGACGCGCTGACCGAAGGGGTCGTGATCGACGGCACGCGCTGCACCGGCGTGCGCTACTCGGTCGGGCATGACCGGCGCGAGGCCGCGGTCTCGCGCGAGGTCGTGATCTGCGCCGGCACGATCAACTCGCCGCAGCTTTTGGAACTCTCGGGGATCGGTGCGCCCGACCGGCTGCGCAATCTCGGCATCGAGGTGCGCTGCGCTCTCCCCGGCGTCGGCGAAAACCTGCGCGACCATTACGCGCCGCGCACGCGCTGGGCGGTCGGGGCCTGGGGTTACACGGCCAACGACCGCGCCCGCGGTCTCGGCATGGTCTATCAGGCGACGCGCTATGCCCTCTTCCGCAAGGGTTTTCTCGCGTCGGTCGGGGCGCCGATGCGCGCCTTCGTCTTTTCCCGTGAAGGTCTCGCGGCCCCCGATTTGCTGCTTGGCTGGGTCCCGATGCTGACCGAGCCGACCCCGATCGGCCCGCGCATCGCCAAGCGCTCCGGCTTTACCTGCTACGCCCATCCGATGCGGCCGGAGAGCAAGGGGCACATCCACATCACCTCGTCCGACCCGGGCCGGCCGCCGGCGATCAGCTTCAACTTCCTGTCGGCGCCGGTCGATGCCGAGCTGACCGTGAGCGCGATCCGCATCGCCCGCTCGATCATGACCGCGCCGGCGATGGCGCCCTTGGAGGTCAGCGAGATCGCGCCCGGCGCACAGCTCACGACCGCCGCCGAGATCATCGACTGGGTCAAGAGCGCCGCCGAGACCACCTATCATCCGGTGGGCACGTGCAAGATGGGCAATGACGACATGGCGGTCGTCGATCCCCAGCTCCGCGTGCGCGGCATCGAGGGCCTGCGCGTCGCCGATGCCTCGATCATGCCCACCCTGACCTCAGGCAACACCAACGCCCCGTCGATCATGATCGGCGAAAAGGCCGCGGACATGGTGCTGAAGGCAGCGGCTTAGCCCCTCCCACCAGCGTCAGCTACAGTCGTCATCCCGGCGCAGGCCGGGACCCACTATTCCGCCGCACGAGAGGTTGAGAAGTGGGTCCCGGCGTTTCGCCGGGATGACGTTGCTTTTGTCTACTTCCGCACGAACTTGTCCACGCTGCGGTTCTGCGTCAGCCCGGCGTAGATGTTGCCTTTCGAGTCGACGCCGATGCCGTGCACATGCCGGCTCGCCATCTTGGCGATGACCTCGCCTTTCGGGTTGCGGACCGTGCAATAGGCCGGGTTGCCGTCGGCTTCCTGCTCGGCGATGTAATAGTTGCCGTCCTTGCCGCGGCTGATGTCGTTGGGGCCGCCCATCCCGGTCCATTCGCGAAGGTATTTCCCCTCGGGCGTGAAGATCTGGATGCGCCGGTTCGCCCGGTCGGCGACGAGGAGGTTGCCGTCGTCGTCGATCGCGATCGAATGCGGCAGGTGGAACTGGCCGGGCCCTTTGCCCGGCGCGCCCCACGATGTCTTCAGCGTGCCGTCGGCGGCAAAGCGGTGGACGCGCGCGTTCTGGTAGCCGTCGGTGACGTAGATGTCGCCGTTCGGGTGGGGCAGCATCTCGGTCGGGTGGTTGAACGGGCCGGCCGCGCGCTCGACCAGCCAGTTCTCGACGTTGCCGGTGTCGGACGCGACGCCGGGCGTGCCGAGCGACAGCTTGACCTTGCCGTCGAGCGAGAACGACTTCGCCACCGAATCGATGCGGTCGGTGGTGTAGACCGTGTCGCCGACGATCTTGAGCCCGTGCGGGTCGGTCACCTCGCCGCTGCCCCAGGCGCCGAGATGGTTGCCCTCGCGGTCGTAGACGACGACCGGCGGGTCCTGGCGCTGGAACACGTAGATGCGGTCCTGGTCGTCGGCCGCCACCCGGCTGATCAGCCCGAAGGTCTGACCTGGCGGGGGCTTGATGAAATCGTGGATGACCTCGTAATCCATCGCCAATCCTCCTGTAATATCGGCCTCCCTTTCTATTGGGCCGCCGCCGCGACCTGCCGCGCGCCGAACCCGGCCTCGTTCGCCTTGAGGAAGGTCTGGATGTGGCGCACCGCCAGCGTGATCTGCTGCGGCTCGGCCTTCCACGGATAGAGGCTCACCTGCGCATTCGGCGCCAGGTGCACGGTTTCCATCGCCACCGCATAGGGGTGCGCCGGCACGTCGTCCGGCAGCACAAGGATCGGCGTCCGGCACGACCGCACGAAATCGCGGCTCACGGTGAACACGAAATCGGCGCGGTTCGTGTACATGCTGTCGAGGAACGCGCCGACCTGCTCCATCGAGATGTCCGACCGCCGCTCGCAGAGCCCCGGCCCCCAGCCCTTGATGTTGTTCTGATAGAACAGATCGGGCATCGCCGGGCGAAAGCCGCTCGGCTGCGCCAGCACCCCCGCGACGATGCGGTTCGGCGCCCGCTTGATCAGGTTCCAGATAAACGGGCCGCCGATGCAGAGGCCCAGCACCATGAACTCGTTGACCCCGAGATGGTCCATCAGCCCGAGATGGTCGTCGGTATATGAATCCCATGGCCGGTCGATCGACAGCGGACCCGAGGACTGGCCGCCATTGGCGTTGCGCAGATCGGCCGCGATGACGCGATAGCCGCTCTTGAGTTCGACCAGCGGGTTGAACGGGTGGGTTTCGAGGCCCTTGACCGTCGAATTGAGCCCGCCTCCGGGGATCACCAGCAGCGGCGGACCGGAGCCGGCCTCTTCGTAATGGATGCGAACGTCGCCTTTTTCGAACATCGGCATGGGGGTCCCTCCCGAGAGTCTTGCCGCAAGTTCAGCCCAATTCGCGCCCCGGCTCAACCCCGTTGCGGAGCCCCCGGCAGTTCGGGGCTTGCGAAAGCTTTGCCCGACCCCGTAAGACTCCCCGATACGCACGCGCCGAGCATCGAAAGGGGAACTCGATATGGCCGACAACAAGCTCAAGGAACGCTGGCAAGCCGGCAAGGCCGCGGTCAACGGATGGCTGGCGATCCCGTCGAGTTTTGCCGCCGAGGTGATGGCCCAATGCGGCTGGGACAGCATCACCGTCGACATGCAGCACGGCGTCCAGGACTACCAGACCATGATCCACTGCTTTCAGGCGATGGACCGCTTTCCGGTAACGAAGCTCGTGCGGGTGCCGTGGAACGAGCCCGGCATCGTCGGCAAGGTGCTCGACGGCGGCGCCTACGGCGTCATCTGCCCGATGGTCAATTCGAAGGAAGAGGCGGCGGCACTCGTTTCCTATTGCCGCTACCCGCCAAAGGGGCAGCGCAGCAACGGCCCGATCCGCGCCGGCACCTACGGCGTCGCCGGCACCTATCAGCAGACCGCCAACGACGAGGTCCTCGTCATCCCGATGATCGAGACCCGTCAGGCGGTCGAGAACATCGACGAGATCCTCGACGTCCCCGGCATCGACGGCATCTATGTCGGCCCCGCCGACCTCGCCTTCTCACTCGGCAAGACGCCCAAGCTCGACAGCGAGGATTCCGAGCAGCTCGGCATGTACGAGGTGGTGCTGGCGGCCTGCAAAAAGCGCGGCATTTACCCCGGCATCCATTGCGGCGCCCCGTCCTACGCCGTGCGCATGATCAACATGGGCTTCCGTCTCACGACGATCGCCAACGACAGCGGCCTGATGGCCAAAGCCGCCCGCGAAGCCGTCTCCGAAGTGTGGAACGGGGCGGGAAACTACAAGTAGACGGTTGCAGTCCAAAGAATTGATCGATATGTACCTCTTGCGATACATGGCATCGCAAGAGGCACGGCTTGCCCGCTGATCCGAAGCGGTTACCGGCGGCCTTTTTTCTATCGGCGCGAGGGACCGAGCCGGTCAGGGATTGGCTGAAGGAACTAAGCGACGCCGATCGGCGGGCGCTCGGCTACGACATAGGCGTGCTCGAATTCGGCTGGCCGGTGGGCATGCCGCTGTGCCGGGCCCTCGGCGGCGGACTTTGGGAGGTCCGCACCTCGCTGGCCAGCAATCGGATTGCCCGTGTGATGTTTTGCATCGCGCACGGCCACATGGTGCTGCTGCACGGCTTTATCAAAAAGACACGCAAGACGCCGGCGGCCGATCTGGAATTGGGGCGCGCCCGACAAAAGGAGGTCGAGCAGTGACAGGTAATCCGCATATCGGCTCGTCCTTCAGCGACTTTCTGAAGGAAGAGGGCATTTACGAAGAGGTCACCGCGCACGCGATCAAGCGTGTGCTGGCATTTCAGATCGAGCAGGCGATGAAGGAGCAGGGCATCACCAAGGTCGAGATGGCGCGGCGGATGAAAACGAGCCGCGCCCAGCTTGACCGGCTCCTCGATCCCGAAAACGACAAAGTCCAGCTCGACACCGTCCAGCGCGCCGCCGCCGCGGTCGGCCGCAAGCTCCACATGGAGCTCGCCTGACGGACCTTTAGGTCACCTGCCGCGAGTGGCCGGGCGTTATGCCGAACGCGGCGCGGAAGGCGGCGCCGAAGGCGGGGCCGCTGGTGTAGCCGACGGCGGCGGCGACGCGCGCCGGCGGCTCGCCCTCGCTGAGCGCGGCGAGGCCTTCGGTGAGGCGCAACTGCCGCCGCCACGCCAGAAAGCTCATGCCGGTTTCGCGCCGGAAGAGCCGCGCCAGAGTCCGCGCCGAGGCGCCGGCTATCTCGGCGAAGGCGTCGAGCCCGCGCGGGTCGGCGGGGTCGGCAAGCAGCGCCTCGGTCACCCGCCGCAACCGTGCGTCACGGCAGGCGGGCACCGAGATCGGCCGCGTCGCCGCATGGCCGATCTCGTGCAGCGCCAGCGCCACCACATGCCGCACCGGCCCGTCCTCGTCCCACATCACCGGCTGCTCGCAGGCGGCGAGGATCAGCGCCCGGAGCAGCGGCGAGATCGCCACCACCGTCACCGCATCCGGCCCTGCGCGCGCCGCGTCCTCGCGCAGGAACAGCCCGCGCATCGTGAGGCCGGCCGGCATCCGCGTCACGTGCTCGGTATGCGCCGGAACCCACAGCCCCGTCCCCGGCGGCACGATGAACAGCGCCGCCCCCGTCTCGACCCGCATGATGCCGGCGGTCGCGTGCAAAAGCTGCGCGCGCGGGTGCTGGTGCCAGCCGGTGTAGTGGTCGGTCGGATAGTCGTAGGGGAAACCGACCATCGGCCGCGGCGCCTGCTCGAACGGCAGCAGCCGGGCGACATCGGCGGGTTGTCTGGTTTGCAACATAATTTGTCCGAACGTCGGTGACACGACAGCCTACAATCTGGCACCGAAGGAAACCATCTGCCAGAGCCATCGCATGTCGCCGAACACCCGCCAGATCGTCTTTATCAACGCGGCCCACACCTTCACCCACTATTCGCTGCTCGTCCTGCCGACGGCGGTGCTGGCGATGGCGGTGCCGGGCGGGCGGTTCGGCGATTCCTACGGGCCGATCCTCGCGCTCGCGACGGGCGGGTTCGTGCTCTACGGCGCATTCGCATTGCCGCAGGGCTGGCTCGCCCAACGCGTCGGCCGGCCGGTGCTGATGACCGTGTTCTTTTTCGGCACCGGGCTGTCGATGATCGCGACCGGGTTTTGCGGCTCGCCGCTGACCCTGGCCGCGGCGATCGGCGCGACCGGTTTTTTCGCGGCGATCTATCACCCGGTCGGCACCGCGATGCTGGTCGACGCCGCCGGTGCCAAGCCGGGCCGGGCGCTCGGCCTCAACGGCGTCTTCGGCAATATCGGCGTCGGGCTCGCGCCCGTCGTGACCGCGTTCCTCGCCGGGTTCGCGGGCTGGCGCACCGCGTTTGTGGTGCCGGGCATCGTCTGCGCCGCGGTCGGCCTCCTCTGGCTGCGCCAGCCCGCGCCCGAGGCCGCGTCCAGGCGCGTCGTGCACGCCTTTCCCGACATCCCGCGCCATCTGGTGCGCCGCGCCGTGATCGTGCTGCTGGCGATCGCGGTCGTCAGCGGGCTCGTCTTCAACGCCTTTACGATCCTCTTGCCCAAGCTGATCGAGGAGCGGCTCGGCGGCGACCCGCACCTGTTGCCGCTGGTCGGGATCGGGGCGTTTCTGACGATGCTGTGCGGCGCCGCGACGCAATTCACCGTCGGCCGCCTGATCGACCGCACGACATTGAAGCGCATTTTCCTCCCGATCAGCGCCGTGCTGGTCCCCAGCCTCGTCGGGGTCAGCTATGCCCAGGGCTGGCTCGTCCTCCCGGTCGCGGCTCTCGTCGCCGCGTCGATCTTCGGCCAGGTCACGGTCAACGAGACGATGACCGCCCGCTACATCTCGCCGGCGCTGCGCACGCGGATGTATTCGATCCGCTTTTTCGTCGGCTTCCTCGGGGCCGCCGCGGCCGCCCCGATGGTCGCCTGGCTCCACGAGCGCACCGGCAGCCTCGCCAGCGCGACCCTGATGATGGCGGCGTTGGGGATCGTGACCCTGCTGTGCGCGCTAGCCTTCCCCGACCGGCAGGAGGAACTGCACCCCGAGCTGTGGGGCGCCGTGCCGGCGGCGGCACCGGCGGAGTAACCAATATCGTCATCCCGGCGGAGGCCTGGACCCAAGATTTAAACGCACTAGCAACAGATCAGTGGCTCCCGACCTTCGCCCGGATGATGCTCTTTCTTTTGTAATCTCTTAGTCCGGTATTTGTATCAATTTCCCCATGGTGGCGGTTGATACATAATACCGGATATCCCGGCAAAGCGGACACGCCCCAAGGCTGAAGGCTATTTCACGCACGACGAGGTATCGCGGCGCATCTTTAATACTCTGCGGGAGCGGCAAGAGCCGATTGCCGCCGCCGATCGCCGCCGCGATAGCCGACAACGGGATCGGCGACGACGAGGAAATCCGTATGCTGTTCGTGCGCCGCCTCCTCTTGCGCCTCGACCAGATGGCGCTACCCGGACACGTGGAGCGGATCGGCAGCGGGAATGGAGTACGATGGAGGCTAGACCCCGCGTAGGGGATGCAACGGCTTGCCGCCTCCCTATATCTTCATCGTTAACCGATCGTGATGGTTATTGCGCAAATTATGCACCTCTGCCATCGTTTGCGCCCAGCGGGGGACATTCCATCACAAGGTTGGACCATCATCAGGGATGATCGCTCCTAGTAGGCGTTCGTGCCACTAGCAGGAGTGAGTATATGGGCGAGCAGCTTGAGAAAGCAGCGAAGAAGGTCGTCAATGGAATCTTAGATGGGATAGGATCATACACAATAGTCTGGTCCAATCGAGTACCGGATATCAACCAGAACAAAACGCGGGGCGGCCTTCACGGAGATTGGTCGCGGATACAAGGTGATTTCCATCGCGCAACGCCGAAGGCGCATGGCCATGGGAACGAAGAGCGAAAACGGAAATAACGTTCCTCCCGACAGTAAGCCTCTGGCGCCCTTATCAGAAAGGCCCGAGGCGTCTGCCGCGCGAGACCTTTTAGAGCCGCTACGATTGGAGGTTCAGGAGCAGCTTTCGCCGCTCCTGAAGCCCGATAAGCGTGAGCAAGCGGATCTGGTCGTCGAGCGGCTGATGACCACTATCAGCGAGAAATTCTCCGGTCCGGTCGCCCACCCGGCGTATTTGGACGCGTATGAACGTATCTTGCCCGGTGCGGCAGAGCGCCTATTCGTGATGGCCGAAGCAGAGCAAAGACACCGACACCAGGGCGACAACCGAGCCTCCAGATTCGAGTCGATCTACGCAATGACTGGGCTGTCATTCGGCTTCATCATCGGCTTAGCGTTGGTAGGGGCTGGTGCATTCGTCGCCATCGCCGGTCAAACACTCGTTGGCGGCATGTTTGCTGGCGCAAGCGCTGTAGGCATGGTGAGCGCATTCATTCGGGGACGCTCTAGATCCACGCCGACTAGGCCAGGGATACCCGCCCCGCTTAAGCCCTTGGAGCCGTCTCACATTAGGGAAATTCAGAGAACGGAAAACCGACAAAAGAGTCGCCAGCGTGCTCGTCGGTAGGCTGCGCCCGAATACCGCTTAATCCGGCATATCGAAAAACGGGCACCACCCATGCGGGCTGACGATACCGGTGACGACCTTGCAGCTTCCGGGGGCGCGGAAGAAGGTGCAGACGGCGCAGGTCAGAATGCCTTTCGGGGTGTCCTGATACTGCGCCGCTTCTTTCGATACCGGCTGGGTCGGCGGGACCACGGCACGGGCGGTGGTTGAACCCGCTGGGGCGGCGCCGATGGTCAGCGCCGCCGCCAGGATGCTCCGTCTCGTTACAGATTGGGGGCGCGTTACCGTCTTCAGGCGGGCTGGCTCACAAACCCGTGGCGAAGATTGCTGCGGCCGCCGCCGTTGTCGAGGTAGTCGGTCTTCATCTCGGCGAACCGGTCGTGGTTGTAGTGGTCGAGCTCGGCATGCTGGTTGAACCCGTAGAGCCGCCCCGAATTGCCGCCGAGGATCGCGGTCTTCACGGGGCCGTCTGCGGCCCCGAGCGGCTTGAAGCCGTATTTCTTCTGCATGTCGTCGGGGATTTCGAGGCGCCGCAGCCCCTCGATCTGCCATTGCGGCGCGCCGGTCCACACCGCGTCGGTACCCCAGACGATGCGGTCCTGACCGACCCCCTTGACCAGCATCCCCATCAGCGCCGCGGCGAGGCGCGGCTGCGCGACCGCCGTCCAGGCGAAGATCTGGCCGAGATCGGCATAGACGTTGGTGACGCCGTATTTCTCGGGGATTTCCGCCAGGTCGCTGGTCCAACTGCTGCGGCCGGTCTTGTCGAACTCGGCCATCGCGTCGGCCGGGTTGGCCCCGACCCAGCGATACGCCGAGTGGTAGACGAGGAAGTTCAGGTGCGGCCAATCCTTCGCCGCCTTGCCGATATCGCTGACATCGGCGTAGGGCAGGAGGCGCGGGAATTTCTCGGCCACCGCCGGGGAGAACAACCCCTTGTGGATGCACACGTTCTTGATCCCGGTCTTCGAGATTTTTTCATAGAACGGGTACATCAGCTTTTCGTCGTCGGCGTGCCAGGGATGGCCGTCGAGCTCCTTGTGGGTGTTGTCGCCGACCGAATAGCCCTTCCACGAATCGGGTTTGTACCTCTCGACCGCCTCGTCGACCTTGTCGAGCCAGCCGTCCCAGCCCGGGGTAAAGGTGAAATGCGCCAGCATCCGGCGCGTCCCGGCCTTCTGGTTCACGTCGGCCTTGGTCTTGAACACCTGGTCCTGCGGCAGGAACCAGTCCGCCGCCTCGACCGACGGCGAGTTGGACAGGATCGTCACCTTGGTGTCGCTGTCCATGTAGAGTTCTTTGACGTAGTTGGCGTATTTCAAATCCTCGATGGTCTGTTCCTTGCCCGCCAATTCCTTGTTCCAGCCCCATTGCCCGACCGCCTCGCGGCCTTTGACAAAGGCGGTGAGGCGCGTGTCGTCGCGCAGGAAATGGGTGTGGCCGTCGAAGACGAACTGGCCCGCATTGGCCGCCGCGAGCTGGTTCGCGAGCTCGGGGGTCGCGGCCTCGGCCTCGCTCGCCTTGAAGATGTCGCCATAGACCTGGTTCATCGCCAGGAACGACGCCGCCATGCCCGACGCGGTCTGGAAGAACCGGCGGCGCGACATCCCCTGCCGCTTGGCCAGCCGGTCGCTCATCTCGATGAGCCGCGCCTGCACCTCACGCTGCTGCGGCGTCTGCGGCGTCGGCAGGTATTCATCGCTGGATACGATCTGGGTCGGCACGGGCGACGGAAACGACGACGTTTCAGCCGGCAGCAACCCTTCGAACATCTCGTCGCTGAGCAGCTTCATCATTTCCTCCCCTAGGTGTTGCCCGATGCTGGCGGTCGCACTTTATCGCCCGGCATCCTAGACCGGGTTGTGCGCCGAGGCGATCCATGATTGCGTGGCGCCCGGGAGAGCGGCGCGTGGCGGACATTGTCGGCAGCAGGGTGGTGACGGGCGGCGAGCGGCCGCGCTGGCTGCCGTCGAGCCAGGGGCTGACGACGGCGGCGATCCTCGTCTTCTGCGGCGTGCTGGTGATCTACCCGCTCGTCTACCTGGCCCTGGAAGCCTTGAATGTCGGCGAGCCCGACGTGTTTCCGCCGGCCGAATACGGGGTCGGCAATTTCACCGATCTGATCGACGATTGGCACGTCCTCGCCAACACCGCCTTTGTCGCCTGCATCGCGACGGTGATGGCGGTGGTGATCGGGTTTCTCGCCGCCTGGACCCTGACCCGCACGAGGTTCCCCGGCCGCGGCTGGATGGAGCGGCTGATGGAGCTGCCCTAGTACATGACCCCGCTGGTCGGTGCGCTCGCCTGGTCGATCCTCGCCGCCCCGCGCACGGGTTTCCTCAACCAGCTATGGCACGTGACGGGCGCGACGGGCGACCTCGTCAACATCTATTCGCCGTTCGGCATCGCCTGGGTCATGGCGCTGTTCGAGGGCACCGTCGCCTTCGTGATGATCTCGGCGGCGATGAAGTCGATGGACCCGGCGCTCGAGGAAAGCGCGCGGGTGCTCGGCGCCGGCAAGTGGCGGGTGATGCTGACCGTGACCCTGCCGCTGGTGCTGCCCGGCGTGCTCGGCGCGACGGTATTCGTGTTTGCCGAGATGCTGGGCTCGTTCGCCGCCGCCTTCGTGCTGGGCCTCCCGGCGCGGTTTGTCGTCATCACGACGGCGATCTGGGAGGCGGTGCAGTCGTTTCCGCCCGACTACCCGCGCGCCGCCGCGCTCGGCTTCGCGCTCTCGGCGGTGATGTTCGCGACGCTGGCGCTTTACCGCGCGCTCGTGCGGCGCGGCAATTTTGCGACGATCACGGGCAAGGCGTTCCGCCCCCGCCAAATGGCGATGGGGCGGATGGCGTGGGTGCTGTTCGCCGCCTGCTTCGCCTATGTCGTCGCCGCGGTGTTCCTGCCGCTCGCGGCGCTGCTGCTGACCTCGTTCCAGCGCTTCGCCACCGTGATCCTGTCTGAGAGCCAGTTCACCTTCGCCAATTACGAGACCGCGCTCGGCTTTGGCGCGGTGCGCCAGGCGCTGACCAACAGCCTGATGCTGGGCGTGGGGGTCGCGACGGTCGGCGTCGCCGTCATGGTCGTGCTGGTGTGGATCATCTACCGGTCGAAGGCGCCGGGGCATGGGCTCATCGAATACGTCGTGATGTTCCCGCAGGCGGTGCCGCGGATGGTGTTCGGCCTCGCGATGCTGTGGGCGTGGCTCAACATCCCGATCCCGATCTACGGCACGCTGTGGCTGATGGCGCTGGCTTATTTCACGGTAATGCTGCCGCTCGGGGTGCGCACCCTCGCCGGGGTCGTGCTGCAGATCGACAAGAGCCTCGAGGAATGCGCCCGTGTCTGCGGCGCGTCATGGGGCTATCAGCTCCGCACGATCTCGATCCCGCTGCTGCGGCCCGGGATCGTCGCCGCGTGGCTCCTCGTCTTTATCGCCAGCGTGCGTGAGCTCGGCGTCTCGATCTTTCTCGTCGGCCCCAACGCCAAGGTCATCGCGCCGTCGATCATCTCCTCCTGGCTCAGCTCGTCGAGCGAGCTGTCGGCCGCGCTGGCGCTGATCCAGACCGCTTCCGTCTTCATCGCCCTCATCGTGCTGTTCCGCGCGACGCGCCGCTATTCGGGAGAGCTCGGGTGATCGAGATCCGCGACCTCGTCGTCCGTTACGGCGAGGCGACAGCCGTCGCCGGCGTCAGCTTTACCGTGGCGCAAGGCGAGCATGTGACCCTCCTCGGCCCCTCCGGCTGCGGCAAGACCACGACGTTGCGGGCGATCGCGGGGCTCGAGGAGCCGTCGGGCGGCAGCATCGCGATCGACGGTAACCCGGTCTATTCCGCCGCCGACCGCCGCAACGTCCCGGCCGAGCGGCGCGGCATCTCGATGGTGTTCCAGTCCTACGCCGTCTGGCCCCATATGAGCGTCGCCGACAACGTCGCCTACGGCCTGCGGGTGCGCAAGCTGCCCAAGGCCGAGATCGCCGAGCAGGTCGACCGCGCCCTCGGCCTCGTGCAGATGCGGGCTTTCGCCGATCGCTCGGCGGCGCTGCTCTCCGGCGGCCAGCAGCAGCGCGTCGCGCTCGCCCGCGCCATCGCGTTCTCGCCGACGGTCCTCTTGTTCGACGAGCCGCTGTCGAACCTCGACGCCAAGCTCCGCGCCGAGATGCGGGTGGAGTTGCGCGAATTGCAGCGCCGGCTCGGCGTCACCTCCTTGTACGTGACCCACGACCAGGAAGAGGCGCTGGCGATCTCCGACCGCGTCATCGTGATGAATGTCGGCAGCATCGAGCAGATCGGCACCCCGGTAGACATCTACAACCGGCCCAAGACCCGCTTCGTCGCCGATTTCGTCGGCTCCGCGAACCTGATCGCCGGCAAGGTCGCCAGCGGCGCGGGGACCGGTCCGGTCTCCTTCGACGCGACCGGCGGGCTCTCGTTCAAAGCCTGGGCCGCGCACGCGCCGCATGGCAACGAGACCCACGTCGCGATCCGCACCGCCTATATCGACCTCGCGAAAACCGCGAACGGTGCCGCGACCGGTGCCGCGACCGATGCCGCGAACGGGGCCGCGAACGCGACGCAGGGCACGATCCGCAGCCGCCTCTTCCACGGCGACTTCATCCAATACATCGTCGACTGGCCGGCCGGGCAGCTCACGATCCGCCGCCCGCCGACCGAGCTGTTCGAGGAGGGCGCGGCGGTCACGCTGTCATTCGCGCCCGAGCATTGCGTGTTGTTGGAAGGGTAGGGGAGGAAGGCATGAAGCCGTTATGGGGTCTGGTCGGGGTTCTCGCGCTGGCGTCGCCGGCATTCGCCGCCGAGGGCGACGTTTGCGCCAATCCGGTCGAGGTGCAGGGGTTCAAGACCTGTGCCGATGTCGGCAAGGCCGAGGCGGAGGGCGAGGTCGTCGTCTACGCCACCAACCCCGAGGCCGCCGAGCTCCGCGTGCTCGCCGAGTTCAACAAGACTTTCCCCAAGATCAAGACCAACTACACGCGGCTCCAGGCCGGCGCGCTCTATGCCAAGGTCAACGCCGAGCGCCAGGCCAAGACCTATACCGTCGACGTGATGCAGAACTCCGACATGGGGATGGTGCTCGATTTCCAGAAAAAGAACGGCTACCAGCATTACGTCTCGCCGCAGATGGCGCAGTACAAGCCCGAATACAAAAGCCAGCCCGAGGGGTTCTGGACCTGGGGCGCGATCGGCCCGGCCGGCATCGCCTATAACCCCAACGTCGTCACCGCCGCCGACTCGCCCAAGACGTGGCAGGAGGCGATCGATCCGAAATGGAAGGACGGGATCACCGTCAAGCTGTCGACCTCGGGCCTCCAGCATGTCTCGTGGTACGAGCTGCGCCGCCTCTACGGCCCCGACTACTGGAAGAAATTCGGCGAGCTGAAGCCCAAGGGGTTCGATTCCTATGTCCAGCAATTCGACCGGGTGATCAACCAGCAGGACAAGATCATCCACACCGCGCAGTACTCGGGCTATCTCGAATGGAAGAAAAAGGGCGCGCCGATCGGCTTTAACGCACCGGCCGACGGGCTTCCGGCGACGCCGGAAAGCTGGGGCATCCCGACCGACGCGCCGCACCCCAACGCCGCGCGCCTGTTCCTCGACTGGTATCTCAGCGAAGGCGGTCAGAAGGCGATGGCCGACAACCTCTTCCTTCACTCCCCCCGCCACGGCGCCTCCCCGCCGCCGGGCGGCGAGCCCCTCGAAAAGCTCAAGCTGCTGATGCCCGACGACTGGCAGAAATTCCTCACCAGCCGCACCGAATTCGCCAAGGAGTGGGATCGGTATACGGGGCTTCGCTGAGAACGCATCCAATACCTTAAGGTCGTCATCCCGGCGAAGGCCGGGACCCACCGTTCCGCTTCCCGTGCGGTGGACAAGTGGGTCCCGGCCTGCGCCGGGATGACGTCCTTTGGAAGCAGTCGCGCTGAGGTCCGCGGCGCCGTTACGCGTCGAAAAACCCCCGCGCCAGCCGCGCCACCGTGCCGGGCGCCTGGAGGTGCGGGAAATGCCCGGCGTCCTCCATCGTCTCGAACCGCGCCCCCGGCACCAGCGCGGCGACCTCGCGGCCGATGGGGGGCGGCCACAGGAAGTCGTGGGCGCCGGACGCGACGAGGGTCGGCGCGCGGATCGCGCCCCAATCGGCTGCGCCGAGTTCGAGCCGCCCGAGCGCCAGCGACAGCTCGGCATAGGCCGCCGGGTCGTTGCCGAGATAGATGCCGAGATAGGCGGCGCGCTCCGCCGGGTGCGAGGCGAACGAGTTGGCGAGGCTTGCCTCCGCCACCCCGCGCATGCCCACCACCCGCACCTTGGCCGCGCGGTCGCTGACATAGATGCTGGTCGCCCCGGCCATCTTCGGCGCGACCGCGCACATCATCAGCCGCCGCACCCGCGCCGGATGCCGGATCGCCAGCAGCGCCCCGACCAGCGACCCTAGCGCCGCGCCGATCACATCGACCCGTTCGAGGTTCAGCCCGCGCAACAATCCGTCGAGATCGTCGGCGGCGTCTTCGAGACTGAATGCACCGGGCGGTTTTTCCGACCTGCCGGCGCAGCGCAGATCGGCTGCGATCATGCGTCGGTCCGTCGCCAAAAGAGGCGTCACCGCCGCCCAGCTCTCGGTGCTGCCGCCCAGCTCGTGTAAGAGCAAAACCGGCACGCCGCCGCTCCCGGCATCTTCGTAGAACAGGTTGACGCGGCCGGTGTCGATGCGGGGCATGGGCGGATTCTCCTCGGCGATGGCGCGACAGTCTAGTGGCCGCGGCGGGCGGCCGTCATTAAGCTGGGCGATCATCAGGGGAGCAGCGCCATGGCCGCCAACTCAACCGTGCTCGGTCTCGCCGCCGACCTCGCCGCCGGGCGCACGACGAGCCGCGCGCTGGTCGAGGCGGCGCTGGCCCGGATCGACGATCCGGCCGGCGAGGGCGCGCGCACCTTTACCAAGGTGTACCGCACCCAGGCGCTCGCCGCCGCCGATGCTCAGGACAAATTGCGCGGCGCCGGCTACGTCGCCTCGCCGCTCGCCGGGCTGCCGGTCTCGATCAAGGACCTGTTCGACGTCGCCGGCGAAACCACGCTCGCCGGGTCGAAGGCGCTCGACGACAGGCCGCCGGCGATGTGCGACGCGCCGATCGTCGCCCGGCTGCGCGCCGCCGGCGCGGTCATCACCGGCCGCACCAACATGACCGAGTTCGCCTATTCCGGCATCGGCATCAACCCGCATTACGGCACGCCGGGAAACCCCTTCGACCGCACGCGCGTCCCCGGCGGCTCGTCGGCCGGCGCGCCGGTTTCGGTCGCGGATGGCGCCGCGATCGTCGCGATCGGCACCGACACCGGCGGCTCGGTGCGCATCCCGGCGGCGTTGTGCGGCGTCACCGGGTTCAAGCCGACCGTCAAGCGCATCTCGCGCGCGGGCGCGACGCCGCTGTCGCCGACGCTCGATTCGATCGGCCCGCTCGCCAACAGCGTCGCCTGCTGCGCGATCGCCGACGCGGTGATGGCCGGCGAGGCGGCCGAGGCGCCCGACGCGACGCCGGTCGAAGGGATGCGGCTCGGAATCCTGCGGGGATTTGTGCAGGACAACCTCGCGCCCGAGGTCGCCGCCGCCTTCGCCGCCGCGTGCACGACACTGTCGCAAGCCGGCGCCCGCCTCGTCGACCTCAACCTCGCCGAGCTCGAGGAATACCGCTCGCTGATCGACAGCGGCCTCGTCAACGCCGAGGCCTTCGCCTGGCACGAGGAGCTGATGGCGCGTCGCGGCAACGAGTACGACCCACGCGTCCGCTCGCGGATCGAGCGCGGGCGCAGCGTTTCGGCCGCGCAATACATCCGCTCCTGCGCCTGGCGCGCCGATCTGATCCAGCGGTTCGACGCCCGCACCGCCGGCTACGACGCGCTGTTGCTGCCGACCGTCGCGATCGTCGCGCCACGCATCGCCGATTGCGCCCGCGACGAGGATTTCTTCCGCCTCAACGCGCTGATCCTGCGCAACACCGGCCTCATCAACGTGCTCGACCGCTGCGCCGCGAGCCTGCCGATCCAGCCGCCGGGAACGGCCCCGGTGGGCCTGATGGTGGTCGGCGAGCATGGCGGCGACCGTCGCCTCCTGGCGGTCGCGCGCGGCATCGAGGGAGCGCTCCAATGATCGTCGGCAGCGGCACTTACCAATACCGGAGGCGCTTCACGGATCGTCATCCCGGCGCAGGCCCACTGCTGTCCGGGATTTTGAGATTGGGTCACGAGAGGGGGAGAGGCAATCGAGGATTTGACGGTTGTCGGTAAGGCGATCTTGGTAGGGAGCAGGGTGGTTTGCGCAAGTCGAGGGGCCTGAGCAGACGAGTTTTGAGCTGGACGGGAAGCAGTTGTTTTGGCGGCGCGGGCGGCGGTGTGGTGCAAGATGCGCAGCGGCATGAAGGCGATGAGGGCTGTGTAGATCTGGGGGCGGGGCTGGGCGAGTGCTTACACCAGCGCCCGCACCATATCGCTGGTGACGAGGACGACGCCGCCGTCGCTGCGGTGAAAGCGCTTGGCGTCGAGTTCCGGGTCTTCGCCGATCACCATCCCCGCCGGGATCTCGCAGCCGCGGTCGACGATGACCTTGGTGAGCCGTGAATAGCGCCCGACCGTGACGTCGGGCAGCAAAACCGCCTCCAGCGCGCGGGCGTGCGAGTTGACGCGGCAGACCGAAAACAACAGCGACCGGGCGACATGCGCGCCCGAGATGATGCAGCCGCCAGACACCATCGAATCGACCGCCATGCCCCGCCGATCCTCGTCGTCGAAAACGAATTTTGCCGGCGGCAGTTGCTGCTGGTAGGTCCAGATCGGCCAGTTCACGTCGTAGATGTCGAGCTGCGGCACCGGCGTGATCAGGTCGAGGTTGGCCGCCCAGTAGGCGTCGATCGTGCCGACGTCGCGCCAGTAGGATTCGGCCTCGTGTGTGGTCTTGACGCAGCTCTCCTCGAAATTATGCGCGGCGGCGAGGCCCCGGCCGACGAGGTTCGGGATCACGTCCTTGCCGAAATCGTGGCTCGATGTCGGGTCGCGGGTGTCGCGCTCGAGCTCGGCATAGAGGAAATCGGCGGAGAAGACGTAGATGCCCATGCTGGCGAGCGCCCGGTCGGGGCGGCCGACCATCGCCGGCGGATGCTCCGGCTTTTCGACGAAGTTCCTGATCTTGCCCGAGGCGTCGACGTCCATGATGCCGAACTCGGAGGCCTGCTCGATCGGCACGTCGACGCAGGCGACCGTGCAATCGGCGCCGCTTTCGGCGTGGCGGGCCAGCATATGCGAGTAGTCCATCTTGTAAACGTGGTCGCCTGCCAGGACGACGAAGTATTCGGGCCGCGCGGCGCGGAAGATGTCGAAGTTCTGGTACACGGCGTCGGCGGTGCCGCGATACCAGGTCGCCTCGTCGAGGCGCTGCTGGGCTGGCAACAGATCGAGGAACTCGTTCATCTCCGGGCGCAGGAACGACCAGCCCATCTGCAGGTGCCGCAAGAGGCTGTGGGCCTTGTACTGGGTCAGGATGCCGATCCGGCGGATGCCGGAATTGAGGCAGTTGGACAGGACGAAATCGATGATCCGGAACTTGCCGCCGAAGAACACGGCCGGCTTGGCGCGCCGGTCGGTCAGGTGATGCAGCCGGCTGCCGCGCCCGCCCGCCAGCACCAGCGCGATCGCGCGCTGCGACAGTCTCTGCTGTATGCGATCGGCCGATAGCATAGAGGTCTCCCCTGCTGGCCGGGAACCCTGAACACTCGGGCTACCCATGCGACAGTAGAATAAATCCTTACCGCGCGGAATCGGTTCCGAGGCAAGTGGGACCGCGGGCGTCCCGCCCGCTCTTTTTTCGGAGATGCGGGCGAGACGCCCGCCCTTTTTTCGGAGATGCGGGCGAGACGCCCGCGGTCCAACGGGAGGCTACAGGATGAACCGCGACAGATCGGCGTTTTGGGCGAGGGAGGAGACGCGGTCGCGGACGTAGGCTTCGTCGATCGCGATTGCCGTGCCGTCGGGCTGGTCCGAGGCGGTGAAGCTGATCTCCTCGAGCAGCCGTTCGAGGATCGTGTGCAGGCGGCGGGCGCCGATATTCTCGACCGTCGCGTTGATCTGCTCGGCGAGGCGCGCGATTTCGTCGATCGCCTCGGGACGGAAGTCCAGCGCCACCGATTCGGTCGCGAGCAGCGCTGTGTACTGCTTGATGAGGCTCGCCTCGGGCTCGGTCAGGATGCGCCGGAAATCCTCGCGCCCGAGGGCCTTCAGCTCGACCCGAATCGGCAGGCGGCCCTGCAGCTCGGGGAGGAGGTCGGAGGGCTTGGCGATATGGAACGCGCCCGAGGCGATGAACAGGATGTGGTCGGTCTTGACCGCACCGTGTTTGGTCGCGACGGTCGTGCCCTCGATCAGCGGCAACAGGTCGCGCTGCACCCCCTCGCGGCTGACATCGGCGCCGCCAACGCGTTCGCCGCGGCCGCAGACCTTGTCGAGCTCGTCGATAAACACGATGCCGTTCTGCTCGACGAGTTCGATCGCCTCGCGCACGACCGAATCCTGGTCGAGCATCTTGTCGGCCTCCTCGGCCATCAGCACCTTGTAGCTGTCGGCAACGTTCATCTTCTTGGCCTTGGCGCGGGTGCCGAAGGCTTTGCCGAAGATGTCGCCGAGGTTGACCATGCCCATCTGCGCGCCGGGCATCCCCGGTATCTCGAAGGTCGGCAGCGCGTTGGTCGCGCTCTCCTGCACCGCGATCTCGATCTCGCGGTCGTCGAGCGACCCCTCTCGGAGCTGCTTGCGGAATTTCTGGCGGGTGTCGGCGCTGGCGTTCTGGCCGACGAGCGCGTCGAGCACGCGCTCCTCGGCGGCGATCTCGGCCTTGGCGGTGACGTCCTTCGACATCCGCTCCTTGGTCATGGCGATCGCGATCTCGACGAGGTCGCGGGCGATCTGCTCGACATCGCGGCCGACATAGCCGACCTCGGTGAACTTGGTCGCCTCGACCTTGAGGAACGGCGCCTGGGCGAGCCGGGCGAGGCGGCGGGCGATCTCGGTCTTGCCGCAGCCGGTCGGCCCGATCATCAGG
>DATAUV010000006.1:0-2491 GCA_036268075.1 Allostellaceae bacterium | reverse complement strand
TTGCATCACCGAACCGGTGCGGCATCTCGACCTCGCCGCCTCCGATATCAGCGCGGTGATCTGGGCCACCGGTTATGGCGTCGATTTCGGCTGGATCGACCTGCCGGTACTGGATGCGCGCGGCGAACCGCGCCATGTCAGGGGCGTCACCGATATCGGCGGCCTGTATTTCCTCGGCTTGCCGTGGCTGACCACGGTGAGCTCGTCCTTTTTGTCGGGCGTCGGCGACGATGCCGCCGTGCTCGCCGATCACATCGCCGCGCGCGGCTAGATAGCCACCCGTAAAAATACCGGCGCCTGTGAACCACTTCACACGCGGTTTTGCGAAACCATGGTCGATTTGGGTCGCAACCACGATCAGGGAACCGCCCATGGCGCGCCACTACGACGGCTTTGATATCGAATCCTTCGAGGCCGGACGCGATTTATGGCATGCCCGGATCCGGCGGGCCGATGCCGTGCCGGTCGTGATCGACGGCGTGGCGTTTCCCGCGCTCGAACTCGGCGTCGCCTGGTCCAATCCGGACGCCGCGATCGCCGACGCGATCAGCCACATCGACCGCTTCGGCCGGCGTTACGCGGCGGCCCGCTGATGCTGACGCTGGTGCCACCTGTTGCCAAAGTACGTTCGAACTGCCCGGATTGCGACGCTGAGCTGGCGATCCTGCGTATCATCGCCGGCCGTGCCGGCGCGGAATACTGGACCCTGCGCTGCACCGAATGCGGCGGCATCCACCTCGACATCATCAAGGGCGAAGCCCCGCTGCAACCCGCGGGAGATGCTGCCAGCAGCTGACATTGTAGCCGCCGGTTTCCGTCATGACCGGCATAGGCGAGCGGAAGCGACGCCGTCCTTCAGACGGCTAAGCCCGGGCATGACGGGAAGCTCTTTTATGTCGGCCGTATCAGCCCCATATTCGGGCCATGGCGAAGAACCCCGACACTCCGAAAAAGCCCTCCAGAACTCCGAAATCCAAAGCGCCGAATTCCAAGGCGTCGAGGCCAGACGTGCAGCCGATCGGACCGGCGCTGGCGGAACTGCTCAACCCCGCGATTAACCGAGGCGAAAGCGGCATGGGCTCGGGCACCGGCCTGCAACCGCCGCCGGATAATTCCTGGGACCGCCGCTCCGGCGGCGAAGCCGCTGCGCATCGGGCGAGGAAGTCGACGCCGAAGAATTTCCCGCAAAGCAGCGCTGATCCCTATCCGATGCCGCTGCGGCAAAATCCGCAACCGCCGGGCGGGCGCACTTCTCCCTCCCCCCTTGCGGGGTCCGAGGCGAGCGAAGCTCGCTCTCGAGGTCGGGGTGGGGGGCCCACGGGCACTGACTCCGTGGCTACCCCCACCCCCGCCCCCTCCCCGCAAGGGGGAGGGGAGGAAAGCCGTCGCGTCTCCACTCACAAAAATCCACAAGGCTTCGCCGAATCCCCGCAACGCGAATTCGCGCCGGCGAATTACGGCACTGCGGCGACGATCCCGACGCTCGATCCGGAGCTGGCCAAACAGCTCGGTTTCACCACCGAGGAGGAAGACGCCGCCGCGATGGCGCGGCCGCCGCGCAACAAGATGGAGGCGCTCGGCGTCGCCGCCACCGCCGACGCGCTGGATGCGCTGATCCGCGACGGCCGGCCCGAATTCAAGGGTGACGACGGCCAGGTGAAAATCTGGACGCCGCATCGCCCGCCCCGCCCGGAAAAGTCCGAAGGCGGCGTGCCGTTCGTCATCAAGTCCGAATACGAGCCGAAGGGCGACCAGCCGACCGCGATCAAGGAGCTGGTCGAGGGCATCGGCCGCAACGACCGCACCCAGGTTCTGCTCGGCGTCACCGGCTCGGGCAAGACCTACACCATGGCCAAGGTGATCGAGGCGACGCAACGCCCGGCGATCATCCTGGCGCCGAACAAGACGCTGGCGGCGCAGCTCTATGGCGAGTTCAAAAGCTTCTTTCCCGACAATGCCGTCGAGTATTTCGTCTCTTATTACGACTACTACCAGCCCGAGGCCTATGTGCCGCGGACCGACACCTATATCGAGAAGGACTCCTCGATCAACGAGCAGATCGACCGCATGCGCCACTCGGCGACCCGCGCGCTCTTGGAGCGCGACGACGTCATCATCGTCGCTTCCGTGTCGTGCATCTACGGTATCGGCTCGGTCGAGACCTATACCGCGATGACCTTTGCCTTGAAGAAGGGCGAACGCATCGACCAGCGGCAATTGATCGCCGATTTGGTGGCGCTGCAATACAAACGCACCCAGGCCGATTTTACCCGCGGTACGTTCCGCGTGCGAGGCGACGTCATCGACATCTTCCCGGCGCATTATGAAGACCGCGCCTGGCGGGTGAATTTGTTCGGCGACACCGTGGAAAATATCGAGGAGTTCGATCCGCTCACCGGCCACAAGCAGGACGAGCTCGAATTCATCAAAATCTACGCCAACTCGCACTATGTGACGCCGCGCCCGACTTTGGTGCAGGCGATCAAGTCGA
>DATAUV010000005.1:0-10478 GCA_036268075.1 Allostellaceae bacterium | reverse complement strand
CGACAAGCTGCTGCCGCGGCCGTGGAGCTATCTCGCCGTGATCGCGGTGATGCTGAGCACGGTCGGCACCCTCGAAACCTCGCTCCTGCAATTCACCCGGACGATGTTCGCGATGGGCCGCGACGGCGCGCTGCACAAGCGCTATGCCCGGCTGCACCCGCGCTACCAGACCCCGATGATCGCGACGGTGATGATCACCGTGCTCGGCCTCGCGCTTTTGTTCCTGTCGTCGTACCTGCCGGGGATCAAGGCGGTCATCGACGATTCGATCAGCGCGATCGGGTTTCAGATCGCGTTCTATTACGGGATCGGCGGTTTCGCCTGCGTCTGGCACTTCCGGCGCAGGGCGCTGGCCTCGGTCGGCGGCTTTGTCTTCCTCTTCGCCTGGCCGCTGCTGGGCGCCTGCTTCTGCCTGTTCATCGCGGTATTCAGCGTGCCGACCTTCGACCTGACGACCAACATCGTCGGCATCGGCAGCATCGCGATCGGTGTCGTGCCGTATCTGTGGATGCGGATCAGGAGATATCAGGCCGGGGCGATCACGCGATAGCGCACCGCGCGCTGCGCCAGCCCGAGGGCGCGGGCGAGGGCGCCGAGGCGGCGCTCGACCGCCTCGCCGAGGAGGAGGCTGCCGGCTTCGGGGAGCTCCAGGATCAGCGCATCTGCGTCGCGCAGCAGCCGCACATCGGCGAGCAGGTCGAGCGCGCCGCCGCACAGCGTATAGGCAAGGCGCAGCGCGAGCCCGAGGCAGCGCGCCTCCGCGGTCATGCGGTCGTCGAGCAGCGGCGCCGTCGCCAGGCGGATCGGGTCGTCGGGGGCGCCGCCGTAGCGCGTATGAAGCGCGGCGGCGATGAACACGCGCTCGGCATGGTCGATCGCGCCGACGGGCATCCTGAGGCTGCGCATGAACACCTGCTCGGCGCGGTAATCGGGGTGCTCGCTCCAGGCGATGTCGCTGAGCCAGCACACCGCCCGATGCAGCCGCCGCGACGACGCCGGCAGGCCCGGAAACACCGGCGCGGTCCAAAGCTGGAGGCGGTCGCCGTCGCCGTGGAACCGGCCCTGCCCGTCGGCGATACCGGCGCACGCCGCGATCAGCGGGTCGACCGGGTGATCGGCGGACAGCAGCCCGTGGGCGTAGCCTTCGCGCAGGCCATAGGCGGAGAAGATCACCCGGTCGGGCCGCCCGACCGCGATCAGCCGCCGCAGGATCGTCGCCGCGATCGGCACGACCTCGAGCCGCTTGCGGTTGATCGTCGTGATCTGCTCGAGCGAGCGGCGCGAGAGGCGGGAGACGAGGTCGAGAAACCCGTCCGCCTGCGCGCGGGTGATCGTGTACTGGTGGATGATGTGGAGCGGATAGCGCGCCTGCTCCATGTGCAGCCGGGCGATCGCGCGCCAGGCGCCGCCGACAAGGTACAGCGCCTTGCCGGCCACCGCGCGCAGCACCGGCGCCTCGCTGATGATCCGGTCGATCGCCTCGCTGACGGCTTTTTTGTTGTCGCCGAGTTCGCCGAGCCGCAGCGGCCCGAGCGGCAGGGTGACGCCGCTGCCGATCGTCGGCCGGCCGTTTCCGCCCTCGATCTGGACGAGCTCGACGCTGCCGCCGCCGATATCGCCGACGACGCCGTCGGCGGACGGAATCCCCGCGAGGACGCCGAGCGCCGACAGCCGCGCCTCCTCGGTGCCGTCGATGACCCGCACCTCGATGCCGTTGCGCCGCTCCAGCTCGGCGGCGAACTTGGCGCCGTCCTTGGCCTCGCGCACCGCGGCGGTGGCGATGACGGCGAGATGGTCGACCCGCAGCGCGCGGGCCAGCGCGACAAACCGCTGGACGTTGGCGTAGGCGAGCTCGACGCCATCGCGGTTTAGCCGCCCGGTGCGGGCGATGCCGCGGCCGAGCCCGCACATGACCTTTTCGTTGAGCAGCGGCATCAGCGCCGCACCCATCCGCTCGAACACGACGAGGCGCAGCGAGTTGGAGCCGACATCGACGACGGCAATGCGGCCGGCGGGGTGCGTCGGAGCGCGGTCGGGCATCAGTTCACTAACATCGGCAAGCGGCAAAGGGCTCCGGCCGGGTTCACCGCGCGACCAGCCGGGGCTGGCGCCGCCGCAGGGCCTTGCCGCGCCCGGAGAGGCTCGGATTTGTCATGAAATACGTATGCGCGGAAAAGCGCTCCTCGTCGGTCGGGACGCGGGTATAGGTGCCGTTTCCGGCGAGGTTCCAGCTCTGCAGCGTGTCGCGCAGATTGGCCACCATGATTTCGTCGAGCACCTGGCGGTGCACGGTCAAATTCTCGATCGGCACCAGCGCCTCGACCCGGCCGTCGAAATTGCGCGGCATCCAGTCGGCCGAGCTGATGAACACCTTGGCCTGGTCCGACGGCAGGCGGTTGCCGTTGCCGAAGCAGACGACCCGGCCGTGCTCCAAAAAGCGCCCGACGATGCTCTTGACCCGGATGTTCTCGGACAGCCCGGGGACGCCCGGGCGCAGGCAGCAGATGCCGCGCACGACCAGGTCGATAGACACGCCGGCCCGCGACGCCTCGTACAGCATGTCGATGATCGCCGGATCCACGAGCGCGTTGAGCTTGGCCCAGATCTGCGCCGGCCGCCCGGCGCGGGCATGCTCGATCTCGGCCTCGATCAGCTCGACGAGCCGGGCGCGCATGCTGATCGGCGCGACGGCGATCTTGTCGAGGCTCGCCGGCCGCGCGTAGCCGGTCATGAAGTTGAACAGCCGTCCCGCGTCCTGGCACAGGATCGGGTCGGCGGTGAAGAACGACAGATCGGTGTAAACCTTGGCCGTATAGGGGTGGTAGTTGCCGGTGCCGAAATGCACGTAGGAGCGCAATTCGCCGCCCTCGCGCCGCACCACCAGCGACACCTTCGCGTGCGTCTTCAACTGCAGGAACCCATAGACCACCTGCACCCCGGCGCGCTCAAGGTCGCGCGCCCAGCGGATATTGGCCTCCTCGTCGAACCGCGCCTTCAATTCGATCATCGCGGTGACGGACTTGCCGGCCTCCGCCGCCTCGGCCAGCTCGGCGACGATCGGGCTGTCGGCGCTGGTGCGGTAGAGGGTCTGTTTGATCGCCACCACCGCCGGGTCGCGCGCCGCCTGGCGCAGGAACTGGACGACGACGTCAAAGCTCTCATACGGGTGGTGGACGATGATGTCCTTCTGCCGGATCGCGGCAAAGCAATCGCCGCCGAAATCGCGGATGCGCTCGGGGAAGCGCGCGTTGTAGGGGGCGAAGACGAGGTCGGGGCGCTCATCGGTGATCAGCTTCGAGGTGTCGCCGAGCCCGAGGATGCCGGAACTCGCGAACACGTCGGCCGGCCCCGTATCGAGCTTCTCGCTGAGAAACCCGCGCAGCCCGGCGGGCATCTGCGAATCGACGCTCAGGTGGATGACATGGCCGCGACGGCGGCGCTTCAGCGCGGTCTCGAACAGGCGGACGAGGTCTTCCGCCTCCTCCTCGATCTCGACCTCGCTGTCGCGCAGCACCCGGAAGACGCCGCGCGCGATCACCGCGAAACCGGGAAACAGCCGGTCGAGGAACAGCCCGATCACCTGCTCGACCGGCAGATAGCGCACCCGCGTCCCCGGCAGCCGGATAAACCGCGCGACCGAGGCGGGGATCAGGATGAGGGCCTGAAGCCGGATCGAATCGCCGACCCGCTCCAGCTCCAGCGCGAGCCCGAAGCCGCGATTCTGGACAAACGGGAACGGATGCGCGGGGTCCATCGCCAGCGGCGTCAGGATCGGGAAGATGTCGGCCATGAACCGCTCTTCGAGCCAGGCGCGGTCGCCCGGTTCGAGGTCCATCGGGTCGACGACGGCGATCCCCTCCGCCGCCAGCTCCTTGAGGAGCGCCAGCCAGATCATCTGCTGGTCTTCCATCAGCCGGCCGGCGCGCTTGTGGATCGCCTCGAGCTGCTGCGCCGGCGTCATACCGTCCTGGCTGACGCTCTGGACGCCGGCGATCTGGTGGCCTTTGAGCCCGGCCACGCGGACCATGTAGAACTCGTCGAGGTTATTCGCCGAAATCGACAAAAAGCGCAGCCGCTCCAACAGCGGATGCAGCCGGTTCTCGGTTTCGGCCAGCACCCGCTCGTTGAACGCAAGCCAGGACAGCTCGCGGTTGATGAACCGGCCCGGCGACGATGGCTCCGTCGACCTCAGATCGACGATCTGCGCGCTGGTGTTCACCGCAAAATCCTCCGACCCCAAGCGAGCGCTTTGTGGCACGAAGATTTTACCGCCGGGTTACGCCGCTGTCATGCGCGGGCTCGCGGGGCGCCGGCGCCGCTGGTCGGAGCCTCGATCACCTCACCTCGCTCACCAAGGACAACCGGAGCAATCGGATGCGGCGGGATCGTGAGGTGATAGCGGGCGTGACGGCGCTCGCCGGTCCGCTCGAACGCACCTCGCACGACGAGGTCGGTGAGGTCGCGAGTCGCCGTCGCGGGCGACGCCCCGGTGATGCTGACGTAGTTCGCCGCGCTCAAGCCGCCGGCGAATCCTTGCGGCCCCTCGCGCAAGACCCGGAACAATGTCTTCTGCTGCCGCGGATTTAACAGCCCCTGCACGCGGTCGAGCAGGCGCGTTTTCTCGATCAGGAACTCGACCAGCGCGCCGACCTGCCGCCCCGCCTCGATCGCGGTCGCCGCGAACCACGACAGCCAAGGGGTGATCTCGTTGGTCTCATTATTGGCTTCGAGCGCGTCGTAATAGCCCCTACGGCGAGCGAGAATCGTGGCGGCCAGGGCGGTAATCGCCGGGTAGCCGAGGTTCTGCGCCAGCGCCTTCTCGGCAATGGCGCGACCGATCCGGCCATTGCCGTCCTCGAAAGGGTGGATGCAGACGAAATAGAGATGAGCGATGCCGGCGCGGGTCAGAGCCGGCATCGGCTCGTCGCCGTGCGGCGCGGTGCGGTTGAACCAGGCGACGAACCGCTCCATCTCGCCCGGCATGGCCGAGGAGGGCGGCGCCTCGAAATGTACCTGCGGATTCCGGCCGATGCCCGAGACAACCTGCATAGCGTCGGGATGAGTGCGATAGCCGCCGATATCCTCGATGCTGCTCCATCCGCTGGCCAGCATCCGGTGCCACGCGAACAGCATCTCGTGCGACAGCGGCTCGGCGAAATTGCGATGGAGATCGACCATCATCTCGGCGACGCCCCGTTCGGCCGGCGCGACGCGCCGGTTGTCGGTGCCAAGGCCGAGCTGCCGGCGGATCGAGGACTGGACGCTGGCGCGGTCGAGTATCTCCCCCTCGATTTCCGAGGTCGTCACCGCCTCGGTGCTCATCGCCTCGACGACCAGTTCGTCGCGGTCTCCCGAGCCGAGATGCCTGATCGCCCCGATGCGCGTGCCCGCTTCGATCAAAAAGCACTCCTCCGCTTTCGCGAGTCTTGCCTGGTCCCAGGCGAAGTTCGGCCAATCGGATCGTTGCCAGTTCCAGGTCATGAGCGATAGCAAAGCCTTTTATCGCTCATGATATAGCGCATTTATGATCGATAGACAAAATTCTATCGCTCACGATGGGCCTCCTTACCGATCGATAGAAAACTCTCTATCGCTCAGCGCGACGCTATATCATCGTCGAGGTCGGGCAGGAAACGAGGCGGGCGGCATGATCCGGGCGGCGATTGTCGGTATCGGGCATTGGGGGCGGATGCTGGTGAATGCGGTGCAGGGCAACAGCACCGCGATCCAGTTCACCGCCGGAGTCACCCGCACCCGCGCCAAGGCCGAGGCGTTTTGCGCCGAGAAGGGCATCGCGCTCTACGACAGTCTCGACGCGGTCCTCGCCGACAAGGATATCGACGCGATCGTCTGCGCGAGCCCGCATAGCGAGCACGCGAGGCAGGTCGAGATGGCGGCCGCGGCGGGGAAGCCCGTGTTCATGGAAAAGCCGTTCACGCTCGACCGGGCCAGCGCGGCGCGGGCTCTCGACGCCGCCGCGCGCGCCAGGATCGTCGTCGGCGTCGCCTACCCGCGCCGGTTTCATCCGGGAATGAAGGAGCTGAAATCGCGAATCGAGGCCGGCGCCTTCGGCACGATCGCGCATTGCTATGCCGAGCAGAACACGCCCGCCGGGTTGTTCATGGCGGCGGAATCGTGGCGCGCCACCGCGGCCGAGGCGCCGGCGGGCGGGATGACCGCGCTCGGCGTCCACAATGTCGACGCGCTGATCCACCTGTTCGGACGCGTCGACGAGGTCTATGCGAAAAGCCTCCGCCGCGCCGTGTCGTATGACGCCGACGACACGACGAGCGTCATGTTCGGGCTCCGCAACGGCATGGCGGCAACTCTGGTGTGCTCGCTGGCGACGGCGGTCAGCTATCGCCTCGCGGTGTTCGGCACCAGGGGCATGGCCGAGCTGCGCACGCCGAACCTCGATTTCCACTTCACCGCCGCGCCCGCCGAGCGGCCGACCGGGCGGAACGCGGCCTCGCCGCCCGAAATCACCGAGTATAAGGGCTTCAACGCGCTCCTCGCCGAGCTGGAGGCCTTCGCCGCCGCGGTCGACGGTGGTCCCGCCTACCCGATCCCGCCCGACCAGATCCTGCACGGCGTCGCCGTGTTCGAGGCGATCGTGCGCTCGGCCCAATCCGGCCAGCCGGTCAGGATCGCCCACGATTAGGCATGTGAAAGGAAGAAGCCGATGCCCATAACCGTGCTCTACCCCGAAGCCCGCCAGCAGCCCGACGAGCTGGAGCGCGGCGTCTTCGGGCCCGACGTCAACATCGTCAAGCGCGACACCGCGGCGCTCTCCGAGCTCAGCGACGCCGATTGCGCCGCGGCGGATGGGCTGATGATCACGGGGTTCGCGGCGACCGGCGCCGACCTCACCCGCTTTCCCAACCTGCGCTGCGTCGTCCGCTGTGGCGTCGGATACGACAAACTCGACCGGCCGGCGATGGCGACACGCAACATCCTCGTCTGCAACGTGCCCGATTACGGCACCACCGAGGTCGCCGATCACGCCATGGCGCTGGCGCTGACGCTGCGCCGCGGCGTGCTGCTGCACCATGAGCATCAGCGCCACAACCCGCCGGCGCCGTGGCGCTCGTTCCACCACGATTTGATCCAGCGGCTCGGCACCCAGACCTTTGGCATCGTCGGGCTCGGGCGCATCGGCACGGCGGTGGCGCTGAGGGCCAAGGCGTTCAACTTCCGCGTCGTGTTCTACGACCCGAAGCACCCGAACGGCACCGAGCTCGGCCTCGGCATCGAGCGGGCGGCGACGCTCGAAGACCTGATGCGGCAGACCAACACGCTGTCGGTCCACTGCCCGCTCACGGTCGAGACCAAGGGGATGATCGGCCGCGACCAGCTTTCGCTGATGCCCAAGGGCGCGGTCGTCGTCAACGACGCGCGCGGCCCGATCGTCGATCTCGACGCGCTCTACGATCTGTTGAAGAGCGGCCACATCGCCGGGGCCGGGCTCGACGTGTTGCCGGCCGAGCCGCCGGTCGAGCCGGTCCCCGAGCTGTTGCGCGCCTACCGCGCCAGGGAGGAGTGGCTCGAGGGGCGTCTGGTCATCACCCCGCATTCCGCCTGGCTGACCCCGCATTCCGAGATCGACACGCGGCGCAAATCGGCGGAGACAATGCGCGCGGCGCTGTTGACCAATAACCCGCAGAACGTGATCACGCCGGACATGTACTGAGCAGAGCCGCCGCGCATGCACCGACTCCACCTGCTGCGTCACGCCAAGTCGAGCTGGGACGAAGGGGTCGAGGACCGTGAGCGCAAGCTCGACAAGCGCGGTCGGGACGAGGCCGCGCTGGTCGGCGCCGGCCTTCCATGCACGATCGGCCCGCTCGACCTCGTGCTGTGCTCGCCGGCGCGGCGCACGCGGGAAACGGCGGCGCTGGTGCTGGCGGGGTTCGATCCTGCGCCACCGATCGTCTTCGACGACCTGCTCTACCTTGTCGGTGCCGGGGCGCTGTTCGACCGGGTGAGCCGGCTCGGCGAGGCGGAGGGATCGGTCATGGTGATCGGCCACAATCCGGGTCTGCACGAACTCGCCGTCGCGCTCGCGGACCCGAAATCGACCGATTACGCGGCGCTCGCCAACGGCAAGTTCCCGACCGCGGTGCGCGCCAGTTTCACAATCGCCGGGGCGTGGTCGACGCTCACCGCCGGCGGCAACACCCTGACCGGCTACGTCACCGCCAAATCGCTCAACGCCAAACCGGCTAAGAACTGACCGAAAGCAGTCGCCGGGCAAGCGGCACCGTGACCGCGCCGCCTTCGCTGAGCGCGAGGTGATCGAGGCGGGCGGCAATTCCCGCCGCGGCCGCGAACGAGCGCTCCATGCGGCGGATCAGATAGCGGATTACCCCGGGCTCGACCCGAAGCTGGCGGTCGGCGAAATGCTTGACCAGCACCGCGGCGAGCAGCACGTCGTCGGGCGGGTCGATCCCGATGGCGGGTAGCGCGCGCAGGCGCGAGGCCAGATCGGGTAACGCGATCGGCCAGGCCGCGGGCGCGCGCGCCGCGACGGCCAGCACGGTAAACCCGCCCTCGACGGCGGCGTTGTAGAGGTGGAGCAGCGCCCGCTCCGGCGCCCGATCGGCATCGTCGACCGCGACCGGCGTGGCAACATCGCCGGCCGCCGACGGCGCGAGCCCTGCGCCGTCGAGCAGCCGCGCCCCGGCCCGCTCGCGCCACAGACGCGCCAGATGCGTCTTGCCGCTTCCCGGCGGCCCGTGCAGCACCAGCCCCTTGGCCGGCCAATCGGGCCAGCGCTCGATCCACTCGAGCGCCGTCCTGTTGCTGTCGGAGGGCAGGAAATCGGCCCGGCCGCTGGCCGCCGCGTGCGACCACGCGAGCGTCAACTGTTCCTTCACGGTAGCCAGGTCGGCCCGCCATCCGGCTGGTGCGGGTCGTAAAGCGGGCTGCCGCGATAGCGGGTCAGTCCAAAGCGGACCAATACGCCGACGACCGCGGCGGCCGGCACGGCCAGCAGCACGCCGACAAAACCGAAGAGCTCGCCGCCGGCAAACAGCGCGAAGATCACCCAGACCGGATGCAGGTGCACGCGGTCGCCGACCAGCTTTGGCGTCAGGATGTTGGCCTCGACAAGCTGGCCGAAGGCGAAGATGCCGACGACCGCGAAAATCTTGCTCCAGCTTCCGTATTGCGCCGCGGCAAGCCCGACCGACAGGGCAAAGCCGGTCGTGACGCCGAGGATCGGGATGATCGCCAGCACCCCGATCAATACTCCGAGCGCGAGGCTCGAATCGATCCCGGCAACCGTCAGCGTGACGCAGTAATAGGCGGCCAGGATCAGGCAGATCAGCGCCTGGCCGTGGATGAAACCGACCAGCGTGTCGCTGATCACCCGGGCGAGGCCGCGCAGCGTGTCCAGCGATGGGCGCGGCAGATAGGAATCGACCATCGTCACCATCGACGACCAGTCACGCAGCAGGAAAAACGTCACGATCGGGGTGATGATGACGAGCGACAGGATGTTGAGGATCGCGATGCTGCTGGTGACGACGCTCTGCACCGCCGAGGCGAGCCAGGTAACCGTCTCGCCGAGCTTGCCGGCCAGGGCGTCGCGGATCTTGTCGACCTGCTCGGCGGCGAGATGCCGCTGCAGCAGTTCCATGAGGTTGCCGATCTGGATCTGCAGCGCGCTGACCAGGGTCGGCACCTTGGCGATGAGCTGCACCACCTGCACCTGGATCAGCGGCACCAGGAGCACCAGCAGCAGCGCGACCCCGAGCAGGAACACCACCAGCACGGCGAGGCTGCCGAGCGTGCGGCGGATGCCGCGCCGCTCGAGCCGCTCGACCACCGGCGCCAGGACGTAGGCGATCACCAGCCCGGCCGCGAACGGCAATAGGATGCTCTGCACAAAGCCGAGTAGAATGAGGGCGGCAATGAGAAGCCCGAGCCAGAATGCGACGTGATAGGCGCGCGGGATCACAAAACCGGTTCCGCGCCGGCCAGGATCCGGGCCCAGCGCACGAAATATGAGCCGCCGGAGAGGACCGTGGTCACGGCGACCGCGCTGACGAGCACCGTCGTCACCGGCCCGTCGCCGAACCCGACACCGAGCCGCGCCAGCACGAACGCGACCAGCGCGATCTGGGCGGCGGTGTTGATCTTGCTGATGTAGAGCGGGTCGAACTGGCGTGCCGCGGCGGTGACCTGGATCAGCATGTAGCCGCCGATGATCATCACGTCGCGGAACACGACGAGGATCACCAGCCAATCAGGCAACCGCCCTTCGAAACCCAGGGCGACGAACACGCTCGCGAGCAGCGACTTGTCGGCGATCGGGTCGAGCAGCGCGCCGAGCCGCGTGCGCATGTCGAAGCGCTTGGCGATATAGCCGTCGAGCCCGTCGGACACCCCGGCCGCGACGAATACCCAGAACGCGGTGCCATAGCGCTCGCCGAGGATCAGCCAGATCACCAGCGGCGCCGCCAACAGCCGCCCCA
>DATAUV010000004.1:0-2631 GCA_036268075.1 Allostellaceae bacterium | reverse complement strand
CATCGGTCAATCGCGTCACGAATTTAGCGTTCCTGCGCAATACGATGGCGCTCGTCGCGATGCGCCAAGGCGACAATGTCTCGGCCAAGCGGCTGCTCGGCGAGACGCTCGCCGGCGTCGCTCGCGATGCGCCGGCGCAATATCGGCTGGAGTGCCCGCTTTTCCTGCACAACCGTGCCCGGCTTCACATGGCGGATGGCGATACCAGCCTGGCTATCCAAGATTTGACCGAGCTGTTGGCCAGCGAACCCAGTAACAGCGCAGCCTATCTCGATCGCGGCTTGCTGGCGCAACGCTCTGGGCGATACGACGACGCGTTACGGGATTACGATGCAGCAATCCACTGGAGCCCGCCCTATCCGGAGCCTTACTTCAACCGCGCGCAGACGCTGGTCGCTCTGGGGCGTCGGGACGAGGCACGCGCCGCTTACGATTACGTGCTGACGCTCGAGCCGAACCATGTCGACGCCCGCATCAATCGAGCAGTGCTGTCATATGAACTCGGCGATCTCGAGGCCGCAGAAGCGGACAGCGAGTACATGAGCCGGCAGGCGCCCGAGTTCGGGAGAACCGAAGAGGCGCGCCTGTCGTGTCTGCGCGGGCTGATCGAGATGAAGCACGGCCGGTTCACAGCGGCAGAATACAGCTTCACGCGCGCCATCGAAGCCGACCCGACCTTGCCCGATAGTTGGGCAAATCGGGCGACCAAGCGCTTCAAACAACGGGATCTCGATGGCGCGTTGCGCGACATCGCACAAAGCCTGCAACTGCGCGACGACGCCGCGGCGCGCTACAATCGCGGCAGAATTTACGAGGCCCTCGGACAATGGCGAGAAGCCATTGCCGACTACGAGCACGCCCTGACCCTGATGCCGATCCCCCCGAAACACCTCCTCGCCCGTTTGGCCGCCTGCCACAAGGCGCTCCGGCATCCCCGATCCACAACCGAGGCGGGTCACGTCCGTCGAGGGGGTGAAAAAACGGGCTAGCGAAGAGGTCGACGTTGGTCAGGCGGTCATCTCTATCATCAGCCGCCTTTGTTGGCCACCAGCAGGCTGCTGAAAAAGGGTTGCCGATCGGGCGCATGGCTGATTCCTTGGTGACGGGGAATTGGGGGCGGCGATGCGCGGCGACGACACCAACAGCGGCAGCGTGTTCAGCTATATCGATCTCGAGAAACGGGTTCGGCCGGATCATCTGTTGCGGGTGATCCGGGAGATCGCGAACGCGTCGCTGAAGTCGCTGTCGCGCGATTTCGATGCCTTGTATTCGCCGATCGGCCGGGAGCCGATCCCGCCGGAGCGGCAATTGGTCGAGCGGATCGACACCGACCTCTTGTTCCGCTGGTTTGTCGGTCTCGGCATCGAGGATCTGGTGTGGGACGCCACCACCTTCACCAAAAACCGCCACCAAGAACCGCCACCGAGAACCGGGACCGGCTGCTCGACGGCGAGGTGGCGGCCAAATTTCGCGCCGCGGTGCTGTCGCACGACAAGGTCAAGGGTTGCTGTCGAGCGAGCATTTCTCGGTCGACGGGACCTTGCTGGAGGCCTGGGCCAGCCCGAAGAGCTTCCGCCCCAAGGACGGCTCGGGCGACCCGCCCGGCCCTGGGCGCAACAGCGAGCGCGACTTGCGCGACTTCATGGCGAGCGCCGCAAAAACGACACGCACGCCTCGACCACCGATCCGGACGCCCGGCTGTTCCGCAAGGGCGCCGGCAAGGAGGCGCGGCTGTGCTTCAGGGGCCACGCGCTGATGGAAAACCGCAACGGCCTGATTGTCGATGCGGTGACGACGCGCGCTTCCGGACATGCCGAACGGCTGGCCGCGATCGCCTTGATCGAATCCCATGCCGATCGCCCCAATGCGATCACGTTGGCCGCCGACAAGGCCTACGACACCGCCGATTTCGTGGCCGATTTCGTGGCCGATTTCGTGATGGAATTGCGCGAGCGCACGGTCACCCCGCATGTCGCCCAGACCATAACGGCCGGCGCTCGGCGATCGACGGCCGCACCACCCGGCATTCCGGCTATGCCGTCTCCCAGCGCATCCGCAAACGCATCGAGGAGGCCCTCGGCTGGGCCAAGACAATCGCCGGCCTGCGCAAGATGCGTCATCGCGGTCTGTCCAAGGCCGGCTGGCAATTCACCCTGGCAATTCACCCTGGCAATGGCCGCTTACAACCTCGTCCGATTGCCCAAATTGCTCGCCGCGCCGACGCCATGACCCGCTGCTCCGACCGCCACACAGAAGCGACCCGCCTGAACCGCAGGCAGCAGCACACGGCCGGAACACCCGGAACACCATATTCGACCATGACGCTTCCGAAAAAAGTCACCCAACACACTATACTCCACCGCTGTTCAGCGGCGATCGTGCCCCCGGTGGTGGTGTAGAAGCGCGGGGTCGCTCCAGGCTCCGGGGGGTCTAGCCGGTTGTGTCAGGCGGCCAGGGCGGGCAACTTGACGAAGGGATCGTCGCTCAAAGGTGCCATGGTTTCCAGGGTCATGTAGCGGGCGCGCTGGACCGCCCATTCATCATGTTGTTCCAATAGGATGGCCCCGACGAGCCGGATGACGGCCTCGTCGTTGGGGAAGATGCCGACGACCTCGGTGCGGCGCTTGATCT
>DATAUV010000003.1:0-12628 GCA_036268075.1 Allostellaceae bacterium | reverse complement strand
GCGAGGGGATAAGGAGGGCTTTCGGGGATGCCCATTAGCGAGTGTCCCTCCGCTCCGGTAAGATGGGGGCGATGAACGATCTGCCGCTCGCCGCCCCGGTCGTGTCCAACGTGCCGGAATATACCGTCTCCGAACTCTCCTCCGCGCTCAAGCGCTCGATCGAGGAGAATTTCGCGGTGGTGCGGGTGCGTGGCGAGGTCTCGGGGTTCAAGCGGGTTGCGTCGGGCCATTGCTATATGGCGCTGAAGGACACCGACGCCGTGCTCGACGCGGTGTGCTGGCGCAACACGGCGATTCGGCTGCCGGTGAAGCCCGAGGACGGGATGGAGGTGATCTGCACCGGCCGCCTCACGACCTATCCGGGCCGGTCGAAATACCAGCTCATCATCGACACGGTCGAGCTCGCCGGCATCGGCGCGCTCCTCAAGCTGCTCGAGGACCGCCGCCAGAAGCTCGCCGCCGAGGGCCTCTTCGTCGCCGAGCGCAAGAAGAAGCTGCCATATCTGCCCGAGGTGATCGGCGTCGTCACCTCGCCGACGGGGGCGGTGATCCGCGACATCCTGCACCGCCTCGCCGACCGCTTTCCGCGCCGGGTGCTGTTGTGGCCGGTCGCGGTGCAGGGCGACAGCGCGGCGGCGCAGGTGGCAGCGGCGATCGAGGGGTTCAACCGCCTCGTGCCGGGAGGTCGGGTGCCGCGTCCAGACGTCATCATCGTCGCGCGCGGCGGCGGCAGCCTCGAGGATTTGATGGCGTTCAACGAGGAGGTGGTCGTGCGCGCCGCCGCCGCCTCGGCGATCCCGCTGATCTCGGCCGTCGGACACGAGACCGACACGACCCTCATAGACCACGCCAGCGACCGCCGCGCGCCGACGCCGACTGCCGCGGCCGAGATGGCGGTGCCGGTGCGGCTCGACCTGATCGCCGAGCTATCCGGCAAGACCCAGCGCATGGCCTCGGCGACGGCGCGGCTGTTCGTCGAGCGGCGCACCCACCTCGCCGGCCTCGCCCGTGGCCTGCCCAACCCGCACGACCTCCTCGGCAGCGCCGTCCAGCGGCTCGACGACCGGGCCGAGCGGCTGCGTTCGGCGATGCTGGGCCGGCTCGCCGCGGCGCGGACCCAGCTTGCCGCGACCCGGCTGCGACCCGCGGCGCTCGCCGCCGACCTCGCCCGCGCCCGCACCCGCCTCCACGAGCTGACGCCCCGCCTCGCCGCCGCCACGGCGCGCGCGATCGCCGACCATCACCGCGCGCTCGACGGGCTCGCGGCGCGGCTTGCCGTCCAGGCCGAGCAGCACGAGGACACGCTGCGGCGCGGCTACGTGCTGGTGCATGCCGGCGCCGCGCTCGTCAAAAGCGCCGCCGAGGTCGCGACCGCCGCCGCGCTGGAGCTTGAATTCCACGACGGCCGTGTCGATGTGGTCGCGGCCGGCAAGCCTGCGCCTCGCCCCACGACGCGCCGCGCCCCCACACCCCCCGCCGGCCAGGGCCGGCTGTTCTAGGAGCCCCGAATGCGACCCTCAGGCCGCGAGCCCCACCAGATGCGCGCGATCGTCCTCGAACCCGGTTTCTCGCGCCATGCCGAGGGGAGCTGTCTCGCCCGGTTCGGCAACACCCATGTGCTGTGCGCCGCGACGGTCGAGGAGCGCGTGCCGCCGTGGATGCGCAACAGCGGCAAGGGCTGGGTCACGGCCGAATACGGCATGCTGCCGCGCTCGACCAACACCCGCACCGACCGCGAGGCCGCGCGCGGGCGGCAGAGCGGCCGCACCCAGGAAATCCAGCGCCTGATCGGCCGCAGCCTCAGGGCCGTCACCAACCTCGTCGCGCTCGGCGAGCGGCAGGTGCGGCTCGATTGCGACGTGATCGAGGCCGATGGCGGCACCCGCACCGCCGCGATCACCGGCAGCTACGTCGCGCTCCACCAGGCGCTGGCAAAGCTCGTCGAGAGCGGCAAGCTTCCCGCATTGCCCCTCACCGATTCGGTGGCCGCGATCTCATGCGGCGTGTTCGAGGGGACGCCGGTGCTCGATCTCGACTACGCCGAGGATTCGAACGCCGAGACCGACGCCAATTTCGTCATGACCGGCAAGGGCGGCATCGTCGAAATCCAGGCGACCGCCGAGGGCGCGCCGTTCGACGAGGCCGAATTCGCCCGGATGCTCGACCTCGCGCGCGGCGGCATCGCCGAATTGACCCGGCGGCAACGCGTGGCCCTCGGCCTCGCGTGATGATCCGAAAGCTGCTGATCGCCAGCCACAACCAGGGCAAGATCCGCGAGATCGCCGAGCTGCTGGCTCCGTTTCGCATCGCGATCGTCGGCGCCGCCGAGCTCGGCCTCCCCGAGCCCGACGAGACCGGCGACACGTTCGAGGCCAACGCCGCGCTCAAGGCACATGCCGGCGCCGAAGCCAGCGGTCTCCCCGCACTCAGCGACGATTCCGGTCTCGTCGTGCCGGCGATCGGCGGCGACCCCGGCATCTATTCGGCGCGCTGGGCCGGGCCGAGCCGTGACTTCAACTTCGCGATGGAGCAGGTGCAAAAGGCGCTCGGCGGCAAGGACCGCGCCGCCCATTTCGTCGCCGTGCTGGCGCTCGCCTGGCCCGGCGGCCGGGTCGAGATGTTCCGCGGCGAGGTCTACGGCCGGCTCACTTGGCCGCCGCGCGGCGATCGCGGCTTCGGCTACGACCCGATGTTCGTCGCCGACGGGTACAGCGAAACCTTCGGCGAGATGGACCCGACGGAAAAACACCGCATCAGCCACCGCGCAAAGGCGTTTGAAAAGCTGGTGGCAGCGCCATTTCTCAAGGGATGAGCCTCCCACCCCTCGCGATCTACATCCACTGGCCTTTCTGCCGGTCGAAATGCCCCTATTGCGACTTCAACAGCCACGTCCGCGAGCGCATCGACGAGGCCCGCTGGACCGAAGCCCTCGTCGCCGATCTCGACGGCCAAGCATCGCTCGCCCTCGAGCGTGAAGTGGTTTCGATCTTCTTCGGTGGCGGCACCCCGTCGCTGATGCCGCCGGAGACGACCGCCGCGCTGATCGACCGGGTCAACTCCCATTGGCCGACCGCGCCGGACCTCGAAATCACCCTCGAAGCCAACCCGAACTCGGCCGAGGCCGCCCGCTTCGCCGGGTTCGCCCGAGCCGGCGTCAACCGGCTGTCGCTCGGCATCCAGGCGCTCGACCCGGATTCGCTCAAATTCCTCGGCCGCGCGCATGGCCGCGACGAGGCGCTGGCGGCGATCGCGCTCGCCCGCGCCCATTTCCCGCGCTATTCGTTCGACCTGATCTACGTCCGCCCCGGCCAGAGCCCCGCCACGTGGGCGGCCGAGCTCGACGAGGCGCTGGGGCTCGCGGGGACGCATCTGTCGCTGTACCAGCTCACGATCGAGCCCGGCACGCAGTTCGCCACCAGGGCCGGGCGCGGCGATCTCGTGATTCCCGACGAAGACCTCGCCGCCGAGCTTTTCGAAGCGACGCAGGACCGCCTCGCCGCCGCCGGCCTCCCCGCCTACGAAATCTCCAACCACGCCCGCCCCGGCGCCGAGTGCCGGCACAACCTCGCCTATTGGCGCTATGAGGATTATCTCGGCATCGGCCCCGGCGCGCATGGCCGCGTGACCACGCAAGCGGGCCGGGTCGCCACCCAACACCGCCGCGCCCCCGAAGCCTGGCTCGCCGCCCCGGTGCTGGAGACGACTTCGATCGACCCCGGCACGGCGCTCGAAGAAATGCTGATGATGGGCCTCCGCCTCACCGAAGGCGTGTCGCGGCACCGGCTGGAGGAAATCGCGGGGAAGGACACGGAGGCGCTGTTCGGCCCGAGGCTGACGCGTCTGACCGACGGCGGATTCTTGACCTTAGACAACCACCGCCTCGCGGCCACGAGCGAGGGCAGGCAACGCCTCAACTCTGTACTCGCCGCGCTGCTGGCCGATTAATCCCCTCGCCCGCATTGCGGGAGAGGGAGGGGCCCGTCGCGAAGCGATGGGAGGGTGAGGGTCTGTAGCAACCGCCGCTCGCGCCGCTACGCGCCGCGCCCTCACCCGGCCTCCGGCCACCCTCTCCCGCAGTGCGACGCAGTGCGGGCGAGGGGAATGTCCAGCCCTACGTCCCCGGCGTCGTGAAGCTGCTCGGCGCCGGGCTGACGACGGTGTCGCCGCCGGGGCCGACCTCGATCACCGCGAGGCCGCGTTGCACCAACCCGGCCTGGGTGAAGCGGAAGAGCCCGTCGACGCCGGAGAAGCCGCTCGGATTGAGGATCGCGTCGCGGGTAAACGGGTTGTCGCCGCCGCCCTTCGCCAGCACCGCCGCGAGCGCCGCGCTGTCGAAGGCGAGCGAGGCGAGGCGGGGCGCGGCATGGTGATAGGCGGCCTCGTAGCGGCTCAGGAAATCGTGGCGGGCGTCGGGCGGCGACGAGGCGAACCAGCCGCCGGCGAGCGCCGGGTCGCTGGCGATCGTCGCATCGTCCCAGAGCCCGCTGCCGAGCAGCCGCACCTTCGCGGGATCGAGCCCGCCCGCCTTGAGCTGGTCGGCGAGCTGCCTGAGCTGCGGCCCGCCCTCCGGCAGCAGCAGCGCGTCGATATTGGACGCGCCGGCGCCCGGCCCCGCCACCCCGCCGGACGCCCCAAGCACATGCTTGACCGCCATGCTGGTGTCGGGAATGCGCGCGTCGATGTATTCGACACGGCCGAGCGAGCCGCCGGTGGCGCTCACCGCCTCGCGCAGCGCATCGCCCATCAGGTGGCCATAGGGCGAGTTCGGCAACAGCGCGGCAAAGCGTTGGGCGCCTTTCTCGCGCGCGAACCCGACCTCGCGCACCGCCTCGTCATGCGGCAGGAACCCCATCAGGAACACATTGCCGCCGGCGAGCTGGGTCGCGGTCGAAAAGGCGATGACGTTGATGTTGGCGCTGGCGGCGATCGGCTTCACCGCCTCGACCTCGGCGGCGAGCAAGGGGCCGAGGATCAGCCCGACATGCTCGTCGACCGCCGAACGCGCCGCCTTCGCGGCGCCGTCGGGCGTGCCGCCGGTGTCGCGGGGCACCAGGGTCAGCTTGTCGCTGCCCATCGTGAACAGCGCGAGCTGCGCCGCGTCGAGCATCGATTTGCCGAGGTCGGCGTTGGGGCCGGAGAGCGGCAACAACAGCGCAACCTTGACCGCGTTCGCGCCCGGGGTCGGCGCGGTCAGCGGCTCGCTCGACACCTTTGGTATCGGCGCGGGCTTCGGCAGCCGCGCCTCGGATTGCCCGGAGACGACCGGAGCCGGTACTGTCGGCCCCCTACCGCACGCCGCGACCATGGCGAGCACCGCGAGGGCGACTATTTGTGAGGCGATCCGGGGTTGTGAGGCGATCCGGGGAAAAGACAGGCGCGGCAAGGTCGGCCTCCGGGGCGGGCTCGATTGTTGCGGGCGAACCTACCCGCGCCCCCAGCCCAAGTAAACCCGCCGTCCCCGATATAACGCGATGGTCGCCCGGCCACGCCCTCGCGCCGGGATTGCACATCGTCGCGACCCCGATCGGCAATCTCGGCGACATCACGCTGCGCGCGTTGTGGGTGCTGCGCGGCGCCGACCGCATCCTGTGCGAGGACACGCGGGTGACCGCCCGGCTCCTCGGCCGCTACGGGATCACCGCGGCGCTCGAGCCCTATCACGACCACAATGCCGACCGCGTGCGCCCGGCGATCCTCGCCCGCCTGCGCCGCGGCGAGCGGCTGGCGCTGGTGTCCGACGCCGGCACGCCGCTGGTCTCCGACCCCGGCTACCGCCTCGTCCGCGACGCGCTCGCCGAGGGCTTGCCGGTGACGACCGCGCCCGGCCCGTCGGCGGCGGTCGCGGCGCTGACGCTGTCGGGCCTGCCGCCGGACTCTTTCCTCTTCGCCGGCTTCCTCCCGCCGCGCCAGGGCGCCCGCCGCACCGCGCTTGCCGAGTGGCGCCGCCTCGCGGCGACCTTGATCTTCTATGAAGGCCCATCGCGCCTCGCCGCCGCGCTCGCCGACATGGCCGACATCCTCGGCGACCGCGAGGCCGCGGTGGCGCGTGAACTTACCAAGCTGCACGAGGAAACCCGCCGCGGCCGCCTCGCCGCCCTCGCCGCGCATTACCGCGAGGCGGGGAAGCCCCGCGGCGAGGTCGTGATCGTCGTCGGCCCCCCCGAGGCCGCGCCCGCCGAGCTCACCGAGGCCGAGCTCGACCGCCTTCTCGACACCGCGCTCGCCCGCCACAGCCTGCGCGACGCCGCCGCCCTCGTCGCCGAGGAAACCGGCCTTCCCCGCCGCGACCTCTACCGCCGCGCGCTCGGCCGGCCGAGGCAGGGCGCGTGAGGCGGGTCCGCCGCGACCTCGCGCAATTCCGCCGAGCCGCGCGCCGCGGCCGGCTCGCCGAGCTGCTGTGCCGCTGGCACTTGCGGCTGCGCGGCTGGCGCATCCTCGCCCGCGACTGGCGCTGCCCGATGGGCGAGATCGACATCGTCGCCCGGCGCGGCCGGACCATCGCGATGATCGAGGTCAAGGCGCGCCGCGACCTCGCGACCGCATTCGAGGCGATCAACCCGCGCCAGCGCCGCCGCATCGCCCGTGCCGCCGAGGCGTTCCTGCTGACCCGCCCCGACCTCGCCGCCCTCTCGATCCGCTTCGACGTTATGCTGGTCGAGCAGCGCCGCCTCCCCCACCACCTCCCCGCCGCCTGGCGCAGCGATGACTAAGAGATCAGGGGTTCACCACGAAGGCACGAAGGGCACGAAGAAAAAGGGCGCGAAGCGCCAGGAGTTTTCACCACAGAGGCAGTGAGGCGGTGAGGAGCTGCAGCCTCGGCCTCTCATCGCCTCACTGCCTCTGTGGTGGATGAATCTATTGCGCGCTGCGCGCGCCTTCGTGCCCTTCGTGCCTTCGTGGTGAAAGCTCCTTTCGACGCCCGGCCGCGCGAATCGGCGAAGCCGGTTTCGTCCTCTCCCATCCCAAGGCCTGCCCCGAAAACACCATAGTCATCGGCACATATACCGGGTGTTGGCGTCGATTGGGGATCGCACCACAATATCCGCGATACATTCGGGCAACCGTCTTTTGGAGGGGTCATGCTTCGAAGCCACTCGGCTGCGCCGCTCGCGGCGATCCTTGCGCTGGCGTTGGGGGGTTGTGCCCCGGTGCTGGTCGCGGGCGGCTTGGCGGCGGCCGGCGGGGCCGGCTACGAGGCCGCGCAGGAACGCGGCGTCAACGGCAGCTATGACGATTACGCGGTCAGGTCCGGCATCGAAAACGCCTGGGCCGCCGCCGATCCCCAGCTGATGCAGGCTTTTGCGGTGACCGTCTATAACGGCGACGTGCTGCTGACCGGCGACGCGCCCAACCCGGACCTGAAGCGCCAGGCCTACGACATCGCCAGCCGCACGCCCGGCGTCAGGCACATCTACGACGAGATCGAGATCGCCAATCTGCAGGATGGTTGGGACAACGCCCAGGACGCCTGGATCACCACGCAGGTGCGCAAGGACCTGGTGTTCGAGGAGGGGATCCGTTCCGGCAATTACACGATCGAGACCGCCAACCGCTCGGTCTACCTGATGGGATCGGCACGCTCGCAGGACGAGCTCGACAAGGCGACATACCTCGCCCGCTACGTGCCGGGAGTGAAGCGCGTCGTGTCGTACGTGCAGATCCGCTCGGGCGTCCCGGTCGCGCAGGAGCAGGGTCCGGCGCCGATGGCGCCTGCCTATAGCGGTGGGGGCGGCTACAATGGTGGGGGCGGTTATAACGGCCCCAGCGGCTACTCGCCGCCGCCGAGCGCCCCAGCGGGCAATTCGGCGCCGATCCAGGTACAAAAACTGTAGTAGCGTTGCCGCCGACATGAGTGATCTGCCCGACGGCTACGACCTCGGCGCGTGCGAACGCTTTCTGCGCGAGCTCGGCGCCAGCGACGCGACGGTGATGCCGATTGCCGAGGCGGCGCTGGCCCTCGCCTCGTTCGAGCGGCCGCGCGTCGGGCTCGGCCGCTATCTCCGCCACCTCACCGCGATCGCCCGCGATGTCGGGCGCCACGCCGGCGCCGGCGGCGGGGTCGCCGAGCGGCTGCGCGCGCTCAACGAGATCATCCTGTTGAAATACGAGTACAGCGGCGACGAGCTGACCTACGACGACACGCAAAACGCCAATCTGACGCGCGTCGTCGACCGCCGCAAAGGGCTGCCGGTGGCGCTCGGCATCCTTTATCTGCACGCGGCGCGGGCGCAGGGGTGGGATGCCGTCGGCCTCGCCTTTCCCGGCCACTTCCTCATACGCGTCGCCGAGGGCGCCGAGCGGCTGATCGTCGACCCGTTCCACGGCGGCACCGTGTGCGACGCCGCGATGCTGCGCGACCTCCTCAAGGCCACCGCCGGCCAGGCCGCCGACCTCTCCCCCGACCATTACGCCCCGGTCGCCGACCGCGACATCCTGTTGCGCCTCCAAAACAACCTCAAATCCCGCCTCGCCTCGGCGGGCCGCTACGAGCCGGCGCTGCGCGTGGTGGAAACGATGCTGATGCTCGCGCCCGGCCTCATCGAGCTGTGGCGCGAGGCCGGCATCCTCCACACCAGGCTCGGCAACATGCGCGCGGCGATGGACGCCCTCGGCCAATTCGTCGCCCGCGCCCCCGACGGCGCCGAACGCCACCAGGTCGCCGCGATGCTGCAGCAGCTGAAGACAAAGCTGAATTGAGCTGCGGCGGACGATGGGGCTCGCATAAACTGCGAGCATGACGGCAGCTTGCTTATCGTCGCTCTGTGCACTATAGTACATAGCACGATAGGTCGCGTGCGCATCTTCAAGACCAAGTGGGTGGTGCGGTATGTGCGCAAGGAGCGGATCGCCGACGCCAGCCTCGTAGAGGCCGTCGACCGCGCAGACCGCGGCCTGGTGGACGCCGATCTTGGGGGCGGCATCATTAAGCAGCGTGTCGCGCGCAGCGGGCAAGGCAGGTCCAGCGGCTATCGGATGCTCCTGGCTTACCGAACGGCAAACCGTGCCGTATTTCTCTACGCGTTTGCCAAAAATGAGCGCGAGAACATCGGCCACAACGAACTGTTGGCGTGGCGAGAAATCGGAGCGCGCTGGCTCGTCGAAGAAGAACGAGGCATCGGGCGAGCGATCAAGGAAGAGGAACTAGAGGAGATTGCCGATGGCTCGGACAAAGACAGCTAGCCGCATGGTCAGGGCAATCCTGGAGACGGCCGACGGCATGCGCCGCATCGGTATCATGGACGAGGAGACGCATGCGAAGATCACGATGCGCCATCTGGGCGACAAAGCCGGCGCGTCGCCTGAACCTATCTCCGGCGAGGATATCCGCAAGTTGCGCGAGGAAGCTCACCTGAGCCAGGCGGTATTCGCCCGCTACCTCAACCTGACGACCGGATACGTGTCGCAGTTGGAGCGCGGCGCCAAACGGCCGACCGGCCCGGCGCTGGTCCTGCTCAACGTCATCCGGCGCAAGGGAATCGAGGCTATCTTGTAGGATGGGCTGAGCGCAGCGAAGCCCATCGTTGCAGCCCCGCCATTTTCCGCCCAAGCTCTCCTCAACACAAAGGCGGAGGAAGCGATGGACCCGGTCGTCGGCAGCGGCAAATATACCTATCGCGTCAACGAGGAATGGCAGCGCCCGCCGGCGCATATCGAGATCCGCGCCTGCGCGGTCTCGGTCGACCCGCAGGACCGCGTCTACTGCTTCAACCGCAACCCCGAGCACCCGGTGGTCGTGTTCGACCGCGACGGCAATTTCCTGTGGTCCTGGGGCGCGGGGCTGTTCCAGTTCCCGCACGCGATCCGCTGCGAGGGCGACCATATCTGGCTGTGCGACGAGCACCACGCCCAGTTCTACAAATTCACCCCCGACGGCAAGCTCCTGCAGACGATCGGCGACAAGGGCGCGCGCTCCGACACCGGCGTCGACCCCGACAATTTCGCCTCGACCGCGTGGAAATCCGTCACCCATGGCGGCGGCCCGTTCAACCTGCCCTGCGACATCGTCCAGGCGGCCGACGGCTCGTATTTCATGGCCGACGGCTACGGCAACGCCCGCGTCCATAAATTCTCGGCCGATGCCAAGCACCTGTATTCCTGGGGCGAGCCGGGCAAGGAGCCGGGGCAGTTCAACCTGCCTCACGGCCTGTGGATCGACCGCCGCGGGCGCCTCCTCGTCGCCGACCGCGAGAACGACCGCGTGCAGATTTTCGACCAGGACGGCAAGCTCCTCGAAATCTGGCCGACCGAGCTGATCGGCCCGGCCTTCTTCTGCGTCGATCCCGACGACATCGTCTACATCCCCGAGCACAATGCCGGGATGATCAGCGTCTTGACCCTCGACGGCGAGCGTCTCGCCCGCTGGGGTGGCGAGCTGCACCGTTCGTGTCACGGCATCTGGGTCGATTCAGAGCGCAGCATCTATGTCGTCCAGCCCGGGGAATGGGGCCGGGTGCGCCGTATCGTCAAATACACCCGCATGTGAGGAGGGGCTGCGTCACCCTGCCGCCTGCGATGCGGTCCTCATAAAACACATATTCTATATGAATGTTTGATGAGGACCGCATGAGCCCCACGGACAGCATCACCGAGCCCGGGATCGCGGCGCTGGTCACGCGGTTTTACGGCAAGGCGCGGCTCGACCCGACGATCGGCCCGCTGTTCAACGCGGTGGTCGAGGATTGGGACGAGCATTTCGCCAAGCTCGCCGATTTCTGGTCGTCGGTGATGCTGACCACCGGCCGCTACAAGGGCAACCCGATGGCGGCTCACCTCAAGCACAAGATCGAGCCCGAATTCTTCACCCGCTGGCTCGAGCTTTGGCACGAGACGACGGGCGAGGTGTTCGGCCCCGAGATCGCAGCCCAGTTCGGCTTCAAGGCCGAGCGCATCGCGGAAAGCCTCAAGCTCGCCCTCTTCTACCGCCCCGGCGCCTTCCCGATCCGCCGCGCCGCCTCGTGACCCGCCTGCCCCCGGGCTTCCGCCCCTACCGGCGGACCGCGGTCTTTACCGAGGAAACGATGCCGGCGAGCCTCCGCGGCGACCACGGCACAAAACCCGGGGTGTGGGGTCTCGTCACGGTGCTCGAAGGCCAGTTCCGCCTCACCTTCCTCGACACCGGCGAGCGCCACCTGCTCGACCCGCAAACCCCGGGCGTCGTCGCTCCCGAACAACCCCACCGCGCCGAACCGATCGGCCCGGTACGCTTCACGATCGATTTCTGCACTGCCGATGTCCCGTAGGGCGGGATGTTGATTCGCTCAACGCCCGCGGCACCGTGATCGCCGGCTCGTGGCTGTAGGCACCCGCCCGATCGGATTTCGCGCCAGAAACTCCGGCCGCCGCGTATCCTCGTCAACCGGCGCGCCGCCACCATGCACCGCGCCGAGGCCAGTCATGCGGCCGCGCCCGTTGGAAATCACCGTCGTGGCAATATCTTAGGCAGGAGCCCGCCCTATCGGGCCCACCAGTAGAGTGGGAATGGCCCATGAACGTCAGAAATTCGATCCTCGCCGGCGCCCTGTTCCTCGCCGCGACGGGCTTTGCCGCGAATGCGCAGACCCCCTACCCCTCCTACCCTTCCTACCCCTCCGGCCCGGCCCCGAACGCCCCGGAAAGCTGGAGCTACGACCCCTACGCAAGCGGCCTCGGCCCATGCCCCCAACGCCGCCCCGGCGACCCGCCATGCTCCGTGACGTTCAAGCCGACCTACGGCCAGCCCAGCTACTGGCCCACGAACTGAACTGGTGCGGACGGCCGGACTCGAACCGGCACCTCCTGTCGGAGAGCAGATTTTAAGTCTGCTGCGTCTACCATTTCGCCACGTCCGCCGTCTTTCAAACCACTTCGCGTATCAAACCACTTCGCGTCTCTATCCCGTTCGCGTATCAATCCACCGCCAGCCCGTCGGTCGGGTCGCCGCCGAGGTTGCGGATCAGGGTTTTGATTTCTTCGGCCGCGGCGACGATGCGGTCTCGGTCGGTGCCGCGGACGACCAGGGTCACGCCGAAATCGGCGCGGCGGAAATAGGGGTAGGAGCCGATCTCGCAATCGGGATAGCGGTCCTGGATGTCGGCGAGACCCCGGGCGATCGGCCCCTCGCCGAGGCTGCAGCTGACGCTGCGGCTCAATACGCGGGCGCCGCCGACGAGGCCGCGTTTCAGCTCATTGAAGATAGCCTGCATGATCTGCGGCACGCCCGGCAGGATGAACACGTTCTCGACCCGGAACCCCGGCGCGCGCGAGATCGGGTTTTGGAGGAGCGTCGCGCCCTCGGGCACATGCGCCATCCTGAGCCGCGCCTCGTTGAGCGCGCCCGGCGGGTAGTGGTCGGTCAGGATGCGCACCGCGTCCGGGTGCAGCACCAGCTTCACGCCGAACGCGTCGGCGATGCATTGCGCGGTGATGTCGTCGTGGGTCGGGCCGATGCCGCCGGTGGTGAAGACGTAGTCGTAGAGCCGCCGCACCTCGTTGACCGTGCCGATGATCGTCGCGGAATCGTCGGGGATGATTCGGGCGTGGCGCAGCCGGACGCCGGCGTCGTTGAGCCCGGTGGCGAGGAACGCGAGGTTCTCGTCCTGCACCCGCCCCGACAGTATCTCGTTGCCGATGATCAGCACGCAGGCGGTGA
>DATAUV010000002.1:0-43940 GCA_036268075.1 Allostellaceae bacterium | reverse complement strand
CTACCCATCCTACGGCACCGATCTCGTAGGATGGGTAGAGCGCAGCGAAACCCATCAAGAATTCACCACGAAGGCACGAAGAAGAAGGCGCGAAGCGCCAGAAATCCACAATGAGGCAGTGAGGCAGTGAGGTGCCGAGCTGTGAAATCTCACTGCCTCACTGTCTCATTGTGGATAATTATTTGCGCGCTCCGCGCGCCTTCGTGACTTCGTGGTGAACATCACCCCGCGCGCGGCAGAAACTCCACCAGGGCCGCGTTGAACCGGGCCAGCTCCGCGGCCAGGCGCTGCACGATCGCGGCGTCCTGCTGGCGCAGCTCGGCGGCGGTGATGCCGCGCAGCGACAGGGCGAGATCGCAGAGGCTCCTCGCGCCCATCGTCGCGGCGCAGCGGCGCAGCGCCTGGATGCCGCGGCCAAAGGCGGCGAGGTCGCCGGCATCGGCGGCGGCGGCGACCCGGTCCATGATCTGGCGCGAATCGGCGCGGAAGCTGTCGATCACCTCGGCGAGGAAATTGCCGCCGGCCGACAGCGTCCGCAGCCCGGTAATAACGCGCAGATCGACGACCGAGGCGGCCTCGTGCGCATAACGCGGATGCGCGGCGATCGGGGTCACGCGGTCGTCGGACCCGTCGTAGACAGGCGGCGCCGACTGGATCGCCGCGATGGCGCGTTCGGCCGCCGCGGTCCCGGACATCACCGGGATCATCGGCAGCGCATGCAGCGCGCTTTCCAGCAATCGGTCACTGACCGGCGCCGGCAACAACCCGGTCAGCTCGCCGTCGCCGATCCCGGCGAGGTTCCCGACCTGCCCGGCATCGGCGACAAAGAGGATATAGGGCGGGTCGTCGCGAACCAGCGCGGCGCGATGGACAAAGCTCAGCGCCGGGATCACCCGCATCCGCCCGTCGACGATCAATACCGGCGACAGCGGCGTCTCGAACCGCTCGACATAGATCAGCGCGTCGTCGAGCCCGCCGACCCATCGCGTATCGGCGTTCCAGGCGTTGAGCGGTTCGGCCAATTCGCCGGCGAACTGGCTGTCGTCGGTGACCAGAAGCACCGGCCGCTGCGCCAGGTCGAGCGGCTGGGGCTGCGTGTCGTGGTCGATCTCGAACGGCAGCGTGACGGTCCACGCGGCGTCCGCCTCGGCGACGATCCGCCCGCCCATCAGCTCGGCGAGCCGCGATACGACGACAAGATCGGGGGGCTCGCCGTCCGCCGCCCCGCGCTGCGCCTGCACGGCGATGCGCAGCGGCGCCGTTGCGTCCGCCCGTCCCGCCGCGCCGATCTCGACCCGGATCGCCCCGCCCTCGCCGCCGGCGATCGCGGCGATGACCAGGGTGTTGAGAATCTGACCAAGCTGCTGCGGCCACCCGGTCAGGCGATACGGCACGTACGGGTCGATCCGCAGCGCCACCGAAAGCCCCCGCTGCGCCGCCGCGCCGCGGAGCAGCGCCACCGCGTCGTTGACGACGGCGTGCAGATCGAACGGTTCGATGTCGGGGGCGAACGCGCCGGATTCGATCGAGGCGAGATCGATCACCTCGGTGATCTGCGCGAGCAGCGCTTGCGCCGGCAGGCCCTGCGCCTCGACCTCGACGCCGGGCAGCGACCGCGCCAGCGCCCGGCCCATCGCATCGACCGGGCCGCGCAGCCCGTGCCCGATCACGCTGAGAAACCGCGTCCGCGCCGCGCTCGCCGCCTCGGCCTCGTCCTGCGACCGCGCCAGCGCGCGGATCAGCGTCGCCAGTCCGGCCGGCATGGCCGCCAGCATCACCGTGAGCCCGACCGCCAGCGCCGGCTGCGCCTGCCAGAACGGGGTCGTCGCCGCGGCCGCGGCAAACCCGATCACCCCGCTCGCCGCCGCGGCCACCAGCGCGCCGAAGCCGAGCCGGAACCCGGCATAGAACGCGATGATCAGATAGGCCGGATAGAGCACGGCGGCGTGCTCGCCGCCAAAATGCAGGAAGGCCGAGAGGAGGCCGAGATCGACGACGATCGCCGCGGCCCGCCGGGCCGGTGACGGGGCCGGACTGAGGATCAGGTGAAGCAGCGAGCTCCAGCCGATCACGAGCGCGAGGATCGCGATGATCAGGCATGGCGCCGCCGCGGCCGCGCCCGGCTCGATCGCGACCCAGGCGAAGGCGCCGACAAGCACCAGGATCTGCGCCAGCACGCGACCGATCGCGTATTCGTGCTCGCGGTCGGCGCGGGCGCGGAAGCGGGCGCGCAGCCTCCCGATCCCGATCAGCACGGCGGCAAGCCCCACCGCCACCGGCGCCAGCACCAGCGCGCCGATCAGCGACACCACCGTCGGCAGCGGCCCGACCTGGCCGACAATCTCGGGCGCGGCGACAAAGGCGATCGGCGGCAGCACGCCCGCCAGCGCCAAGGCCAGCGTCGCGGCGAGGTCGATCGGGCGTGACCGTGCGGCGACCGGCGCGGCCGCCGCCATCCGCGCCGCCGGCGGCATCGGCGCCGACCTCAGCCGGGTCTGCCGTCCGCGAAAGAGGTTGCGTGAGGTTCCGCGCAAACCGCGGCCCTAAAACCGGCGGCCGAACCCGCCGACCCCGGCGAGCGCCGCGATCGGCGCTTCCGAGCGTTCGGGCGGGAAGGCGATGGTGACGGTGGTGCCGCTGCCTTTCGCGCTCTCTATGGTCAGGCGGCCGCCATGCAGTTCGGTGAGCCCGATCGCCAGCGGCAGGCCGAGCCCGGTTCCGGCATGGCGGCGGCTGAGCGAGCTGGCGACCTGGCCGAAGCGGGTCGACGCCAGCGCCACCTCTTGCGCGTCCATGCCGATGCCGTGATCCGTAACCGCGAGCGAAATCCCGCCGCCGCGCGACCGCAGCACGATCTCGATGTCGCCGCCGGGATGGCTGAACTTGACCGCATTGGTCACCAGGCTGAGCACGACCTGCTTGATCTTGCGCGGGTCGGCGATCAGCCGCGGGATCGCCCCCTCGCTGCGCAGGTCGAGGTGTATCTCCCCGGCCCGCGCCTTGGCCTCGACCAGCCGCAGCACGTCCTCTACGAGCCTCGCGGGCTCGACCGTTTCCTCGCTCAGTTCCAGCCGCCCGGCCTCGAGCTTCGACACGTCGAGGATGTCGTTGATGATGCCCAACAGATGCTCGGCGCTGGCCAGCACGTCGCGGGCATAGCCGACATATTTCTGCGTCGTGATCGGCCCCAGCATCTCGCCCGCCATGACCTGCGAGAACCCGATGATCGCGTTCAACGGCGTGCGCAGCTCGTGGCTCATCGTGGCGAGGAACTCGGTCTTGCTGCGGTTGGCGAGTTCGGCCTGCTCCTTCGCCGTCGCCTGCTCGTGCTCGGCGTGCCGGCGCTCGGTGACGTCGTCGAGCACCGTCACGATCATCGGCGCGTCACCGTCGCGGAACAGCGACTTGGTCGTGTGCAAGACGCGATGGCGGCCGCCGCCGTCGACGATCTCCTCCTCCGACGAACCGGGCCGGATCACCCCGGCCAGCACCTTGGCGTCGTCCTCGGCGATGAGGCGACCCAACGCGTCGTCATGCGCCTCGTCGGGCCGCCGCCCGAGAAGCTGCTTGGCCCGCCGCCCGACAAACTCGGCGAAGGCGTGGTTGACGAACAGATAGCGCCCGTCGCCACCCGTCGCGCACACCATCGCCGGCATCGCGTCGAGCACGCGCAGAAGGCGCTCATGCGCGTCGGACAGGTCCGGCCGTGACGGCGGCGCCTCCACCGGCGGCGGCGCGACGGTGCGGCGGAGCCGAAGCAGGTTGCCGATCCGGGCACGGAACTCGTGGTGGTCTACCGGGCTCAGCAGATGGTCGGCGGCGCCGGCGGCGAGCGCCCGGTCGATACAGTCGCGATCTTCATAAGGGGCGATGACGACGACCGGGATGTCGCCGCAGCCGGGCACCGCGCGCAGCCGGGCGATGAACTCCGCCGCCTCGGATTCGCCGGTCTCCCCCGCCGCGATGACCAGGTCGGGCCGCCGGTCGCGGCAGAACCCGAGCGCTTCCGCCGGCGAGCGAAAGGTCCTGGCCTCTGTTCCGTCCGCCAGCGAGGTTGCCAATCGCTCGATGATTTTGAGATTGGTAACGCTGCTGTCGACGATCACGAACAAGGGGGATGACACAAAAACGACCCCGACGGGAAGCAATCTCCGGGGCCACTCTATACAGCCCGGTCGAGACGCCTCAAATCCACCAGGCCCGGCTTGTGGATAGAAGGGTGAACTATCAGGAATCGCAGCATCTTGTGGATAGACCCCGGTTTCGCCCCCAGAACTGGCCATCACCCGCCTCTGAGTAGCGATTCGCCGCCCCAAATCACAACCGGTAGAACGCCGCCGCGTTGCGCCAGAAAAACCGCTCGCGATCCTCCGGCGAGCGGTCCGCGAGCATCCGGTTCATCGCGTCGATCAGCGGGGCATAGCCGATCCTGAGGCCCGCCACGGGGAAGTTGCTGGCGAACATCGAGCGCTCGATCCCGAAGATCGAGATCGCGTCGAGCACGACCCGCCTGTTCTCTTCGTAGTCCCAGGCCCGGTCTCTGAGCCCGAATTCCGAAACCTTGACCCACACGTTGGGCTCGTCCGCCAGCACCTCCATCGCCCGCCGCCACGCGGCGAGCCCCTCCTCGCTGCGGTCCCACGGAAACCCGGTGTGGTTGAGGACGATCGGCACGCTGGGAAACCCGCGCGCCACCTCAGCCGCCTCCTCCAGATGCCAGAACGGCACCCGCAAATCCCACGACAGCTCGTACCGCTCCATCAGCGCGAACCCGGCGAGCCAGGCCGGGTCCTGCATCGTGCCGGGCTGCCCGGCGACCCGATCGCGCGGCGAGGCCGAGGTCATCGGCTTCGACCTGATCCCGCGCACCAGCGGAAACCGCGCCTGCGCCGCGATGATCTCCTCGGCGTTGGGCGTGTGGAACCACGCATGCGCGACGATCGCGGTCGGAAACCCGTGCTCGGCATTGACCTCGCTGATCCACCGAGTCTCGCCAAGCTGGTCCCCCCGCTCCCACTCCGCCTCGCAATGCACGGTCGCGAGTACGTTGTGCCCGGCCGAATCCCGCCGGTAATCATCCGGCAGGTAGTTCCGCCTGAGCGCCGTATCGTCGCCCATGAAAAAATCGTGCCGCCGCGCGCCGATCAGGTTGGGATGCTTCCCCATCCCGAGGTCCCACAGGTGATGGTGCGCGTCGATGAGGCTGATCGCGCCCGGGGCGTCGGTCCAGCGAGGGTGGATGGTCTTGGGGCTAGTTTGCATTCGCGCGGCACCCATGTGTATGATCTGGCTATTATATACACCTAGGTGCGAGCCATGCGTACCAACATCGAGATCGACGACAAGCTCATGAAGCAAGCGCTTCGGCTCGGAAAATTGAAGACAAAGCGGGAGACGGTTGACGCGGCCCTGCGAATGTTTGTGCAGGTGAAGAAACAGAGTGGAATCCTGAAACTCGCCGGAAAGGTGCACTGGGAAGGCAATCTCGACGAGATGAGGGAGGGCAGGACGTTCGATGATTCTGGTCGATAGCTCGGTATGGATCGACCATTTGAATGACGTGGCGACCACCCCGGTCCATCGGCTCCGTGTCTATGCCGATGCCGGACCACTGCTGATCGGGGATCTGATCCTGTGCGAGGTCCTTCAAGGTTACCGCTCGGACCGTGCGGCGACCCTGGTGGAACGGCAAATGAGGCAGTTTCCCCTGGTCTCGCTCTGCGATCCTGCTCTCGCGGTGCGGGCTGCCGGTCACTATCGGTTCCTCCGGAGCCGCGGAATAACGATCCGCAAGACCATTGATCTAATCATCGGCACGTTCTGCATCGAACACGGCCATTCGCTGCTACACTCGGATCGCGATTTCGAGCCGATGGAGCGGTTGCTCGGCTTGCAGGTGGCGTGAGGGTGGCAGGAATGGACACGGCCTACGAAACCATCCGGGTCGAAGACCAGGGCGAGGGCCTCGTGCTGGTGACGCTCAATCGGCCCAACGCCGCCAACGCGATGAACACGCAGATGGGGCGCGACCTCTTGGCACTCTTCGACGCGATCAACGCCGACCCGCTCGCCTATCGCTGCATCGTCCTCACCGGCTCCGGCGACAAGGTGTTCTGCGCCGGCGGCGACCTCAAGGAACGCCAGGGCATGTCCGACGAGACATGGGCCGCCCAGCATTTGTTGTTCGAGCGCATGATCCGCGCCGTCATCGCGTGCCCGGTGCCGGTGATCGGGGCCATCAACGGCCCGGCCTATGCCGGCGGCTGCGAGATCGCCCTCTGCTGCGACTTTATCTACGCGTCCGACAACGCCCGTTTCGCGCTGACCGAGGTGACGCTCGGCATCATGCCCGGCGCCGGCGGCACGCAGAACCTGCCGCGCGCGGTCGGCGAGCGCCGCGCCAAGGAGATCATCCTGACCGGCCGCCCGTTCTCGGCCGGCGATGCCCATGAGTGGGGCATGGTCAACCGCCTCTGCGCCCCCGACAAGCTGATGGACGAGATCCTCGAAACCGCCCGCCGCATCGCCGGCAACGCCCCCATTTCGGTGCGCCAGGCCAAGCACTCGATCCATTACGGGCTGCAAATGGACCTCGCCAGCGGCATGATGCTGGAAATCGAAGCCTACAACCGCATGGTCCCGACCGAGGACCGGCGCGAGGGCATCGCCAGCTTTAACGAAAAGCGCAAACCGGTATTCAAGGGCCGGTGAGGGGTTGATCTAGGCCGAATCGTCTACAGAGTATGACGTAACTAATGCCCACCTGATTTCATATAGCGTCCCATCCGTTGTTTTTATACCTACAAAATCATCCCCGTCATGGACATACGAACGGCTCTCTCGAATTCTCACGACGTTCCCAACTTGTATGTCCGCTTTGCTTTTTCCGTGCTGGGTGAGGAAATCACGTCTTTGTCCCCAACTGAGATCGCCTACATATCGTGCATTCTCTTCATTAATCGCAGCCTTCCATGTATCTGGGTGTGGAATTTTGACGTTTTGAATCATCGCCACCGGGAAATATTTTGCACTCTTGGCTAAATCGTCGAATTTTCGTGCGGCCTCTCGGAATTGCCAATTGGCCGCGTCTCTACCCGACTTGGACATTAACCCCTCTAGCGCCCCTAGCACGGCGACTCCCCCCAAAACCCACGCTGGCGAACCCCAAAAGCCGATCCCTGCGTTTACACCGCCCATATTCTTGATAGCACTGGCCTTTAGATCCGTTACCTCGCGCACTAACTGTTCGTCACACAAACGAATACCAGCCGCGCTTAATGTTTGCCCAGACGCCAAGTTAATTGTGACCTGCGGCATACGCGCCCCCATTCGGATATTTCGACGAGTAGAAAATTCTTATTTCACTCTCTCGACAATCCCCCGCTTCAGCTTGCCCTGGTAGCACCGTCTAATGCGGAATGCTGTGACCCCATCCCCCGCGGCCTCCGACGCCGGAGCAATTTGGATACCGAGGGACTACTAGACCTTGGGAGAACAGCGTACTCTTCCGACGCGCGAAGCGGGAGAACGAGGAGGAGGAAAGACATGGACGGCGCAAGTGTAACCGGCACCCCCGACCTTACCCAGGCCCTCGCATCCCGCGCGAGCGCTACCACCTACGACGCGCTCCCCGCCGGTGCGCGGCTCCTCGCGCGGCAATGCCTGCTCGACTACTACGCCTGCGGGATCGCCGGGGCGGACGACCCGCTCGTCGCGATCCTCGTCGCCGAGATGCAGGAAATGGGTGGGGTGGAGATCGCGCATCTGATCGGCCACAAGGGGCGGATGCCGGCCCTGTCGGCGGCGCTCGTCAACGGCGCCGCGAGCCATGCGCTCGACTACGACGACGTCAATTTGGCGATGCCGGGCCATCCGTCGGTCGCGGTATTGCCGGGCCTGATCGCGCTCGCCGAGGAACGCAAATCGAGCGGCCGCGACCTGATCGCCGCGTTTATCGGCGGGTACGAGACCGCCTGCCGCGCCGGCCTTTCGGTGCGCCCCGGCCATTACGGGCGCGGCTTCCACGCCACCGGCACGGTCGGTGTGTTCGGCGCGGCGGCGGCGTGCGCACACCTGCTCGGCCTCGACGCCGAGGGTGTCGGCCGCGCGCTCGGCATCGCCGGGACCCAGGCGGCTGGCCTCAAATCGCAATTCGGCACGATGTGTAAGCCGTTCCACGCCGGCAAGGCCGCGCAGAACGGGCTCCTCGCCGCCCGCCTCGCCGCGCGCGGGTTTTCGAGCCGCCCCGACCTCATCGAGTGCGATCAGGGCTTCGCCAAGACCCATAGCAACGTGTGGAACCCCGAGGCGGCGCTCGCCGAGCCCAGCGGCGGATTCCACGTCTACGCCAACCTCTTCAAGTACCACGCCGCCTGCTACATGACCCACGCGCCGATCGAGTGCGCCCGCCAGATCCGCGACCGCCACCACGCCGCCGAGGGCGACATCGCCGCGATCAAGCTCTCGGTCAATCGCGGCTCGTCGCGCATCTGCAACATCCAGGCGCCGGGTGACGGGCTCCAGGCCAAGTTCAGCCTGCGCCAGACCGTGGCGATGGCGCTGGCCGGAATCGACACCGCGAGCCTCGGCGCCTACAGCGTCGCGACCGCGACCGACCCGGCGCTGGTGCGGCTGCGCGAGCGGATCGAGCTCGATTTCCAGGACGACCTCGCCGAGGCCGGCGCCGAGTTGGCGGTCACGCTGCGCGACGGCACGGTCGCCCATGCCACCCACGACGCCGGCTTGGCGATGACCGATTTCGCCGCCCAGGGCGCCCGCCTCGCCGACAAGTTCGACGCCCTCGTAGAACCCGTCCTCGGCGCCGCCCGCACCCGCGAATTGCGCGCGATGATCGAGGGCCTCGACGACGTCGCCGAGATCGGCGCCCTGGCGAGACTCGCCGCTGCATAGTCCGTAGGGCGGAAAAGCCGAAGGCGCATTCCGCCGACCAACCCCCAAATGGCGGAATGCGCTTCGCTTTTCCGCCCTACCCGGAGGAACCGCGCCATGCCCAACTATCCGCTCGCTGAAAGCTCGCCGTCCGAGCTCGGCTTCGCGCAAAAGCCGCTCGAACACCTCGACCATCTGATCCGCGGCCATGTCGAGGAGGGCCGCTATCCCGGCGCCCAGATCGCGCTCGCCCGCCACGGCAAGCTCGCCCTCTTCCGCACCTACGGCGACGCCAAGACCGGCGCCGCGGCGGGGGCCGACACGCTGTTTCTCCTCTTCAGCCAGACCAAGGTGCTGACCTCGTCGGCGATCTGGGCGCTGGTCGAGGAAGGCAAATTGTCCTTCATGGACAAGATCGCCGAGCACCTTCCCGAGTTCAAAGCCCACGGCAAGGCCGACATCACCCTCCACACGGTGATGACGCATCAGGCCGGGTATCCGTCGGGCGACGTGACCCAGGCGACCTGGACCGACCACGCCAAGATGCGCGCCGAGGTGTGCGATTTCTCGCTCGACTGGACCCCCGGCACACGCCTCCAATACCACCCGCGCGCCGCGCATCTGACCCAGGCGATGGTGATCGAGGCGGTGACCGGCCAGGATTACCGCGACGTGATCCGCGACAAGGTGCTGGCCCCGCTCGGCCTCGCCGACGACATCTTTGTCGGCGTGCCGCTGGCGATTCAGGGCCGCTGCGCCGACACCGGTTCCGCCGAGGGCCGCGACAACTCGCCCGAGTTCAAGGCCGCGGGCATGCCGAGCGGCGGCGGCTACGCGACCGCGCGCGGCATCGCGGCGTTCTACCAGATGCTGCTGGGCAAGGGCCGGCTCGGCACTGTGCGGATGTTCTCGCCGCGCCTCGTCGAATACGTCACCCGCAGCCACACCGGCGACCGCGGCGACCACGCGATGGACGGCATCCCGATGCATCGCGGCCTCGGCCCCCATGTCCGCGGCGACAGCGAGCGCATCCGCGGCCTCGGCACGATCGGCGCGCCCTCGACCTTCGGCCACGGCGGCGCCGGCACCTCCTATTCCTGGGCCGATCCGACCAGCGGCGTGTCGTTCACCTACCTGACCAACTACGTCCAGCCCGACCCGTGGCATTCGATGCGGCTGGACCGGGTGGCGAATCTGGTCCACGCCGCGATCGATTGAGGCAACTGCGCTTTCCCCTCGCCCTCATTGCGGGCGAGGGGTCCGCTCAAGTTCCGCTCCCCCCTTGCGGAAGAAGGCGCTGGGGATTGTGATTTGCCCTCCGGGCGCCGTTGCCTACACTCGCCCGAGGTCCGCTCGAGGGGAGGGCGATTTATGTTTTCGACTCGCACCATCATGACGGCCGCGCTCTTGCTCGGGGCGGTAAGCCTCAACGCCTGCTCGTGGCTGCATTCGGGGTCGGCGCCGCAGCCGGTGCCGCAGCCCCCGCCGGCGCCGATGCAACCGATCCCGCCGGCCCCGCCCCCGCCCGAGCCGCAAGCGGCGGCCAAGCCGGTGATGACCCTCTCAAGCGACCTCGCTTTCGGTCACGGCGTCGCCTTGACCCGCAACGGCAAGATCCGGCTCGACAAGATCGTCCCGGCGCTAAAGGCGGCCGCCGGCGCGAAGATCGTCGTCACCGCCTACACCGACAACGCGCCGGTCGGCTCGGCCGAGAAGAAGAAGGGCATCGCCGACAACGGCGATCTGTCGCAAAAGCGCGCCGACGCGGTCGCCGCCTATCTCGCGGCCAAGGGCATCGATCCCGGCAGCATCACGGCCCAAGGCCAAGGCGAAGCCAACCCGATCGCCCCCAACGAAACCGCCAAGGGCCGCGCCCAGAACCGCCGCGTGGAAATCGTCATCGCGCCGGGAGGGTGAGGCTCAAATTATACCCCTCGCCCGCATTGCGGGAGAGGGAGGGACCCATCGCCTCGGCGATGGGAGGGTGAGGGCGGCGCAAGCCGTTCCGCCGCCGCGACGCTTCGCGCCGCGCCCTCACCCGGCCTTCGGCCACCCTCTCCCGCAATGCGGGCGAGGGGATAAAGTCGGCCGCCTCAATAACTCCGCGGCATCCCCAGCACATGTTGGCCGATATAGGCGAGGATGAGGTTGGTGCTGATCGGGGCGGTCTGGTAGAGGCGGACTTCGCGCCATTTGCGCTCGATGTCGTATTCCTTGGCAAACGCGAAGCCGCCGAAGGTTTGGAAGGTGGCGTCGGCGGCGTGCCAGGTGGCTTCGGAGGCGAGCAGTTTCGCCATGTTGGCGTCCGCGCCGCAATCGCGCCCGGCGTCGAAGAGGGCGGCGGCGCGGCGGCAGATCATGTCGGCCGCCTCCAGCTCGGCATAGGCGCGGGCGAGCGGGAACTGCACCCCCTGGTTCTGCCCGATCGGCCGGTCGAACACGACCCGCTCCTTCGCGTACTCGACGCCCTTGCCCAGCAGCCAGCGCCCGTCGCCGATGCATTCCTGCGCGACGAGGATGCGCTCGGCGTTCATGCCGTCGAGGATATAGCGGAACCCCTTGCCTTCCTCGCCGATCAGATTTTCCGCCGGCACCTTCAGATTGTCGAAGAACACCTCGGTGGTGTTGTGGTTGATCATCGCGTTGATCGGCCTGATCTCGACGCCCTTGCCGAGGCTTTCCTTCAAATCGACGACAAACACCGACAGTCCGTCGGTGCGCCGCTTGACCTCCTCGACCGGCGTCGTGCGCGCCAACAGCAGCATCAGGTCGGAGTGCCGCGCCCGCGACGTCCACACCTTCTGCCCGTTGACGACGTAATGCGAGTTGCCCTGGCGCACCGCACGGGTCTTGAGCTTGGTCGTGTCGGACCCCGTGGTCGGCTCGGTGACGCCGAACGCCTGCAGCCGCAATTCGCCGGTCGCGATCCCCGGCAGGTAGCGCTGCTTCTGCTCCTCGCTGCCGTGCCGCATCAGCGTGCCCATGATGTACATCTGGGCGTGGCCCTGGCTGGCGGTGCAGCCCGACGCGTTGATCTCTTCGAGGATCACCGCGGCGGCGCGGATCGGCAGCCCGGACCCGCCGTATTCCTCGGGGATCAGCGAGGCGAGGAAGCCGCTCTCGGTCAATTCGGCGATAAAGGCGGTCGGGTAGGCCTGCTCGTCTTCGAGCCCGCGCCAGTACGCGCCCGGATATTTCTCGCAGATCTTGCGCACGGACTCGCGCAGCTCGGGGTAATCCTCACCGAGCGCGAGCATCACCGCGTCGTCGGAGTGTTCGCCATAGGGCATCGCGCCCTCCCTTGTGACCGCCTGCGCCACAGTAACCCGCGCGGATGGCTCATGCGAACCATCCTGCTGCCGATCGGCTCGAAGGTCTTTATAGCCGCCGGGCCGTGATGAGTTGCGGGGATCGCTGCCCTCGGTTGCGCTCCTGTCCGTCGGCCGGCTGTGGCCGGGGCTCACTCTTCGAGCGAACCCGGCTTTCCGTCGACCTCGTCGGCCATCTCGTCGAGTTGGTCGGCGAGGCGGCGCAGCGTCCCGGCGATATTGGGCGACCGGGTCGCCAATTCGCGCAATGACGCCGCCTGCCGACGCAAGAACTGTGCATGTGCATTCGCGTTCATAACGGATCACAAACGATATAGATCAGTATTGGTTTCACTAAAGTAGGAAACCGCCCAGATGCTATTCTATTACTAATTGTTACCTCGTGGTCACATATTTGCGCGTTTTTCGCCTCGTCGTCGAGTTGTCGTCATGCAATTGACGCGATGCAGATGCGAATTCCCGGACGGAACGCCCAATGTACGCTAGCGTTCACAGTGAGATAGGGGCTTTTCAGTAGCGCGACAGAGTCGGGTCGAGGCGAGCGTAACAATATGAGCGACGATCGCCCGAGCCCTGCCCATTACCGGCGCATCGCCGCCGAAATCGAGGCGCTCGCCGCCCAAAGCCACATCCCCGACGTGCGCCGCGAGCTCCTCGACCTCGCCCGCCGCTTCCGCCGCATGGCCGACCATCGCAAGCAATGCTCCGACGACGCGTGAGCGCTTTTCGGTCCCTACCCCGCCCGCGCCGCGCGGTATTCGCGGCGGACGATCTCCAGCAATTCCTCGGCCGAGGTCGCCGCGGCCCGGCTTTCGAACGTGATTCGGCCGTGCTGGACGAGGATCACGCGGTCGCAGAGTTCGAGGGTCTGCGCGTAGTTGTGCGCGATCATCACGATCGCGATGTCGCCGCGCGCCTTGAGGCGGTCGATCAGGTCGATGATCAACCCCGCCTCGCGCGCGCCCATCGCCGCCAGCGGCTCGTCGAGGAGCAGGATGCGCGCGTTCGACGACACCGCCCGCGCCACCGCGATCGCCTGGCGCTGCCCGCCCGAGAGCTGTCCGACCTCGAGGTCGACCGACGCCACGGCGATCCCGATCTCCTCCAGCGCCTCGCGCGCGCGCCGCCGCATCTCGCGGTGGTTGAGGAACCCGAACGGCCCGCCCCACAGGATTTCGCGCTTCAGGAACATGTTGTGGTAGATGCTGAGCCCGTTGACGAGCGCCAAATCCTGATAGACGCACTCGATCCCGAGCGCCCGCGCGCCGTCGACCGACCCTAGCTGCACCGGTTTGCCGTCGACGAAAACCTGCCCCGAATCCGGCTGGTGATACCCGGTCAAAATCTTGATCAGCGTTGATTTTCCGGCGCCGTTATCCCCCAGAATCCCCAGCGTCTCGCCGCGCGCGACCTGCATCGACAGCCCGTTCAGCGCGACCACGTTGCCGAACGACTTGACCAGGTTTTCCGCCCGGATCGCCTCGCTCCCAGCCGCCTCGCTCCCCACCGCCTCGCTCATTGTGGTCGCCCGCTGCGCAGCCGGGCGAGGTGGATGTTGGCGACCATCGCGATGAGGATCGCCGCGCCGATGATGATGTCGAAGGTGAACGCGTTGATGCCTTGCAGGGTGAACCCATCCTGCATCACCCCCAGCATGATCCCGCCGACGAGCCCGCCGATGATCGTCCCGGCCCCGCCGGCGATCGCGGTGCCGCCGATGACGCCCGAGGCGACGCCGAGAAACATCATGTTGCTGCCCCCCGCGAGCGGGTCGATCGAGCCGACGCGGAACGCCTCCAGCAATCCGGTAAACCCGCCCAGCGTGCTGGTCAGCACGAAATTGGCGATCTTGATCCGGTTGATCGCGATCCCGGCCTCGGCGGAGGCGACGATGTTGCCGCCGATCGCGACCGTGTGCAGCCCCCAGCGCGTGTGGCGCAAGACGGTGTGCATCACCGCGACGATCGCAAATGCCCACAGGATCTCGGAATAGCTCCAGCCGCCCATGATCCCGATCAGCGCGGGCCCACCCGCCGTGTTCGCCGGGTACCCGCGCGAGATCGTCAGCGTGAGGCCGGTAATCAGGAACAGCATCCCCAGCGTCGTGATGAACGACGGGACCCTGAGCCCGATCGTGATTAGCCCGATCGTCAGGCCGATCAGCGCGCATACCGCCAGCGCCCCGACGATCGCCAGCGGCTCGGGCACGCCGAAATCGTTGATGTTCTCCATCAGGAACGGCGCCAGCGCGAAGACCTGCCCGACCGACAAATCGATCTCGCGGCAGATCAGCAACATGATCTCGCCGCACGCGATGATCACCGGCGCGGCGACGAACTGAGACAATGTCTGGACGTTGGCGGTGCTGAGAAAATTCCGGTTCGCGATCTCGAAATAGATGACGAGCGCCACCGAAACGACAATGACGCTCGCCTCCGGCCGCAGCAAAAAGGCATAGGCGCGGCGGACGAACCCGCCGCCCGTTTCCCCCTCGCCCACCGCCCCCTCAGCCACCAATCGCGCCGCTGCGGGGTACGAGCTGCGCGTCCTTGGCGCTGCCTTCGTACCGCGTCTTGGTGTTCTGGTACTGCGCGACCGCGTCCTTGGTGACGAATTTGAGCCCGGTATTGATGTCGGCCGGGCCGACGAGCCCGCCCGACACCTTGTACGCGAACATCTCCATCACCGTGTAGAAGCCCTGGAGATAGGGCTGCTGGTCGATCACGAAATCGAGGAACCCGTCGCGCACCCCTTCGAGCGAGCGCGGCAGGAGGTCGTACCCGCCGGCATGCACACCCTTTTCATTGAGCTTGTACTTCCGGCTGATGAGCCCGCAATTCATCGTGTCGCCGCCGCCGCTGCCGAAGAGGCCCTTGACGTCCTGGTTGCCGAGGTAATAGGCGTCGATCTTCGACAGCGACTCGTTCGCCGCCGGCGCGGTCGCGATCATCGTCGCCTGGATGTCGGCGCCCGATTTCTTGATCGAATCCATCGCCCCGTCGATGCGCGGCTGCAAATTGAGCTGCCCCGGCGTCGCGATAAAGAGCGCGACCTTGCCCTTGCCGACGAGCTTGACGATGCGCTCGCCCATCATCTGGCCCGAGAGGTAGAGGTCCTGGCCGATATAGGCGAGGCGCTTGTTGGTGTGGGAGTCCGCGTTGTAGCTGAACACCGGGATGCCGGCGGCGAGCGCGTTGGCGGTCGGCTTGTCGAACCCCTTGGGGTCGACAAGGCAAACCGCGACCGCATCCGCCTTGCCGGCAACCGCCGCGTTCATCGCGTTGACCATCTGCGCGACGTCGGACGTCTCCGACCCGGTCCATTGATAGTCGCAGCCGAGCAGCGCGCAGGCGTCCTGGATGCCGTATTGGGCCGGCACGAAAAACGGGTTCGAGGTGACGTGGTTGACGAAGACGAATTTCCACTTCGGATGCTCGGGATACGGCCCCACATCGGCCGCCCGCGCCTCTCGCACCCCAGTCGCCGCGGCCAGCATCGCCGCCGCCCCGCCGATCGAAACCCCCGCCATCAACGCCCGCCGCGGCAGACGCTGCCCCACCTTGTCCTCGATCTCCCCCCGACTCCGCTTCATGCCGCCGCTCCCGTGCCGGTTTGTTATGAGGTGGCACGATAAAGCAGGCGCGCGAGAAATTCACCACGGAGACACGGAGGCACCGAGAACACCCAGCTCAACAGGTCATTCCGGGGCGCGGCATCGCCGCGAACCGGGAACCCAAGAACACGGCGCGGTCAGCCGCGCACCGCCGCCGCAACTTGATTCCCACGTTCCGCGTTCTTGGGTTCCGGGTTCGGCCGTGGCCGTCCCGGAATGACCTGAGTACGGGCTTAGAATCTCCGTGTGCTCCGTGCCTCCGTGGTGATAAAGCCATCAGCGGCCTAACACTCGTCGTGGTGCGTTCGATGTCCTCCCCCTGTCCGCTATCCGGCCTCGTCGTCGTCGAGATCGGCCACAGCATTGCCGCGCCCTATGCCGGGATGATCCTCGGCGAGCTGGGGGCCGAGGTGATCAAGGTCGAGAACCCCAAGACCGGCGACGCCTGCCGCGGCTGGGGTCCGCCGTTCGCCGAGGGGGCGGCGACGTGTTTTCACGCGGTCAACCGCGGCAAGAAGGGGATCACGATCGACCTCGCCGACGAGGATGACGCCGCACGCTTGAAGGCGCTGATCCTCGACCGCGCCGACGTCGTGATCCACAACCTCAAATTCGGCGCGCTCGACAAATACGGGCTCGGCGCCGCCGAGTTGACCGCCGCAAAGCCGCGCCTGGTCTGCTGCAACCTCGGCGCGTTCGGCAATACCGGACCGCTGCGCGACCGGCCGGGCTACGACCCGATGATGCAGGCCTATAGCGGGCTGATGAGCCTCCTCGGCGAGGACGGGCGGCCGCCGGTGCGGGTCACGGCGTCGATCGTCGACATGGGGTCGGCGATGTGGTCGGTGATCGGCATCCTCTCGGCGCTGCGCGAGCGCGACGCGACCGGCAAGGGCGGCACCGTCGACACCTCGCTCTACGAAACGTCGCTCGCCTGGATGAGCATCATGCTCGCCGGCTACCTCGCCAACGGCGAGCTCCCGGCGCGGCACGGCTCCGGCGTCGACATGATCGTGCCGTACCAGGCGTTTGCCGCGCTCGACGGGTTCATGATGGTGGCGGCCGGCAACGACAATTTGTTCCGCCGCCTCGCCGGGGTGATCGGCCGGCCGAGCCTCGCCGAGGACCCGCGCTTTCGCACCAACGGCGACCGCGTCGTCAACCGCGCCGAGCTGGTGCCGATCCTCGCCGACATCTTCGCCACCGAAAAGCGGGCGCATTGGGCCAGGCTGCTCGAAGAGGCCGGCATCCCCAACGGTCCGATCAACACGATGGAACAGGTCGTCGCCGACCCGCAGACCCTGGCGCTGGGCCAGATCCAGCGCCAGCCGGGCAGCGGCCTCGCGCTTGTCGGCATGCCGCTGTCGTTCGACGGCGCCCGCCCGTCTTTCGCCAAACGCGCGCCGACCCTCGGCGAAGACAACGGCGCCATACTGGGATGACCGCCATGCTCCCCATCCGCACGCTGCTCGCCGCCCTCCTCCTCGCCGGGCTCGCCGCCTGCGCCGGAGGAATGCCGCCGGTCACCTCCGGCTCGCTGCCGACGCCCGAGGCGAACGCCGGCACCGCGATCACGGTCAATCGCGTGCAAGACGGCAAGTTTCTCAGCTTTGTCGGCCCCAGGACCCAGCACGACCCGCTGTTCCTCGGCGTGCCCGGCACCAACTACGACGGCCTGCGCACCCTCCTCGACACCCGTACCGGCGAGACCGCCAGCCAGCTTTTCGTCGAGGACAGCTACGCCGGGGCCAAGCGCGACTGGTCCGAGGCGCAGGACGAAAAGGGCCAAAAGCTGCGCTTCATCCCGATCCGGAGCGACGAGATCACCTGCGACAACGGCTGCTCCTACGCCGAGGAATTCGCCGCCGCCCTGCCCGAGCCGCTGTTGCGCGCCAGCACCAAGGGCCTCATGGTGACTTTTGTCGCCAAATCGGGCGCCCACACGGTGATCCAGGTCCCCGGCCCCCAAGTCGCCGCCCAGCTTGCCGCCGTCGACAACGCGAAGAAGAGCCTCGCCGCGCAAGCCGCGGCACCAGGCCCGGCGGCACCACCGCCGCCGCCGGCCAAGTAGCGCTTCCAACCCCGTCATCCCGGCGAAGGCCGGGACCCACGGTTCAAACGCTCGAACTGTCGACGAGTGGGTCCCGGCCTTCGCCGGGATGACGTTTGTTTTGGCGAGGCCTACCCCACCGCCGGCAGCGTCTTCCCGCCCGCGACGGCCGGGTGCGCGGTGATCAGCACGAACGCGATCACGCACGGCGCGGCGCCGCGGTTGATCCAGTTGTGGATCGTGCCGCGCTGCACGATCACGTCACCGGCCTTGAGGTGGGTTTCGACACCGTCGAGGTCCATGTCGATCTCGCCCGACAGCACGACCGCATAGTCGATCGAGTCGGTGCGGTGGTTGCGCTCGCCGTTGCCGGGGGCGAACTCGATGATGCGAAAGACGGTGCCGCCCGCATGGGTGGTGCCGGTCTTGCGCGCGCCTTCGTCGGCGGCGCCGTCGTTGCTGACCGGAAACCCCTCGCTGGTCCACGCGACGGTCGCCGACACGCCCGCGCGCATCGAGCGCGACGGCGCGAGCTCGTCGATCAGCACGGTCGCCTTGCCGTTCGCATCGTGTCCGGTAACGACCCGTCTCACCCCGAATGTCATCCCGCCTCTCCCTTGCCGCGAGTCAGTGTATCGTGGCCGGCGGAAACCGCGACCGAAAGAACCAGATGCGAGCGATCGTCCTCAACGCGCATGGCGGCCCCGAGACGCTGACCTACTAGACCGCCTATCCCGACCCGAAACCCGGCCCCGGCGAGGTGCTGGTCAAAATCGGCGCCGCCTCGCTCAACTACCACGACGTCTTCACCCGCCGCGGCATGCCGGGGATCAGGGTGCCGCTGCCGATCGTGCCCGGCCTCGACATCGCCGGCGAGGTGGCCGCGCTCGGCCCCGACGTATCGGGTGTCGGGCTGATGGGCGAGATGTGCGACGGCGGCCTCGCCGAATATTGCGTCGCCTCGACCCGCCAGCTCGTGCCGATCCCCGACGGCGTCTCCTTTGCCGAGGCGGCGGCGATCCCGGTCGCGTACGCCACCGCCCACCGCATGCTGACCGCCAACGGCCCGATCGAAGCGGGGCAGAAGGTCTTTGTGCTTGGCGCCAGCGGCGGGGTCGGCACCGCCTGCGTGATGATCGCCAAGCTCGCCGGCGCCGAGGTCATCGCGGCGGCCGGGTCCGACGACAAACTCCGGCGATTGAAGGCGCTTGGGGCCGATCATGTGATCGACTAACCGAGCACGAGATCAAATCCCATGCCCTCGCCCATGCGATGCCGGTCCAGCACCCACGCCGCGTCTGGTTCGAGGCCGAATTGCCGCTGACCGGCACCAACAAGATCGACCGGCGTGCGTTGATCGAAGAGGCGACGCTTAGGTTTTCGGCTCCAGCGGGTCGAAGCTCGGGCGCTTGCCGATCCACAGCACGGTAGCGTCGCCCGCGAGGGTCGGGTCGGCGCGCAGCGGGGCCTCGACATGGGCGGCGAACAGCGCGGCCTTGAGCGCGGCGGCCTTGGGCGGCGGGTTGGCGTCGCTGCGGACGACGACGGCGATGCCGTGAACGGCGGCGAGCGTCGGGACCTCCTTGCGGCTGATCTGGTTGCCCTCGATCTGCCATCCGACCATCATCAGGGCCGTCGCGATCTCCTTGCCGTACTCGCCGGCATCGGTCTCCTTGGGGTCGGCGGCGATGGTGATCTGCTCGACCGGCTTGCCGACGAGCGCCTGGATCAGCAATTGGCGGTTCGCCCCGTCGAGGTCGCGGGCGACGTTGGCGGCCGGCACCGGCGCCAGCTCCTCCAGCTTGGCGAGGACCTGCTGCGGGTCGAGCCGGCGCTGCAGGATCAAGGTCATAACGTCGGCGAGCTGGCCGCCAAACGCCTCGCCGATCCCGTTGCAGCCGATCGTCACCGAGCCCTGGTCCTGCGACACCAGCAGCGCCGAGACGAGCCCGCAGGCATGGTCGCCGGCCGGCGCGTCGTCGGCGCGCGCCGCCGCCATCGGGGCCGCGATCAGCGCCAGCGCCAAGAGAAGCCGTTTCATCGTTTCGCCGCCAGTTTTGATGAGCCTCGGTGAGGGTATCGGGCGCGGCCTTAACAAACCCTTCCGCCGGGGGCAGATTGGCGTCCGTCCACACCGCAGGGAGGAACACGCCGATGACACCACGCCAGATTTTGCGCGGGCTGATCGCGCGCGGCGGCTACACGATAGTGCCGGGGGCCTACGACACGCTGACCGCGCGCCTTGTCGAGCAGGCCGGGTTCGAGGCCGTGTACCTGACCGGCGGCGGGTATTCGCGGGCGAGCGGCTATCCCGATCTCGGCCTCCTCAGCGTCGTCGAGAACGCGCGTTTTATCGGCCTCACGGTCGAGGCGGTCGGCATTCCGGTCATCGCCGACGCCGATACCGGCTACGGCAACGCGATCAACGTGATCCGCACGGTGCGCGAGTACGAGAAATCGGGGGTCGCCGGGTTCCACATCGAGGACCAGGTCGCGCCCAAAAAGTGTGGCCACTACGACGGCAAGGAGGTGATCTCCAAGGCCGAGATGGTCGGCAAGATCAAGGCCGCCGTCGACACCCGCCGCGACGCCGACATGGTCATCATCGCCCGCTCCGACGCCCGCGCGATCGAGGGGCTCGACGCCGCGATCGACCGGGTCAACGCCTATATGGAGGCCGGCGCCGATGTCGGCTTTGTCGAGGCGCCGCAAACCGTCGACGAGCTGCGCAGCGTCGGCAAGCGCGTCAACGGCCCCAACCTCGTCAACGTGTTCGAGGGCGGCAAGACCCCAATGATGGCCGCGAGCGAGCTCGCCGAGATGGGTTTTCGCCTCGGCATCTACCCCTCCCAAACCCATCGCGCCGCCATCCGCGCCGCCCAGCGGGTGCTCGCGGTGCTGAAGGAGGACGGCCACGTGCGGCGGGTCGAAGGCGACCTCTGCACCTTCCAGGAACGCGAGGTCGCCGTGGGAACGGCGGCGTGGCGGGCGCTGGAGGAGAAGTATATGCGGGAGGGGTAAGCCTTAATCCGGCCAGCGCCGGTGAGCCCAGAGCCATTGCTCGGGGCAAGCCCGCACCCAGCTTTCGACTTCCGCGTTGATGCGGGTCATCCGCGCGAGCACGTCGGCGGTGGCGTCGTCTGTCTCCGCGATGTCGATCGGCGGCAGGACCGTGAAGCGAAATCGGGCGCCTTCTAGCCGCTCGACCCGGATCGGCACGATCGGGGCGTGGAAACGCAAGCTGAAGCGGGCGATGGCGGGCGCCGTCATGGCGTCCCGGCCGAAAAAGGGCACGGCGATGCCGTCGTTCATCTTCTGGTCCACGAGCATCGCAAGGTGGCCGCCTCCGCGAAGGTGGCTCAGCAGCTCGCGCCCGCCGGCGCGACCTTTGGCGACGGTGCGGCGCGGGGGCAGCCAGTGCCGCAACAGCCGAGCGGCCCACGGGTTGTTCGGAGCGCGGTGTACTGAAACCAGCGCCGCTCCCATCATGCGATGGATCATCGAGGGACCCACCTCCCAGTTGGCGAAGTGACCGCCAAAGAAGATCGCAGGTTCATTGCCCCGCAACAGGCGCGTCACGCCTTCCCCATTTACGAGTTCCACCCGGTGAGACTTCTCAGCACAGATCCATGCGAGATGCGGATACTCCGCCGCGGCTCGACCAAGATTGTCCCACATGCCGAGAAGGATACGGCGGTTCTCGGTTTCGCAATTTTCGGGCATCGCGCGCCGGAGATTGTCGATGACGCGACACGACGCTCGGGTTCGCGGGCCGATCTTCCGGCCAATATAGCCACCCACCGCCGAGGCCAGGTCAACCGGCAGACAGGCGAAAACGGTCATGACCAAGACGAGCGTAATCGCTTCAGCCAAATGCGTCGACTGACGCCGCGCTAGACGAAGACGCTCGAATAGCGGTCGGGCTCTCGGGTATGGCAAGGCCGTCGCCTTCGATCGGTGCAGCGGTTGCTTTGTCGCGGTAATGGGCGCCCCTGCCCGATAGCTCAAAGGGCCAGGGCGGGACTATGGCTCAACGGAGCCGTCCCCGAAAGGTCGCGCATTCTTCTTTCGCGGCCCTTTTTCGCGGCCTTGCACGATGGGCGGCCGCCGCGTTGGCCGGGTCGTCCAGGAGTCGCCGAGCGTTCCAATCGGCCATCGGTTCCCGTTCGACCACCTCCTGCGGGCCGCCTTCCGTCGCCCCCGGCTCTCGTCCGGCAGAATCTATCCGCACCCGGCTTGACGCCCCCGTCTCCGCAACTTACTTTCATTATGAAAGTCAGGAGAGGCCGCCATGCAACGCAAAAGTTTCGGCGCCATGCAATGCCCGGTGGCGCGCAGCCTGGAGCGGGTCGGGGAGTGGTGGAGCATCCTCATTCTGCGCGACGCGTTTCACGGGCTCAGCCGTTTCGACGAGTTCGAGAAGAGCCTCGACATCGCGCCGAACATGCTGACGCGGCGGCTCAACGCCCTTGTCGAGGCCGGGATGCTGGAGCGTCGGCGCTACAGCGAGCACCCGCCGCGCCACGAATACGTGCTGACCGAGCGCGGCCGCGATTTCCGCCCGGTGATGCTGGCGCTCGTGGCCTACGGCAACAAGCATTTCGCGCCCGAGGGCAAAAGCGTCCTGATCGTCGACGCCAAGACGGGCCGGGAGGCCGACCCGGTCCTCGTCGACCGCGCCAGCGGCCGGCCGATCGCCGAACCCGAGTTCCGCACCGCACCCGGCCCCGCCGCCGACGAGCATACCCGCCGCCGCCACAGCCGGCCGCAACAGGACCAGCCCCATGTCTAGCACCGCCTTGTGGCGCAGCGCGATCGCCCTTCCCGGCCGCACCCGCCTGCGCCTCGGCAAGAAGCACCTGATCTTCGCGCTCGGCGCGCTGCTGACCGTCGCCGCCGCGGGATATGCCTGGCATTGGTGGACCGCCGGGCGGTTTTTTGAAACCACCGACGACGCCTATATCGGTGGCGACGTGACCGCGCTGTCGCCGCACGTGCCCGGATTTGTCAGCCGGATCGCGGTCCACGACAACGAGCACGTCACCGCCGGCCAGCTTCTGGTCCAGCTCGACGACCGCGACTACCGCGCCAGGCTCGCCCATGCCGAAGCCGTCGTCCGGCGTCAGCAGGCGACGCTCGACAACCTCCACGCGCAAATCCGGCTGCAGCAATCGATGGTGACCCAGGCCGACGCCAATCTGACCGCCGCGAAGGCCCGCGCCGTCTTCACCCGCGCCGACGCGACGCGATATCACCGCCTCGCCGAGACGAGCGTCGGCTCGGTGCAGGACGACCAGAAGGCCGCCGCCGCCGACCAGCAGGCCGCCGCCACGGTCGACGCCAACGACGCGGGGCTCGCCGCGGCCAAGGCCAAGCTCGCCGTGCTCGACACCCAGCTCGCCGAATCCGACGCCGACCTCGCGCAGGCCCGGGCCGATCTCGACACCGCGCGGCTCGACCTCGGCTATACCGAGATCCGCGCGCCGATCGACGGCTATGTCGGCGACCGCGCCGCGCAGATCGGCGGCTACGTCACCGCCGGCAACACGCTCCTCTCGATCGTCCCGGCGCACGGGCTCTGGGTCGACGCGAATTTCAAGGAAGACCAGCTCGCCCATATGCGGCCCGGCCAGCGCGTGACGATCGTCGCCGACGTGCTGCCGGGCCGCAAATTCACCGGCCGCGTCACCAGCCTCGCCCCGGCCACCGGCGCGGTCTTCGCGGTGATCCCGCCCGAGAACGCGACCGGCAACTTCACCAAGATCGTCCAGCGCGTGCCGGTGCGGGTCGCGATCGCCGACGGCGACGACGAGCTCGGCCTGCTTCGGCCCGGCCTGTCGGTCACCGCCTCGATCGATACCCGCGCGGAGTAACGACGATGAGCGCGGGCGTTCGCTCGATCGTGCCCTTCGCGGTGATGTGCGTCGGGATGTTCGTCGCGCTCCTCGACATCCAGATCGTCGCCTCGTCGTTGCAGCAGATCGGCGGCGGGCTCTCGGCGGCGCAGGACCAGATAAGCTGGGTCCAGACCGCCTATCTGATCGCCGAGATCGTCGTCATCCCGCTGTCGGGGTGGCTGACCCGGGTGTTCTCGACGCGCTGGCTGTTCACCGCATCGGCCGCCGGGTTCACGGTCGCGAGCCTCCTCTGCGGGATCGCCTGGAACATCGAGAGCATGATCGCGTTCCGGGCGCTGCAGGGCCTCATCGGGGCGTCGATGATCCCGACCGTCTTCACCTCGTCGTTCCACTATTTCCAGGGGCCGAAACGCGCCTATTCGGCCGCGGTGGTCGGCACGATCGCGTCGATCGCGCCGGTGCTCGGGCCGGTCGTCGGCGGCTGGATCACCGACACGCTCGACTGGCACTGGCTGTTCTACATCAACCTGCTGCCGGGCCTCGCGGTCGCCGCCGCGGTGCCGATGCTGGTCGATATCGACCAGCCCGATCTGTCGCTACTCAAGGGCGCGGACTATCCCGGCATGGCGCTGATGGCGGTGTCGCTCGGCACCCTCGAATACGTGCTCGAGGAGGGCGCGCGGTGGAACTGGTTCGATGATTCGACAATCGCCGCCTGCGCCTGGGTCGCCGGCATCTCCGGCCTCGCCTTCGTGGTCCGCAGCCTGACCTTCGCGAACCCGGTCGTCGACCTGCGCGCCCTGGGCAACCGCAATTTCGCGGTCGGCTGTTTTCTGTCCTTCGTCACCGGGATCGGCATCTTTTCGACGATCTACATGACGCCCTTATTCCTCGGCTACGTGCGCGGGTTCAGCGCGTGGCAGACCGGGGTTGCTGTGTTCTCCACCGGCGCGGCGTCGCTCGTCGGCGTGCCGGTCTACGTGATGCTGTCGAAGAGGATGGACACGCGCTGGCTGATGATGTTCGGCCTCGCCTCGTTCGGCCTCGCGATGTGGCTGTTCAGCTTCATCACCCATGATTGGGGCGGCGACGAGCTGCTGATCCCGCAGCTTCTGCGCGGGTTCCCGCAAGTGTTCGTCGTCGCGCCGGCGGTGACGCTCGGGCTCGGCAGCCTGCCGATGGCGCGGCTCAAATACGCGAGCGGCCTCTTCAACATGATGCGCAACCTCGGCGGCGCGGTCGGCATCGCCGTGTGCGGCGCGATCCTCAACAGCCGCACCAACGCGCATTTCACCGACATCGCCTCGACCCTGACCCCGGCCAACGGCCCGATGGAGCGGATGCTGCACGGCACCGCCCAGCGCTACACCGCCGCCGTTCACAGCGCCGCCGAGGGCCACCTCGCCGCAATCAAGCACCTGTCGCAGCTCGCCTACCGCGAGGCCGCGACGATGGCCTATGCCGACGCGTTCCAGGCGATCATGGTCGCCTTCATCCTCGCCACCCTCTTCGTCCCCCTCCTCCGCAAAGTCGCGGCACCCGCCGCGCCCACCACCGACGCGCATTAAAAGTAAGGTTTCGACGCGGAGGACGCGGAGGTTTCGCAGAGGACGCGGTGGCGTCGTGCCGCGCGCAGCGCAATAGAATCCTCGGCAAAGAAATTTTCTGGCCGCTGACACGCCCGGATGCCTCCGCGTCCTCCGCGAGCCCCTCCGCGTCCTCCGCGTCGAAAGAGTTCCTTTCTTCTCCGTGCCCTCCGTGTCTCCGTGGTGAAACTCGCCTATGATGCGCCCGCAACAATGGGAGAAACGGGATGGCGCCGCGGATCGGGTATCTTTTGCCGACACGGGAGCAGGTGATGAGCGGCCGGCCCGAAACCGGGCCGATGCTCGCCCTCGCCGAGCGCGCGGAAAGCCTCGGCTACGACTCGCTGTGGGTCGGCGATTCGATCACGGCGCGGCCGCGGCACGAGCCGATCACCCTGCTCGCCGCCGTCGCCGCGCGCACGAAAAAGGCCGAGCTCGGGACCGCCGTTCTGCTTCCGGCGCTCCGAAACCCGGTCGTCCTCGCGCACCAGATCGCGACGCTCGACCAGATCAGCGAGGGCCGGTTCATCCTCGGCGTCGGCATCGCCAGCGACGTGCCCAACATCCGCAGCGAGTTCGTCGCCTGCGGCGTGCCGTTCGAGCATCGGGTCGGGCGGATGCTCGAAGGGCTGCGGCTCATGCGCGCCCTCTGGACCGGCGACAAGGTCAACTGGAACGGGCGCTGGGTCGTCGATGACGGCTCGGTCGGGCCGGTGCCGCACCGCGCCGGCGGCCCGCCCATCTGGATCGGCGGCATGGTCAAGGCCGCGATCGAGCGGACGGGAAAATTCTTCGACGGCTGGTTCCCGAACGGGCCGGAGGCGCCGCGTTGGGGCGACAACTGGCGCGAGGTCCAAGGCTTCGCCCGCGCCGCCGGCCGCGACCCGTCACGGCTCGTCGGCGCGATCTACCTGACCCTGACGATCGACGACGACACCGCCCGCGCCGACCAGCGCATGAACGCCTATCTCGAAAACTATTACGGCCGCCCCGCCGCCGAGATGCGCGCGCGCCAATCCACCTACGCCGGCCCCGCCAGCGGCGCCGCCGACTACCTCGCCGCCTACGCCGAAGCGGGGGCGAGCCACATCATGCTGCGGTTCGCGGGGGACCATGAGCGGCACCTGGAGGTGGGGGCGCAGATCAGGCAAAGGCTGGGGTGGTAATCGCCAACTAGGACCGCGGGCGTCTCGCCCGCCCTTTACGGACGAAGATGCGGGCGAGACGCCCGCGGTCCAGTACTGGGCTACCGCCGCACCGCCCCCTCATAAATCTCCGCTCCAAACTCCGGCGCCACATCCGCGGTCATCCGCGCCTCATGCGCATCGAGGTCCGCCAAAAACAGATCGCGGCTGATCCGCGCGACGATCGCCGCGATGCCGCGCTTCATGCTCGGCACGTCGCCGACCGGAAACCCCAGGCTCACAAACCCGGCCGGGTTCTGCACGTGGATGTCGGCGAGGTAGGGCGCGGCGCCCGGCGCCTTCTCCAGATATTCGTGGCCGGTACCGAGATAGGGATGCGCGCCTAATTCGGCGTCCTCCTCATCCTGGGGCGGCATATAGCGGTCGCGCCAGAGCAGGATGTGCGGCGCGATCTCGGCCAGCTCGGGCCGGGCGCCGGGGTTGACGAAATAGCCGGTGCCGGCGATCGCGAAGTCGAAGCGATGCTCGGCGCCGTTGACCGCGGCGACGACCCGCCCACCCTCCTCGCGCGCGCTTTGCCACGGCGCGGCGAGGTGCAGGTGGAAATTGGCGAATTTCCCGGCGCGCTGGATCGCGTCGGCCGGGGCGGTCGAGCCGGCGCGGCGATAGCGAATCGCCTGGTGCCAGCGCACCCGGTCGGGCAGGAACGGGTAGTTGTCGTAGGCGCCGGGATAGCCGCGCACGCGGTTGACCGGCACCGAAGCCAGCGCCGCCCGCCGCGCGAACAGATGCACCTCCGCGGCGCCATGTTCGAGCGCCACCGACGCCGCGTCGAACGCCGAGGCCGCGCCGCCGACCACCCCGACCGCCTTCCCCCGAAGCGCCACGAAATCGATGTCGTCGCCGGTATGGGCATAGAGATGCCGCGGCAGCCCCTCGCTCAGCACCGCCGGGATATACGGCCCGCCATTCCCGCCGAACCCATTGGCGAGGATCACCTTGCGCGCGGTCTCCACCCCCGACGACAAATGCAGCCGGAAACACCCGTCCGAGGGCGCGATCCGGTCGAGCCGGATGCCGTACCGCACCTCGATCCCGAGGAAATGCCGGAACCACGCCAGATATTCCGCCCAGTCGAGCCGCGGGATGCGCCCGATCCCGTCATAGGCGGCCTGACCATGCCGTGCCTCGTACCACGCCTGGAACCCCAAACCGGCCGCCCCCATTTCCGGCCCCGGCAAATTCTTCGCCGTGCGCAAGACGTTCATCCGCGCCGCGTTGGTCCAGATCCCCGCCGCGCCCTCGTCCGCCGCCCGGTCGATCACCGTCACCCGGCCGACCCCGGCCCGCCGCAGCGCATAAGCCAGCGCGCACCCGCTCTGCCCGCCGCCGATGATCGCGACGTTGTGGTCGACCCCCGGCCGATCCGGCACCCAGTTCGCCGGGTCCGGGCCAATGAGGCGCAGGGTGGAAAGCGCGCCGGTATCGTATTCGGGCATCGTATTCCCCTTATCGTCATCCCGGCGGAGGCCGGGACCCACGGTTCAATCGCTCGGAAAGCGGAAAAGTGGGTCCCGGCCTCCGCCGGGATGACGATAAGATAATGACACGCCACAGAGGAGCCCCCGATGAGCGATGAACTGCCGACTGCCGCGCGCGTCTCCGACCCCGGGATTCGGGCGCTCTACCGGCTCGAAAACCGCTGGCAGGCGTGGCTCGACGTCGAGGCGGCGCTGGCCCATGCGCAGGCCGAGCTCGGCATCATCCCGAAGGAAGCGGCCGAGGCGATCGCCAAGGCGGCGCATTACGAACTGCTCGACCGCGCGCGTCTCGACGAGGGCTTCGCCCGCACCGGCCACACGATCGTGCCGCTGGTGTGGGAGCTCTCGCGCGTCACCGGCGAGCCGCATGGCGGCTGGGTGCATTGGGGCGCGACGACGCAGAACATCACGCAGACCGGCGACCTGTTGGTGCTGCGCCAGGCCCACGCGATCTTCTTCAAGCTGATCGGCGACGCGCTGTCGGCCGCCGCCGACCTCGCCGAGCGCGGCGCGGACATGCCGATCGCCGGCCGCACCCACGGCCAGCACGCGCTGCCGGCGACCTTCGGCTACAAGGTCGCGATCTGGATCGACGAGTTGATCCGCCATGTCGAGCGGCTGAAACAGGCGGCGCCGCGCATCTTTGTCGCGATGCTCGGCGGCGGCGCCGGCACCTTCGCCTCGCTCGGCGAGAACGGCCCCAAGGTACAGGCCGGGATCGGCCGGCGCATCGGGTTCGGCTCGATGGCGGTGCCGTCGCGGGTGATCCTCGACCACCTCGCCGAGAACATCTGCATCCTCGGGATGCTGGCGGCGAGCTGCGGGCGGATCGGGCGCGAAATCTACACGCTGATGAAAACCGAGTTCGGCGAGGTCGAGGAGCCGGTGCCGCCCGGCACGGTCGGCAGCTCGACGATGCCGCAAAAGCGCAATCCCAAGCTGTGCCAGGACATCATCGCAGCCGCCGCCGAAATCCGCTCGGTCGTGCCGCTCGCGCTGGAGGCGATGCAGACCGAGCACGAGGCCGACCGCACCACCAGCCTGATGATGGACGCCGCCGAGGGCCGCGTTTGCACGATCATGGGCGACATGCTGACCCGGCTCGTCGAGATATTCCGCGGGCTCAAGCTCGACCCCGAGCGGATGCGCGCCAATCTCGACTTGGGCGGGGGCCTCATCATGGCGGAAGCCGTGATGCTTGACCTCGGCGCCGCGATCGGCCGCCAGCATGCCCACGACGTCGTCTACGACGCCGCGATGGAGGCCGCGACGGCGAAAAAATCCTTCGCCGAATTGTTGGCCGCCGACCCGCGCGTCACGGCGCATATGGACAAGGCCGGGATCGACAAGCTGCTCGACCCGGTGGCCTATACCGGGCTGTGCGGGCAAATGGCCCGGGACGGCGCCGCCCGGGCGAGGGCGACGGCGAAGGAGCTGTTGCCTACGAGTGAAAGGAACTAGGAGCCTAGGGGGTCGATATTAGAGCATCAGCAGTCTGTCCCGAAAATTGTCCTCCGTAACCTTTAGCCGGCGTACCAAACGTTATTTCGAATATTAACTGACAGATGGTCATTCCAGCGTCCAAAATGATATCATAGGGTCCTAAGTTGTACATTTCCAACTGGATTTGACCTCTGAACCCAGCGTGAATGGTAGGAGCGGTCATGTGAACCATCAATCCCAAGCGAGCCAAGCCACTTTTACCTTCAACTCGCGCCGCTACGCGTGATGAATAGGGAAGAACTATATCCTCCTTCGTCCACGCAAGTAACAGGGTTTGCTTTTTGAATGAATATCCATTTAGTGAAATCCTCTGTTTTCGGGTATCTAAAGAGCGATATGTATATCCTGGTGTATTCGGGCGGACCGGTTGTCCGGGTAAATCTTTCCAGATCTCGCCAGGCTCATCGAGCGTTAAGTCAAGGCTGGTCGAGCTAAATGCATGCGGAGCGGGCGGCGGGTTAATCGTTATTTGATTGCTGGCTAAGAAGGCCTGAAGTTCGCGATCCGTTAGGATCATTATCTTTTCCTTCCAGACTCAAGCCACAAGAGCATCTTTTTGTACCCAAACCCGCCATCGACCGGAGACGGTTTCTCGCGGCAATTCAACCAAAACTCGATCTCCCTCTTGACCGATGAAGCCGGCCTCCACGCTATCGTCGGTGGCTTGGCTTTTGTGGACTACAACCTCTTCCGTGCCCGTGGTCGTTGGGATGGTAACCACCGCCTCGGACGGGATCGGCCCATCTTCTTTATGGGTGATTTTTATGCGCAGCATCGCTCATCTCCCGAACAGAACAAAGACGGAACACATTATCTTCCTCGATCGTCGTCATGTTCAAGATTTCAAGATGAGTCAAATTGGCCGTCATAGCGATTAGACAACTAACGTGGTCACAGCGGCTTTTTGAGTTATCCACATATTCCGTCAACGCTGACGCCCACGACTCGATCAACGTCCGGCCACCCTCGCCACGGCCGACGCTGGCTCACCCGAAATACCCACCCCCGTTCACATGGATCACCTGGCCGGTGATGAACCCGGCGTCATCCGACGCCAGGAACACGGCGGCCTTCGCTATTTCTTCCGGCTGCGCGATCCGCCCGAGCGGCAGCCCGCGCCCGCCCGCCGCGATCTCCTCCTCGGTCGACCCGTACCGCGGCTGCGCCGTGTCCGTGAGCCCGGGGGCGATCGCGTTGACGCGGATGCGGTGCGGCGCCAGCTCCAGCGCCATCTGCCGGGTCATCGACACGATGCCGCCCTTGCTCGCGCAGTAGTGCACCCCGTGCGGCGACCCGCGATAGGCCGCGCCCGAGGTCAGGCTGACGATCGCGCCCTCGCGCCCCCCCTTGACCATCGACCGCGCGGCCGCCTGCGCGCAAAACGCCGAACCCTTGAGGTTCACCGCCTGCACGATGTCCCAGTCCTCCTCCTCCATCGCGAGGAAATCGATGCGCGGGAAGATGCCGGCATTGTTGACCAGCACGTCGATCGGCCCCAGCGCCGCCTCGGCCGCCGCGACCAGCCCGCGCGCCTCGTCGACCCGGCTGAGATCGGCCTTGATCACCGTCGCGCGCCGCCCGTGCCCGCGCACCGCCTCGGCCACAAGCTCGGCCGCCGCCCGGTCATCGAGCCAATTGACCGCGACATCCGCCCCCGCCACGGCAAACACCGCCGCCATCGCCGCCCCGATCCCCTGCTGCGCGCCGGTGACCAGCACCACCTTGCCTTGCAAAGACATGTCGCCCCTCCCTCATGCTCCGCGGATATCATACTTTCACTGCAAGGAGCGACAGCCATGCCGGTGCCGAAGACCCTGTCCGTCTATATCGACTACAAGAGCCCCTATGCCTATCTCGCGGTCGGGCCGGCCTACCAGCTCGCGCGCGACTATGGGGTGCGGCTGGACTGGCTGCCCTACGACCTCGACCTCGGCAGCTTCATGGGCACGGCTCGGCTCGGGCCGGACGGGCAGGTCGTCGAGGAGCAGCGCACGGCGCACCAGTGGCGGCGGGTCAAGTACAGCTACATGGATTGCCGCCGCCAGGCCCGCAAACAGGGCCTGGTGATTCGCGGCACGCAAAAGATCTGGAATTCCTCGCGCGCGCTCGCCGGGCTGCTGTTCGCGAAGAAGAGCGGCGATGATGGCATCGTCGAACGCTACCAGCGCCTGACCTTCGAACGCTTCTGGAAGCGCGAGCTCGACATCGAGAATGCGGCGGTCGTCGCTGGTGTCCTCGGCGAGGCGGGCGCGGAAGGTGCGACGTTCGCCGCGTATCTCGAAGGCCCCGCCCGCGGCGAGCTCGAAACCGTGTGCCGCGAGGCCGAGGAAAAGGGCGTCTTCGGCACCCCGAGCTTCATCCTGGACGGCGAGCTGTTTTGGGGGAGCGAGCATCTACCGGATATTCGGGACAGGCTGGCGGCATAAGGCGATGGGTTTCGCTACGCTCTACCCATCCTACAAGTTCGGTGCCGTAGGATGGGTAGAGCGCAGCGAAACCCATCAATCGTCGCTTAAGTCTGCTTGAAACACCGCGAGGCATTCCCCCAGAACAGCTTCTTCGCCCGCTCTCCCTTGACGCTCCCCCATTCCAGAATCTTGTCGATCGAGTTCGGGAACCAGCTTTCGAAATGGGGGTAGTCGGAGCCGAACATCAGGCAGTCTTCGCCCAATGCCTCGGTCACCATCTTGAACATCGGCTCGTGCTCGTGCGCCTCGACGTTGCAGAAGACGCGGCCGGCCTGGAAATGCTCGCTCGGCAGCATCTTGAGCTTGGCGGTGCGGCCGACATAGCTTACCTGCTCGTCCATCCGCCGCACCCAGAACGGGAGCCACCCGAACCCGCATTCGAGGACGCACAGCCGCAGCGCCGGGTGCCGGTCCAATATCCCGCCGGCGAGAAACCCGGCCATGAAGCGCTGGGCGCCCCACGGGTGCGAGCACAGCCGCGCCAGGTAGACGTTGTCCCACATCTGGTCGTAGGCCGGGAAATAGGGCGGCGACCAGGTAAAGCTGTGATGCACGATCGCGAGGTCGTGCTCGGCCGCTTCCCGCCAGATCGGCTCCAGCGACGGGTGGTCGACCGGCATGTCGTTGTCGAGCAAGGGCTGCACCGCCACCGCCCATTTCGACCGGCCCCAGTCGCGAATCTCCCGCACCGCCGCCTCGGGATCGCGCGCCGAGGCGACGATCGGCCCCTTGAGCCGGTCGGGATACGGCCCGCAAAACTCGCCCATATGCCGGTGATAGGCGCGGATGAGGCCGGTTTCGAGCGTCACGTCGGGCACGCCGACAACGCTCGTCCACACCGAAGGCACGAGGAAATGCACGTCGGCGCCTTCCTCGTCCATGTCGAAGACGCGGTTGTCGGAGCGGTCGTCGACGACCCCGGGGCTCGGCCGCCGCTTGCCGCGCCAGGCTCGCTCGTCGCTCGACCCCTTGCGCGGCTCCGCCTCGCCGAGGGTGCGTTCATAGGCGCGCTGGGCAAAGCGATAGGTCGTGCGCGGCGCCCCTTCGACCGTGCGCGACTTGACCGTCATCCGGTAGGGCGCCAGGTCGGCGAGGCGCGGGCGAAAGGCGGGATCGACGTATTTCTCCAGCACGTCGGCGCCGGGGTCGATATGGGTGTCGGTGTCGTAGACGCGATAGCCGTCTCTCATCGCCTTCCTCCGTCGCATGAGTAGCTGAGCGAGGGATGCGCCGACTCTGCGGCAGCTAGGCCGACGGATACACGGGTCTGGTATCGTCATGCCGCACGGGCCTATCTGGAGAAAGCCCACATCTCTCGCATTTTCCTAACCGGTTCCGTCCCGCAGCGGGGTGAGCACCGGGAGCATCCGATCGTCACGATGCCGCGGCCCCACGGGAAGGCCGAACAACGCCATCCGGACAACATCCATCATGGCTGCCGGTGCGTAAACCTGGCGTGCGCGCGCCGCCCGATCTGCCACGACGGCGTAGTTTGCCCAATCCGCCACGACGGCAGATATCCTCTCTACCCATTCATGACTATTGGCGATCCAACCGTTTACACCATCTTTTATCACGTCTTTGAAGACGAATGTGGGGGAAGCAATTGTGACAGTTCCGACCACCGCAGCTTCAAAGTATTTCAGCTCAGATTTGCAATTGGTAAAAGCATTGTTGCGCAAAGGTACCAGATTGAGTTCGGTTTCGCCGATCAGCCGTTGCAGATTGATGAAGTCTTGTAAGGCGAAGCGTTCCACGCGATCCGGGTACCGTGCGAGCGAGGGCGGCAGATCGAGGAAACCGACAAGCCGCAGAATCAATCTTTCGTCCGAGGCAAGCAGTTCTGCGAGCGCATCGGCCAAAACCAAGAAATCGCGGTTGTGGGTCGGCGTGCCGCTGAAATAGCCCAGATGGATCGGTCCGCCGCGAGTAAAACCCGCTGCCCGCTTGAGCCGGAGAATGCCGTCGGATACAGACAACTGCTCGCGATTGAGGAAATTCGGAATGACTCTTACATCCTTGCCGGCCGCGAAATGCTGGGCTTTGGATGCAAGGTAGTTGTTGGTGACGATCACCCGATTGCACTGGCGCATCGTGGCGCCGATCCGGCCGACATAAGCAAACCAGTGATCCCACGCGGCCGGTGTAATGGCCTGATCCAACGTGTCGAGCAGAAGATGGATATATTCGACGTCGAAGACGAGATCGTCGACATCGAAAACGATGTCGATCCCGAGACGCTGCGCCTGTCCGATCACCCGTTCTACTTGGCTGCTGTAACGCATCCTGCACAATACAAGAGTATCGCAGGTATCCAGCAACGGGATGAGCCGGTCGATCTCATGTTCCGAAAACCAGGTTGCGGAGATGCCGGGGTCAGCTTGTAAAGCTTGGATCATGTTGTAGACCCGATAGCGAAACGTGCTTGTATCAGGCCACTCGTAAAGATAGACGACACGCCGTTCCGCGCTACGACGCCTTAGCTCTTGTATCCGGTCATCAAGCGTCTGGTTCCAGGGATCTTGATATCGAACGCGTGGAATGCGCGCGGCATGAAACACGGTCACATATCCGGGGCTGGGTTAGACGATAAAGCGCCGTCGGTGATCGCATCGAGCACCGGAGCGAATGCTGCTTGCCACGTTCGCTGCAGGCCGGCCGCATCATAATTGCGGCGACGGCGTTCTCGATCGGCGGCCAGCGCGGCTCCCTTCTCAATGGCGTCCAGCAACGACGGGAGGCTGGGATCGACGCATAGAATATTCGCCGAGTACGAAGCCAGCGACCGTTTGCTACCGTAACTATTCGTAACCACGACGGCCCCGCTTGCCGCAAGATCGAGCGGCGGATAGCTCGGGAGAGGCGTATACATCAAGCAAAGGCCGAGATCGGTACGGCGCGTGGCGGCCGCATACTCGTGCCACGGCAAGTTCTGTAACACGGTCGGAGTCACCCCCCGCGCCAAGCGAGGCCGGTCCAGTTGACTGCCCGCAAAACAAAAGTGCCAGCGCGCCGGGTCCAGAATGCCCTGTTCCAACGCCGCATTGATCGCCTCCACCCCACGCAAGTATAAATTTCGCGGACGATTAGGACGCGCATAAAACATGAACTGAAACGTGTCGTCTTCTCTCCGTTCGTCCGAATGGAACATTGTCATTGGAAAGGCGGGTTCGAAGTAGACACCATGTTCCCGGACATTATCGAAGCCCTGTTCTTGCAGGTGACGCCACAGAAGCTGTGAATTGACGATAAATCGCAGGTCCGGATGCCTCATCATCTCGGTTGCGCGAAGATGAAGATCGCCGTGGGGGTAAAATACCCGCTCATCTTCTTGAAGAAGGCAGATGATTTGCTGGGCGGGGACGGCCTGCAGCGTGTTCCAGGTCGACCACCATGCTGTAGTCAGGAACAGGTCGTCGTCTCCTACATCGATGGCGCGGCGCTCAGTCGCCATGCGGTCGCTGAAAACGAAGTCGATTTCGTCCCGCCATTCCACGCCGTGGGCGCGAAACAGGCTTGCCACGACCCCGGCATTGACGGGTTCCAATTCAGTCACGATACGAAGTTCAGCGCCGAGCCTACGCGCCAGGGTTGCCGAAAGCAAAAGTGCGGTCCCAACTCCGCCGAACAGGCTGCCCCGGCCAAGGCTGTCCGTCACCATCGTCAATCGGCGCTGCGTTGCGCGTGGAATCCGGAATGTTCGCAACGCCGACAGCTCGCCAAAAGGTCGTGGAGCAGGCAGATTCGTCGTTACCGTATGGTGCAGGGCCAACCGCGGGAAATAAAATACCCGCAGCCACTCCAGGGCGTGACTTGACGTGGCTGAAAAACCATACTGGCGCAGATATCTGTAGGCATTTCCGAGCAGGCGACGGTCGAGCATCCCCCGCTCGGACAGCGCTCCGTGATCTACGTCCGCCGCGACACTGCGGCGCTCGCGCAGCTTTTGCAGGAGTTCGAGACGCCCCGTCCACCAGACGAGCTTTGCCGATCTGCGGACTAGCCGCCTGAGGGATGCCGGAACATATGGGCCGACGAGGCGGACCGGATAGGTAATGCGCCAGCAGAGAGATGCCAGCATTGCCTGGTGCTCGGCGCGCACCCTGTCAAGCTGGTGCTCGCTGGACCGATGCGCCATCTGGGTGGCTTCGTGCTCTTCCCCAAGGGAAATCAACTGGGCTGACCACTCGCTCGCTGCCGCCTGCGCAGCCTGCCGGGCCTGTTGTTCGCCATTCAAAACCACCCAGGGCTCGCCGATCGAGGCAAATCGATTTCTCAACGCCGAGCCTTCTGCGTCGTTGAGCGCGCATATCTCCGCAACGACCGGCGGCACCGCATTCCCCACCGCCAGGACGCCGAGCCCACAGCTATGGTCAAATTCAAAATAAGGATGTGCTTGCTTTATTTCGTCCCATAGTCGCCAGACTCCGTAACCCGGAAGGTGAACATTGGTATCATGAAACAATACAACTCCATGCCCCGATAACTTGGGCAACCAACTTTCAAAGTCGTGACGCACGGCTTCGTAGGAATGAAAGCCGTCGATGTGAAGCAGATCTATCGAACCGTCCTCGAACCGTGTGAGAGCCTCATCGAAGGTGCTCCGAAAGAGCGTCGAAAATGCAGCGTAACGAGTATTATTGAAGCCGCGAAAGTCGTCGTAGACGCTTTCGCCATACGCCGACGTTTGCTCGTCGCCGCGCCAAGTATCGATGGCAAAGCAGCGAGTCCTCAGCTTTTCATGAAGGACAGCCTGACAAAAGGCCGAATAGGAAACGCCGTGATGAGTTCCCAGTTCGACCACCACTCTCGGCCGCGCCGCTGCCATCAACCAGCGCGCAAACGGCACGTGCCCCCACCACGCGCTGTCGCGCCCGAGCCGCTCCGGTACCCAAAACAGTGCCTCGAGAGCCGGATCGGAAGACCAGCGCACCAGTGAGAGCGAATCCCCCAAATCCCCACTCGCCTGCATTCAAACCCCTGAAAATCTAAGCAGTCAGATCTAAATCGGATCAACAGACGCGGATTTCTCTATTAGCTCTTGATACCGGAACATACTCTTGTCGCGAAAACAGTACCGCCTTCACGACATGCTATAGCTGATAGCCAATCCCGCGACAGCATTGCCGCTCTCGGTTTGGGCGTCAAGAAAGCCGCCTTCGCCGGTGGCGAGATGCCCGATCCCCAGCGCCTCGCGCCATTCGATCGCGAGCCGCGACAGACGGATGCCCATCCTCATGCGACACGCGCCGGCAAACAACAATCGTGGTATAGAGCAATTCATACAAGACTCCGCAGCAATCCGCCTAGGCGAGGCGCCAAAACGCGGACACTATAGTGTTCCAATGCGGCCTTGCGCCCCGCCAGCCCCATGCGGGCGGCGGCTTCAGGATCCCCGATCAGGCTCGACAGCGCCTCCCTCCACTCCAAAGAGGTCGCCGCCGCCCGGCCGATTTCGCCTTGCGCCAGGATATCGTTATTCATCCCGACTGGCGAGACCACGCAAGGGCGGCCCGCCGCCATGTACTGAAGCATCTTGAAACTGCATTTGCCGCGTTCCCACGGTCCGTCGGCAAGCGGCATCACCCCAATCCCGATCGATGCAAGAAACGGCGCCTCGGCCGCCTCCGACCACGGCACGAACCTGACCGGCAGCCCGGAAAATCGTGGCGGCCGGTCGCAGCACACCGCGATCACGGTTTCGGGAAACCGCCGCACGATCTCGCCAAAGGCGGGGGCAAGCGCTTCGAGATAGGGGAGATTGCCGCTCGTGCCGATCCACCCGATCACCGGCCGTTCCGGCAGTGGCTCCACCGTATAGCGGTCGGTATCGACCCCCGTCGGCAGAATCGCGACGTTGTCCGTCCATTGCCGCCACACCTCGGCGAGCCACGAATTGCCGACCACGACGAGGTCGGCGAGCGCCGCCAGCCGCCGCGCCGCCCGGCCGCCGCGCAAGAGATGGATCGCGTCGTCGACATCCAAGATGCGGGGACGCCGCGTCAGCCCTTCGAGCGTCCGCAGGGTCGAGACCATCTCGCGCTGCAGCAGCACGACATCCCCACGCCACGAGCGCGCCACCTGGCCCGCGCGCTGAGCCAGCAGCCCGGCCAGCCATGCCGGCCGCAGCACCGTCTGGCGGGGCGGATAGGCGGTAAAACCCGGCCACATCTCGTCGATCTCGACGCCAAGCCCGGCCAGCGGAACGATATATTGGCGGACGCGAAACCGCGCGGCCGGCACGACGGCCCCCCCGGTAAACGCACTGACCCGCAGCGGCCGCCCCATCTTCTCGTGCGCTTTAGATTTGGCGTCAGTGGTCGCCATACCTATCATGATAGGGAGAAATTATCGGAGCCGCCACGATGGACACGATCCTCGAACCGGATGTCGCCCCCGCCTCGATCGAGGTGGAGTTGAGCTATTATTCCGGCGACGGGGCCTCGCCGGTCTCGCTGGTGGCCGCGCCCGGCGGCCGCGACACCCGCGTCGGCGCGACCGGATCGGAGACGCACCGCGTCACGCTGCACAACGGCCGCCCGACCGCCGGCCAGTTCCTGCTCGACCGCGACGGCTTCCGCTTTGTCTCGCACCCGACGCAGATGACCGATTTCTACGACCAGGCCGAGATCGAGCGGGTCTACTACCCGGAGATGGAGACGCTGGTCAAAGCGCAGAGCGGCGCCAAGCGCGTCGTCGTCTTCGACCACACCCTGCGCACCGAGGATGAGGGGCTGCGCGAGCGCGCCAAAATCCGCGAGGTCGTGCGCCGGGTCCACAACGACTACACCGAGGCGTCGGCGCCGAAACGCGTGCGCGACCTGATGGGCGGCGAGGCCGAGGCGCTGCTCAAGGGCCGTTTCGCGATCATCCAGGTGTGGCGCCCGATCCGCCATCCGGTCGAGACCTGGCCGCTGGCGATCTGCGATGCGCGCAGCCTCGACGAAAGGGACCTCGTCGTCACCGAGCGGCGCTACCAGAACCGCACCGGCCAGACCTATGCGATCCACCACAACGAGGGCCAGTACTGGTACTGGTTCCCGCGCATGCGGCGCGACGAGGCCCTCGTGTTCAAGGTGTACGAATCGCTGCGCGACGGCCGCGCCCGCTGGACCGCGCACACCGCTTTCGACGACCCGACCTCGCCGCCGAACGCCCGCCCGCGCGAAAGCATCGAGATCCGCACCCTCGCCTTTTTCTAAGGGCTCATGCGGGCCGTCTTCGACAAGATCGGCGACACCGCGGCCAAACCGGTCAGCTCCAGCCCGGCCGGCCACGCCATCGTCACCGGCGGGTCCAGCGGTATCGGCCTCGCCCTCGCCCGCCTCTTGGCGCGGGAGGCGATGGACATCACCCTGATCGCCCGCGACGAAGCCCGCCTCGCCGCCGCGCTGGCGCTGCTCGAAGACGGCCGCAAACACCCGTTCCAGAGTTTCCGCGCGATCTCGGCCGACCTATCCGACCCGGACGAGGCCGAGCAGAGCGTCGCCACGGCCATCGCGCAGCTCGGGCCGCCCGAGCTGCTGGTGACCTCGGCCGGCGTGGCCCGTCCCGGCTATTTCGACGAGCTCGCCCGCGACGTGTTCGAGGAGGCGATGCGGGTCAATTATTTCGGCACCCTCGACGCGATCCGCGCCGCGGCGCCCGAGATGCGCGCGCGCCGGCGCGGCCGGATCGTGCTGATCTCGTCGGGCGCCGGGCTCGTCGGCATCTACGGCTACACCGCCTATGCCGCGTCGAAATTCGCCCTGCGCGGCCTCGCCGAGGCCCTGCGCGCCGAGCTCCGCCCCGACGGCGTCGCGATCTCTATCGTCTATCCGCCCGACACCGACACGCCGCAGCTCGCCCAGGAAAACCTGACCAAGCCGCCGCAGACCAAGGCGATCACCGCGCAAGGCGGCCTCTGGCAAGCCGACGCCGTCGCCCGCGAGATCATGCGCGGCCTCCGCAAACGCCGCTTCGCGATCACCCCCGGCCGCCGCATGGCCCTGCTCTATTGGCTAGGCGGCCCCATCGCCCCGCTCCTCGCGTGGTATTTCGACCGGCTGGCGGGGCGGGTGAGGTAAATGGACCGCGGGCGTCCCGTCCGCCTTCTTCCGCGGTATGCGGGCGAGACGCCCGCGGTCCAGAAACCCGCTAAGCCCGCGACAGCGATTGCGGCGGCGCCTCCGCCTCTTGCCGATCCTCGCCATCCGCGGTCACGCTGACCTCGACGCTCATGCCGAGAAAATCCGATGGAAACCCGGTCCATGACCCGGACAGCGGCACCGCCTGGCGGGCGTCGCGCACGACCGCGACGCGGATGAGATCGCGATTGCCGACGATGCCGTTGGTCGGGTCGAACTCGACCCAGCCGGCACCGGGCAGATACACCTGCACCCAGGCATGCGTCGCCCCGCCGCCGACGTAACCGCCGCCGACCCGCCCGCCGCCGTCCGGCGCGTAGAGGTAGCCCGACACGAACCGCGCCGCCAGGCCGAGCGAGCGCGCCGCCTCGATCATCAGCACCGCAAAATCACGGCAACTGCCGCTACCGAGCCTCAGCGTGTCGATCGGGTCCTGGATGCCGGTTTCCTCGCGCTCCGTATAAGTGAAGCGGTCCTTGACGGTCTGCGTCATCGCCGCCAGCAGCTCGCGCGTGTCGGTCGGCCCCTGCCGCCGCAGAAATCCGCGCGCCCAGCCGTCGACCGCGCGCGCCGGGTCGAGGTACTGCCGCTCGATCGACCGCAACAGATCCGGCCCCTCCTCCGAGCTGTACGCGAACGGATAGGTCGCCGCGTGCGCGTCGAGCCTGAATTCGAGCGCGTTCGAGGGCTCGTGATCGAGCCGGATAAAGCTGTCGACCCTCAACTCTTCGGCACGCTTGCTGAACCTGGCGAGCGCGACGCAATTGCCGAAAACGTCGTGCACCCAGCGCAATTCCGCCGGCTCCGGGCTGATGTCGAGCCGCGCCTCCAGCAGCTTCTGGTCATGGCCGTCGCGCGGCCGCAGCATCATCCGGTGCTCGCCGAACGACACCGGCTGCTTGTAGCGATAGGTCGTGACGTGGCGGACGGTCAGGACATTCATCGGAAGAAAAGACCAGGCATCGGTGATGAGAAGATCAGGCTTGGGACTGATTTTGCAAGCCGGGTTCAAACGGCGGCCAGGCCTCGCTCCCCTGCCACACCGCCGCCTCCGACTTGTCATGGCCGAAAAACGCGACGCCGAGCCGGCTGGTGAGGGCCGACAGGTAGCGCTGGATAAAGTCGATGAATTCGTGGAGGCCCCCGGCCAGCACCTCCTCGATCGACCGGGCAGCGAGAATCGAACGGAGTTGGTCGATCCCCTCGGCGACATCGTTGCCGCCGCGCAGCCCGTAACGCGATTTGAGCCCGCTCACCGCCGCCTCGATCTCGCGCACGCAGAGCAGTACCGAGCGCGGAAAGCTCGGGTTGAGCAGCAGGAACGCCGCGACCCGCCACGGGGTCAGGTCGCTTTGGTGCATCAGCCGGAACGCGTGGTAACCCGAGGCCGCGCGCAACAGCGCGAGCCACTGGCCGATATTGACGAGGCTGCCGATATCGGTGTCGTCCATCAGCACGAAATACTTCGAATCGAGCAGCCGCGTCGTCTGGTCGGCGCGCTCGATATAGCGGCCGAGGCGATAGAAATACGCCGCCTGGTCGCGGTAGAAGGTGCCCTCGGTGATGCCGGTAAAGGTCTGGCACGCTTCCTTGATCTCGGTCAGCAGCGGCGACAGCGCACCCGGCGCCAGCGTGCGCTCGTCGACCGCGGCGAGCCGGCCGTGGAACACGTTGAGCTGCACCCACATCTCGGTCGAGACCAGCGGGCGCAGTGCGCGGGCATTGTCGCGGGCGTTGCGCACGGCGCTGGCGATCGAGGTCGGGTTGCCGGGGTCGGTCAGGTAAAAGCGGATCACGCTTTTGCCGTCCGCCATGGCGTGCTTCTTCTTGAACTCCTCCTCGTCGGCGTTGAGCTGGACGATCGAGTACCAGTCGCGCGCCCCGTGGCGGTCGCGGGCATAGGTCTCGTGCACTTCAAGGATGCGCGCGAGGTCCTCGGCCCGCTCGACGAACCGGGCCAGCCAGAAGATGCACTCGGCATAGCGGGCGAGCAGCGCGCTACTCAAGGACCCACGTGTCTTTCGACCCGCCTCCCTGGGACGAGTTGACGATCAGCGACCCCTTCTTGAGCGCGACCCGGGTGAGGCCGCCCGGCAGCACCCAGGTCGACGCGCCGGTGACCGCGAACGGACGCAGATCGACATGGCGCGGCTCGACTCCGTCCTCGACCAGCGTCGGCGCGACGGACAGGTCGATGCAGGGTTGGCTGATGTAGTTGGCGGGATCGGCGAGCAGTTTTGCCCGACAGTCATCGAGCTCGGCGCGGCTCGCATGCGGCCCGATGGTGATCCCGTACCCGCCCGCCTCCCCGACCGGCTTGACGACGAGCTCGGCGAGGCGGTCGAGCGTATACCGCAGACTTTCCGGCTCGCGGCAGATATGGGTCTCGACATTGGCGAGGATCGGCGCCTCGTCGAGGTAATACCGGATGATGCGCGGCATGTAGGCATAGACCGCCTTGTCGTCGGCGACCCCGGTGCCGACCGCATTCGCGAGCGCCACATTGCCCGCGAAATAGGCGCGCATCAGCCCCGGCACACCCAGCATGCTTTCCGGCCGGAACATCTCGGGATCGAGGAAATCGTCGTTGATCCGGCGATAGATCACGTTGACGCGGTGCCGCCCCCCGATCGTGCGCATGTAGACCCGGTCGTTTTCGACCACCAGGTCGCGCCCCTCTACCAGCGGCACCCCCATCTCTCGCGCCAGGAACACATGCTCGAAATAAGCCGAGTTGTAGACGCCCGGCGACAGCAGCACGATTTGCGGGTCGTCGATATCGGGCGGCGCGATCTCGCGCATCGCCGCGACGAGGTGCATGCCGTAATCGTCGACCGGTCTGACGCCGATATCGTCGAGCAAATCCGGGAACGAACGCAGCATCGTATGGCGGTTCTCGATGACATAGCTGACCCCTGAGGGGGTGCGCGCGTTGTCCTCGAGCACGCGGAAAATGCCGTCGCGGTCGCGGATGATATCGGTGCCGCAAATATTGACGTACGCCTTGTGCGGGACGTCGAGCCCGCGCATCGCCGGCCGGTAATTGGCGTTGCCGAGGATCAGCTCCGCCGGCAGCACCCGGTCGCGCAGGATTTTCTGCTCGTGATAGATATCGTCGAGCAACAGGTTGAGCGCCGTCACCCGCTGGACGATCCCCGCCTCGATCACCGCCCATTCGGCCGCCGACAGCACGCGCGGGATCGCGTCGAACGGCAGGATCCGGTCGATCGCCGCCTCGTCGGTATAGACGGTGAAGGTGACCCCGAGATTATAGAGCGCCCGCTCCGCCACTCGCGACCGCCGCCGGAATTCCGCGAGCGGCAGCCGCGCGAGCCGCTCGCACAGCGCCCGGTTGTCGGGATTCCGCGACAGCTCGCAATAGAGCCCCCGCGGCTCATACCCTTCGAGCAGAAACTCACCCAACGTACACAGATCCCCCCTCAGCCGAGGGAACCTCATGCACACCGCGCGCCAACCCCCGCGTCAGGTGGAAAGAAACCCGACACCCGATACCCGACCCCCGGGGAGATTAAAACAATCATCCCGGCGAAAATCCGGAACCCATCGTGCCGCTTTAGCGCAGCGGAAGCATGGGTCCCGGCTTTCGCCGGGATGACTTTGATGTCGATTTTGGAGACGAGAGATGGCTCGGAGACGAAAGATGGAAGAGCGAGTTGTATGAGGGAGTGAAGTGTCCTTTGTCGATGGTTACCGGGGGGCATTTACTGCTGGGAGCGGAGAATGTGGCGTCTATTGAGCGATTAGTACCGGTTGGCTGAGCAGGTTGCCCTGCGTATACCTCCGGCCTATTGACGTGGTGGTCTACCACGGC
>DATAUV010000001.1:0-224749 GCA_036268075.1 Allostellaceae bacterium | reverse complement strand
GGGCGGGACGCCCGCGGTCCAACTGACTACTCCGCCGCTTCCTTGGCGGGCGACAGCTCCCAGCGGTCCATGCCGAGGCTGATCGCCTCGTCCCAGCCCTTTTGGCGCACGTCGAACTGGACCTCGTCGGGGCCGAGGTATTTGAGGTTGAGCGCACCGCCGCTGGCGGCCCGCATCGGGGTCGCGTCGGCTTCCTCGCCCCCGTGCATCTCCATCGGCACCGGCTTTACGTCGGCGGTCTTGAGCGACTTGGCGGTCGCGTCGAGATCGTCGACCTGGAAGCCGATATGGTGGATGCCACGCAGGTCGGAGGTCTGGCCCGGGCCCAGCCTGGGCGCGTCGGCGTCGCCGTATTTGAGGATCGCGAAATAGATGTAGCCGTCGCTGAGCCACACGCCCTTCTCGCCGGTGGCGCTCGGCCGCCGGTAGAGCTCGGTCAGGCCGAAATGCTCTTTGTAGAATTCGGCGGTCGCGACCGGGTCGTCGGTGACGAGCGCGATGTGCTTGATGCGAGCCATGCGTCCCTCCTTCGGATGAAGTCGCCGCTACTCTAGCACCATTCGTCGTCGGCTTTTGGCGGCGGATCGCTTTCGGGGTCGTGCGCGGTGACGACGATCGCACCGTGCTGGGTCCCGAAATCGAGGCGCGTGCCGGCGATGAGCCGCACCGTGGCGGCCGGCTCGACATCGCGCACCGAGCCGTCCGAGCGCACCGCCTCCCAGGTCGCGGTCGACAGGTTGCGCAGAACCAGCATGCCGGGCTCGGCGGGATGGCGGCGGACCTCGGCGACCACCCCGTCGGGCGTGCGCGCCTTCAGTGATGACAGCTCGCGCACCGTCACGTCGATGCCCTCGGCGAGGCGGGTGCGTATCGGGCCGATCTGGAGCCACAAATCGCCCGACAGCGCCGGCATCTCGGGAAGTGCGTCGACCTCGGGCGCGCGGTACGGCGGCAACGATCCGTACGGCCACAGGAACTCGCGCTCGGGCGACACCTCGCGGCCCTTGAGGATCGTCGAGGCCAGCACGACAAAGGCCAAGACCGCGACCGCGACCTCGTGCAGCGGGCTCATCATCTGCGCGACCCCGGCGTAGAACCGCATCGCGTCCCACAGATCGTGCAGCAGGTTGGCGACCAGAAAGCCGACGACGACGGCGAGGATCGCCTTCTTTCGGTTGTGGTGGTGCAGCGCGGCGAGGCCGATGAAATAGCCGAAGGCACCGGCATAGGCGATATGGCCGAAGCAATTGGTCAAGAGCCGCGGCGTGCCGATCAGCGCGCCGTAATGCGGCACGTAGACGAACATCGTTTCGAGAAAGGCGAACCCGCTCGCCGAGGCCGCCGCGAGCAGAATGCCGTCGAGCGGCTCGCGCAGCCCGTATTTGCGCTGGCGGTGGTGCGACATTTTCCAGGTCGCGAGCAGCACCAGTCCGAGCGGCAGCGCCTTGACCGTCTCCTCGATTAGCCCGGGCGCGATAAAGCTCGGCATCACCGCCTCGGCCGCGTCGATCACAGGCAGCAGCAGCGTATCGAGGCCGAACGCGACGATAGTGACCAGGAGCACATAGAGAAACGGCTGCTTCCGGCCGCAGGCGAGGTAGAGGAGATAAAGATTGGCGAGCGAGACATAGGTCGCCATCACGCACAGAAACGCCGGCTCGTTGTTGAGCGCGGCGAGGGCAAGCAGAACGCTGATGAAAACCGCGGTGGTGACGCCGGGCCACAGATAGGCGCGCGTGCTCAGATCGCTGAACGAGAGCAGGAACGGCAGCAGCTCCGTGCGCGAGATGTCGTCGGCTGCGGCGGCGTTGCCGTCGGGAGGTGGCGAGGTCATCGCGGGAGGTTCTGCCTTGCTCGGCCTGCTCGGCCTTGCCAGATGCGCCGGCGCACCTATGCTACCCAGGCGGTGCCGGAGTGGCAATCGCAATACCCAGTAATGATTTACCGCCCATTATACCGGATATGAGCCGCTCTGCCGTACCGCCGCTGGCGCTGCTTGCCGTCGCGACCGCGATCGGCTTTGCCGCGCTGCACATGATCGTACCCGTGCTGCCGCTGCTGGCGGTGGTGTTCGACCGCGGCGCGACCGAGGTGCAGCTCGTGCTGACCCTCTATTTCATCGGCATCGCCACCGGGCAGCTCGTCTACGGGCCGGTGTCGGACCGGTTCGGCCGTCGGCCGGTGCTGCTGTGCGGGCTCGGGTTGTTTCTCGCCGGCACGGTGCTGTGCGGGCTGGCGTGGTCGCTGCCGGTGCTGATCGCGGGACGCGTAGTGCAGGCGCTCGGCGGCTGCTCGGGGCTGGTGCTGAGCCGCGCGATCATCCGCGATGTCTACGACCGCGACGCGTCGGCCCGCGCCATCGCCCTGGTGATGATGGCGATGACGCTGGTGCCGGCGCTCTCCCCGGCGGTGGGGGCGTACCTCACCGAGTGGTTCGGCTGGCGCGCGATCTTCGTGCTGCTCGGCGGTATCGGGGCGGTGGCGCTGTCGCTGACCGCGGTCAAGCTCGCCGAGACCCATCCGGACGGGGTGGCGCTCGACCTCGGCGGGATCGCGGCCTCGCATTTGACCCTCGCGCGGTCCGGCGCGTTTCTGCTCTTCGCCCTGTCGAGCGCGTGCTCCAGCGCGTCGTGGTTCACCTTTATCGCCAGCGCGCCGTATCTGATGTCGGTCAGGTTCCACGAGCCGCCGAGTACCTATGGCGCGATGATCCTGGTGCCGATGGCGGCCTATATGATCGGCAACGGCGCCGCGGCCCGGCTCGGCCGGCAGGTGCGCAGCGACACGCTGTTTGTCGCCGGGCTGCTGATCTCGGTCGGGGCGGGTGCGATCATGGCGGCGTGGTGCGCCGGGCCGGTCAGCACCTGGGCGCTGTTCGTGCCGATGGCGCTGAGCTCGATCGGCAACGGCCTCAGCCAGCCGGCCGCGCTCGCCTCGGGGCTCAGCGTCTATCCGCGCATCGCCGGTACGGCGTCGGGGGTCATGGGGTTTCTGCAGATGGCGGTGTCGGCGGTCGGCACGCTGGGGCTGGCGCTGTTTCCGCGCGACAGCGTGATGGCGACGGTGGTCGTGGTCGGCGTGGCGCAGGTCCTGGCCCTGGTCTGCGGCCTTGCCGCGCTGCGCCGGCCCGGCGGTTCGTTGCAGGTCGTCGCCAAACCGGCCGGGGAATGATTAGAGTTGGCGAAACCAGTCTTGCCGGGGGAGAACGCGATGATCGACGAAACCCATGACGCCAAGCGTACGAGCTGGGTCGCCTCGGCGAACGGACACAGCGAGTTTCCGCTGCAGAACCTGCCGCTCGGCGTGTTCAGCCCGCCCGGCGTCACAGCGCCCAACGCCCGCGCGCGCGGCGGCATCGCGATCGGCGACATGATCTTCGACATCGCCTCGGCGCATGAGGCGGGGCTCTTCACCGGCGAGGCGGCGGTCGCGGCCGAGGCGGCGTCGGGCGCGACGCTGAACCCGCTGATGGCGCTCGCCCCCAGTTATCGTCGGGCGCTGCGGCGCCGCGTCTTCGATCTCCTGGCCGCCGATGGGGCCGACGCGGACAAGGCCAAGCGGTTCGTCCACGACGCGCGGTTCTGCGCGGTGCATCTCCCGGCCGCGATCGGCAATTTCACCGATTTTTTCGCCGGCATCCACCACGCGACCAATGGCGGGCGCCGCCGCGACCCGAACAACCCGCTGAGCCCGAACTACAAATACGTGCCGGTCGCGTATCACAGCCGCGCCTCGTCGGTGCGGCCGTCGGGGGTGCCGGTGCGGCGGCCCAACGGTCAGCGCAAATTGCCCGAGGAGAACGCGCCGAGCTTCGGCCCCTGCCGCAAGCTCGACTACGAATTGGAATTGGCGATCTGGGTCGGGCCGGGCAACCGCCAGGGCGAGCCGATCGCGATCGCCGAGGCCGGCGAGCAGATCGTCGGGCTCGGCCTCGTCAACGACTGGTCGGCGCGCGACATCCAGCAATGGGAATCGGCGCCGCTCGGGCCGTTTCTCGGCAAGAGCTTCGGCTCGACCGTGTCGCCGTGGATCGTCACCGCCGAGGCGCTGGAGCCGTTCCGCGTCGCCCAGCCGCCGCGCCCCTCGGGCGACCCGGCGCCGCTGCCGCATCTGCTCGACGATGCCGACCAGAAAAACGGCGCCTACGACATCGCGCTCGAGGCCCTCATCCACACCGCGGCGATGCGCGACAAGGGCCAGCCGCCGCACCGCGTTTCGCACAGCAACACCACCGACCTCTATTGGACCCTGGCGCAGCTCGTCGCGCACCACACCAGCGGCGGCTGCAACCTGATGCCGGGCGATCTGTTCGGCACCGGCACGATCTCCGGCCAGACCCAGGAAGGCTGGGGCAGCCTCAGCGAGCAAAGCGGCGACGGCGCCCGCAAGATGACCCTCTCATCCGGCGAAACCCGCAGCTTCCTCGAAGACGGCGACGAGGCCGTCCTCCGCGCCCATTGCCACCGCGAGGGGTTTGCCTCGATCGGGTTCGGCGAGTGCCGGGGGCGGGTGATCGGCTAGATTTGACAAAAGTGCAATAGTTGCATCATAATCGATGCCGACCCTGCAGCGCTTTGGCGCTGTAAAGCTGCAGTTGTACCCGGACGATCACCGGCCGCCGCATTTTCACCTCACGGCTCCCGACTTTCAGGTGTTGGTGCGGATATCGGATCTGCGGGTGATCGACGGTGAGGCGCGGCCCGCCCAGATCGCCGAAGCGATCGCGTGGGCGCGCGCCAACCAAGAGAGCCTGGCCCTCAAGTGGGCCGAGCTGAATGAGAGAGATTAGGATGCCGAGGAAGGTTCTGCCCCGCATCGCCGCCGTTTCTCCCGGCGAGAAGCCGATGACCTTGCGCGTCCGGTGGGATGCGGGTGGCGAGAACATCGTCGATGTGTCGGGGATGATCGGGCGCTTCAAGGTCTACGCACCCCTGCGGAATTTGTCCGACTTGTTCCGGCAAGTGCGGCTCGGCGAGTATCGGACCGATGTTGTGTGGACCGACGAGATCGATATGTCGGCCGATACCCTCTGGCGGCTCGCACGGGAGCAGGCAGGCGAAACCATGACCCCGGACGAGTTCCGGCATTGGCGCGAGGGCAAGGCCTACACGCTCGACACCGCGGCGAAGGCGCTCGGTATTAGCCGGCGGATGATCGCGTATTACGAGCACGGGGACCGTGCGATACCGCGGGTCGTCGCGTTGGCGACGCGCGGCTTGGACATGGGGTGATCCAATGCCCGATTCCCTCGGCCACCGGATGAAGTTCGGCGTGATCGCGCCGTCGACGAACACGGTGGTGCAGCCCGAATTCGACGACATGCGGCCGGCGGGGGTGACGAACCATTTCGGGCGCATCCACATCCCGAACGATCCGCTCAACGGCGATGACGATTTCACCCGGCTGATCGAGACCGTGCGGCGCGAGCTGATGGCGGCGATCGACCGGGTGATGACTTGCGAGCCGGGGCATCTGATCATGGGGATGTCGTCGGAGACGTTCTGGGACGGCCTCGACGGCAGCGAGCGGCTCAAGGAGCGGGTCGAGGCGTGCGCCGGGGTCAAGGTGACGATGGGGTCGGACGCGGCGCGCCAAGCGCTGTCGGCCTATGGCAACGTCCGGCGGATCGGCGTCGTGACGCCGTATATGCCGGTCGCCGACGAGCAGGTGCGGCGCTTCTTTACCGATTGCGGGTACGAGGTGGCCAGGCTCGACGGGCTCAAATGCGCGAGCCCGGTATTGATCGCGCATGTTTCCGAGGCCGAGCTGCGCGACGCGATCCGCCGCGTCGATGGCGAGGGGATCGAGGCGGTCGTCCAGGTGGGCACCAATCTGGCGATGGCGCGGCTTGCCGGGTTCGTCGAGTTCTGGCTCGGGAAGCCGGTCGTCGCGATCAACACCGCGACCTATTGGTGGGCGCTGCGCAGCAGCGGCATCGCCGACCGCCGCGACGGATTCGGGGCGCTGCTGCGGGATCACTGACCCCACAACCTGGCGTCGTCCTGCCGCATTAAGGGTTCGTCAATCCGGCTCAGCTTCAATCGCGGCCGCCACCCGCGTTTGGGATGGCCCGCGTTTGGGATGGAAATGGCGTGACCTCACTTGCTGATTGGCGGCCGCCGGTACACCGGCATGACTGGGCCTGGTCGAGCGTCCGTCCGGTGACCCTGTTGATCGCGTCCGGGATCGTGCTGATCGCGGCGATCCTGATGCTCACCGGACTGGTCGCCGGGCATTTGCGCGAGCAGGCGCTGGATGCGACGCAGGCCGAGATGGGCCGGCTTGATGCCGTCGTCGCGGCATCGGCCAATCACTCGTTTGCCGCCGCCGACGCGGTGCTCAAATCCCTATCGGAGCGGCTGCACCAGGAATCGGGCTCTGACTCGCCCGCTTTCGCCGAGGGCACGATGGCCGCGCGGGCCCGGACGATCCTCGAATATGGGCTCGGCCCTGCGTCGCCGTTCGCGGCGATCGCCGCGGTTGGGCGGGATGGCGCGGTCGTCGAGGCGGCCGGCTGGTGGCCGCCGGTCGCGATGGATCTAGCCAAGAACGAATTTCTCGGGCTGCTTCAGGCGCGGCCGCGGGTCGATTCTGCTATTGGCGCGCCGTTTGTCGATCCGCGGACGGGCGCCGGGCTGATCCCCTATGCGCGCCGGGTCGTCGATGGGTCGGGGCAGGCGCTCGGCTACGTCGTCGGGTTATTGCCGCAAGCAGATTTCGCCAGCTTCTTCGAGTCGGTGCCGTTGGGGCCGGGCGGCGCGGTGGCGCTGGTGCGGCAGGACGGGGTGGTGCTGGCGCGGTACCCGGCCCAGGAGATCCCGCCGGGGTCGCTCGAAGCGAGCCGCGAGCTTGCCGACTATCCGCTCAAGATCATGGTGGCCCGCAACGGCAATGTCGCGCTGGGCGACTGGTCGCACCAGGCGATGCTGCTCGGCGCGCTGGCGCTGCTGGGGGCAATCGGCGTGGCGGTGATGGTGGCGATGATCGCCCGCCAGTTCCGCGTCTACGCGACCCTCGCCGCGGTCAAGGCCGAGAAGATCGAGGTCGAGCACGCGCGGCTCGTCACCGAGGCCGAGCTGTTGAAGAAGGAGCGCCTGTCGGTACTCGGCCAGCTCACCGCGACGGTCGCGCATGAGCTGCGCAACCCGCTCAGCGCGATCCGCAACACTCTCTTCAGCGTCAAGGAGATGGCGGACGGCGCCGGTCTCAAGCTCGATCGCCCGATCGCCCGAATGGAGCGCAGCATCGAGCGCTGCAACCGCATCATCGGCGATCTTCTCGAATACGCCCGGCACCGCGAGCTGCGTCGTGCGGCGGTCGATTTCGACGCTTGGCTCAAAGAGGTGCTGAGCGAGCAACAGGTGCCGGCGCCGATCGCACTGGTCGAGGATTTCCGCGCCGCGGGCCGGTCGGTGTCGATCGACGGCGACCGCATCCGGCGCGTCGTCATCAACCTCATCGACAATGCCGCCCAGGCGCTGGGCGAGGTGCCCGTTGACGGCCGCGAGAGGCGCATCACGGTGCAGACGCGCGCCGACGAGGATGCGGTCGAGCTCAAGGTGCAGGACACCGGTCCCGGCATTCCGGCCGAGAATCGCGTGCGCATCTTCGAGCCGCTGTTCAGCACCAAGAGCTTTGGCACCGGGCTCGGGCTCGCGACGGTCAAGCAGATCGTCGGCCAGCACGGCGGGACGATCGAGGTGGACAGCATGGTTGGTCAGGGCACCTGCTTCACGATCCGGCTGCCCCACGAAGAGGAGGTGAAGGCCGCAGCATGAAACAGCGCGTATTGATCGTCGACGACGACGTCGACCACGCCGAGAGCCTCGCCGACGTGCTCGAACTGCGCGGGCACCCGGTCGAGCTGGCGCATAGCGGCGAGGATGGGATCGAGGCGTTCCGCGCCGGCGAGTTCGACCTTGTGCTCCTCGACGTCAAGCTGCCGGGCATGAACGGCGTCGAGACGTTCCTGGAGCTGAAGAAGATCCGCCCGTCGGCCCGCGTGATGATGATGACCGGGTTCAGCCTCGAGCAGCTCATCGCTCAAGCGATCGAAAACGGCGCGCTGGGCGTCCTCTACAAGCCGTTCGCGGCGACCGAGCTGCTGGCGACGCTGGGCCAGGTGACGCCGCGCGGGCGGGTGCTGGTCGCCGACGACGACCCCGATTTCGTCGAGAGCATCACGCCGATCCTCGCCGCCGCCGATTTCGACCTGCACCTCGCCGCGAACGGTCGCGAAGCGGTTGCCGAGATCGACAAGCGGATGCCCGACTGCCTGATCCTCGATCTCGGTCTCGCGGTGCTCGCCGGGCCGGAGGGGATGGCGCGGCTGCTCGATGTATGCAAGTCCATCCCGACGATCCTCGTCACCGGCGGCTATTCCGACGAGGTCGCGGAGAGCGTCGCCGGGTTTGGCCTGCGCGCGCACGGGCTCTTGCAAAAGCCGTTCGATCCGCGCGCGCTGCTGGCGGCGGTCGGCGCCGCGGTCGTGCCGGCGGCGGGCTAGGGCGGGCGGCGCGAGTCATGGAGGCGGGCGCCTTGCGACGGTCGGTGCTGATCATCGACGACGACGGCGATTTCGCCGAGTCGCTCGCCGCGGTGATCGAGCCGCACGGCTATCGCGTGGCGATCGCGACCGGCGCGGACGACGCGCTGGCGATGATCGATCGCGCGAGCCCCGGCTTTATCGACGCGCCGGTGGTGTTTGTCGATGTGCGGCTGGGCGTGACCTCGGGGGTCGACGTGCTGGCGCGGCTGCGTGCCGAGCGGCCCGATTTGATCTGCGTCGTGATGACCGCCGAGCTCGACACGCAGACCGCGATCGCCGCCTTGCGCCGGGGTGCCTACGATTATTTCGACAAATCCTGCGACCCGGGAACGCTGCTCGCCGTGCTCGACCGCTGCTTCGATCTGGTCAAGCTCCAGCAAGAGCGCGAGGCCGCCTATGACGCGCTGCGCCTCGCCAAGGAAGAGGCCGAGGCGGCGAGCCGCGCCAAATCCGGGTTTCTCGCCACGGTCAGCCACGAATTGCGCACGCCGCTCAACGCGATCATCGGGTTTTCCGAGATGATGCTGCGCGAGGTGCTGGGCGCGCTCGGCAACGAGCAATACCGCAACTATGTCGGCGACATCCACGCCAGCGGGACGCATCTGTTGCAGATCATCAACGACATCCTCGATCTGTCGAAGGCGGAATCGGGCAAGCTGGAGCTTTACGAAGACGTGTTCGACCTGCGCGACATGATCCGCGCGGTCGGCCAGCTCACCAGCACCCGCATTCGCGACGCGGGGCTTTCCAACGCGACGCATCTGCCGTGCGACCTGCCGCTGTTGCGGGCCGACGAGCGCAAGACCAAGCAGGTGCTGCTCAACCTCGTCACCAACGCGGCGAAATTCACCCCGCCGGGTGGGCACATCGAGATCGTCGGCGACTACGACGATGAGACGGGTCTAGCGCTGACCGTCGTCGACACCGGCATCGGCATCGCGCCGGACGATATCGGCCGCGTGCTGGAACCGTTTGTTCAGGTCGATTCGTCATTGAGCCGCCAGCACCAGGGGACTGGGCTCGGCCTGCCGCTGGTCAAGGCGATCATCGAATTGCACGGCGGCTCGCTGTCGCTCGCCAGCACGGTCGGGGTCGGCACGCGAGTGACGATCACCTTCCCGCCCGAACGCGCGGTGTTCGACGCCGCGATGCGCCAGCCGCTCAACGCCGCTTGACGCCCCATTTACTCTGCCAGTTCGGGTAACCCCCCAGCGGCGCGGCCGCGACGACCCCGCGCATGATCGCGCGCGCCAGGCAATCGGCCGCGACGCTGCCGAGCCTCGCCAGCCGGAACGGATCGATGCACCCGCCGGCCCCGGTCGAGAGCGCGAAGACCGTGTCGCCGTCGAACGGCGTATGCGCCGGCCGGATCGCCCGCGCGAGCCCGTCCTGCGCCATCACCGCGAGCCGCCGACACGAATTCTTGTCGAGCGGCAGGTCGGTCGCGACGATTGCGATCGTCGTGTTGGTCATCGTCGCCCAGGGCCCGCAGGCGGAGAAATCCTCGGGGTCGAGCGGAGTTTCCGGCAGCGGCGGCTGTGGCGGGATCTCGCCGGCGAGCGCGTGATCCGCCGCCCATAGCCGCCCGCAATCGGGCCGCACCACGGAGCCGGCGCTGTTGACGATCACGAGCGCGCCGACCATCCCCCCATCCGACAGGCGCAGCGACGCGCTGCCGATTCCGCCCTTGAGGTTGCCGGCCTTGGCGCCGAGCCCGGCGCCGGCGTTGCCGAGCGCGAAATCCCCGGCCGCGCGCGACACCGCGATCTGGCCGAGGCGGCGATGCGGCGAGGCGCCCTGCCACATCTTCCGGCCGGGAAAGGCGAGGTCGAAGATGATCGCCGCCGGCACGATCGGGACCCGCGCGTCGCGCACCTGAAACCCGCGACCTGCGGCGGCCAGGTGCTCCATGACCCCTCCCGCCGCGTCTAGCCCGAAAGCCGAGCCGCCCGACAGCACGATCGCATCGACGCGCTCGACCAGCGTGCCGGGGCCGAGCAGTTCGGTTTCGCGGCTGCCCGGCGCGCCGCCGCGAACATCGACCGCCGCGACCGCCGGCGCCTCGGCGAGTACGACCGTCGTGCCGGTAATGCCGGCGCGATGCTCGGCCTGGCCGACGAGAATGCCCGGCACGTCGGTGATCAGGTTGCGCGGACCCGGGGTGGCCATCTCGAAGTTCCCTTATCCGATCTTCCGACTCCCTTAATCGAGTTGCCATCCCGGCGAAAGCCGGGATCCATTTCCCCGCCGCTCGAACAGTTGCAGGATGGGTCCCGGCTCTCGCCGGGACGACCGAGCGGTTGTTGCGACGGGAGTCAGGTTTCGGGAGAGGGACGCATGGCTACGACTGTGATCCGCAACGCCGCCTGGGTTGCCGCCTGGGATGCGGCAGCGCGGCGCCACACCTATCGTTGCGGCATAGATGTCGCCTTCAGCGACGACCGGATCACCCATGTCGGTCCCGGGTTCGCCGGCGCGGCTGACCGGGTCATCGACGGGGCGAAGCTGTTCGTGATCCCCGGGTTGGTCGACATCCACTCGCACCCGCATCACGAGCCGCTCTATCGCGGGGTGCGCGAGGAGCATGGGTTGCCGGGGATGCACATGACCGGGCTCTACGAGCGTGGCCAGGCGTTCTCGGCGCCGGATGACGACGCGCGCGCGGCCAGCGCCGAGTTCGCCTTTGCCGAGCTGCTGTCGTGCGGAGTCACGTCGCTGGTCGACATCTCGGCGCCCTGGGACGGGTGGGTCGAGCTGTTCGCGCAAAGCGGGATGCGCGGGTTTCTCGCGCCCGGCTACGCCTCGGCGCGCTGGTACCTCGAGGACGACCACGAGCTGCGCTATGCCTGGGACGAGGCGCGCGGCCGGGCCGGGTTCGACACGGCCGTCAGGTTCCTCGACGCGGCGGCGGCGCATCCGTGCGGCCGGCTATCCGGCGTCGTGTCGCCGATGCAAATCGACACCTGCACCGAGGAGTTGCTTCGCGACAGCGCGGCGCTCGCGAAAGAGCGGCGGCTGCCGCTGACCGTGCACGTCTCGCAAAGCGTCAGCGAGGTGCGCGAGATGATCCGGCGGCACGGTCGCACTCCGGTGCAGTGGGCGCACGATATGGGGCTGCTCGGGCCCGGCGCGATCCTCGGCCACGCGCTGTTCCTCGACACGAACTCGTGGGTCCGGCATTGGACCAGGACCGACCTCGCGATCCTCGCCGAAAGCGGCTGCGCCGTCGCGCATTGCCCGACGCCGTTCGCCCGCTATGGCCAGACGATGGAGAATTTCGGCGATTTCCTGCGCGCTGGAGTCGTGATGGGGCTCGGCACCGATTGCAGCCCCCACAACCTCGTCGAGGAGATGCGCAAGGCCGCCGTGCTCGCCCGCATCGCCGCGCGCGACATCGCCGCCGTGTCGACCGCCGACCTGTTCAACGCCGCGACAGTGGGCGGCGCGACGGCGCTGCTGCGCGACGACATCGGCCGGCTCGCGCCGGGGATGAAGGCGGACCTGGTGCTGGTCGACCTCGACTGCCCGCAGATGCAGCCGGCGCGCGACCCGCTGCGATCGTTCGTCTATCACGCCGCCGACCGGGCGGTGCGCGACGTGTTCGTCGACGGGCATCAGGTCGTCGCCGACCGCAAGGTCACCACGCTCGACCGCGAAGGCGCCGGGGCTCGGCTGCGCGCGGCGCAGGAGCGGATGGAACGCGCCGCCCCTGGCCGCGACTATCTCCGCCGTCAGCATGATGAGATCGTGCCGCTGAGCCTGCCGGTGGTATGACGCTCCGCCGATCCGCCCTACCCTGTTATCCTGAAGTTCACTACTGCCCCGAAGTTCACTACTGCCCCGAAGTTCACTACTGCCCCGAAGTCCACTACTGCCCCGAAGTCCACTACTGGAGGATGCGCGATGATTTACGAAGTCCGTACCTACACCCTGCGCACGGGCAGCGTGCCCGAGTTCGAGGAACGCTATGCCAAGCGTCTCCCGGCGCGCCTGAAGCATTCAAAGCTCGGCGCATTCTGGCACACTGATTTCGGCCCGCTTAACCAGGTCGTCCATGTCTATCCCTATGACGATCTGAACCAGCGCACGGCGGTGCGCGCCGCCCTGGCGAAGGATCCCGAGCGGAATGCGCTCCCTGGCGGCCAGGATTTGATCGTCGCCCAGGACTCCGAAATCATGATACCGGCGCCATTCATGCGCCCGCTGGGCAGCCGCGATTACGGCACCGGCAATGTCTATGAAATGCGCACCTACACCTACGCCCCCGGCGACCTCCCAAAAGTGCTCGAGGCTTGGGCGCGAGACGTGCCGGCGCGCGAGGAGCTGTCATCCCTGGCGGCATGCTGGACGAGCGAACTCGGCGGGCTCAACAAGTTCATCCATACCTGGGTCTACAAGGACCTCGCCGAACGCGACCGCGTCCGCGCGGCGTCCCGTGCTCCGGGCCGCGCCTGGCCGCCGCAGAGCGGTGTGAGGCCGCTTCGACAGGAAAACAAACTGCTGATCCCGGCCGCCTTCTCGCCGGTACGATAGGTCGCTCCGGACGAGGGAACGGCGTCGGACCGTACGACGCCGATTCCCGTCGGGCTTTGCCCGTGGCGGGGGCGAAATCGCAGGGGGCCAAATGCCAGAGGGCCAAAATTGAACGAGCATGTGCGCCGGCGCGCGCTGGCCAAGGTCGCCCGGCGGTTCCTGCCGGTCCTGACGATCGCCTATGTGCTGAATTATCTCGATCGCACCAGTGTCGGGTTCGCGGCGCTGACGATGAACAAGGATATCGGGCTCAGCGCGTATCAGTTCGGCTGGGGCGCGGGGCTGTTGTTCGCCAGCTATGCCATCTGCGAAATCCCGAGCAATCTGATCCTCTACCGCTACGGCGCGCGGCGCTGGATCGCGCGGATCATGATTTCCTGGGGCGTGATCGCGGCGGCGAACGCCTTCGTCGTCGGGCCGCAGAGCTTCTACATCGTGCGGCTGCTGCTGGGCGCGGCCGAGGCGGGGTTCTTTCCCGGCATCACGTTCTTTCTCGCTGCGTGGTTCCCGGCGCAGTACCGCGCCCGGGTGCTGGCGTGGTTCCTCGTCGCGATCCCGGTGTCGTCGCTGATCGGCGGACCGATCTCGGGGCTGCTCCTGCAGATGCACGGGTTCTGGGGGCTCGCCGGGTGGCAGTGGATGTTTATCGTCGAGGGGCTGCCGGCCTGTCTCGTCGGGTTCTTCATCCTCCGGATGCTGTCCGACCGGCCGGAGGAGGCGGGTTGGCTCGACGCCGACGAGCGCGCGGCGATGGCGCAGATGCTGGGCGAGGAGCAGCGCGACCGCGCCCGGCATTCGCTCGCCGGCGCGCTCGCCGACCCGCGCGTGCTGGTCCTGACCGCGATCCAGTTCTGCTACACGCTCGGCTCTTACGGGATCGGCATCTGGCTGCCGCAAATCCTGAAGACGCACGGGCTGTCGAACCTCGCGGTCGGGTTGTGGTCGGCGGTGCCGTATCTGTTTGCCAGCGTCGCGATGCTGCTGTGGGCCGCCTATGTCGACCGCGCCGGGCGGCGCATCCTCAACCTGACGCTGGGGTTCCTGCTGGCGACGGTGGGGCTCCTCGTCTCGGTCGGCTGGACCGCGCTTGCGCCGGCGCTGATCGGGCTGACGATCGCGCTGGTCGGCGTGACCTCGGCGCGGGCGATCTTCTGGACCGTGCCGACGAGCTTCCTCGCCGGGCGCGGCGCCGCCGGCGGGCTCGCCTTTATCACGACGATCGGGTCGCTCGGCGGGTTTGCCGGGCCGTTCCTGATGGGCTGGATCAGGGAGGCGACCGGCTCGTTCCTCATCGGCCTTCTGGCGATGGCCGCGATCCTGGCGCTGACCACGGCGATGGCGGCCGGGCTGCGCTTTCTGATGCCGCGGGAGTAGCGCGATGGCGGGCGAGACCCACGATGTCGCCTATCTGGTGCTGAGCGGCACGACCACCGCCGCGCGCTGCCCCGAGCTACTGCGCGGCCTGGTCGGGCTCGGCTTCGGCACCGTGATCGCGCTGCCGACACCCAATGCCTCGCGCGTCGTCTCGCTCCGCGAGCTCGCCGATGTCGAGGGCGCGCAGGTGGTCGAATCCTATTTCGACCTGGCGATCCGCCCGCGCCCGCCCTATGGCATCGTGTTGTTCGCGCCGTGCAGCTTCAATTCGCTCAACAAGCTCGCGCACGGCATCGCGGATACCCTGGCCCTCTCGCTCGTCGCCGAGGCGATCGGGCGCAAGACGCCGGTGATCGTCGCGCCGTCGCTGAACCAGCCGCTGCTCGACCACCCGCAGGCGCAAGCGTCGCTGAAGACCCTGCCGACATGGGGCGTGACCATCGTGCCCCCGGTCGATGACGGCCGCGGCCCGCGGCTCGCGCCGACCGAGGCTCTTCTCGACGCGGTCAGAGCCGCCCGACGATCTCCCTGATCTCGCCGAGTACCCCGCCGCCGCCGAACGCGCGCAGCAGGCCGAAGAGGGCGTCGCTGCGGGGGCCGAGGCGGGGGCGGACGAGGGCGTCGAATTTCTCGGCCATGTCGTCCCAGCCCATCGAGTTGCCGGGGTGGCCTTTGCCGATCGGGATGTGCCGGAAATCGGTGCGGCCGTCCGCGTATTCGAGCGCGACGCGCGCCTCGGTATAGGTAATCGCCGGGTCGGGAATGACCGTCACTTTGCCCGCCGTCGCGAGAACCGCCGGGTCGCCCGCCCACGGCTCGGCGAAATCGGCCGCCGACAGGGCTTTGCCGTGGAGGCCGAGCGCGACGCAGTACTTGATGTCGAACTTGCCTTCGAGCCCGGTTTTCGGCGCGCCGCTACGGTGGCCGGTGACCTGGTCGGCGAGGACGGCGATCTCGGCCTTGACCATGCGCAGCCCGGCCAGCGCGTTGGCGCCCGGCGCCATCTCGCGCGCGGCGTCGACCGCCGGGTGGGTCAGGTGGCAGGCGGCGTAGGGCTTGAAGCTGTTGTTGAGGATCTCCCACCCGGTGAAGTCGCTAGGGGCGAGCCGTGCCGAGCCGTCCTGGACAAAGACGTTGTCGAGCCCGCCGCCGGGTTCCAGAAGGCCGGTCGCGGCGGCGAGGCCCTGCGCGGCGAGCTGGGCCGCAATCACGCCGTCCATCGCCGCCTTGCCGGCATGGAACGGCTTCGCCATCGTGCCGAACGAGGCGGTGAGCCCGCCGGCCTGGGTCGCCGCGGCGCCCATCGCGTGCAGCGCCCGGTCCTCGTCGAGCCGCAGCAGCGCCGCCGACGCGGCGGCGGCGCCGAGCCGGCCGAACACGCCGGTGCCGTGAAACCCGCGCGCGGTCACCACCTCGCCGAGCCCGCGGCCCAGCCGGCTCGCGGTCTCGAACCCGGCGACGTAGGCGCGCAGCATCGACGGCTCGTCGGCGCCCAGCTCCTCGCCCAGGGCCAAGGTGGCGGCCCAGACCGGGGCGCTCGTATGGGTCACGGCGCCGATATGGGTGTCGTCGAAATCGAGGCAATGCGCGAGCGTGCCGTTGGCGAGCGCGGCAAACGGCGCCGCCGCGTGGCCGCCATAAAGCACCGTCGCGCCGCCGCCGCTCTTCCACCCGGCGGCGGTCTCGCGCACGACGCGCCCGGCCGGCTCGTCGCCCGCACCGATCGCGCAGCCGAGCCAGTCGGCGAGGCAAAGCCGCGCCGCATCCTCGATCTCGGAGGGCAGGTTGCGCCCCGGCGCGGCGGCGATATAGGCGGCGACCCGCGCCCCGTTACTCGAATCTGCCCGCGCCATGATGCCTCCGCCGGTACCCGGAACGAATCGCTAACTCGCCCGATGCGCGAATTCCCGCTTTTGCGGAAGCGCACCCGGTCGCCCACCAACATATCGACAAGCGGGCGCGCCAGCCTACTAGAATCTCCCTTCGTTCAGGGGAACGAATCGGCACTAGGCGGCGAGGGTTATGTGCTCTTTCGCGAAGCGCTGGAGCATGCGTCGGTTGAACTCGCGCTGGACCGGCAGGCGGCCCGAGGACGTGCAGGGAATCTTGCCGGTGATCGTCACCGCGGTCGCGGTGATCGAGTCGACGCCGTAGAGGTCGAAATCGCCGAGGATCATCGGGGCGAAACTCTGGTCGTGGCGCAGTTCCTCGCCGATCTCGGTCAGCGCGGCGGCGGCGCGGTCGACATCCTGGTCGGGCGCGATCGCGATCGACACGGTGGCGTTGCCGATGCCGCGATTGGTGTTGGTGATGGTCACGACCGAGCTGAACGGGATCACGTGCAGCGCCCCGTCGGCCGCGCGCAGGCGCAAGGTGCGGATCGACAGCTCCTCGACCTTGCCGGTGAGCCCCGCCACGGTGACCCCGTCGCCGACCTGGATCGTGTTCTCGATCAGGATGAACATGCCGGTGATGATGTCGTGGACGAGGGTCTGCGAGCCGAAACCGACGGCGATCCCGATGATCCCGGCGCCGGCGAGGAGCGGCGCGATGTTGACGCCGATCTCGCTGAGTGCGGTCGCGCCGATGACGACCACGATGACGATCAGCAGCGCCGTGCGCGCCACCGGCAGCAAGGTGCGCAGCCGCACGGAGCGGGTCGGCTCGAAACGCTGCAGCCGGGTGACCTCGCGGTCGAGCGCGGCGTTGACGCTTTCCCACACGACGATCGCAAACGCCGCGGCGAGCGCGATCGTGACCAGAGCCGAGAGCAGGTGCTGGCCGACCTTGCCGGGCGCGAACCAGGCGAGCGCGTTGGTGCCCCAGATCTGCAGCAGCAGGATCGCGGCGCAGGCGGTGATCACCGAGATGATCGCGATGCGGATCGTGCGGTGATAGCGCGCGGCGTGGGTGGCGATGCCGGGCCGCTGGGCGGTGGCCGGCATCGCGCGGGTAAGGGCGCCGAGCGCGACGATCGCCAACAGCCGCGCCGCGACCAGCACGCCGATCGTGCCGAGCAGGAAATCGAGCGTGTCGAGCCGATGATTGATCCCGCCGACCGTGACCAGCCATCCGGCCACGATCGCCGCGATCGCGAAATACTGCCAGCTTCCGGCGAGCCACAATCGCCATTCGGCGACCTCGCCGGCGCGTTCGTCGCCACCGGCGATGCGCCGGGCGACCGGCTGGCGGCACTGAACCGCCAGCGCGACGAACAGGATCGCGACGACGAGCGCGGTCATGCGGATAAGCGCGTCGTGAATTCGTGTCGGCAATCCGGTGACGAGCACGATCTCGGCGAGCCCGCTCCCGAGGACGGCGGCGATCGTGATGCGCCTCAACCAAACCATCAGAAGCGCCGCACCGCCGTCGTGGATCGGCAGCAGCCTGAGCCGCGCCATCCCCGGCGAGAACAGCATGCGCACGCCGTAGAGGATGCCTTGGCCGATCGCATACGCATTGACGACGGCGACCGTCACCAGCGGTGCCTGCCCGTCGCCGCCGACGATCCCGGCGGCGAGGTTGCCGATGCCGACAAAGACGACGATCGGGATCAGCCACAGTATCAGCCGCGCCACCGCATAGGGCAGCCGGCGCGAGGTTTCCCACGCGTTGCGCGATCGGTCGGGCCCCGGCGCGCGCGCCTCCAACGATTTGCGCGGTCGCCGCAAAATCCACCGCGCGATGATCTCGACGAGCCCCGCGCAGGCGAGCGCGGCGAGAATACGCCACGCCGCGTCGGCCACCGCCTCGCGCACCGCCGGGTTCTCCGCCCGGCGTAGCAGCGCCCGCGACAGCAGCGGCACCTGACTCATCTCGGAGGCGGTTTCCGCCGCCGCGCCGGCGATGCGCCCGGTCCAGCCCGTCACCTGCGGCAGGAGCTGCGCGCCGAGGCTGTTCGGCGCGAGTTCGAGCGCCGGGGCGGTCGCCGCGGGTTTCGTGGGTGCCGGCGTCGCGGCGGGGTTGGCGCCGTTCGCCTTGACGATCGTCTGCAGCGTCCGGATCAGCGCCGCCAGCTTTTTCGGGTCCTGCAAGGTGTCGAGCGCCTGCTGCGCGTCGGCCGGGGTGGTGGCGTTCGCCGGTGCGGCGGGGGTCGGCGCTTGGGCAAAGCCAACCCCACCACACAGCGCCGCGGCGCAGAACACGAAAGCAAAAACGAGCTTGCGAACCATCGACCCCCGCAGAGCAGCCATGCTGATTGTCCGCCCGGTACGCAACCGGACGGTGCCGAGACTCGATCGATAACGTTATCCGGGCATGAGCGATCCCCATTCCGCGGTCGAGACCGACATCCCCGCCCGTCTCGACCGCCTCCCCTGGACGCGTTTCCACACCCTCGTCATCACCGCACTCGGCATCACTTGGATACTCGACGGGCTCGAAGTGACCGTGGCGGGGTCGATCGCCGGCGCGCTGCAGGCGAGCCCTCTGCTGCATTTCAGCGCCGAGGAGGTCGGGCTGTTGGGCAGCGCCTACCTGGCCGGGGCGGTGTTGGGCGCGCTGTTCTTCGGCTACCTGACCGACCGGCTCGGGCGGAAGAAGCTGTTCATGGTCACGCTCGGCCTCTATCTCGTCGCGACGGCGCTGACCGCGGCGTCGTGGGACCTCGGCAGCTTTCTGGCCTTCCGCTTTCTGACCGGGGCTGGGATCGGCGGCGAATACGCGGCGATCAACTCGGCGATCCAGGAATTCGTGCCGGCGCGGTTTCGGGGGCGCGTCGATCTCGGCGTCAACGGCAGCTTCTGGGTCGGCGCGGCGCTGGGCGCGGTGGGCGCGGTGGTGTTCCTCAAGCCCGGCGTCTTGCCCGCCGACCTCGGCTGGCGCGCGGCATTCGGGATCGGCGCCGTGCTCGGGCTCGGCATCCTGGCGCTGCGCCGTTTTGTGCCCGAAAGCCCGCGCTGGCTGATGATCCACGGCCGCATCGACGAGGCCAACGCGATCATGGAGGATATCGAGCGGCGCGTCGGCGCGGCCGCCCCGTCAAACGCCGCCGGCGGGTTGCGGCTGGTGCCGGTGTCGCATTTGTCGACGATCGGGATGATCGCGGCGATCCTGCGCGAGTACCCGCGCCGGGTCTTTCTCGGCCTCGTGCTGATGGGGGCGCAGGCGTTTTTCTACAACGCGATCTTTTTTTCCTACGCGCTGGTGCTGAAGCGGTTCTATGAGGTGCCGCCCGAGGATATCGGCTGGTACGTGCTGCCCTTCGCGGCCGGGAATTTTCTCGGCCCGCTGCTGCTCGGGCCGCTGTTCGACACGATCGGCCGGCGGCGGATGATCGCGCTGACCTATACGCTGTCCGGGGTGATGCTGGCTGTCGTCGGCGAGCTCTTCCGGCTCGACATGGTCAGCGCGGCGGGGCTGACCGCGTGCTGGACGGCAATCTTCTTTTTCGCCTCGGCCGCGGCGAGCGCCGCCTACCTGACCGTCGGCGAGAGCTTTCCGCTGGAGGCGCGGGCGCTGGCGATCGCGTTCTTCTACGCGGTCGGCACGGCCTGCGGCGGGGTCATATCACCGTTCCTGTTCGGGTCGCTCGTCGCGTCGGGACAGCGCGGCGAGGTGTTTCTCGGCTATCTGATCGGCGCGCTGCTGATGATCGGCGCGGCGATCGTGGCGCTGGTGTTTGGCATCGACGCCGAGCGCCAGCCGCTGGAGGCGGTCGCGCGGCCGCTTTCCGCCGCGGGCGATTGACGTGGCATATTAGGACCATGAAGGCTGAAAGCTGGGTCCGCACGACCCCCGCCGGGCTCTATTGCGAGCCGGGCGGGTTCCACATCGATCCCACCCGCGCGGTGCCGCGCGCGGTGATCAGCCATGGTCACGCCGACCATGCCCGTCCCGGCCATGGCGCGGTGCTGGCGACCGACGGCACGCTCGCGATCATGCGCCAGCGCTATCCCGAAAATGCCGGCGGCGAGTTGCAGGCGGCGGCTTACGGCGAGCGGGTGACGATCGGCGAGGTGGCGGTGACGCTGGTGCCGGCGGGGCATGTGCTCGGCAGCGCGCAGATCGTGCTTGAGCATCGCGGCAGCCGCGTCGTCGTCTCGGGCGACTACAAGCGCCGGCGCGACCCGACCTGCGCCGGTTTCGAGCCGCAACCTTGCGACGTCTTCGTGACCGAGGCGACGTTCGGCCTCCCCGTCTTCCGCCACCCCCCGGATCGGGATGAGATCGCGCGGCTGCTGCATTCGGTGTCGCTCTATCCCGACCGCTGCCACGTCATCGGCGTCTATGCGCTCGGCAAGTGCCAGCGGGTGATGGCGCTGCTGCGCGAGGCGGGGTGGGACGCGCCGCTTTACATCCATGGGGCGCTGGCGGGGCTCATCGATCTGTACGAAAGCCTCGGCGTCGTGCTGGGGCCGGTCGCACCGGTGGCGGGGGCCGAGCGCGACGCGCTCAAGGGGCAGATCGTTCTGGCGCCGCCCTCGGCGATCGCCGACCGCTGGTCGCGGCGGCTGCCCGACCCGGTCGTGGCGATGGCGTCGGGCTGGATGCGGGTCAAGCAGCGGGCCAAGGCGCGCGGCGTCGAATTGCCGCTCGTCATCTCCGACCATGCCGATTGGGACGAGCTGACCGAGACCATCACCGGGCTCGGCGCCGAGGAAATCTGGGTCACGCACGGCAACGAAGAGGCATTGGTTCACTACGCCGGGACCAAGGGTCTCAAGGCGCGCCCGCTCGCGCTCGTCGGCTACGACGACGAGGAGTGAGCGGCGGGGACGAGGTGCATCCGCCCGGCGACGGCCCTGACCTTGCCGGGCGAGGCGCGCCAGATCGCGGCGGCCGACACGGTGTTGCAGCCGATCGAGATCCAGAACGCCGCGCCGTAGCTTCCGGTCAGATCGTGCAGCACGCCGGCCGCCCATGGCCCCGCCGCGCCGCCGAGGATCGCCGACAGCATCACCGTGCCAAAGATCGAACCGTAATGCTTGCCGGCGAAAATCTCGTTCGGGATCGGCCCCATCACCGAAGTCAGCGCGTAGCCGAGCGTCCCCTGCGCGACCACCATGACCCAGAGCAGCGCGGCGTTCGGGTGCGCCGCGAGCAGGATCAGCGCGAAACAGCAGATGACAAACCCGCCATTCCCGATCGTCCACACCCATTCGCGGCCGATCCGGTCCGACAGGTGGCCGAGCGCGATCTGTCCCGGGATCGCGACGAGGCTGACGAGCCCCAGCGCCCACGCCGCGTCGGTCGCCGAAAAGCCGATCTCGGTCAGGTATTTGGTCTGGTGCACCTGCACCGCGTACCACGAGAACAGCGCGCCGAAATAGGCGATGGCGATCCACCAGAACCGCGCGGTGCCGAGCGCCCGGCGGAGCGTCCAGTCGATCGCGGCCCAGGCGGGGTCGATGACGTTGCTGGGGCGGGGAGCGGCGGTGGTGGTGCGGTGGCCGTCGGGTTCGAGGCCGATATCCTCGGGCCGGTGCTTGAGCAAGAGGTTGATCGGGCCGAGCAGCGCCAGCACCAGGATGCCGAGCATCCAGCACCCGCTGCGCCAGCCGTCGGTCACGATGCGCGATTGCAGCCACGGCAGGATCGTGATCGAGCCGAGCCCGACGCCGGAGAACGCGATGCTGATCGCGAGGCCTCGCCAATGCACGAACCAGTTCAGCAGGTAGATCGACTGCGCCGTATAGGCCATGCAGTTGACCCCGCCGCCGACCAGCGCGCCGAGCGTCAGATAGAGCTGCCACGGCGTCTGGATCCAGGTCGCGAGCAACAGGCCGACCCCCATCGTGACGACGCCGATCTCCACCACGATCAGCGGCCCGCGCCGGTCCATCAGCCGCCCGATCGTCGGCGCGACCAGCGCCGACAGCAGGAACCCGAACGAAAACGCCCCGGCGGTGACGCCCCGATCCCAGCCGAACTCATTGAGGATCGGCGGAAACAGCAGGGAGAACGCGGTGCGGGCGTTGACGCCGACCGCCATCGTCACAAAGGCGACGCCGACGAGGAGCCAGCCGTAAAAGAACGGCAGCTTGAGCCGGGTCTGGGATGGGCGGGCGGCGGGTGCGTTTTCGCTCATGCCGCCCATACTCATGGATGGATCGCGACCGCTCAATTACCTTCGAACCAAATGAACCGCTTCGCCGCCCTGATCGATGCCCTGCTGTTCACCCCGTCGCGCAACGGCAAATTGCGGCTGATGGAGGAATACTTCGCGACCGTGCCCGATCCCGAGCGAGGCTGGGCGCTGGCGGCGCTGACCGGAGAATTGGTCTTTGCCGAGGCCAAGCCCAGCCAGGTGCGGGCGCTGGCGATGTCGCGGGTCGATCCCGAGCTGTTCGGCTGGTCCTACGATTTTGTCGGGGATTTGGCCGAGACCGTGGCGCTGATCTGGCCGCCGGGCTCGCTTCGCTCGCTACCCTCACCCGCCCTTCGGGCACCCTCTCCCGCAATGCGGGCGAGGGAAGTAGTCGAGAATTCCCTCGCCCGCATCGCGGGAGAGGGTGGCTCGCGTAGCGAGACGGGTGAGGGCGCGGAGCGTAGCGACGCAGGCACGCTCAGCCTCTCCGAAATCGTCTCCACCCTCCAACTCGCCACCCGCGCCGAAGTGGGCGCGCATCTCGCGGGTTGGCTCGACCGGCTCGACGCGACCGGGCGCTGGGCCCTCCTGAAGCTGGTGACGGGGGCGCTCAGGATCGGGGTGTCGGCGCGGCTCGCCAAGACCGCGCTCGCGCAATGGGCGGCGGTCGAGATCGGGGCGATCGAGGAGGTGTGGCACGGGCTCGCCCCGCCCTATCTGGCGCTTTTCGCCTGGCTCGACGGCAAGCAGGCGCGGCCGGAGATTGGCGAGCTGCCGAATTTCACGCCTCTGATGCTGTCCCAGCCGCTTGAGGAAGATAACCTCGAAGCGCTCGATCCGGCGGCGTATTTCGCCGAGTGGAAATGGGACGGCATCCGTGTGCAGCTCGTCTCGCGCGGTGGCGAGCGGCGGCTTTATTCGCGGTCGGGCGACGATATCGGCCCGGCCTTTCCCGATGTCCTCGCGGCGATGCCGGACGAGGCGACGCTCGACGGCGAGCTTTTGGTGGTCCGCGACGGCGAGGTCGCGCCGTTCAACGACCTTCAGCAACGCCTCAACCGAAAGACCCCGACCCCGAAGATGCTGACCGATTTCCCGGCGGCGGTGCGGCTCTACGATGTGCTGCGGCTGCGCGGCGACGATTTGCGGGCGTTGCCGCTGTCCGAGCGGCGCTATCGGCTGGAGGCGTGGTACGGCAACGCGCCGCGCGACCGCCTCGACCTGTCGCCGCTGGTGCCGTTTTCGTCCTGGGGCGCGCTCAGGGAATTGCGCGAGAACGCCCGCGCCAACGGCATCGAGGGGCTGATGCTGAAACGGCGCGACTCGGCTTACGTGTCGGGCCGGCCGAAGGGGCCGTGGTTCAAGTGGAAGCGCGGGGCGCTGACGCTCGACACCGTGCTGATGTACGCGCAGCGCGGGCACGGCAAGCGCTCGTCGTTCTATTCCGACTATACCTTCGGCGCCTGGCGTGGCGACGCGCTGGTGCCGGTCGGCAAGGCCTATTCCGGCTTTACCGACGAGGAGTTGCGCCGGCTCGACAAATGGGTGCGCGACAACACGGTCAACCGCTACGGCCCGGTGCGCGAGGTGACGCCGGCCTTGGTGCTGGAGATCGCGTTCGACAGCGTCCATCGCTCGACCCGCCACAAATCCGGGGTCGCGATGCGCTTCCCCCGCGTCCACCGCATCCGCTGGGACAAGCCGTTCCGCGAGGCCGACACGGTGGAGACGCTGGAGCGGATGATGGCCTAGCGCTTTGGTTTGACCGGTGCGCCGCCGCGCAGCGGCAGGCTTTTGAGGAACCAGGTGAGGATGAACCCGATAGCGGCGATCGCGGCGGCGTAGAGGAAGACCGGGTGCAATGCCGCGGTAAAGGCTTGCAAATAGATCGTGCGCTCCGCGGCCGGCAAGGCCTGGATCGCCGCCGGGGCGGTGGCCGTGGGAATCGGCGAGCCGGCGGGCAGCAGGCCGGCGAGGCCGCTCGTCAGCGTGGCGGTGAAGATCGCGCCGAAGACCGACACGCCGACCGTGCCGCCGATCGTGCGGAACAATGTCGCGCCCGAGGTCCCGACGCCGAGATGGCGATGCTCGACCGCGTTCTGTACCGCCAGGACCAGCACCTGCATGACGAGGCCCATCCCGAACCCGAGCAGCATCACGAACCCGCAGGCAACGGGAACCGCGGTGCCGAGCTTGAGCGTCGCCAGCAGCGCCAGGCCGATCGTCATCAGCGCCGTTCCGATGATCGGGAACGGGCGGTAGCGGCCGATCCGCTGGATGATCCGCCCGGTCGCGATCGAGGACACCAGCATTCCCGCCATCATCGGCGCCAGCGCCATCCCGGCCTGGGTCGGGCTGATGCCCTTCACGATTTGCAGGTAGAGCGGCATGAAGGTGATCGAGCCGAACATCGACAAACCGACGATGAACCCGACCGCGCAGGCGATCGAAAAGACGCGGTTGCGGAACAAGCCCAGCGGCAGGATCGGCTCAGCGGTGGTGCGTTCGACCGCGACAAACCCGGCGAGGCCGGCGAGAAAGGCGGCGGCGAGGCCGAGCGCGGCGGGCGATTGCCACGCCAGCGCATGGCCGCCGAGGCTCGCCAGCAGAATGAGCGCGGTCAGCGCGACGGCGAGAAGCGCGGCGCCGGCGACGTCGATGCGCGGCCGCCGGCTCGGCGCCGGCGCCGTGAAGGCCCAGCCGATCACGGCGACGACGAGGAAGCCGAGCGGCAGGTTGATGTAGAAGATCCAGCGCCAGCTTACGTGCTCGACAAAAAAACCGCCGATCAGCGGTCCGAGAATCGTCGACAGACCCCACACGGCGCCGAACAGCCCTTGGTATCGGGCGCGATCGCGCGGCGGGATGATGTCGCCGATCGCGGCGCTGGTCGTGACGATGAGGCCGCCGCCGCCGAGCCCTTGCACCGCGCGGAAGGCGATAAGCTGCCCCATCGACTGGCTGAGCCCGCACAGCGCCGAGCCGAGGAGGAAAATGAGGATCGCCGATTGCAGCACGATCTTGCGGCCGAAAAGGTCGCCCAGCTTGCCGTACAGCGGCGTCACCACCGTCGTCGCCAGCAGATAGGCGGTGACGATCCACGACAGATGGGCCAATTCGCCAAACTCGCCGACGATCGTCGGCAGCGCGGTCGAGACGATCGTCTGGTCGAGCGAGGCTAGCAGCATGACCAGCATCAATGCGCCGAAGATCGTGCGGACAGGCTGATGCGCGCCGGTGACAGCCGGGGGATCGCTCACGAAAGTGCGTCCCACTGGACCGCGGGCGTCCCGCCCGCACCCGCCAGAAAAGAGCGGGCGGGACGCCCGCGGTCCAGCATCAGCGAGCCGCTCTAGCCGGTGTCGCCGCGGCTTCGTCGCGGCGGTATTCGGGCACCAGCCGCTGCAACAGCGCGAGGGCGCGGTGCGTGTCGCCCGCCCGGATCTCCCGTTCCAACTCGTCGATCGAACGGGCGATGACGGCATAGTCGGCGGTGCGCGGGGCGGCGAGGCGGAGCGAGGGGTTTTGTGTCGGCACCGGCGCCTCGGCGTTGTGAAAGAGTTCCTCATGCAGCTTTTCGCCGGGGCGCAATCCGGTGAAGGTGATCTGGATGTCGTGGTCGGGACGCAGCCCGGCGAGGCGGATCATCTGGCGCGCGAGGTCCACGATCCTGACCGGCTCGCCCATGTCGAGCACGACGATCTTGCCGCGCGCCTCGGCCATTTCCGCTGCCGAGGCTTCGAGCACCAGCTCGACCGCCTCGCGCACGGTCATGAAAAAGCGGCTGACCTCGGGATCGGTCACGGTCAGCGGGCCGCCGGCGGAGAGCTGGCGGGTGAAGAGCGGCACCACCGACCCGGTCGAGCCGAGCACGTTGCCGAACCGCACCGTGACAAAGCGCGTCCCGTTGCCGTGCCGCCGCGCCTCGTCGAGGTCGAGCGCCTGGCAAAAGCTTTCGGCGAGCCGCTTGGCCGCGCCCATGACGCTCGTAGGGTTCACCGCCTTGTCGGTCGAGATCATCACCACCAGCGGCACGGAATTGGTGCGCGCGGCCTCGGCGACGTTGCGGGTGCCGACGACGTTGGTGAGGAGCCCTTCGAGCGGGTTCGCCTCGACCATCGGAACGTGCTTCAGCGCGGCGGCGTGGAAGACGATCTGCGGCGCCTCCGCGGCGATCACGGCTTCGATTCGGGCGCGCTCGCGCACATCGCCGAGCAGCGGGCGGATCGCGAGATCGGGCCAAAGTTCCCGCAGTTCGCCGTCGATCGCGTAAAGGCCGAACTCGCCGTTGTCGAAGAGGGTGAGCCCGGCCGGGCGCAGCGCCGCGATCTGGCGCGACAGCTCCGACCCGATCGTGCCGCCCGCGCCGGTGACGAGAATCCGCCGCCCCTCGACGAGGCGGGCCATCGCGGTGCGGTCGAGCACTGCCTGCGGGCGCCCCAGCAGGTCTTCGAGCGCGATCGGCTCGATCGATCCTCTACCGGTGCCGAGGTCCTGGCGCAGCTCGGTCGGGCGCGGCAGACGCGCGAGCGGGATCGCCAGCGCGCTGGCGCGGTCGAGCAGGCGATTGATCTCGCCGGCCTCGATTCCCTGCCCGGTGACGACGAGCCGCTGGGGCCGCTGGCCCCGCCGGTCGAGCCGTTCGACGACCGCTTCGAGCGTGTCGATCGTGCCGAGCACCGGCACGCCGTAAATCTCACGCCCGACCCGCGATTCGGTGTCGGCGACGACCCCGACGACGCGATAGACGACATCGGGGTCGCGCATTGTCTCGCGGATGAACGTGTCGGCGCCCTCGCGCGCGCTGATCAAGAGGACCGGCACGGCGCGCGTCCGACCGTGCTCGATGATGTGGTCGAGCCCGCGATCCTTGAACAGGCGATAGCCGAGGCGGGGGCCCCCCAACAGCGCGATCAGCACCAGCCAGTCGATCGGCAGCGTCGAGCGCGGCAGCCGCTCCAGCCGGGTGAAGACGAACATCACCGGCAGGAAAATCAGCACGGTCAGCGTCACCGCGCGGACGATGTTGAACAAATCCGGCAGCGAGGCGTAGCGCCAGATGCCGCGGTAAAGCCCGGTGGTCAGGAACACGACCGCCGCGATCGCGGTAAAGCCGACGCCGTAGCTCAGCGTCAGGTGCGGCTCGTAACCGAAAAATTCGTCGCCGATGCGCAGGTAAAGCGCGATCGCAAACGCGATCGCCGCCATCGCGACATCATGCGCGAAGGTCAGCAGGGCGCGTCGGGAGTTGGGCAGGAACGACACGCTGCGATGCGGGAAAGTTGCCGTGAAGCGCTGTCTAATAGCAGGATTTGCCGGCGAGCGGAAATACAGCCGGGCGGAGCACCGTTTTCCGCGAACGGCGCGCCGCTATTTCGATCAGGGGGCTCAATCTCTTACAATGCCGCGATGACCCGCAAAGGCCTGTACCGGGTGCTGAATGCGAGCGAGCGGCAGGCGAGCGCCGAGGCGTTTCGTGTCGTCCACCATGCGCTCGTGGCGGCCGGGATCATGGTCACCGCCGCGACGACGGTGCCGGCGATCCGGGAGGATTTCGATTGGGCGCTCGACATCGTGTTCCTGGCGATCGCGGCGTTTTTCGCGGCTGAGTTCATCCTGCGCCTGATTGTCGCCCCGGAGGCGCCGGGCGGCGCGCATCGCGGCGACACGCGGGCGCGGCTCGCCTGGCTCGTGTCGTTCATGGGCATCTTCGACCTGCTCGGCGCCTTGCCGGGCATCGTCGATCTGGCCGGGACGCATGACGCGCGCCTGTTCAGCTTTGTCTGGATCTTCAAATACATCCGCTACACGCCGGGGCTCGGCATCATGGGGCGCGTGTTCGCCAACGCGCGGCCGGCGCTGCTGTCGGTGCTGCTGGGGTTTGTCATGGTGCTGCTTGCCGCGTCGAGCCTCGAATACCTGTTCGAGCGCCACAGCGACCCGGTCGGGTTCGGCTCGATCCCGAAATCGCTGTGGTGGGCGATCGTGACGCTGACCACGACCGGCTACGGCGATGTCGTGCCGCAAACCTTGCCCGGCCGGATGCTCGCCGGGATGGTGATGATGAGCGGCATCCTGGTCTTCGCATTGTGGGCCGGCATCCTCGCGAGCGGCTATGCCGACGAGACGCGGCGGAGCGAGTTTCTGCGCACCTGGGACCTGGTCGCCAAGGTGCCGTTTTTCCACGAGCTCGGCGCACCGGTGATCGCCGAGGTCGCGCGGGCGTTGCGGCCGCGCGAATACCAGGCGGGTGCGGTCATCATGCGGCGCGGCGAATCCGGCGACTGCATGTATTTCGTCGTCGACGGCGAGGTCGAGATCGAGATCCAGCCGGCGCCGGTGCGGCTCGGGCCGGGCACGTTTTTCGGCGAGGCGGCGTTGTTGACCGGCGACCCGCGCAACGCCAGCGTTCTCGCCGCCCGCACCTGCACGCTGCTGTCGCTCGACATCGTCGATTTCCGCGAGCTGCTGAGCCACCAGCCCGAGCTGTCGCGGGTCATCCACGAGGAGGCGAACCGCCGTCTCGGCCGCGCGCCGGCGGCGCTGGTCGACCGGCCCGAGGGGACGTAGCCGCCGCCCATGACAGGCCCTCGGCGGCCTGTTAGAAATCCGCCCGACCAGCATGGGAGGACGGCGATGCCGACAAAGCCGCAAGTGATTGCCCTCGAAGAGCATTATCTCGATTCCGAGGTGGCGGCGCAGTTCAAGGGGATGAACGCGGTGCCGGCGCGCGACGCCGCCGGGATACGCCAGCTCCACCAGCGGCTTTACGACGTCGCCGATCTGCGCATCAAGGAGATGGACGAGGCCGGGATCGACGTGCAGGTGCTGTCGCACGCGGCGCCGTCGTTGCAGCAGGTCGACGCCGAGACCGGGCCGGCGCTGGCGCGCGCCGCCAACGACCGGTTGCACGAGACGGTTCAGGCCCATCCCGACCGCTTCGCCGCGTTCGGCGCGCTGCCGACCGCCAACCCCAAGGCCGCCGCCGACGAGCTCGAGCGCACGGTCACCAAGCTCGGCTTCAAGGGCGCGATGGTCCACGGCCTCACCAACGGCCTCTTTCTCGACGATCCGCAATTCTGGCCGATCTTCGAGCGGGCCGCGGCGCTCGACGTGCCGCTTTACCTGCACCCCTCGATCCCCGACCCGCGGGTGATCGAGGTCTATTACAAGGATTACGTCGAGAAATTCCCCACCCTGCTGCGCGCCGCCTGGGGCTTTACCGTCGAGACCGCGACCCAGGGGGTGCGGCTCGTGCTGAGCGGGGTGTTCGACAAGTATCCAGGGCTGAAGATCATCCTCGGCCATCTCGGCGAGGGCATCCCGCTTTATCTGTGGCGGATCAACATGGGGTTTGCCCGCGACGGCCGCGGCCCAACCTGGTTCCGCGACGTGTTCACCGAGCATTTCTGGGTGACGACCAGCGGCTTCTTCTCCGACCCCGCCCTGATCCATTGCGTGCAGGAGATCGGGATCGACCGCGTGCTGTTCTCGGTCGACTACCCGTTTGTCGAGAACCCGCCCGGCACGTCCTGGGCCGAGCGGATTCCGTTCTCGGTCGACGACAAGGCCAAGATACTCAGCGGCAATGCAAAGCGGTTGTTGAAACTTTAGTGCAGAACTCTCGTTGACCGACGGGGGTCGGCCGACGAGAGGAGATGGCAATGCGTGTGCTCGGGGTACACCCGGGGCCGCTGATGTACACGCGGATCTTTCTGCGGCTGGAACCGCTCGGGCTCGAGCTGGTCGCCGCGGCCGTGCGGCAGCTTGGGCACGAGGTCGCGCTGATCGATCTGCAGGTCGAGAGCCATGCGGCGTTCCTGCGTCGGGTGCGGCGCTGGCGGCCCGATGCGATCCTCTTTTCCGGCAACTACCTGGCGAATGTTCCAGAGATCGTCGACCTGGCCAAGGCGGCGAAGGCCGTGCTGCCCGGCACGGTCATCTGTGTCGGCGGCCACAGCGCCTCGTTTGTGGACGACGCGCTGATCGCGCATGGCGACGGGGCCATCGATTGCGTCATCCGCGGCGAAGGCGAGGCGGCGGTGCCCGCGCTGCTCGCGGCGATCGAGGCCGGCGGCGACCTGGGCGCCGTCCCCGGCGCGGTGACGGCCGATCGCCACGGGCCGGCGCCGAGCTTTGTCGAGTCGCTCGACGATCTGTTGCCGGCGCGCGACCTGCTGCGCCACCGCCGCAAATATTTCCTCGGCGTGCTCGACCCCTGCGCGTCGATCGAGTTCTCGCGGGGCTGCCCGTGGGATTGCTCGTTTTGCAGCGCGTGGACGTTTTACGGCCGCTCGTACCGGCTGGTCAGTCCCGAGCGCGTGGTCGAGGATTTGCGCGCGATCCGCGAGCCCGGCGTGTTCATCGTCGACGATGTCGCCTTTATCCACGAGCGGCAGGGCATGGAGCTGGGCGAGGCGATCGCCCGCGCCGGGATCGACAAGCGCTATTACCTCGAAACCCGCGGCGACGTGCTGCTGCGCAACCGCGAGGTGTTCCGGCTGTGGAAGCGGCTCGGGGTCTCGTACATGTTTCTCGGGCTCGAGGCGATCGACGAGGAGGGGCTAGCCAAATACCGCAAGCGCGTGCCGCTCGGCCGCAATTTCGAGGCGCTCGAATTCGCCCGCTCGCTCGGCGTCCACATCGCGATCAACCTGATCGCCGACCCCGATTGGGACCACGAGCGGTTCCGCGTCGTGCGCGACTGGTGCCTCGATCAGCCCGAGATCGTCAACATCAGCGTCAACACGCCGTACCCCGGCACCGAAAGCTGGCTCAGCGAGGAGCGGCGCCTCGCGACCCGCGATTACCGGCTGTTCGACATCCAGCACGCCGTGCTGCCGACCCGGTTGCCGCTCGCCGAGTTCTACGACGAGCTGGTGACGACCCAGCGCGCGATCTATGCGCGGCATCTCGGCTGGCACACGATCGCCCAGGCCGGCGGCTTGGCCCTGCGGCTGGCGTTGCGCGGGCAGACCAATTTCTTTCGCAGCATGATGAGCCTCAACCGGGTCTACCGGCCCGAGCTGCTGCTGGCCGACCATGCCCGCCCGACCACCTACGAGATCCCGCTGCCGCCACCGCGCGACGGCGCGGCCAGCGGTCGATCCCTCTATATCCACGCGCCGCGTGGCCGCGCCGGGCGGGCGATCGACGCGGCGACCGAGCGCTTTGTCGACGAGACGCGGGTCGGCGCGGAGCCCTGAGCCCTTTTGCTTTTCCGCGCCGGCGGTAAGAATGCCGGCAGTTGGAAAAGGGGCGCACCCATGAAGACGATCGATGTCGCAACCCTGCGGCAATGGCTTGGCGACCGCGGCGAGGTCGCGCTCATTGACCTGCGCGAGGAGGGCGAGCATTGCGGCGGGCATCCGCTGCTCGCGGTCAACCTGCCGTACAGCCGGCTGGAGCTCGACATCGGACGGCTGGCGCCGCGGCGGTCGTGCCGGCTGGTGCTGGTCGACGGCGACGACGGGGTCGCGGCCCGGGCGGCGCGGCGTTTGGAGGCGCTGGGCTATGGCGCGGTCTGTATCCTCGGCGGCGGGGTCGCGGCGTGGGCGGCGGAATATCCGCTGTTCCCGAGCAGCAACGTGCCAAGCAAGGCCTTTGCCGAGCTCGTCGAGATCGGCAGCCACACGCCGCACGTCACCGCCGCGGACCTTGCCGAGCTGCAGCGCAGCGGCACCAACCTCAAGTTACTCGACAGCCGTACGGTCGAAGAGTTCAACCGCTTTCATGTGCCCGGCGCTGAGACCTGCCCGGGGGCCGAGCTGGTCTATCGCTTCGCCGATCTGGTGCCGGACCCCGAGACGCTGGTCGTCGTCTCCTGCGCCGGCCGCACGCGCAGCATCATCGGCGCGCAGTCGCTGATCAATGCCGGGGTGCCGAACAAAATCGTCTCATTGCAGGGCGGAACCCAGGGCTGGCGCCTCAACGGACTGGAGCTCGAACGCAATACGCAGGCCACGGTGGCTCCGGTCAGCCCCGCCGGCGCGGCCGCGGCGGCGCCGCTGGCAGCGGCGGTCGCGGCGCGGTTCGGGGTCAGGCGCATCGACCGCGCGACGCTGGCACAATGGCATGGCCAGGCGGATCGCACGACGCATCTCCTCGATGTGCGAACGCCCGAGGAATTCGCAGCCGGCCATCTGCCCGGTTCGGATTCGGCGCCGGGCGGCCAGCTCGTCCAGGCCATCGACCGCTGGGTCGCCACCCGTGGCGCCCGGCTGGTGCTGATCGACGACGGGATGACCCGCGCGATCATGACCGCCCATTGGCTGATCCAGCTCGGCTGGGACGCGGTGGTGCTCGACAAACCGTTCGATGGCCGGACGCTGGAAGCCGACGCCGGCGCCGCCCCGACGATCGAACCGGCGCCGTCGGTTTCGCCGGGCGAGGCCTCGCGGCTGATCGGGCAGGGGGCGGCGGCGATCGTGCTGGGGTCGAGCGCGGCATTCCGCGGGGCGCATCCGGCGGGCGCGGTGTGGAGCATCCGGCCGCGTCTGGACCGGCTGCCGCGATCGGTGTTGACCGCACCCCGCATCGTGATCTTCGCCGATGACCCAGCCCTGGGCAGCCTCGCGGCGGCCGACCTCGCGGTGCTTACCGAGGCGGCGGTCGCGCTCGTCGCCGGCGGCGTTCGGGCCTGGCAGGCGGCTGGTCTGCCGCTCGCGGCCACCCCCGACGAGCCACCCGACAGCGAGCGGATCGATTTCACCTTCTGGAACCACGACCGCCACGACGGCAATTCCGGTGCGATGCGGGCCTATCTGCAGTGGGAATTGGATCTGCCGGACCAAATCGCCCGCGATGGGCTCGCCGGGTTCAGGATCGCGCCGTAGAGCAAAATCCGATCCTATTGAATCGGGTTTTGCTCTTTAACTGTTTGAAAAGGAGCATGTTCTTATCGGAAAAGTGGGACCACTTTTCCGGAACATGCTCTAGCCGGAGCGTCTACCAGGTGCGGATCGGTCCGCAATCGACGTGGACGAAATTCGATTCCGGGTAATAGCCGACGCCGCCGCCACGCACGCTGAGCGCCGCGTTGTAGACCTGGTCCACGTCGCGTCCCTCCGCGCGGAGGTCAACCGCCATGCCGTGAATGTGGTAGCTGTTGGACGCCACGCCGGCGCGGTGCTCGTAGAGCCGGGCATTGGTCGCCGCCGTGCGATAGCCGCAGACGATCTGGAACGGCCGGTTGCTTTCGAGCCGCTGGCGCAGCATGCCGATGACGTCGAGCACGCCGGCGTTCATCGGCCGCACTTCATTGGTGTAGTGGTCGCGGAGGATCCAGTTGATCTCCTTGACCGCGTCGCGGATGTAGTGGCCGTCGGCCCAATAGACCGTCCGCAACCATTCCCCGGTGTGGGTGTTGTAAAGCGAGACCGACCGCGGAGCGAAGGAAACGGCCGGAGCCGTCCGCGTGAACGCAAGACCGGTAGCGACCGCCCCAGCGCCGATGACCCGTCGCCGGGTCAGCAGATTTTTCGATGGCAATGGCTCTCCCCCCATCAGCCCTAGGAGCCCATAGCATCGACCAGGGGGGTAGAACAACCCCGCTATACATGAATTGCCGGTCGGGTGCGGCAATTTCCCCGCATTTCCCCGTAACGGTAGAGTGAAATAGGGCGGCGATCAGCCCTTTCGTTGAGCCCCCGAATCCTGGCCCGCGACCGGGGTCTGTCCCGCCGGAACCAGGTGACGCCACACCGCGTCGTCGCGCTTATAAGCGTCACGGCGGAACTGGAGCTGCCCGTCGGTGCCGACATAGGCGGTCTGATAGGTGATGAAGACCGGGATCGGCGCCGGCAGGCTATGCCGGGTCGTGGCGCTGGTGGCGATGCCCTTGTTGATCGCCTCGACCGGCTCGCCGCTCAACAGCGAGGCCAGGTCGCGCGGGTTCTGCACCCGCACGCAGCCGTGGCTCAGGCGCCGGTTCTCGCGGGCGAACAGAAAACGCTGCGGCGTGTCGTGGAGGTACACATCGAACCGGTCCTCCATCTCGAATTTGAGCCGGCCGAGCGCGGTGCCGGCGCCGGGAAGCTGGGTCACGCCGCCGTTGTCGCGCATCACCATGTTGTGCCTTTCGAGGTAGTCGGGCTCTTCGTCGAGCTTGGAAAGAATTTCCTTCTCGGCGATGTCGGTCGGCACGTTCCACGGCGGATTGTACAGGAGGCTGTTGATCGTCGCCGCGAATTCCGGCGTCTGCTTGTCGATCTGTCCGACGACGACGCGGCCGTTGAAGGCCGGCTGCTCGTCCTTGAAATAGTCGAGCTGCATGCTCGCGGTGTTGACCTGAACCCGGGTCGCGGGCAGCGCGTGCGGCAGCCAGCGTATCCGCTCGAGCCCGACCGCGATCTGTTGGACGCGCGCATCGGCGCCGATATTGAGCTCGGCGACTGTGCCCGGACCGAGCTTGCCGTCGGCTTCGATGCCGTGGCGGCCCTGGAATGCCTTGAGCGCCGCGGTCGTCGTCTCGTCGAACTTGCCGGTGGCGTAGCCGGCGGGCAGATATCCCTCGACGGAAAGCCGCTGCTGGAGCTGGCGGCAGCGCTCGTCGGCGCCCGCGGCCTCGACCTTGGGCCAGCCGCCGGCCTTCGCGATCGCCTGGTATTTCTGATAGGCCGCGCGCAGCCGCTGGTATTGCGGGTTGCCCGGCGCCAGCGCGTCCAGCGCCGTGCCCGGCTGCGGGCTGTCGATCGCGGCGTTCAGCGCGGCCACGACATCGACCGCGCCCGGCGACAGGATCTGGTCGCCTGGCCGCATCTCGACCGGATCGGCGCCGCGCGACAACGCGTCGGCATAACCGAGAAACGCGTCGGACAGCAGCAGTTCGCGGTCGATCGGCGACAGGCCGGCAGGGTAGGCGAGGGCGCTCGCGTGGAACATGTTGGGGTCTAGCCCCTGTGCGCCGCCGCGCAGCACCGCGGCCCACAGCGCCTTCGCCGTCTCGGCGTGGTTGTCCCAGACCGGCAGGTTGCCGTGCGCGGCGTAAAAGGCGCGCAGCAGCGCGACATGCAGGCGGTCGCCGGCGATCGTCAAACTGTTGCCCTGGTTAAGCCGGGTCTTGATCTCGCTGTCCGAGGCCAGGCCGTCCGGGCTGGCGGCGGGGGATTCGAACGCGGCTGGCGTCGGCACCGGACGATTGCCCGCGGCGGCGAACGCGCCAGGCGCCGCGACGGCGAACACGGCCGCGACGGCGAACACGATTGCGGCAACGGCCGCGGAAGCCAAGCCCGTGGGGCGGCGGCGCCCCGCCGGTCCTTCAACGCAAGGTGCGGAATAAATCGACACGTCGCCCTCACTCCCGGCGGCATTCAACTGTGGAATGGCCATGCCGCCAATTGGAAACGCCTTGCGCGATCGGGGGTTCTCAAACGAACGCATCGAGGCTTGGATACTTGGCAGGATCACCCCGTTTCGTCAACCTGAAGGTGATCCGTCGGCGTATTATTGACGACACTATGTCGTAACGATTCGTTGCGACAGTGAATGATGTGAACACGCATCAGTATTGCGCGCTGCGCATGCTTAAGGCCGGATCGACCATACCAACTCGCATCTTGACCGGCGCGGCCGCGAACGGCTTGATGGCGCGATGAAATCCGCGCTGCCGCCGTCATCTTCGGCATTGGCCCCGATCTGGGACGGGTCGCAGGATTACATTCGCGTGGTCTTGCGGGACGTGTGCGTGGAGGCGCGGGTTGGCCTGCATCCGTGGGAGCGGCATGCCGAGCGGCCGAGCCGGCTGATCGTCAACGCCGAGATGTTCGCCCTTGGCAGGCCGGGCAAGGGCTTCATCGATTACGACAAGATCCACGATGTGTTCAAGACCTGGCCGGGCCGCGACCATGTCGACCTGCTCGAGACGCTGGTCGAGGAGGTGGTGGCCATGTGCTTCGCCATTCCCGCGGTGGCCGCGTGCCGGGTATCGATCGTCAAGCCGGACATCTTCAACGACACCGCCGCCGTCGGGATCGAGGTATACCGCCGGCGCGGCGAGGCGGGCTAGCCCCGATGGCGCGCGCGGCGGGGCCCCGCAGGGGCGTGCTGGTCACCGGCGCGGCCCGTCGCGTCGGCGCCGCGATCGCGCGCGGCCTGGTTGAGGACGGGTGGCTCGTGGTGGTGCACTACCACAATTCCGCCGCCGACGCGGCGGCGCTCGCCGCATCGCTCAACGGACGCGGCGAGGTGTGCTTTCCGCTGCAGGCCGACCTGTCGCGGCGCGGCGAGGTCGACGGGCTGGTCGGCCGGGCCAACGCGGCGCTGGCCAAGGCCGGCGGCAAGCTGACCTGCCTCGTCAACAACGCCAGCCCGTTCGTCTACGACAACCTTCGCAGCCTGAGCTGGCAAAGCTGGAACGACCATCTCGTTCCGGGCCTCGCCGCGCCATTGTTCCTCGCGAAATACTTCGCCGAATCGATCGGCGCCGGTGAAACCGGGCTGATCATCAATATGCTCGACCAGAAGATCGATAATCTGAACCCCGATTTTCTGTCGTACACGGTCAGCAAGGTGGGGCTTGCCGGCGCCACCCGGATGCTGGCGCTGGCGCTGGCGCCGCGCATTCGGGTGTGCGGAATTGCGCCCGGGATCATGCTGCCCAGCGGCAAGCAAAGCACCGAGCAATTCGAGGCCGCCTGGCGCAGAACACCGCTCGGCCGCAACGCCACCGTCGAAGAGATCGTTCTCGCGGTCCGCTTCATTATCGAGTCGCCATCGGCTACCGGAAATATAATCGTCCTCGATGGCGGAGAAAGCTTGATGCGGCGCGGGCGCGATATCGCGTTCGATTCTTAAGCGCGGTCTTAAGCGCGATCTTGAGTGTGGATATTTGATTTTTACCTGGGAGCCGGAAAGTCTTCTGATTGATGATTCGCCCCCGGCAATATTCGGTGCTACATTATCCATCTCTCGCGCGGGTGGGGCAGGGATGCCGGTTCGGATTGGGTTGTCCATCATCGTGGCGGCGTTGTGGAGTGGAGCGGCGTTTGGCGCCTGCATTCCAACCAAGCAGCGGAGCTGCGTCGATCTGAGCGCGATCCCGGCCATCGCCCAGGAGGTCGTCGGCGCCGAAAAGATGGCGCCGCTCCCCGAAAAAACGGCCCCGACATTGCCGACGAACACCTATGACGGGCCGACCCTGGGCGTCAGCCACGCGGCGCGGCGGGCACCCGAAGTCAAGTATCACTGGTCGATCGACTAGAGCAAAATCCGATCCTATTGCATCGGGTTTTGCTCTTTAACTATTTGAAATGGACCATGTTCTTATCGGAAAAGTGGGACCACTTTTCCGGAACGTGCTCTAGTCGAAGTGCTCCTTGACGAACGTGGCGATTTGGCTTGGCGGTATCTCATGCGACGCGTTGCCAGCGCGCACAAAAAGCCGCTCGGCGACAGTGCCATTATGGTCGGCGATGCTCACATAGACGGGCGTCCGAGATCGCTGGACGTCGAGACGGCAAACCAACTCTCCATCCAATTCGGGAAAGCCGATCCTTACCTTCGTGGCCCGGAAAGCCTGTGAAAAACGGGCATTCAGCAGGTTGGTGAGGTGCACCTCGAACCTGTCCCGACTTCCCCCAAGACAGTCGAAATCCGGCGCGAGCCCTACCGCCGTGCCGCTGTCATCGACACCGATCAATAGGCTGCCGCCCTCGTGGTTTGCGAATTGGCATATGCCCGCGTCTGCGCGCGATCTCGCTTTTAAGGACACCCAGCGGACCGAGCGCTCCCCCGGCCTGGGGCGGGATTCTGCGGTGATGCGCCTGCACGACCTCCATGGCCGCGTGCTGGATGCGTTGCCGGTCGAGGTCCACAAACGAGCGAACGGCGCGGCTGTGCAGATCACCATCAAAATGTGCGAGGTCCGGCACGGCCGCTACTTGTGCGTCGAGCACAGCTTCGAAATAGCTGAACTCAAACTGCGCCAGCGCGTGATCCGGCTCCAGCTTCCCCTCATGCAAGCGAGCCACCACGTCCGCCAGGCCCAAAGCGGAGCCCCGTCTCGCACGCGAGCGATAGGCGACCCACTTGGAAAGCTGCTCACCGCTGTCACGCCAAGCGGCCAAATGCTCGGCGAGCTCGGCTAGCGGCATGTTCGGGAGCTGGCCGATCACGAGGGCGGCGGTCTCATCGACGCGCAAATCGGTCAACAACTGAGATAGCGTGAACACAAATCCTTCCGCTTTCTCGGCGGCGATGTCGCAGCGATCGGCCAGAGCCGCGCGATCCGCCACACGAGCGGCGAGCTGGTGAATGTCGAGGTTGCCGCGGATCCAGTCGGCCGCCGCCCGCAGCGTGCGCCATTCCGTCCGGAGCCCGCGCCAGGAGGCGCCAAACACCACCTGACCGAGCTGCGCACTTCGTTCAACTGTCGAGGCGGCGGCTTGGCCTTCCATCAGCAGGATCAGGTTCTCGCGCCTGCGGTCCAGGCTTGGATCGACCTGTCCGGCGATGCCCTCGTAAAAGCGGTGCGCATTCCAAAGACGTTCCAGGGCCGTCCCGGCCGCATCGAGGTTCAGACGTTGATAGGTCGCCGCCGCGTTGGAAAACACGGGTCCGCGCGCGATACCCAGATCGTCCCAGATTAAGCTGAGGGGTTCCCGTACGGCCTGGGCGAGACCTGAAACCCGGTGGGCGAGGGCGCCAATGAGGTCTCGGTCCGGGCACTTACCAGCAACAATGCGGGGCTCGGCCCCGAGGCCCCGCAAGCTGCGCATCCACTCTACGAGTGCCAGCAGCGGCGCGGATGACGACCGGTCGCCACGCCAATCACCAGCGAACACGGCTTGCCCGGGCCCCGTCCAGAGGAGAGAGAAAGGCCTCAGAGGAAAGCGCTAGTTGGCACCCTCGACTTCCGCGGAGACGAGACAGCGATCCTGGCCAGCCTCTACGCCGCAAGCGGCGCGCGCAAATATCTCAACCGCGCCGAGCGACAGCGCGCGCTGGCCGAAATCCAACAGCTTCCCGATGCCGAGCGGCTGTTCGCGCTCACCCTTTCATGGACGGGGGCGCGGTGAGGTTCGAGCGTTCCAGCGATGTGGACGAGGCTCGTTCGCCGCAGAGCCATTGATTGTCCCCCTGCCGGCCAGGAGTGCGATGCGGCAGGCCGATGCCTAGTTGAAGAAGCTAATGTCGACTTGGGCGACAAATTTCAGCACGATGGCCGAGCCGTTCGACAGATTGATCTGGGTGTCGAGCCCGCCATTGATGTGGCTCGAATGCAACAGCGCGTTGGCGGTAGTATCCGACGTTAAGTGAATGCGGTCGCCCGTCGCCTGGCTGAAGCCGACCACAGTGTCGTTGAACACCGCCGGGCCATCGGTCAGGTCAGTGTCGGCGCCGCCGAGATAGATCGTGTTGTTGCCGCCGCCGCCGGTGACCGTATCGCTGCTCCCGGACAGGAAGATCGTATTGTTGCCGGTGCCGCCATCGATCAGGCTGCTGCCGCCCGAGAAACCAATCGTATCGTCGCCCAAGCCGCCCGAGATGGTGTCGCTGTTGCCGAACCCCCAAATCGTATCGTTGCCGGCGCCGCCATCGGCCAACCCATCGGCGCCCTGCAGGTACAGGTCGTCGTCGCCATTGCCGCCAAACAGCGTGTCGTTGTCGCCGATGCCGAACACGATGTCCTGGCCGTCGCCGGCGTCAACGTTGTTGCCGTTCCCGGTCGCGCCGAGGAAATCGTTGCCGCCGAGACCGTTGAAGAGGTCGCCGCTGGCGTTCGTCCACGCGCTGTCGGGGCCGCTGGTGCCGACGACGAATTGATCGTTCTGTGCTGAATAGAAGAACTGATTCGGAGCGGAAGGCCCGACCGGCGCTGGTTCAATGGTCAGGTCGAGCGCGGTCGATGTGCCGCTCGCATTCCCGGCCGCGTCGGTCTCGGTCGCGGTCAGCGACTGTGCACCGAGCGCCAGGGCGCCGGTGGTGATCTGCCAGTCGCCGGTGCCGCCGACGGTGCCCGACCCGACCACGGTGTCCGCGTCGGTCAGTGTCACGGCGTCGCCGGCCTCGCCATGACCGTCGATCGTCGGCTGGGCGTAAGAGGTAGCGTCGTCGCCCAGGACACCGCTATCGGTTGCCGGGTCGAGCGTGAGGTTCGATGGGGCGGGTGGCGTGCCGGCGTCGATCGCCAGATTGAGCGGCGTCGAGGCAACGCTGGTGTTTCCGGCGACATCGGTCTGTGTCGCGGTCAGACTGTGCGTGCCGGGGGCGAGCGTCGACGCGGCGATCTGCCAGGCGCCGTCCTGCGCGACCGTCCCCGTGCCGACCAGGGTCGTGCCGTCGTATAGGTCGACCATGTCGCCATCAATGCCCTGCCCGTCGACCCTCGGCTGGGTGGCGTTGGTGATGTCATCACCCTGCACGCCACTGTCGGTTGACAGATCGAGCGTGAGGTTCGATGGGGCGGGTGGCGGGCCGGTGTCGATCGCCAGATTGAGCGCGGTCGAGGCAACGCTGGTGCTTCCGGCGACATCGGTCTGTGTCGCGGTCAGACTGTGCGTGCCGGGGGCGAGCGTCGATGCGGCGATCTGCCAGGCGCCGTCCTGCGCGACCGTCCCCGTGCCGACCAGGGTCGTGCCGTCGTAGAGGCTGATCGTGTCGCCGGCGATGCCCTGTCCGTCGATTTTCGGCTGGAGGACGTTGGTAATGCCGTCGCCCAGGACACCGCTATCGGTTGCCGGGTCGAGCGTGAGGTTCGATGGGGCGGGTGGCGGGCCGGTGTCGATCGCCAGGTTGAGCGCCGTCGAGGCACCGCTGGTGTTTCCGGCGGCATCGGTCTGCGTCGCGGTCAGGCTGTGCGTGCCGGGGGTGAGCGTCGATGTAGTGACTTGCCAGGTGCCGTCCTGCGCGACCGTCCCTGTGCCGACCAGGGTCGTGCCGTCGTGGAGGTTGATCGCGTCTCCATCGATACCCTGCCCGTCGACCTTCGGCTGGGTGATGTTGGTAATGCCGTCGCCCTGGACGCCACTGTCGGTCGAAGCATCCAGCGTAAGGCCGGACGGCGCCGCCGGCGGCCCCTCGATCACCACCCCAAGCGCCGGAGAACCTGGTGCGCTGGCGATACCGTGGACATCGATTTCAGTGGCGGTGATGCTGTGGGCACCCGATGACAAAGTCGCCGCGGTGATCTGCCAAATGCCGGCTTGAGTGACCGTGCCCGTGCCGATCAGCGTCGTGCCATCGTAGAGATCGATCGTGTCGCCGCCGACGCCGCCCGCAAATCCCGCGATCACCGGCTGGGTGTCGGTGGTGAAAAAGGTTTTGACGCCATGATCGACGATGACATTCGATGCGCCGATAACCTGGTTGACGAGCGGCTGGTTTGGGATGTCGAGGGTCACGGTTATCGGGGACGAGGCGACGCTCGTGTCGAGCGCCGTGGTCTCGGTCGCGCTCAGCGGGTGCGAACCGGCCGATAGTGTAGAGGTCGTGATCTGCCAGCTGCCGTTCTGTCCAACCGTGCCCGTGCCGACCAGGGAACCGCCGTCATAAAGGCTTACTGTGTCACCGGCCTCGCCTTGGCCATCGATCAGCGGCTGGGGCTCGCCGGTAATATTGTCACCCGTAACGCCACTATCGCTCACCGGGTCGAGGGTGAGATCCGATGGAGCCGTTGGCCGTGACGCGATCTCCAGCCCAAGCGCGGTTGACGCGACACTCGTTTGGCCGGCGACGGAGTCGGTCGCGGTCAGGCTGTGCGAGCCGATCGCTAGCGTCGATGTGGTAACCTGCCAGGTGCCGTCCTGCGCGACCGTACCGGTGCCGACCAGCGTTGTGCCGTCGTAAAGGTCGATGATGTCGCCGGCGACGCCTTGACCATCGATCTTGGGCAGGCTGACATCCGTGGTGTTGTCGTGCTGAACACCGCTATCGCTGGTCGCGTCGAGCGCGAGACCGGTGGGCGCCGGCGGCGACGGCGCATCAACCGTAAGGTCGAGTGGGGCCGAGGCGACACTGACATTGCCGATGGTGTTGGTCACCGTCGCCGTCAAAACGTGCGGCCCGTTCACCAGCGGCGCGCTCGTGATTTGCCAGTTGCCGTCCTCGTCGACCACGGCGCTGCCGATATGCGTCGCCCCGTCGAAAAGATCGACGGTGCCGTTGCGGAGGGCTTGTCCGTCGATCTTCGGGCGGCTGAAGTCGGTGAGGTTGTCGTCTTGGGCGCTGGCCGAATTTGGATCGAGCGCGAGGCCGGTTGGCGTGGGCGGCGGCGTGGTGTTGATCGTCAGGTCGAACTCGGTCGAGAGCGGGCTGAGGTTGTTGGCCGCGTCCGATTCCTGTGCGCGCAGGGGATAGGTGCCGTCGGTGAATGGCGCAATCGGAGTGATCTGCCAATTACCGTTCTGGTCGACAACGCCGGCGCCGATCTGCGAATTGCCTTGATAAAGCGCGACCTCGTCGCCGGCTTCGCCTTGGCCATCGATCGCCGGTTGGGTGATCTTGGTGACAATCGAGCCCGGACCGCCGCTGTCGCTGGCCGGGTCGATCTCCAGGCCGGACGGCGCCGCCGGCGCCGAGGTCTTGATGTTTATGACGAGCGGGGCCGAAGCTGAGCTGACATCGCTTTGGGAATTGGTCTGGGTCGCGGTCAGGGTATGGGCGCCGTCGGCCAGGGTCGGGGTGGTAATCTGCCAGCTGCCGTCCTGGCCGACCGTGCCCGTCCCGATTTGCGCCGTGCCGTCGTACAGGCTGATCGTGTCGCCGGCGGCCCCCGTGCCGTCAATCTTGGGTGCGGCAAATTTTGTGAAGTTTTCGCTCGGGACGTTGCCGGTGTTATCCGCGGGATCGAGCGTCAGAGCGGTCGGCGGATCGGGATCGGCTAACGTGACCTGCAGCGTGATCGACGCGTTATTCCAAATATGCGTCGTCGCGGTTAACAGGTTGATCGATATGTAATGCTGCCCAAATGCAAGATTGTTATCTGAAGCGCCGAGGCTAGAGTAAGGGTTTGAATCATCAAAACCAGGTATCGAATTGCTGATTATACTGACATTCGAGATATCGATATTGCTGTCGTCGATCTCTATGCCATCAAACGGATATCCCTGCCCAACCGGGTCTGTTGTAAAGCCGAATCCTTGATCGAAAACAAAATTAAACCCGGCGTGGCTCGTGTTGGGCAGGTTGATGGTTATTTCATCTCCGCTAACGGATACCGAACCATTGGTATCGACAACAGCGTCCGTTCCGGAGGATGGCACAAAAACATTGTCTCGCAGACCATCGAGAATCAAACCGCTTCCGACATTTATCGTAGTCTGATAGTCAACCTGGGCACTAAAAGCATCGTTAATGATAGGCATATATTGCCCTAATACATAGGCATCGCCATGGGCAACATAATAAGTCAGGTCGGTATTGAGAAAATTTGTGGCCATTTATCGGATGCTCTTTACTGGACGACCGCCGGGTCACAGTGCCCGTCGTTGGATCGGCGGCAGGGGTGGCCCAGTGTGTTAGGGTAGCCGGATCGCCGACCCACCGCACCTGACGCTCGAAAAGGGTTGTTTCGCCCGCGCGACAGGCTTCCCCACCCGGCATTGGCACGCGAAATCTTGGGGGTACGCTGAATCATTAGTTGCTGGTTAGTTCGAGATATAACAAGTTATTTCAATTCCATATCGCTCGGTACGAGGCTTCGGCGCGGCGGAAGGCATAATAACGACAAAGCTTGCGATGGCCATTGGTTTGGCCTTAAGGAAATCATGTATTTTTCTTAAGGCGCATGTCCCTCAGGAGATCATGGTGAGGTTCGCGTTCGGTGATTATCTCCTCGATGTCGAGCGGCGCGAACTGCATCGGTGCGCAAAACGGATTGCGTTAGAACCGCAGGTTTTCGATCTTCTGGCTTATCTGGTTTCCCACCGCGACCGGGTGGTCGGCAAAGACGAGCTGGTTGCTCATATCTGGCGCGGCCGCATGGTGTCGGATTCGGCGTTGATGACCCGGCTCAACGCCGCGCGCACCGCAGTCGGCGATAGCGGTGCGTCGCAGCGGGTCATCCGCACCATCCCACGCAAAGGCGTGCGCTTCGTCGCCGAGGTGACCGAGGAGGCCTCCGATATCGCGGCGCTCTCACTCCCCGACAAGCCGTCGATCGCGGTGCTGCCGCTGCAAAACATGTCGGGAGATGCCGAGCAGGACTATTTCGCCGACGGGATGGCGGAGGAAATAACGACCGCTCTCTCCCGCATTCGCTGGCTATTCGTGATCGCCCGAAATTCGAGTTTCACTTACAAGGGCCGGGCTATTGATGTGAGGCGGGTCGGCCGCGAACTCGGCGTGCGCTACGTGCTGGAAGGTTCGATCCGCAAGAGTGGCGATCGTGTGCGGATCACCGCGCAGCTCATCGAAGCCGAGAACGGCACCCATCTCTGGGCCGACCGGTTCGACGGCCGGCTCGAGGATGTCTTCGAACTGCAAGACCGCGTGGCGACAAGCGTCGCCGGCGCGATCGAGCCCAAACTGCTGCTTGCCGAAATCCAGCGGACCGGCCGCAAGCCGACCGAGAGCCTCGACGCCTATGATCTATACCTGCGCGCCTTCGCCCAATTTCACCAATATACAGAGGCGGGGTGCGCAGCCGCGGTTGTGCTCGCCAAAAAAGCGCTGGCTCTCGATCCGAATTACGGGCGCGCCGCTGCTTTGGTCGGGTTGTGTCGGGTCGCCCAGGCGCCGCAGGCGTGGGGATCGTTATCGCCTGAAGAGATTGCTGATTCGATACGCCTTGCGATGCTGGCGATCGAAACCGGCAAGGACGATCCCGATGCGCTGTGGATGGCCGCGTTCACCCTGGCCTTGTTCTCGGGTGACCACGCCACGGCGATGGCTTGGGTCGATCGTGCGCTGTTGCTCAACCCTAACGCCGCTTATGCCTGGTTTACGCGTGGTTGGGTAGCAGCGATGAAAGGCCAATCGGACGCGGCGATCGAGGGGTTTCAGCGCGCGACGCGGCTGAGCCCGTTCGACCCGATGGGGTGGATGTTCAGCGGAGGGATGGCAGTCGCGCATCTCGTCGCGCATCGTTTCGAAGACGTGATCGACTGGGCCGATCGGACGCTGCGCACCCAACCGCGCTATTCCGCGATGCACCGCCTCAAAGCGATCGCCCACGCCCATCTCGACCGCTTGGAAAAGGCGCGCGAATGCGTCCGCGCCAGCATGACGCTGGCACCGGAATACACGATCTCCGGTTGGATAAAAGCCTATGGCGATAGAGCCTATTCCGCTGACACGTTGGCGGTTTATGTCGATGGCCTACGCAAGGCCGGCGCGCCAGAATGAAAACTCGTTGACTAGGCCCGGGCCGCCCTGAGCCGGATTGCAATGGCGGCGCCCCGACCATTTTCCGCCGCCGGGGCACGAGCCCGGCTTTGCATCGCGAAACAAAATCCTCGGGGGCCCGCCATCCTCCGCTTCGCTGCGGCCCCTTGGGTGCAATCCGGCTCCGCCTCCGGCAGACGGCGGGGGAAGGCCCCGAGAGGCGCGGCCGATCCTCCAGCAGAAAGCCACCCGAGATGTACGCGCATTTTTTCCCTTCTCCGACACCGACAGCCCGTCCGACGAACGCCACACCGCATCCCGACGGCGCATCTGCTCGACGGGCTCGCGCTTAAGAAATGCCACATGCCCACATCACCGAGCTGCTCGGTCACCGGATTGGAGCGGGTGAAGGGAATCGAACCCTCGTCGTAAGCTTGGGAAGCTTCTGCTCTGCCATTGAGCTACACCCGCGCGGCGTCGATGATAGGACAAAGCGGCGGGTGGTGAAAGGCGGAGCGGGCGATGCCAGATGAGATCGTCGACACGATCGGCGCCTTTGTCCCGGGGCAGGTGTTCCGGGTCCGGGGCAGGGCGGGCGGCCCGCTTTCCGGGCTCACCTTTGCCGCCAAGGATCTGTTCGATGTCGCCGGGCATCCGACCGGCGGCGGCAACCCGGATTGGGCGCGGACGCATCCGGTGCCGACGCGTCATGCCTGGGCGGTCGAGACGCTGCTCGACGCCGGCGCCAGCCTGATCGGCAAAACCGTCACCGACGAGGTATCGCTCGGCATCCTCGGCGAGAACCCGTTCGACGGCACGCCGACAAACCCGCGCGCGCCGGGGCATGTGCCCGGCGGGTCGTCGTCGGGCTCGGCGGCCGCGGTCGCGGCGGGGTTGTGCGACGCCGCGCTCGGCACCGATACCGGCGGGTCGGTGCGCGTGCCGTCGAGTTTTTGCGGAGTTTACGGCATCCGCCCGACGCATGGCCGGCTCAACCTCGCGGGGATGATGAGCCAGGCGCCGAGCTCGGACACGACCGGCTGGTTCGCCCGCGACGCCGACACCTTCGCCCGGGTCTCGGCGGTGATGCTCGGTGAGGAAATTCCGCCGGCGCTCCCGACACGGCTGCTGGTCGCCGCCGACGCCTTCGCCCTCGCCGACCCCGACGCGGCCGAGGCGCTGCGGCCGCTCGTCGCCCGCCTCGGCGCGCTCGTCGGCGAGGTCGCCGAGGTGACGATGGCCCCGCCCGGCCTCGCCGCCTGGGCCCGGGCCCAGCGCACGATCCAGCCCTACGAGGCGTGGCAGACTTTTCAGGCATGGGTCGATCGCGCCAACCCTCGATTTCAGTTTACGGTCGCCCGCAACCTCGTGCTCGCCGGCATGTCCGCCGCCGGCGAGCGCGCCTACGCCGCCCTCGTCCGCGAGGAGGCGCGGGGCCGCATGCGCCGTCTCTTGCCGCCCGGCACGATCCTCTGCCTGCCGACGACGCCATTCCCCGCGCCGAAATGCGGCCTCGCCGTCTCGACCCTGGAACCCCTCCGCGACCGCATCACCGCGCTCGCCTGCCACGGCGGCCTGACCGGCATCCCGCAAGTCTCGATCCCCGGCACGACCATTGGCGGGCTGCCCATCGGGCTCTCGATCCTCGGCGCGCGCGGCGGCGACACGACTCTCGTCGCGGTCGCCCGAGCCCTCGGTTAGCCGAGCAGGAATTCCCGCGCCGCGGTCACGAACGCCGCGGGCTGTTCGAGGATCGAGGCATGGCGGGCGGGGCTTAGGGTCAGCGACGTCGCGCCGGAGATGTTGGCGGCGAGAAACGCCGCGGCGTCGCGGAAGGCCGGGCTTTCCTCGTCGCCGCAGACAACCAGCGTCGGTGCTGCGATCTTCGGCACCAACTCACGCAAATCCGCCGAGCCCAGCGCCTCGCAGGCGAGCGCGTAGCCTTCGCCGGAATCGACGGCGAAGCAGTCGCGCACATAGCGCACCGCCGGCGGGTCCTTGGCGATGAAGCCGGGGGTGAACCACACCGGCAGCAGGCTGTCGAGCAGCGAGGCGACGCCCTGCGTCCGCGCCTGCCGGGCGCGCGCCACCCACATCGCGCGCATCTCGTCGGTATAGCGCGGCGTCGTGTCGAGCAGCATCAGCCGGTCGACCCGGGCCGGCTGCGTCGCCGCGAAATGCTGCGCCACCAAGCCGCCGAGCGAAATGCCGGCGACATGGGCGCGGTCGATCCCCTCGCGCGCCAGCGCCACCGCGGCAAGGCCCGACAATTCGGGAATGCCGTAATGCCGCCCCGGCAGCGGCGATTCGCCGTGCCCGGGAAAGTCGAAGCTCACGAGCGTGAAGTCTCGCTCCAGCCCCGCCGCGGCGATGTCCCACAGGTGATGGTCGACGCCGAGGCAATGCAAGAGCACCAGCGGCGGCCCGCTGCCCTTGCGGTGGATGATGATGCGGCTTGGATCAAAACCGACATCGCTCATGGGAAACCTCCTCAGCATGCTTGCTCGGTATACTATAACGCCCGGTCTAGATAACGCTCGGGCTGGCGGCTCCGCGCCGCCTCGGATAGGGTCCGAACCGGCAGATAAAGTGGAGGGTGCCATGATCCATCACGTCTCGATCCCCGCGCGCAACCCGCAGCACGTCGCCGAGGTGCTGGCCGAGGTCATGGGCGGCAAAGCCGTGCCGTTCGGGCCGCTCGAAGGCGCCTTTATGGCGATGGGCGCCGACGGCGACATGATCGAGATCTATCCCGACCGCGCGACGCTCGACATCCCGGCCAATGACGACCAGGTCGTGTTCGGCGAAAACAAGGCGCCGCCGCAGAATTGGCCGTTCCACATGTTCCTGTCGGTGCCGCTCGACACCGCTTCGGTCGAGGCGATCGGCGAGCGCGAAGGCTGGCGCGCCAAGACCTTCGGCCGCGGCATGCAGGGCCACGACCCATTCTTCCACGTCATCGAGTTCTGGATCGAAAACCGGCTGATGATCGAGGTCGCGCCGCCGAAGCTGCGGGCCGAGTACGAGAATTTCATCGCCACCGCCGCCGCCCAGATGCGCAACGACCCGGAGACGCTCCGGCTGATGCGCGCGACGCACATCAAAGAGCCGGCGTAGCAAGCAAAGGAGCGCGGGCGTCCCGCCCGCATCTTTTTGTTAAAGGCTAGGGCGTCCCGCCCGCAACCTTTATGTGACGATGCGGGCGGGACGCCCGCGCTCCTTACGGGAGGAAACCATGCCGAAGATCAAGGCCGAGCGGATCGAGGAGATCGGGCGGGCGCTGTTCGTCGCGGCCGGCACGCCGCCGGCAGAGGCCGAGCTCGTCATGCAGCATATCGTCGGCGCCAACCTCGTCGGCCACGATTCGCACGGCGTGATCCAGGTGCCGACCTATATCGACCGCATCAAGGTCGGCCACATCGTGCCCGGCGCGCCGTGGGTGATCGTCAAGGAGAGCGCCAACCATACCGTCGTCGACGGGCATTGGGCCTTTGGCTACGTCGCCAACGACCGGGCGATGCGGCTCACCATCGACAAGGCGCAGAAGGGCAGCGTCGCCGCCGCGACCGTGTTCCGCCAGGGCCATATCGGCCGCCTGTCGAGCTATTCACAGATGGCGGCGCGGGCCGGGATGATCGGGCTCGTCACCGCCGATTCCGGCCGGTCGCCCAAGGCGGTCGCGCCGTTCGGCGGACGCGAGGCGCGGCTCGGCACCAACCCGATTTCGATCGCGATCCCGTCCGATCTTGAGGGGCCGCTCTATCTCGACATGGCGACCTCAGCCGCCGCCGCCGGCAAGATCGGCGTCGCCGTCGCCCGCAACGAGCAGGTGCCCGACGGCTGGGTCATCGGCAGCGACGGCAAGCCCACCAACGACCCGCGCCAGCTCAAGCAAGGCGGCGCGCTGTTGCCAATGGGCGGCCCCGACGGCGGGTACAAGGGGTATGGGCTCGCGGTGATGGTCGAGATTTTGTGCGGCCTGTTGACCGGGCTCGGCTTTGGCGTCGAGCCGAGCGGGCGGCACAATGACGGCTGCTTCATGGCCTGCTTCAAGGTCGACGCCTTCCGCCCGCTCGACGAATTCAAGAAGGAGGTCGGCGAGTTCATCCGCTATCTCAAGGCGACCCCGCCGGCCGAGGGGTCATCGGGCGTGCTCTATCCCGGCGAGATCGAGCACATGAAGGAGCAGGACCGACGCCGGAACGGCATCGATGTCGAAGACGTGACCTGGAGCAAATTATGCGCCCTCGCGGAAACCTATGGGCTCACCAAACAACTCGGCATGGGAGAGGCCTGATGACCCGCCTGTTCGCGGCCGCGCTGCTCGCGCTCGCTTCCTTGTGCTCGCCGGCGCGAGCCGCCGACTCGGCGCCGGCCGGCCTGACGACCCCGGCCGGCCTGACGATCATCGAGCCCTACGGCGCGGGCTCGATCACCGACCGGGTGATCGGCCTCTATCAGCCGGGGCTGGAAAAGGCGACCGGTCATCCGGTGACGGTCGAGCATGACGGCGCCCAGTCTCTCGCCAAGCTCGCCGCCGCACCGCCCAACGGGCATACCGTGATCGTCGTCGACCTCTTATCGGTCGAGATCGCCGAGGCGACCGGCCAGCCCATACCAAAGCTGTCGGGCCTCGCCCCGATCGCGAAGCTGACCGGACCGGGATCGGTCGCGCTTGTCGTGCCCGAGGGGTCGCCGATCAAGGACTGGGCCGATTTCGCCGCCGCCGCCAAATCCGGCAATCTGTCGATCGCCGCGCCCGGCCGGGTCAACGCCGCCGGGGTGCCGCTGGCGCTGATGGAAAAGGCGCTCGGCGTCCATTTCAAGGATGTCGCCGCCGCCGACCGTGACGCGATCCTCGCCGCGCTTGCCGGCAAAAAGGCCGATGCCGCGTTTCTCGTCACCGCGATGATCCTCCCAGGGAACGGCGCCGCGGCGCCGCCGGTGCGGCCGATCGTGACCTTTGGCGCCCAGCGCAATCCGCGCCTCCCGCAGGTGCCGACGTTTCAGGAGCAGATAGGCAAGCCGCACAACGCCACCACCACCGCGATCGCCGTATTCGGCCCATCGGGGCTCGACGCGGTCGCGGTCAAGCGGCTGACGACCAATTTCCTCGACGCCGGCCGCGCCGCAAAGGCCAACCCCGCCGCCGCCCGCCTACCGATCGAAGTCGGCGACGCCGCCCTGTTGCGCCAGACGATGGAGCGCGACGCCCGCGTGATCAGGGAAGTCCAGGAGCTTTTGCACTGATGACCGAAACCCTACCGCACGACCGCCTGACGCTGTACGGCAGCTTCACCTCCAGCTCCAGCTACAAGCCGATGCTGTACCTCGCGCTGGCGCGGGTGCCGTTCTCGTTCCGCACGGTCAACCTCAAGATCGGCAAGCAGAAAGAGGCGGAGTACCTGGCGGTCAACCGCTGGGGCGTGGTGCCGTCCTTGCGCCACCGCGGCCTCACGATCCTGCAGTCGAACGTGATCCTCGACTACCTCGCCCGCGCGACCGGGCATTTCGAGGGCAAGACCGAGCAGCAGAAATGGCAGGCGCGCGAGTGGCTGTCGTGGGAGGCCGACCACATCACCGCGGTCGCCCGCGTGCGCCATTCGGCCCGCTTCCGCAAGATGCACGACGAGGTCATCGCCGAGTTCCGCCCCCGCGCCGAGGCCGCCCTCGGCTTTGTCGACGACACGCTCAAGGACCGCCCCTGGCTCACCGGCGACGATATGACGATCGCCGATATCGGCTGCTGGGGCCGCATGGTGTTCATGCACGAGGGTGGTTTCGAGATTTCCAACTGGCCGCGCCTGCAAGCCTGGTCCGAGCGCATCAAGGCAATGCCCGGCTTCGCCTTGCCCTACGACCTGATCCCCAGCAAGGACCGGGAATACGACCCGGCGTGAGATGCTTGCACGAGCGCCGTGCGTCCTTCGAGACGCGCTCTCCGAGCGCTCCTCAGGCTGAGGAACGCTGAAAACGGCATGATAGAATTGGCAAAACAGACCTTCCTCATCCTGAGGAGCGCCCATCGGGCGCGTCTCGAAGGACGCAGGGCGCCGATCCCATGACCGCGGCCCCATCCACCTCTGCGGTATCGCCAGGCAGCGATGTCCGCATCGTCGGGCTCGTCGCGGCTGCGCATTTCATGAGCCATTTCTACCAGCTCGTATTGCCGCCGATCTTTCCGCTCCTGGTCGGCGTGTTCGGCGTCGGCTACGCCGAGCTGGGGCTTGTCCTTAGCGTCACCTATGTCGTCTCCGGGCTGATGCAGACGCCTGCCGGTATCCTCGTCGACCGGCTCGGGCCGTCGCGGGTGCTGATCGGCGGGCTCGGGATTTATTCCGTGTCGGTGTTCCTGTCGGGGCTGGCCGGCGGCGTGTGGTGGCTGGTGCCGTTGATGGCGGTCGCCGGGTTCGGCAATTGCGTGTTCCATCCGGCGGATTACGCGATCATGACCGCGCGCGTCCGGCCCCAGCGGCTCGGCCGCGCCTTTGGCGCCCATACGCTCGCCGGTAATTTCGGCTGGGTCGCCGCGCCGGTCGCGATGCTTGCATTGACCCAGGCGTTCGGATGGCGCGCGGCGCTGATGATCCTCGGCGGCGCCGGCGGCCTCTTCACCCTCTATCTCGCGTCGCAGGCATCGCTCTTGACCGGCCGTCCCGCCGCCATCCGCAGCGCCCCGCCGGCCTCGCGCAACCTGCTCGTCTCCGCGCCGATCCTCTTCTGCTTCGCCTATTTCGCCCTGCTCTCGGCGTCGCAGGTCGGCTTGCAGAATTTCCTGCCCTCCGCCGCGATGGCTGCATATTCGCTCTCGCTCGAGGCGGCGAACTTCATGCTGACGATCTTCCTGTTCGGGTCGTCGATCGGCACGCTGTTCGGCGCGATCCTCGCCGACCGCATACCGCGCCAGGAGATGACCGTCGCGATCGGGCTGTCGGTCACCGCCGCGCTGAGCCTCGTGCTCGCGTTTGCGGTGCTGCCGTTCTCGGCGCTCGCCGCCGTCGCCGCGGCGGCTGGGCTCGGGATGGGGGTGACGATCCCGGCGCGCGACATGCTGGTGCGCAACGCCGCGCCCGAGGGGGCCACCGGCCGCGTCTTCGGCTTTGTCTATTCCGGCCTCGATCTCGGCGCCGCAGTAACGCCATTTTTTATTGGCCAACTCCTCGACCGAGGCATGCCGCGCCTGGTGTTCGCGGTCGCTGCGGGAGCGCTGTTCGTGGCGATCGCCAGCGCCGTCGTGGTGACGAAGCCGGGCGCGCGGCGTAAGCAGATTGCATGAGGGGGTTGTCGGGAATGCCGCGACTGGCGCTGCTGCTGCTTCTGGGTCTCGCCGCGTGCAGCAGCAACGACAGCACCTCCGAGAACAACGACCGCTCGGTGCCGGCGGAAGGCTGGCGCACCGAGCGTGGCGCGGTGCCGACCAAGGCCGAATTCACAGCCGTCGTCGCCTCGTGTCAGGACCGCGCCAAGGGCGGATCGAATTTCGATTCGTGCCTGACCGATTTGGGGCTGCGCCGCGCTGCGCATTAAATTGTGAGCGCATTTTAGTCTGAAAACCAAATAGCCATCTCGGTCATTAGTGAATTAAAAGAAACACATCGCTTTGCTAGGTTAATGTCAAATATAGCCGTGAAACGGCTTTGATCGACAGTTTCTGAATAATACTCGCCATCCCGGAGTATCGATCGTTGAAATTGCTCTTTGGCGCCTCTGATTTCTTCAGGGTTTGCAATAAATTCGGCGTCAGGTCTACACCGCAGATGGTTACGAAAGCTCTCGGCCGCGGCTAAAAACCAAGCTTCATATTCCCGAACTGCTATGGCGTGATGTACCTTAATCCGATCATCAACCCGGGCGAGTCTCGGCCTCAGTTGTTCTCTCAAGTCTTCAACTGCATCCCCATTTGAGTCATGGCATACTACGATACCCGAAGGTAGACCGGTCGCTAGTAGCCTGCCGGCCGCAAGTCGGAGGGCAGCATCGAGCTTCTCCTCCGACTGCAGCATAGAACCTCGCGGAAGACGGTACGGAGACTCCACCCGTATATACTGTTTAAACTCCATAGCAATCCGCCTCAGGAGGACGGGGACTGCCTCGACCTCGCCATGACCTTCTACGATTGGGTAAACAATGCTAACCGCTGGCATTTAAGGGAAATAGGTCTAGTTGTTTGGCGCGAAGAGCCTGCGTTTTGCCTGAAGTGGATGTTAGCTGATTATTGCGCAGCAAGTCGCCGGGCGTAACAAGCCTTTCCCTCAGAATTTCCCTTGCTGGATCGTCTATGGGGTAAACATATGTAATGCCACCTTCATTGACCACGTTCAATATTTCCGAGGTACGAAGGTCGGCGTGATCTAACAAATCTGGACTATGAGTCGTAACAATCACTTGTTTGCGCTGTGCAGCCTCGGAAATCGCATCCATAATGACCGCCGCCGCGCCGGGATGGATAGTGCTCTCCGGTTCCTCTATGGCTATCAAAGGTGGCGATCGCGTCTCGCTTTCATGCGTTTGAAGGAGCGCGGTGAGAACTCCGAGCGACCGCAGAGTGCCGTCGGACATATTCGACGCGTAAAAGCGCCAAGGCTCTCGGGCTCCCTGAACGCTCTGGCGAAACTCCAATGTTCCTTGCTGCCCGAGCGCGGCATAGGCGACAGAATCTATTCCTGGCACGATCCGGCGTAAATATTCTTGGATTCGCGCCAAAGAATCCTTCTTATGCAGAGATAATCGTCTGATAACAGATGATATATTCCTCCCCTCCCGCTCAAGAACCTCACCGCTGTCGGGGGGCTGGCTCGCACGAACCACGTTCGGGCTTATGTTGTAAGTAGAGATTCTCGACAATAGGTCAAAAAGTTCGCGAAAATTCGCGAGAGCGGATAACGTCGTCAGGAAAAAACGGTCTGGAAATATCTTTGATTGCACGCGCACATCCGGGCTCGAGCTGACGAGTTGTCCTCGTATCACTTCATAATATGACCGCTTGAGTCCGTGATAACCGATGGCCGATCTTTCTCGCTGTATTTCAAAGTCGCCATTTTCAAGCGCTCCTACTCTGAAGGCGAACAAGCCGTGAAAGCTCTTCTCGGTTACGACTTCAAAGGAGATTGAAAAATGGGTAGGGTGGCCACCAGAGCGTCTCCGAACCTCTTTTATCCCCCCGCGAACACGGATCGCATGTTCGAGCGTTGTCTGAAGGCCTTCACTCACAATACTTAACGCATCGACCAAATTGCTTTTACCCGATCCATTTGGGCCGACAAGAATCGTCTTGCTTTCTAGAGCCAACTCCACGTTGGCAATAGATCGGTAATTTATTATCCTCATTCGTGGTAAAAATATCGACATGAGCTATCGTTGATTTTCGCGACCGTAATCGATTCGGGCCCCAGGGACGGTCCGTGGCACCGTGTCTTGCAATTTGTAGCTCGGATCGGTTGGCCTCGCTACTCCAGCAATTCCCGCAGCCGCCGGATGATCCGGTCCGGGCGGATGTCCGTGCCGGGCGGCAGCCCCAGCCCGTAGCCGTCATGCCAGATCGCGTGGATGCCGAGGCGCTGCGGCCCGACGACCTCCCATTCAAGGTTGTCGCCGACCATCCAGGTGTCTTTCGCCTCGACCCCCAGCACCTCCATCGCGTGCGTATACGCGCGGTCCTCCGGCTTGCCGAAACCGTGCTCGCCCTCGATCTGGATGTGGTCGAAGCGGTGTTCGAGCGCAAAGCGCACCACCTTGGCCCGCTGCGGCTCGGCCGCGCCGTTGGTGATCAGCGCGAGCAGCACCCCGCGTTCCTTGAGCCGGTCGAGGGTCTGGTGCGCGTCGGGAAACATGCGCAGCTCGGCGTTGTGCAGGGCCTCGTAATGATCGGCGAGCTCGTCGCCGACCGCCGCCGCCGGCATCCGATAGCCGTGCGCGCGCAAATCATCGAAGGCGTCGGCGACGATCTTGCGCCGCGCCTCGCCGATGCGGTGGCGCCAGTATTTGTGCCGGCCGGGGTCCGCCCACAGCTCGCGTGAAGCCTCCTGGATCGCCGTGACGATCACCTCAGGCTCGACCGGCGAGAAATGTGCCAGTGCCGCGCCGACCGTGCGCTCCCATTGCGATTGCGAGCCGCCGAACGCGACCAGCAGCGTGTCGTCGAGGTCGAAGAGGATCGCGCGGGGCAGCTTGGTCATGCGATCGCCGATCAAACGATAGCGTGCGGCGCTTGCGGCACGGTCTTCCAGAATTCGGGGTCGTGGCCGAAAAAGAGCCTTGCGCCGCCGCGCTCCAAGGCTTCGAGCTTGTCGAGCGAGGCCAGCATCGCGTCGCGGTCGGTGACATAGCGGGGCAGTCGGCGCTCGCGCAGGGTCTGGCAGAAATAGCAGGCATCGGCCGCGATCACGATGTCGCCGGTGTCGAGCCGCACCTTCAGCGACTGGTGCCCGCGCGTATGCCCGTGCGTCGGGAGGCACACGACCGACCCGTCACCGAACACGTCATGCTCGCCCTCGATGAGCTGGAGCTTGTGGCCGAGGTCGAAATCGCGCGGGTTGTAGCCGTGCCGGCTCGCGGCCTCCGCGTCCATCCCGGCATCCCACTCCTTTTTCTGCACCAGCATCGTCGCGTTCGGAATGAGCGCGTTGCCGCCGACATGGTCGAAATGGAAATGCGAGTTGATGACGAGGTCGATCTTGTCGGGCCGCCGGTCGATCGCCTCCAGCCGGGCGCTGACCTCTTCGCCCGGCTCAAACCCGATCTTGAACAGCCCGGTCAGCCGCGGCCCCAGCCGCTCGGCGGGGCTGTGCTGGCAATCCGGATGCAGCCCGCTGTCAAAGATCGCGGTGCCTTTCGGGTGCTCGATCAGATAGACCGGGATCGGCACGGTGATCTCGCCCTCGCCGCCGACCATCAGATGCCCGAACTCGCCGGTCACCGTGCCGCAGGTAAAGGCGTAAAGCTTGACGCTCATACCGGCACGTCGCCCTGGAGCATGACGCGGTAGAGATAGCGCATCTGGCTCATGTCGTAATCCGCGGTCGCCTTGTGCAGCAGGCAGCGATTGTCCCACATCACGAGATCGCCGGGCCGCCAGCGGTGCCGGTAGCGGTATTGGTCCTGCACCGCATGGGCGAGCAGTTCGTCGAGCAGCGGCAGCCCCTCGGCATCGTCCATCCCGACAACGCCCTCGGTGCGGATCGGGTTCAGGTAAAGCCCCTTGCGGCCATTTTCGGGATGGGTGCGGACGAGCGGGTGGGCCACCGAATCCGGCACCTTCGCGGTGTCGGGCAGGGCCAGCAGCTTTCGCTCGCTGTAGCGGCTTTGATAGACGTGGATCGCCCGCGCGCCCTCGATCCGCGCCTTCATCCTGGGCGACAGGCCGTCATAGGCGGCTTGCAGGTTGAAATACTGCGTGTCGCCGCCCTGGCCGGGTAGCTGGACGGCGTGCAGCACCGTCGCCTTCGGCGGCCGCTCGGCATTGGAATGGTCGGTGTGGTAGCCGCCGCCCGGGATGTAGCGCGTGCCGTCGGGGTACTTGTCCTGGTTCGAGATGTAGTGGATCGGCGGGCATTCGGGCAACGCGAACTTGGTGTTGTGCTGCGGAAAGACCTCGCCGAACAGCCGCACCGCGGCGAGCAGCTCAGTAGGGTTCAGCTTCTGGTCGCGGATCACGAGCACCGAGTGCTCGACAAAGGCATCGTTGAGCCGCTTGCGCGTCGCCGCGTCGACCGGTTCGCGCAGATCGATGCCGCGCACTTCGGCGCCGGTATGCGGCGACAGCCGGTCGATCGCGTAGTCGATGACCGCGCTCATTCCGCCGCCTCCGCCAGCTTTGCAGCGGCAGATTCATGGCCTTTCTGGTGAAAGTAGTTCGCCCGGTAGAACTCCAGCACCAGATCGCCGTAGACCGCCTTCGGGTACTGCGCCGGGTTGTCCGCCGACACGCAGCTCGGCAGGCACTCGATCACGGCAGCCGGGTTCGGGCTGTGGAAATAGGCGAGCGAGTACCGGTCGACGCCGCTTTCGTTGAGCACGCCGTGCGGGGTCGACAGAAACCGGTTGTTCGACCAGCGCCGCATGATGTTGCCGAGATTGATCAGGAACGTGCCGGGGATGATCGGCGGCGCGAACCACTCGCCGGAAGGGAGCCGCACCGCGAGGCCGGGCACGTCGGTGCGGGCGAGCGCGGTCATAAAGCTGTTGTCGGTATGCGGAGCCTGGCCGAACAAATTGTCCTCGTCGGCATCCTGCGGCGGGTAGTGCAGACAGCGCAGGTTGGCATGTCCCTCATTGGCGAAGGCGGGGGCGAAGAAATCCTCCTTCATCCCGAGCGCCACGGCGAAGGCCGGAATGATCCGGTCGCACATCGCGCCGAGCGCGGTGAAATACGCCATCATGTCCGTGCGCATCCCGGCCGCGCCGTCGGGCCATTGATTGCGGCCGCGCAAGGGGATGCCGGCGATGACATCGGGGTGATCGGCGCCGCGGTCGTGGCTGACGAAAAAGCTCTCGTTCTGGTTCGGCCGCGTCGCCTTGTGCACCGTCGAGGCGCCCTGCACCGAGGCGTTCATCGGCAGGTAGCCGATATTGTTCTCGTTGAGCCGCAGCGCGAGCTTCTCTTCCATCGGCAGCGCATGGAACCGGCGCGAGGCGGCGAAGGCGCGTTCGACCAGCGCCTCGTCGATTCCGTGCCCCGCGGCATAGAAGAACCCGACATGCTCGCAGGCATGGCCGACCTCTTTCGCGACCCGTTCGAGCGCCCCGGTCGCTCCAGCGAAATACGGCGCGAAATCTATCACGGGGATTTGCGCCGCCGCCGCTGTCACATCCTTGACACCTTGGGTTTTGAACAGGTTCATTACTGCCCTCGCTAGATCGCCCTGACTATATCCCGAGCGCATGGCGGTATGCCACGCGCCTTGTCATTTATTCCCGTAGTTGGCGGCCATCCGCTGTTGCCGGCAGCGGCCGCTTTGAGGTCGAGGAAGATGCCGGAGGGTTCGATCCGCAGCCGACTGGAAAGACTGCCGCCCCTGGGAGACGTGACGGAGCGCGACCTGGAGGTGCTCTTGCTCGATTTGATCCATAAATCGCCCGATTTTCGTAATCTTCTGGTGCAGCGGTCGACCGGCGACGCGCAGGATCACGAGTTCGCCGGGGCTTGGCGCCCGCTTGACGATGCCGGCGAGGGCGGGCTGGTGGCGCTGCTGCGCCCGCGCGGTCCGACCGAGCTCGCGATTTTTGTCGACGTCCGGATCATCGCACCGCTCGAGCCTCGCCAGGCCTTCCGCTATCGCGGCCGCGGCGCGGTCGGACGCGGCGACGGCTCGTGGGACCGGTTCGCGATCTGCCTGATCGCGCCGGGCGACTATCTCGCGTCGAGGCGGACGATCGATTGGGACGGCGTCATCGCGATCGAGGAGCTTCTCGGCCTTATCGCGCACCTGCCGTCCCCGCCACCGGGCATCCTCGTCGCGACGCTCGAAGCGGCGATCGAAAAATACCGTGACCGCCGCAACACGCCGCAGGACCCCAAGGTGGTCGCGTTCTTTGCCGCCTATGCGAAGCATTGCGCCGACGAATACCCCGATCTGCGCCTGCACGCGGCCTCACTCGGCCGCGCCGAAGCCCTGGAGAATTGGGTCCAGTTTGCCGACGGCTACATCCAACGCTACCCCACCGATGTGCGCCTGTGCCACCGCCCGTCGCAAGGGGTGGTCGAGATCGAGATCACCGGCGCCAAGCCGGCCGAGGTCCGTCTGTTCCTCGAGGCCGCGCTGCCGCCCGGCGCCAGCATCGAGCGGGCCGGCGGCTCGACCGCGATCCGGTTCGGCGTCCCCGCGATCGACCAGACCCGGCCCTTCTCCGGCCAGCGCGATACCGTGGCGGTCGCGCTCGCCCGCGCCCGCATCCTGCTCGGCTTCTGGACCCAGCACCGCGCCCGCCTCGGCTACGGCGACGCTTAGCGAGGATTGGCAGAGGAGGCTCAGGCATGGCCGTCATCACCGTCGAACAGCGCGGGCCGGTTTCGCTCATCTCGATCAACCGGCCCGAAAAGCTCAATGCGATCAACAAGGCGGTCGCGGTCGAATTGCAGCAGGCTTTCGCCGCGTTCGACCGCTCCGACCAGCGCGTCGCCATTCTCGCCGGCGCGGGTGGGCGCGCGTTCTCGGCCGGCGCCGATGTGACCGACCTGCCCGAGCTGTGGCGCTGCGTGCCGACCGTCGGGATCGTCACGGAAAAGCCGGTGATCGCCGCGGTCGGCGGTTGGTGCATCGGCGGCGGGCTGGTGATGGCGATGATGTGCGACCTGTTGGTCGCGGCCGATTCGGCGCGATTCTCCTATCCGGAGGGCAAGATCGGCATCACCGGGGGCATGATCGCGGCGCTCGCGGGGCGCATTCCTCACAAGATCGCGATGGAGCTGATGCTGCTCGGCGAACCGATCTCGGCGCAGCGCGCTTACGAGGCGGGGCTTGCGAACCGGGTGGTGCCGGCGGGGTCGGAAATCGACGCGGCGGTGGAGATGGCGGAAAAGATCGTCGATCTGGCGCCGCTCGCGCTCGCGGCGATGAAGCGGTTCGTCAACGATCATATCTTGGCGAAGGGGCCCGCCGAGATCGCGGCCAAGGCGGGCGCCGAACTCGCCACGGTCAGGAACAGCGACGACGCGGCAGAGGGGGTGCGCGCCTTTCGGGAGCGCCGAAAGCCGCGGTATCGCGGGCGTTAGGCCGCCGGCTAGGCGGCGACGGATTGCTGAAAGCTCTTGAGCTTTTCGATGCGGGCGTCCTCGCGCGCCTGGTTGTAGTCGCGCAGGGCGGCGCGGTCCGATTCGGCGACGGCGCCGTGGGTCGGCACCACGCAGGCGGTCGGGCAACGGGTCACCCCCCGCTTGCGGAGAAATTCGGCGATCTGGGCGTCGTATTCGGATTCGGACATCGGGGGACCTCCGTCGGCTATGCGCTGACGAGGAAATAGCGCCGGAATGGTTAACAACGCGTTAGAGCAAAAGTTGCGCAAAAGCCTGCTATCTATCCCGGCCGCCGTGGCCGATATGGCGCTCTCGTCCCGATCGACGCTATAGTTGGCTGGCATGGCCGGGGGTAAGGACGGTTTTGGCCAATCCCAATTTTGCCGTTCGGTTCTGGGGCGTCCGCGGGAGCATCGCCTGCCCGGGTACGGGCACCGCCCGCTATGGCGGCAACACCTCCTGCGTCGAGATGCGCTGCGGCGACCATGAACTGGTCTTCGACGGCGGCTCCGGGTTGCGCGGGCTCGGCGAGGCGCTGGTTGCCCGGTCGGGTGCGACCAGCGTCGACCTGTTCTACAGCCACACCCATCTCGACCACGTCATCGGCCTGCCGTTCTTCGCTCCGTGCTACGACCGCAACAGCCAGATCCGCATCTGGGCGGGGCACCTGAAGCCCGAGCGCGGGATCGAGGAGGTGCTCGACACGATGATGTCGCCGCCGCTGTTTCCGATCCCGCTGGCGATCTTTACGGCGCGGCTGAGCTTTCTCGACTTCGTCGCCGGCGAGTCGCTGGTGCCGCATCCCGGCATAGAGGTGCGCACCGGCCTGCTCAACCACCCCAACCGCGCCACGGGCTATCGTGTCGAATACGCCGGCAAGGTCGTCGCCTATATCACCGATACCGAGCACAAGCCCGGCAAGCGCGACGAGAACGTGCTGCATCTCGTCGATCATGCCGATTTGATGATCTACGACTGCACCTACACCGACCGCGAATACCCGGCCCACCGCGACTGGGGCCATTCGACCTGGCAGGAGGGCGTCCGCCTCGCCGAGGCCGCCAATGTCGGCCGCCTGGTGATCTATCATCACGACCCCGACCACGACGACAATTTCATGGACCGCATCGCCGCCGCCGCCGAAAAACGCCGCCCCGGCACGGTGGTTGCCAAGGAGGGGCTGGTGCTGCGGCCCTAAGGGGTATCTTTCGGCCGGGCGGGCGACCATCTATAATCTTGAAATGGATGTGACGCTGCGAATTCCCGACGAGTTGGCTCGGTGCCTTGGCGATGCCGGCAAAGTGGAACGACGCCTGATCGAGGCGCTGGCGCTTGAGGAATTTAGGCAGGCTCGCCTCACGCGAGTCGAATTGCGGCGAGTGCTGGGGTTCGAGACGCGCGCGAAGGTCGATGAGTTTTTAACGGCTCACGGCGTGTTTGGAACTTATACACCGGAAGACCTAGAACAGGATCGTTGCGATTTGCAGCGGCTCGGCCTTTAAGGCCGCTTGGTGCTTGTCGTCTCGGACGCGGGGCCGCTGCACTATCTGATCCTGACCGGTGACATTGTCTTGCTGCCGGGTCTCTTTGAACGCCTCTCGGTACCTCGGATCGTGATCGAGGAGCTGTCCAGTTCTGAGGCGCCTGCGCCGGTGCGCGCGTGGGTCGCTGAGTGCCCGTCTTGGCTCGACGTGCGGGACGCCCCCGATCCTGAGAACATCGCGGCGACGCGACCTCGGATCGATGCTGGCGAACGCGCGGTTATCGCGCTTTCTCTCGCGATAGGCGCCGATCTTGTGCTGATGGACGATCGGGCTGGGGTGACCGTGGCCCGCCGTCATGGCTTGGTCGCGACCGGGACGCTCGGGGTGCTCGACCTTGCCGCCCGCCGTGGCACGATTGATCTTGAGCAGGCGCTCGGGCGGCTCAAGACGACAAGCTTCTATTACCGGCAAGGGTTGTTTGATGCGCTGCTGGCTCGACAGCGGGGACCGAAACCATCGTAGCTCTCGGGCCGCAAGTGCGGGAGCGAATGCCCTCGACCGGCGTTTGCCCATTGCGATCATCGGCTGTTGCGCGGCAACGGCCCCGGTCGGTTCCAGCAAGGGGGTTCCGGTGAAGGCTTCCGTTCGTGTCGTCGCGCTGATGTTGGTCGTAGGGCTCGCGTCCTGCGTGCCGCCGCCTCCGCCCCCGGGGCCGCCGCCTCCGCCGGCGCCGATGCCCGCGCAGATGCCCCCTCAGCCGGCGCCTGCCTATATGCCGCCGCCGCCGCCGCCGCGTCCGATGGCGCGCCGCTGCGAGCCGGGGACGCATTGGGTGCGAGGGCACCGCAACCGGGCCGGCGCCTGGATCCGCGCCCATTGCGTGCCCAACCATCGCTGACCCCCACGTGAGTGAGCCAGGTCAGTGATACGGGTCCGCCGCGTCTCTTAGCCCGTCGCCGAAGAAGTTGAAGGCGAGTACGGTCACGATCACGGGCACCACCGGCAGCATCAGCCACGGGTAGAGCGCGACGACGCTGATGTTCTGGGCCTCGTTGAGCAGCACCCCCCAGCTTGTGATCGGGGGGCGCAGCCCGAGGCCCAGAAACGACAGCGCGGTCTCGGCGAGGATCATGCTCGGGATGACCAGCGTCGCCGAGGCGATCAGGTGGCTCATAAAGCTCGGCAACAGGTGCCGGCCGATGATGCGGGCCGGGGTCGCGCCCATCAGCACGGCCGCGGTGCAGAAATCCTCCTCGCGCAGGCTGAGGAGCTTTGACCGCACCGCGCGGGCGAGGTGCGTCCACTCGATCATCCCGAGAATGATCGTGATGCCGAAATAGACGAGGATCGGGCTCCACGTCACCGGCAGGATCGCCGACAGCGCCATCCACAAGGGCAGATGCGGGAACGACTGGATCACCTCGATCCCGCGCTGGATCAAGATGTCGGTCCAGCCGCCGTAATACCCGGCGATCCCGCCGATGATGATGCCGAGCGTAAAGCTGACCGCGACCCCGATCAGGCCGACCGTCAGTGAAATCCGCCCGCCGTAGATGATCCGCGAAAGCATGTCGCGGCCGAGCCGGTCGGTGCCGAGCAGGAATAGCTGCCCGCCTACGGCCGGGCAGATGACGTGGAAATTGCCGCGTAAAAACCCCCAGAACAGGTATTTGTCGCCGTGGCAGAAGAAGCGCAGCGTCTCCGGCTTGTCGAAATTGGGGCTATAGACGCGACGCAGGTTTTCCATGTCGAGCTTGTAATCAGTGCCGAGCACATACGGCGCCGCGAGATGCCCGTGATAGATGAAGTGAACCGCTTGCGGCGGGGCGTAGATGTAGTCGGTGTTGCGGGTGTCGAGCGCATACGGGGCCAGCATCTCGCAAAAAAGGATCGCGACGTAGAGCGCCAACAGGATCACGCCCGACGCCAGCGCCACCCGGTGCCGGCGGAACCGCCACCACATCATCCGCCACTGCGACGCGCGGTAGAACCGCTCCTGCGCGGCGGTCATCTCCTCGATCGAATACGGGTCGAACGGCGCCCGCGACACAAAATGCGGCAGCGCCTCGCCGGGGTCGAACTCGATCTCGCTCATGCTGCGCGGCCCGTCTGCAGGCGGATGCGCGGGTCTAGCGCGGCCAGCGCCAGATCCGACAGAAACACGCCGATCACGGTCAGAAACGCCATGAACATCAGGAACGACCCGGCCAGGTACATGTCCTGGCTGCGCAGCGCGTCGAGCAGCATCGGTCCGGTCGTCGGCAGGCTCATCACCACCGACACGATCGCCGCGCCCGAGATCACATGCGGCAGCAGCGACCCGATATCCGAGATGAACGGGTTGAGCGCCATCCGCAGCGGGTATTTGAACAGCGCCTTCATCGGGTGCAGCCCCTTCGCGCGTGCGGTGACGAAATACTGCTTCTGCAACTCGTCGAGCAGATTCGCGCGCAGTCGCCGGATCATCGCGGCGGTGCCGGCGGTGCCGATGACGACGACCGGGACCCAGATATGCGCTCCCACCGACGCGATCTTGCCCCAGCTCCATGGCTTGTCGGCGTAATGCGGGTCCATCAGCCCGCCGATCGAAATGCCGAAATAGACGTGGGCGAAATAGACGAGCAGCAATGCGAGCAGAAAGCTCGGCGTCGCCAGCCCCAGAAACCCGAAGAACGTCAGCACGTAATCTCCGGTGCTGTACTGGTGCGTCGCCGAATAGACGCCGATCGGGAACGCGACGAGATAGGTGAAGACGATCGTCACCACCGACACGAGAAACGTCAGGAACAGACGGTCGCCGACAACCTGCGTCACCGGCAGATCATAGGCGAACGAATAACCCATGTCGCCGTGCAGCAACCCGATCGCCCACAACAGGTACTGCCGCCACAGCGGCTGGTCGAACCCGTATTCGGCCTTGAGGTAGGCGATCTTGGCCAGGTTGGCGTGCTCGCCCTGGCTCTGCAATTCCGCGATGTAGGTGGTGAAATAGTCACCCGGCGGCAGATGGATGATCGTGAAGATCACGATGCTGATCGCGATCAGCGTCGGGATCATGATCAGGATGCGGCGGACGAGATAGCCGAGCATCGCGCCCTCAACGTCCTGTCGGTGACAACGCGGCCGAGGCGCCGCCTTGAGTGTCGAACCAGAACCCGTCCGGCTTGTAGATGCCGAATTGCGCCCCCGGGTCCCAGGCATAGATCCCTTGCTCGGGCACGTTGCGCAGCCGCTTGTTGACGACCACCGGCTGCAACACCCCGGCGACGAGCCCGATCGAGAACACCTGGTCCGCGTAGATTTTCAGCATCGCGTGCCAGATGCGCGCGTGCTCCGCCTCCGATGTCGCGGCGAGCCATTGGCCATAGAGGTCCTTGAGCTGCGCCGCCGGCGGCAGGTCGGGCGGCTCGCCGGCCTTGCCCTTCGTCTCCATGTACTGGCCCCAGCGCGGCCATTCGAGCTGCTGCTGGCTGGTCGGCGCGAACTCGGCGGGCGAGCGGTCGGCGGTCGCGAGCCCGTTCTCGATGCCGTTGTCGAGCGATAGCTGCGCCTGGCCGGAAAACACCCGTTCGCGGAACAGGGTGATCTGCTCGGGCTTCGAGAACAGCCGCACGCCGATATGGCGCCAGGAATCGCGGATCAGTTCGAGGATGTCCGATTTCTCGCTCGACTCGCCGGAATCCTCGACGATCAGGTCGAGCGTCCGCCCGTCGGGCAACAGCCGCGTGCCCTCGCTGTCGCGTTTTTCGAGCCCGAGCCCATCGAGCAGCTTGTTGGCCTGGCCCGGGTCGAATTGGGCCCAGGAATCGCGGTATTCGGGCCGGTAGAGCGGGCTTTGCGGCAGCACCGTGTTCTGCCCCTCGATCGCCAGGCCGAAATAGATCACTTGGTTGATCTCGTGACGGTTGATCCCGAGCGACAGCGCGCGGCGAAAATCGACATTGTCCATCAGCCGGCGCCACACCGGGTCGGCGGCGTTGAGGTCGGGGTAGAGCGCGAGCTGGCTGCCCGGCGCGGTGCGCCACAGCCTCACCTTGTAGCCGTTCTCGGCCTCGCCGGCCTTGAGGAAGGTATAGTCGTCAAAGCGCAGGTACCGCGCCTGCAGATCGCTTTCGCCGGCCCCGGTCTTGGCCGGGATGATCTTGCTGTCGGCGATCGAAAACACGACGCGGTCGATATAGGGAAGCTGATGCCCGGCGCCGTCGACCCGGTAGTAGTACGGGTTGCGCTCGAACACGATGCGGTCGGCCGGTGGCTTCGTCACCAGTACCCAAGGCTGGAGCGTCGGCAGCTTGGGGTTGTCGTTGCGGTATTCGTTGTCGAGTTTGATGTGCAGCGAGGCCCAGTTGCGCGCGTTCGCCTTCTTTACCAGCGCCGCGAGCGCCGCCTTGTCGGCGTATTTCTCGTGGAACTGCTTCAGGTAATGCGCCGGCGCGTAGATGTAGAGCGGATAGGCACCGGCCAGCGCCGGCAGGAACAGCGGGTTCGGGCGCGGCCAGGAATAGCGGACGGTCTCCGGGTCGACGAGCTCGAATTCGGGCTTGTCGCCGTTGGGCAGCATCGCGACCGGCAATCCCGTCGCCGACAACTCGGGATTGTTCGCCATGTCCTCGAACCAGTAGCGGAAATCCTCGGCCGTGAACGGCTGCCCGTCCGACCATTTGTGGCCGGCGCGCAGGTGAAGCGTGAAGATGCGCCCCTCCTGCACGTCGACCGCCTTGAGGATGTCCGGCACGATCGCCAGCGACGGCGTCGAGGAGACCAGCCGGGCATAGCCGTAGACCACCATCAGCCGCGTGTCTTTCGGGCTCGCCATCAGCATCCGGAGGTCGCCGCCGGGGCGCCCCAGCGTTTCGAGCTCGGCGAGGGAGGGCTCATGCGGGATGCGCTGTGCCACCGGCGGCAATTTGCCGGCGGCTACCTCGTCGGCGAGGAACGGCGTCTCGATCAGCGCCGCCCAGGCGCCGGTGGGCAGCGCCAGCGCCGCCGTCAGGGCGAGGACAAAGCCGCGCCGGTTCATGGCCCCGCCACCTCCGCTGCGTGCCGCGCGTGCCAGGCAGTCACCTCGCCGGGCGTCGTGTACATGTCGACGAAATGGTCCGGCGCGACCTTGACGAGATGCGGCGGGTTGGCGGGGTCGCGGCGGAACGGCGGTGGCCATGCTGCCGGGTTCGACGCCTTGTCCTCCATCAGCCGGCGGAAATCGAGCCGGTGCCGAGGGTCGGGCGCCGGTACCGCGGCCAGCAGCGCCTGCGTGTACGGGTGTACCGGATTTCGGAACAGCACTCCGCGACCGGCAATCTCGACGATCCTCCCCGCGCACATCACGGCGATCCGATCGGCGATGTAATCGACCACTGCCAGGTTGTGCGAGATGAACAGATAGGTCAGCCCCAGCTTTTCCTTGAGGTCCATCAACAGGTTCAAAATCTGCGCCTGGATCGACACGTCGAGCGCCGACACCGGCTCGTCGCAGATGACGAGGTCGGGCCGCAGCGCGAGCGCGCGCGCGATGCCGATCCGCTGGCGCTGCCCGCCGGAAAAGCTGTGCGGATAGCGGCGCACGTGCCGCCGGTCGAGCCCCACCAGCGCGACCAGCTCCTCGACCAGGCCGTGCCGGCTCCTGGCGTCGCCGATGCCGTGGATGATCAGCGGCTCGGCGATGATGTCGTAGACCGTCATGCGCGGGTTCAACGAGCCGAACGGGTCCTGGAAGATGTACTGCACCTTGCGGCGGAACCGCTTCAGCTCGTCGCCTTGCAGCGCGAGCACGTCGGTCTCGCTGCCCCGGTTGTTGAAGGTGATCTTCCCCGAATCCGGTGTCTCCGCGCGCAGCAGCACCTTCGACAGCGTGGTCTTGCCGCAGCCGCTCTCGCCGACGAGCCCCAGGCATTCCCCGCGCGCGATGTCGAGGCTCACCCCGTCGACCGCGACCGCCCGGGACGCGCTGCTCCCGCCGAAAATCCCGCTGCCGCGCAAGGCAAAACTTTTCCGGATGTCGGTGCAGCGCAGCAGCGTCTCGTCGGCGTCGCCCGGCCAGACCGGCTTTTCCGCCATCAAATGCGGCGCCTCGCCGGCCGGGATGTCGCGGATCGGCACCAATCGCTCGCCCGGCTTCATGTCGAACCGCGGCACCGCGCGCAACAGCGCCTTGAGATACGGGTGCGCCGCGCGGCCGAAGATGTCGTCGAGCGTGCCGGCCTCCATGACCTCGCCGTGGTACATCACGACGATCTCCTCGGCGACGTTGGCGACGACGCCGAGATCGTGCGTGATCAGCAGCACCGCCATGCCGAGCTCCTGCTGCAGCTCGGCGATCAGCTTCAGGATTTGCGCCTGGATCGTCACGTCGAGCGCCGTCGTCGGCTCGTCCGCGATCAGGAGCGACGGGCGGCACACCAGCGCCATCGCGATCATCGCGCGCTGCCGGAGGCCGCCCGACAATTCGAACGGATAGCTCTTCCATGCCCGCGACGGGTCGGGGAAGCCGACGAGGCGCAGCATGTCCTGCGTCAGCTCCTTCGCCTCGGGCGCGGCGCATTCGCGGTGCAGCCGCAGCGCTTCGCTGACCTGGTCGCCGATCGTGTGCAGCGGCGACAGGCTGCTCATCGGCTCCTGGAAGATGATCGAGATCTGCCCGCCGCGGATCGCCCGCATCTCGGCGCCGTCGGCCGGCAGTTCGAGGAGGTCGATCATCCGCCCCTCCTGGCGCGGATCGCAGAACAGGATTTCGCCGTCGGTCACCTCGCCGTTGCGCGGCAGGATGCGCATGATCGTCTGGCTGACGACGGACTTGCCCGACCCGCTTTCGCCGACCAGCGCGACGGTCGAGGCTGGGCGGATGCGGAACGACACCCCGCGCACCGCGCGGATAAACCCGCCCGGCGCGGCGAACCGCACATGCAAGTCGCGGATTTGGAGGAGGTCGTTCATCGCCCGGCCCCGGATTCCGGCAGGCGGATGCCGAGCGCTTCGAGGTTCGACACCGTCGCCGGGCTCAAATCGAGGTGCCGTTCGGCCGCGACCGTCGCGGCGCGGCGGACGAGGTCGTCGAACCCCTCGATCCGGCTGTCGAGCTTGATCCGCGCGCCGTGCCCGCCGAGTTCGAGCTGCATCCATCCCGCGCGACGGTCGCGGCGGGTCGAATAGTAGCCGAGCTTCATCCGTTCGAGCTCGCTCCACGCGATCGTCCGCCGCCACGCCCCGGTCGCCCGCACGCCGTTGTCGCCGGCCTCGATCCGCGTCCCGTGCCGCAGCACCGTGCGCACCAGGAACGCGCCAAAGATCAGCCCGAACCCGAGAATGATGATCCCGCCGACGGAATTCATCGGCACCGACAGCAGCAGCGCGGCGCACGGCACCAGCCCGGCCAATGCCCGCAGATAATCGCCGGCCATCGCCATCGCCGGGTAGGCATGGCGGGTGAAGTCGCCGGGCTCGCCGCCAACCACCTCTGCGCCGGTCGTCACGGCAGCGCCTCGCGGATGTCCGCCCAGCCCGCCGCGGCGTGCTCCGCGACTGCCGCGACCAACTCGCCGACAAACTCCGCCGTCGCGTCGTCCATGATCAGGTGATGGGTCAGGATGCCGGTGGGCAACGCCGCCGCGTCGAGCCCCAGCCGGCGCCGCCGCAGCGCCGCGACGATTCCGCCCAGCGCCGGCCCCGTCCCGACAAAGCCGCGCCCGGCCTTCCACGCCGTCAAATCCACATGCACGTCGAGCTTCCGCGTCGCGCCGCCCTGCCGCGACGCCATCGTCGACAAGGCCTCGATCCCGAGCGTCGCCAACAACACCTCGAATTCCGGGGCGAGCCGGTTCCACGGCGGCGCCAGCACCGGCGCGATCTCGGCGAACATCCCGGTCAGCCGCCGGCGCCCGGCATCGAGATCGGCCGCGACCAGATCGGGCCGTCGTCCCGGTGGGAATTCGCTCTTGCGGCCGGCGCCGGCATGGTTCGCGTGCGACCAGCCATGCTGCAGCACCGCGATGTGCGGCCGGCCGCGCAGCGCGGCGGCGAGCCCGGTCTCGGCGGCTTCGGGGATGACCGCGAGCGCGAGCGGAATCGGGCCGGCGAGCGACAACAGCCGGTCGAGGGCCGGTGTCGCCGCGACCGCGTCGTCGTCCCGCCACCACAGGCTGGCAAGCTGCCCCGCTTCCTCCCACCGATCGAGCTCGCTCCTCAGATCGGACCAATCGGCATTTGCCGCCGACATGGCATGCGCCTCGGCGCTCATCACGCGATCATACCCTGGCCGCCATGCGACGCCAGCGCCGCGATGATCTCGGCCGAGCGGCGGGCGCCGCCGGTGTCGATTTCGAGGGGGCGGGGAGGGCGGTTCGCCGCCCGCTCGATCGCCGCGCCGAGGCTTGCCGGCGACAGTTCCGCCTCGCGCACCAGCACCGCCGCCCCGCGCGCGGCCAGGTGTTCGGCGCGGATCAGTTGCTCGGTCTCGTTCTCGGCGGCGAACGGCACCAGCACCGCCGGCGCCCGCGCCGCGACGAGGTCGAGCGCGGTGTTGTACCCGCACTGGCTCACAGAAACCCGGCAGCGCCGCAGCAGCGTCGCAAAATCGCCGCGGAATCGCTCGATCGCCACCCCCGCCGGCGCCTCGTCGAATAGCCGCGCGAAGTCGCGCTCCGGCAGGTTCATCCCGGCCAGCAGCCGCCACGGCGCATCGGCCAGGCAACCCGCGCGCCGCGCCGCCAGCGCGGCCCGCATCAGCGCCGCCCCGGCCGCCCCGCCGCCGGCCGATACCAGCACCTCGCCCGCCACCCCTTCGCCCGCCGGTACGCTGCCGTCCGGCGCCGCCGGATTGCCGACATAGCCGGTATAGGTAAGCCGGTCGGCGATTTCGGCGGCGGGTGGAAAGCTCGCCGAAAACGGAATGAAGTTTGGGTCGCCATGCACCAGCACAGCGTCGAATCCCTCGCGCACCCGCCGGATCGCCGCGCGGTGCCGCTGCGGGTCGTCGCGCATCACGATCACGTCGCGCACCGAGGAAATGACCCGCGTCCCCGCCGCTCTTGCCGCCGCGATCAGCGGGTCCAGCTCGAAGGCAAACGCGCGGCGGGCAAACGGAAAGCCCTCGACCACAACGACATCCGGCGCGTCCTCGGCAAACGCGGCGAGCAGCGCCTTCCGCCGCACGGTGCGAAACTCGTCGCAAACCGGCTCCCCACGCGCGTCGACCAGCTCGAACCGCGCGTCGAGCGCCCGCACCGGCGGAAGCTGGACCCTGCGGACTTCCGGGTCGATCGCCACCCCCGGCACCAGCGGCCCGCCGCACGCCAGCGTCACCGCCGCACCCTCGCGCACCAGCGCCTCGGCGATCCGCAGCGACCGCTGCAAATGCCCGATCCCGAGCAGCCACTGCACGTGGAAAAGGACCCTCACGGCCGCGATCTCTTTCCATCGTCATTCCCGCGAAGGCGGGAACCCAGGGCCAGCGACGGAGCGGTTGCCCCTGGACCCCCGCCTTCGCGGGGGCGACGAATAAGGGAAAGATTGAGCGCCTCGACCGACGGCCTCCCGTCCCGGTCGAGCCGGAACAGGTGCGCCGCATCCCACGACAGCCGCACCGGCGGCTTGCCGAGCATGTCCCAACCGGCCGCTTCGGCGAAAACCGCGCGAATCACCCCTTTGTGGGTGATCGCCGCGGTCGGCTCGCCGCGCTCGGCCAGATAGCGCAGCAACGGCGCGAGCCGGGCCTGCACGTCCCGCGGGCTTTCGCCGCCGGGCGGGCGGAAATCGAGCCCTTCCGCCTCGGCCCCGGTCATCGCCGCGCCGAGCCGCGCCCTCAGCCCGGCCACGGTCTCGCCCTCCCACGCGCCCCAATCCATCTCGGTCAGCAGCGGCTCGACCGTAGCCTCGACCCCGAGCAGCCGTGCGGTGTCGACTGCCCGGCCGAGCGGGCTCGTCACCACGCGGAACCCGTCGAGCGCTGCCGGCAGCCGCCAATCGGGCCGCGCCCTGGGGTCGAGCGGTACGTCGGCGCGTCCTTGAAGTCGGCCAGTCGCGGACCACGCGGTCGGGGCATGCCGGATCAGCGCCAACCGGGTCATGCCGCCCGCGCCCGTCTCAGCGCCGCGATGATCTCGCCCAGCCGCGCCGCCGCCGCACCGAGATCATGCTCGCGCCGTGCCTTCGCGACCGCCGCCGCCGCCATCGCCGCGCGCCGCGCCGGGTCGGCGATCAACCCGCCCAGCGCCGCCGCAAACGCCTCGGCATTCCCAGGCGCCACGAGCAGCCCGGTGACCCCGTCCGCGACGATATCGCCGACCCCGCCGCTTCCGCCCGCGACCACCGGCAACCCGCTCGCCTGCGCTTCGAGCAACGCCATGCCGAACGCCTCGTTGATCGCCGGCCAGACGCAGAGACCGGCCGCCGCGAGCCGCGCCGCGACAGCTCGGGCCGCAAGAGCGCCACGCCACTCGACCCGGTCCCCCAGCGGCGCCAGCGCCGCCTCGACCTCGCCCCGAGCCGGCCCGTCGCCGACCACCTCAAGCCGCCAGTCGAGATCGACCAGCCGCGCCAGCGCCGCGCCCAGCACGCGATACGAGGCGAGCTTGTCGCCCGGCCGCATCATCGCCACGGCGATCAGCCGTACCGGCCCCGCCTCGCGCGGTCCGGGGGCATAGGCTGCGGTGTCGATAAACGGCGCGAGCGTCGCCCAGCGCCCCGGCTCCGCCAGCAGCGGCATCACCCCGGCGCGGTCCGCGGAGTTGAGCCCGATCACCGCCTCTGCCCGGCGCAGCGCGCGCTCCACGGCGCGGTGGTTTTGCGCCCACGGCCCCGCCGCCCGCTTTCCGGCGACCGAGGCCTCGGCGACGACATAAGGGATGCCGAGCGCGTCGCATATGGCCGGGCCCAGATGGTCGGGGGCCTTGTAATAGAGGTGATAGGTGAACCACAGCTCCGGCGCGCTGCCACGCCGCCACCGCTCGACCAGCCGGTCGGCGGTGTACGCCGCGCGGTCCGCGAGGGCCTGCTGCCGGCGCGGGTCGCCAACCCCGTCGTAAAGCCGCAGCCGCGACGCGAGCGTCACCTCGTGGCCGCCACGGCGCAATGCGGCGAGGAGGAGCCGCGCGACCTGGCGGTCGCCCGACGGTACCGGATGATCGGGTGGTTTCAGCGGCGCGTAAAAGGCGATCCGCACACTCACTCCGCGGCCGACAAGACCCGCTCTCGTTCCGGCAGACCGAACCGCGCGGCGAGCGCGTCGATGCCGGCCTCCATGTCGAAATGCGTCCGCACCCGCGCCGCTCCGGCCGCGCCGAGCCCGCGCCGCCGTACCGGGTCGGCGATCAGCGCCGCCAGTGCCGCGGCCAGCGCCGCGGGATCGCCCGGCGGCACCAGCACGCCGGTCCGGCCGTCCTCGATCAGCTCGGGGATGCCGGAGATGTCGGTCGCGACGCAAGGCAATCCCTGGCTCTGCGCCTCGACCAGCACGTTGGGAAGCCCGTCGCGGTCGCCGTCGGCGGCGATCTTGGCGGCGAGCACGAACAGGTCGGCCTCGCGATACGCCGCCAGCACATCGGGCTGCGGCCGTGCCCCGCGCCACTCGATGCGGGCCGAGAGGCCCAGCCGCGCGGCGTCTTCCTTCAGCTTCCCGGCCAGCGCCCCGCCGCCGACATGGACAAATCGCCACGGCAAGTCCGCCGGCAGCCGCGCCAGCGCCGCAAGCAGGTCGTCATAGCCCTTTTTCTCGACCGCGCGCCCGACCGACAGGATCGTCACCACCTCGCGTTCCATCCGCGGCGGCGCCGGCGGGAACCGGTCGAGCGCGAGCCCGTGATAGCACAGCGCGACCTTGCCGCCCCCGGGAAGCCCGTCAGCAAGCCCGTCGACGAGCCCGTCAAGATGAAGCTGCCCGCTCGCCGTGCAGGTCACCGCCCACTCCGCGTCGGCGAGCTTTTCGCGTTTCTCCCAGTCGGGAATCGTCCAGATGTCCTTGGCGTGGGCCGAGACGGTCCAGCCGAGCCCTCGTATCGCCGCCGCATAGCGCGCCACCGAGGCCGGCGTGTGCAGGAAATGCGCGTGCAGGTGCCCGATATCGGCCGGCAATTCCGCGGCCAGCACCAGCGCCTGCCCGAACCGGCGGACGCGGTTCGGCGTGCGGTCGCGGACAAGGTCGCCGAGGAACTGCCGCCGCGCCGCGCGATACCCCGGCAGTCGCCGCGCCGCGCGCCACCCGCGCCACACCCTGAGCGGCTCCTGGTACAGATATTCCGGCAGGTACAGCCTGTCCGCCTTGATCTGGCGATGCACCGGGTGGATCGCCTTGTCGGTCGGGTGGCGCAGCGACACGATCAGGATGTCGAGCCCGCGCGCCTCCAGCGCCGCGATCTCCTGCGCGATAAAGGTCTCCGACAGCCGCGGATAGCCTTTCAGCACGAACGCGGCGCGGGTCATGCGTTACTCGTCATGCTTTGCGCCGAGCTCCCAGCCGCAGCCGTTTGGCCCGGTCGAAATCGAGCCATTTGCTGGCGAGCCGGTCGACATTGTCCATGCCGTCGAGAAGGCCCGGCACGACCACGTCCGAGGGCCGTTTCTGCTGGGGGAGCTGCAACAGCGCCGCGGCCATCTTGCCGGGGTCGCCGCCGTACTGGTCGGGCAGCATCGCGACCAGACCCAGCTCGGCCGCGCGGCTGGCGCGGATGTACTGTTCGAGCCGGGGCGCCGTGCGCGGCACGATCAGCGCCGGCTTGTCGAACGACAATATCTCGCAAAACGTGTTGTATCCGCCCATCGCGACGACGGCGGTCGCGCGCTTCATCAGCGCCTCGAGCCGCGTGTCGAAGGTCAGCGTGCGAACCTTCGTCAGCGAGGCGGCGCGTGCGGCAAACTCGGCCTGCCGGTCGGGATTCATAAACGGCCCGAACACGATCACCGCCGGCAGCAACCCGCCCGGGTCGTGCTCATAGGCGGCGAGCACCCAGTCGATCAGCTCTTCGCCGTCGCCGCCGCCGCCCGCGGTGACGAGGATGAAGTTGTCGACGTCGGGACCGCTTTCGGTCGCGGCGAGGGCGTGCGCAGGCACCTCGCGCCTGAGATAGCCGGTATAGACCATGCGCCGGCGCACGCCGGCCGGCAGGTCGAGCCCGTCGAGCGGGTTGCAGATTTGCGGCAGGCCGTAGATCCAGACCTCGTCGTAATACTCGCTCAGCGCGGGGATCGCGTTCTTGCGCTCCCACTCATTTTCGAGCGCCGTCGGGTCGTCCATCACGTCGCGCAGGCCGAGGATCAGCGGCGTCCCGCGGGCGCGCAGCAGGTCGAGCGTCGGCCGCACCTCGCCACGCAGACCCAGCGGCTCCTTGTCGACGATCAAGATGTCGGGATCGAAGATATCGGCCGTATGGCGGATGATCGACGACCGCATTGCCAGCGTCTCTTCGATGTCTATATGCAGGTTGAGCGAGACATATTCGCCGTTCCGCAGCTTGATGACGCCGGGAATCCGCACAAAATCAACGCGGGAGCGAAAATCGAAGCTGCCGATGATCGGCGATCCCGATAGGATTAAAACGGAAAGCGAGGGATTGGCCTCGACGAGGGAATGCGCGATGGCCCGGCAACGGCGGAGGTGGCCGAGGCCGAACGTGTCGTGACTGTAGATCAGCGCCCGCTTGTGGTCGCGGCGGCCTGGCACGCAGCGCCTCCCTTTGCTGGTTGCCGGGCGCATCATTACATCAGGCGGTGAGAGCGCGGAAATGGTTCTTTTGTTGGGGCATTGCGAATGAAGGGCATGGCGGCGGTCGTCGCCTCGGCGGAAGCGGCGCCGCGCCCGCGCTGGCTGCCGCGCATCGGCCTCGGCCGCCGCGCCGAGCAGCCCACCGACGACGCGCCGCCGCCGCCGCAGGGCGACGCGATCGAGCCGTCGATATACCGCTTCATCCTCAAGCACAGCTTCAGGCAGCAGATCCTGCTGCTGGTCCTGACGCTGGTGTCCTTTCCGTTTCTTTATTATTCGCTCGACCTGCCCAAGACGATCACCAACCGGGCCATCAACGGGCGCGATTTTCCCCGCGATTTCTTCGGTTTCCACCTCACTCAGATCCCGTATCTGATGGCGCTGTGCGGGCTGTTTCTCGCGCTCGTGTTCATCAACGGCGCGTTCAAATACTACATCAACACGTTCAAGGGTCAGCTCGGCGAGCGGATGCTGCGGCGGTTCCGCTATGCGCTGTATCTGCGCCTGCTGCGCTTTCCGATGACCTATTTCCAGAAGACGTCGTCGGCCCAGATCATCCCGATGATTACGGTCGAGTCCGACCAGCTCGGCGGGTTTATCGGCGACGCGTTCGTGCTGCCGCTGTTCCAGGGCGGGCAGCTCCTGACGATCATCCTCTTCATGTTCATGCAGGATCTGATGCTCGGGATCGCGGCGGTCGCGCTCTACCCGATCCAGGGCTACGTGATCCCCAAGCTGCAGGCCCGGGTCAACGCCCTGCAAAAGCGGCAGGTCCGCATGATCCGGGTCATCGCGGAGCGGGTCCAGGAATCCGCGGCCGGCATCTCCGAGATCCAGGCCAACGACAACGTCAAGTTGCAACTCTCGGACTTCGCGCATCTTCTCGGCACGATGTACGACAACCGCTTCGAGATCTTCCGGCGCAAGTTTTTCGTCAAATTCCTCAACAACCTGATCAACCAGCTCACGCCGTTCTTCTTCTTTTCGATCGGCGGCTATCTGGTGATCGCCGGCGACCTGTCGGTCGGCGCCCTGCTGGCGGTGCTCGCGGCGTACAAGGACCTGGCTTCGCCGTGGAAAGAGCTGCTCGATTTCTACCAGAACAAGGAAAATACCCGGATCACCTACGAGCAGATCGTCGAGCAGTTTCAGCCCGCCGGGATGGTCGACGAGGAATTGCTCCTCGACGAGCCCGAGCGGGTCGTCCCGTTCACCGGGGAGATCGCCGCCTCCAACCTCTCGCTCGCCGAGGACGACAAGAGCCGGGTCGTCGACGGGGTCACCTTTACCCTCGATCTCGGCGACCACGCCGCGATCATCGGCCAAGGCGGCAGCGGCAAAGGCGAGCTTGCCTTGCTGCTGGCGCGGCTGATGCGCCCGACCGGCGGCCGCATCACGATCGGCGGGGTCGATCTCGCCGATCTGCCGGTCGCGGTGATCGGGCGTCGCATCGGCTATGTCGGCTCGACGCCGTACCTGTTCACCGGCACGTTGCGCGAGAACCTGCTGCTCGGCCTGCGCCATAGGCCGATGCAGCCGCCGGTCTATTCCGATGAGGGCATGGCCAAGCGCCGCGCCCGCCAGCTCGAGGAGGCGCGCCGCGCCGGCAATATCGATTTCGACATCCACGCCGACTGGATCGACTATCAGAGCGCCGGCGTCGCCGATGCCGACGGGCTGATCGTACGGATCAGCGAGGTGCTGAAGCGGCTCGATTTCGAGCAAGACGTCTATAATTTCGGCCTGCGCGGGCGGCTTCAGCCCGAGGCCGAGTCCGAACTGGCCGAGCGGATGCTGATGGCGCGCAGCGCGCTCGGCGGCCGGCTTGCGATCGACGGCATTATCAACCTGGTCGAGACCTACGACCCGGCCCGCTACAACACCAACGCGACCGTCGCGGAAAACCTGCTGTTCGGCACGCCGATCGGCCCGGCCTTCGAGTTCGACGCACTCGCCGGCAACGATTACGTCCGTTCCGTCCTCGACAAGGTCGGGTTGACCGACGACCTGGTCGAGGCCGGGCGTTCGGTCGCGGCGACGATGATCGAGATTTTCTCCGGCCTGCCGCCGGGACACGAATTCTTCGAGCAATACAGCTTTATCCAGGCGGCCGAGATTCCGGACTACGCGTCGATCCTGTCCGCCGCCGATGCCGGGCATCTCGGCACGCTGCCGGCCGAGCAGCGCCAGCGGCTGCTGGCCCTGCCGTTCAAGCTGATCGCCGCGCGTCATCGCCTCGACGTGCTCGACGAGCCGATGCAGCAGCGCCTGTTGGAGGCGCGCCGGGTGTTCCGCGACGAGCTCCCCGAGGCGCTCCGCGGCCAGATCGCGTTTTTCGATCCCGATCACTACAACGCCGCCGCCTCGCTGCAGGACAACATCCTGTTCGGCAAGATCGCCTACGGCGAAAGCGACGCGACCCAGCGCGTGCCCGAGGTGCTGTCCGCGGTGCTCGACGAGTTGTCGCTGCGCCCGGCGGTGATTGGCGTGGGCCTCGACTATCACGTCGGCTCCGCCGGCTCGCGCCTGTCGCTGGCGCAGCGCCAGCGAGCGGCGATCGCACGGGCGGTGCTCAAGCGCCCCGACCTTCTGGTGCTCGGCGAGGCGACTTCGGCCCTCGACGGCTCGGCCCAGACCAAGGTCACCCACGGCCTGCGCGAGGAGATGGCCGGGCGCGGCCTCGTTTGGGCGTTGCATCGCGCCAGCCTCGCGCGCAGTTTCGACCGGGTGCTGGTGATGAGCGCCGGCAAGCTTCAAGAACAGGGCCGATTCGCCGAGCTCGATAACGAACACTCGCTGACCACGTTGCTGATGGCCGCGGAATAGGGAGGAACAAGGTGAGTCTGCAGCAGGAATTCGAGCTGCTTCGCCAGGTTCGGTTCTTCGCCGATATCGAGCCGGCAAAGCTCAAATTGCTCGCCTTCATGAGCCAGCGCGTCGGCTTCGACGACGGCAAGATCGTCTGCCACCAGGGCGACCCGGGCGACGCCGCCTATCTGATCATCGACGGCAAGGCCGACATCGTCCTCGAAGGGCCGGCCGGTCCGATCACCGTCGCCACGCTCGGCGCCAACGACATCGTCGGCGAGATGGCGATCCTCTGCGACGCGCCGCGCAACGCCACGGTGCGCGCGCATGGCCGCCTCGTCGCGCTCAAGATCGCCAAGGGGCCGTTCATGCAGATGGTGCGCGAGTTCCCGGCGATGGCCGTGTCGATCATGCAGGAGCTGGCGCACCGCATCGATTCGATGAACAACCAGCTCCGCAACACCGCGAGCGAATTGCAACGCCTGCGCGAGGCTGCCCCCGCGGCGTGAGAAATCTGCCCGCATGAGCCGGCTCGACAGCTTTATCCGCCGCCTGGAGGCTCAGCGCGCCTGCCTAGGCCGCGCCGCCGCGCTGACCGGAGGGCTCGACGGCGTCGCGCTCGAGCTCGGCCTCGGCAACGGCCGCACCTACCACCATCTCCGCGAGATCCTCCCCGACCGCGACATCTACGTCTGCGAGCGCCGGGTCGCCGCCCATCCCGACTGCATCCCGCCCGACGATCGCCTCCTCCTCGGCGACATGTTCACCACGTTGCCCGCCGCCACCTTGCTCCAGGCCCGCGTCGCCCTCGCCCATTTCGACGCCGGCTCTGGCGACGACGCCGCCAACCGAGACCTGGCCGCCGGCCTCCGCCCGCTGATCCTGCCGCTGCTGCGCACAGGTGGGGTGCTGGTCACGCAGCAGGAAATGGACGGGACGGGATTGGAGGCCCTGCCGCTCCCCGAAGGTATCGCCCCCGGACGGTACCACTTGTATCGAAGAGTATAGGATTTGGGGGCGACCCGCTTGCCTTGCCCTACAGCTCGAAATCCACCACCACCGGCACGTGGTCGGAGGCTTTTTCCCAATTCCGTGCGTCGCGGTGGACGTGGGTGCCCTTGAGCGCGCCGACCAGTGGCGGCGTCACCCAGATGTGGTCGAGGCGGCGGCCGCGGTTTGAGGCGGCCCAGTCGCGGTTGCGATAGCTCCACCACGTGTAAAGCCGCTCCTCGGGCGGCACGAAATGCCGCACCGCGTCGACGAACCCGCCCGCCTTCTGCATCGCCCCGAGCTTTTCGACCTCGATCGGCGTGTGACTGACCACGGTCAGGAGCTGCTTGTGCGACCACACGTCGTTTTCGAGCGGCGCGATGTTGAGGTCGCCGACCGCGATCATCTTCCGTCCGCCGCCGCGCTCGGCCGAGAACCACCCGCTCAACTCGTCGAGGAATTGCAGCTTGTGGGCAAATTTGTCGTTGGCGACGGGGTTCGGGATGTCGCCGCCGGCCGGCACATAGATGTTGTGGAGCTCGATCCCGCCCTCTAGCTCCACGGTCGCGTGCCGGCAATCGACCCGCGCACACCAATCCCATGTCGCTTTTGCCGAAAAGGGCACCTTCGACAGCACCGCGACGCCGTTATAGCCCTTCATTCCGACATAGTGCTGGTGGGTATAGCCGCGCTCGGCGAAGACCGCGCCGGGAAAAAATTCGTCCGGTGTCTTGGTTTCCTGGAGGCACAGAACGTCGGGCGCCAGCTCGTCGAGCAGCCGGCACACATTGCCGGCCCGCAGCCGCACGGAGTTGATGTTCCAGGTGGCAACGCGCAAGGGCATGGCGGGGACCGACGGTGAGGGGAGTGGGACCTCACTGTAGAGCAGATCGCGCGGCCGGTGTCAGATGCCGCGCGTCGTTCCCTCACCCGCCTCTCGGGCACCCTCTCCCGCAATGCGGCGAGGGGACGATGCACGGCCCTAATTTCCCCTCGCCCGCATTGCGGGAGAGGGTGGCACGCGAAGCGTGACGGGTGAGGGCGACGGGCGATGCCCGGCGAAATGCTTATCCCCAAAAAGGACGGCGCCCGGTCGGGGGGAGACCGGGCGCCTCTTTGTCAGAAGCGTTGGGGGAAATCCGGCCCCGCAGGGGAAACGGTGGCCGGGTTATAAAGAGAGTTATTCACTCTCTCCGCTTCTAACTATGGAAGGTGGGGATAACACATCGCCAACGAAAATGCGATTCGTGCATGTGAGCTCGGCAAAAACGCATGCAGTTATTTTCGAACGATTTTTCGGCCCGGGTGTTTGCCCGGTCGCCTGTGGATAAGTTACTAAGCCGCCCGGCGTTTCGCCGGAACCCCCGCCGCCCTGTCGTGGCAAGCCTGCGCGAACTCGCTGAACAGCGCCCGCGAGAACGGGTTTTCGAGCGGCTTGTACTCGGGATGCCACTGCACGCCGACGACAAAACGGGCGGTGCGATGGCTGATCCCCTCGACGAGCCCGTCGGGCGCCACCGCCTCGACGATCAAATCCGGCGCCGGCCGGTCCACCCCCTGGCCGTGCAGCGAGTTGACCATGATCTCGCCGGTATTGGCGAGCCGCGCCAGCACCCCGCCCGGCGTCAGCACGACTGTGTGCGCCGGGCCATAGCGCGCGTCGGCCGGCATCGGGCCGTGCGGCGAGCGGTGGTTGAGGCTGCCCGGAAGCTCGTGGACGCGCTGGTGCAGGCTGCCGCCGAGCGCGACATTGAGCTCCTGGATGCCGCGGCAGATCGCCAGGATCGGGATGTCGCGCCGCACCGCCTCGCGGATCAGCGGCAGCGTCGTCGCGTCGCGCCGGGGGTCGTGCAGGATGCCGTCGATCACCGGCCCGTCGTAATGCGCCGGCTCGACATTCGACGGGCTTCCGGTCAGCAGCAGCCCGTCGAGGTGGTCGAGCAGCGTGTCGAACTCCATCTTGTCGCCGATCGACGGCACGATGATCGGCAGCCCCTTCACCGCCTCGACGATCGCGGCGCAATAGCGGTCGGCCGTCGTGTGGAACGGGCGTTCGTGGATTTGGCGGATGCAGGCCGGAATCCCGACCACCGGAACGGAGCGACCACTCATCGAATGGGATCAGTTCTCTTTCAAGGTTCGCGCTAAAGGATCGTTATACTGGAACAGCTTGGGGTCCAGGGCCACCCCGTATTGCGGTTCCGACAGGTTCACTGTGGTGGTTTTGCCCTGCTGGTCAACTACGGTCCATTGTCGCAGTTGGAGTGGATTTTCAGTAAAGACCATCGTCAGTGAGCCCTCGTCGGGGCGGGCCCGCTCGACGACGGTGACGTGGATCTCGTTGTCCGCGCGCTCGAACCTGGTGACGACGCTGTCGGCGTTGAAGTTGATCGGGTCGCGCAGGAAAAACCACGCCGGGGTGGATTTCAGTCCGACCTGCTGAACCTGATGTATTTCCTTGTCCCAGTAGTAGACATAGAAAGTATCCGCGATCAGCGTGATCGGGTTTGGCTTGTCGTATTCAAACCGCATCCGGCCCGGGCGGGAGATGTACATTTCCCCGGCGCTTCTGGCGCCATTGCCGGCGAGCTGCGAAAACCGCGCGGTCATCGTGTGGATGCCGTTGAGATAGGCGGCGACGCGCTGCAAGACGAGCGTGTCCTGGGGGTTGAGCTGAAGCTCGGCGGGCGCGGCCTGCGCCGTCGCCAGCGGAACCGCGAGCGCCAGCATTGCAGTGAGCGCGCGGCAGGTTTGCAGTAAATGCCTCATGGGATGACTCGCGGTTGTCTGGGCCAGGAAACCTGCCGAAATCGGAGGTTTCATTGCCACCAACGCCTCAGATCGCGCGAAATTGCGTCATTACCGGGGCGGCGCGAGAACTTCGCGCTTGCCGACGTGGTTGGCCTGGCTGACCACGCCGTCCGCCTCCATTCGTTCGATGATTCGCGCGGCGCGGTTGTAGCCGATCTGCAGGTGGCGCTGGACAAAGCTGGTCGACGCCTTGCGCTCACGGCAGACGAGCGCGACCGCCTGGTCGTAGAGCCCGTTATCGGCGCCGCCCTCCTCGACCTCGACCGACGGGTCGATCGTGCCGCCGTCATCCTCGGTGATCTCGTCGATATAGGACGGGTTGCCGCGCCGCTTGAGGTAGCTGACGACCCGCTCGACCTCCTCGTCCGAGACAAACGGCCCGTGCACGCGCGTCACCCGCCCGCCGCCCGCCATGTAGAGCATGTCGCCGCGGCCGAGCAGTTGTTCGGCCCCGCCCTCGCCGAGGATCGTGTGGCTGTCGATCTTGCTGGTGACCTGAAAGCTGACGCGGGTCGGGAAATTGGCCTTGATCGTGCCGGTGATCACGTCGACCGACGGGCGCTGCGTCGCCATGATGATGTGGATGCCGGCCGCCCGCGCCATCTGCGCCAGGCGCTGGATCGCCGCCTCGATCTCCTTCCCCGCGACCAGCATCAGATCGGCCATCTCGTCGACGACGACGACGATAAACGGCAGTTCGGTCGAGTCGAACGGCTGCTCCTCGAAGATCGGCTGGCCGGTATCGGCGTCGAACCCGGTCTGCACCTTGCGAATGAGGCTCTCGCCGCGCGCCGCCGCCTCGCGCAGGCGCTGGTTGAAGCCCTCGATGTTGCGGACACCGAGCTTCGACATCTTGTGATAGCGCGACTCCATCTCGCGCACGGTCCATTTGAGCGCGAGGATTGCCTTGCGCGGGTCGGTGACGACCGGTGCCAAGAGATGCGGGATGCCGTCATAGACCGACAATTCCAGCATCTTCGGGTCGACCATGATGAATTTGCACTGCTGCGGCGGCATCCGGTAGAGGATCGACAGGATCATCGTGTTGATCCCGACCGACTTGCCGGAACCCGTCGTGCCGGCGATCAAGAGGTGCGGCATCCGCGCGAGGTCGGCGATCACCGGCTCGCCGCCGATGTCCTTGCCCAGCGTCAGCGCGAGCTTGCCGCTGTGCTGCTCATACGCGGGCGAATCCAGCAATTCCCGCAGATACACGGTCTCGGCCTTGGCGTTCGGCAATTCGATGCCGATCACGGTGCGCCCCGGCACCACGGCGACGCGGACCGAGATCGCGCTCATCGACCGCGCGATGTCGTCGGCGAGACCGATCACGCGCGACGCCTTGATCCCCGGCGCCGGCTCCAGCTCGTAGAGGGTCACGACCGGCCCCGGCCGCACCTGCACGATCTGCCCGCGCACGCCGTAATCCTCGAGCACCGCTTCGAGCATCCGCGCGTTCTTGGCCAGCGCCTCCTCGTCGACCGAATGGGTCTTGCCGGGCGGGGCCTTGGTCAGCAATTCGAGTTCGGGCAGGATCGGCTCGTCGTCCAGCTCCAGGGCGAGACCCGGCTGGCGTTCCAGCTCGGCCCGCCGCCCCGGTCCCGGGGGCCGGGCGCGCGGGATCACCAGCCGCACCAGCTTCGACGTCGTCACCACCGGCTCCTCGGCCGGCGGCGGCGATGCGTCCGGCACCGGGATCGTGCGCGCCGGCCGCGGCTCGCGCCGCTCCGGCATCGGCGTCACCACCGACCGGTACGTCGATTGCTGCTCGGTCGACGGTTGCTGCCGGCGGATCGTCTGCGCCTCGCGCCGGTTTTCGAGATACCGCCGCCACCAGCCGGCGCCCGCCACCGCCGCGGCCACCGTGCCGCGGCCAGAGGCGGTGCTTAGCCGCGACGCCCCGCGTCCGGCCCCGCGCATCAGGTCGCGCCAGTCGCGCGGCGACAGCCCGGTGACCGACAACAGCAGCAGCGCGACCATCGCCGCCGCGACCATCGCCACCGGCAATTGCGCCGCGCCGAGCCCGAACCGTTCGAGCCCATGCCCCACCGTCCAGCCGACCGCCCCGCCGGTCCCCGCCGGCAGCGGCACCGCCCTCACGTCGAGGATGGAACAGGCCGTCGCGCCGAGGATCAGCGCCAGCAGCAGCATCCCGACCCGCCGCGGCAGCGCCTTGAGCGGCCGTTGCAACAGCAGGCGAAACGCCCAGCCGAGCAGCACGACGGGGATGAGATACGCGGCGAGCCCGACGCTCTGCATCAGCGCATCGGCGACATAGGCCCCGTCATGACCGAGAAAATTGGTCGCCGGCCCGTCGATCGCGGTGTCGAGCGACGGGTCGCGCGGGTTGTAGGTGAGGAGCGCCAGGATCAGCAGCAGGCTGGTCAGCACCAGCACCGCGCCGCCGCCCTCATAGGCACGCTTCCGCGCGCCAGCCACCAGATCGGCCCAGCTCCGCACGCGCTCGCCGACGCCGCGGCCCCAGAATTGCGCCGTTCGTCCGATCATGCCCTAACCCCCCGGTCCCGACCCTCCCCCGAAGGCCGGCCCGCACGCTTACGTCGCCATTATACGCGAATACCCCCAAAAAATCATTCCGGGGCCGGCGCTATGCCCTCGTGAGAGACGACGCCCCCGAATCGCCCTACAGCACCCGGCGGATCCGGTCGAACGCGTCTTCCAGCGTCGGGTCGTCGTGGACGATCGCGAGGCGGATGTATTGCCGGCCGGGGTTGACCCCGCTGCCGCCGTCGCGCGCGGTATAGCCGCCGGGCAGCACCCGGATCGCCGCGTCGCGCCACAGCCTGAGCGCCGCCTCCTCGCCGTCGCCGACATCGAGCCACAGAAAGAACCCGCCATCCGGCCGGTAAAACCCGAACCGGCCCGCGATCGTCGCCTCGGCGATGTCGAACTTGCGGCGGTACTTGGCGCGGTTCTCGGCCACATGCGCCTCGTCGCGCCACAGGGCCGTCGCCGCCGCCTGGATCGGCAGCGGCACCTGGCATCCCCCATAGCTTCTGAGATGCTGGAACGGCGCGATCAGCCCCGGGTCGCCGGCGATAAACCCGCTGCGCAGCCCCGCCGCGCTTGACCGCTTCGACAGCGAGTGGAACACGACGACGTTCTCGAACCCCTCGCCGAGCGCGGCGCACGCTTCGAGCGCCCCGGCAGGCTTCACCGTGTCGTAGATCTCGGCATAGCACTCGTCGACCGCGAGCACGAAATTGTACTGCCGTGCGAGGCCGATCGCCTGCTTCAAGTATTCGAGGCTGGCGACGGTGCCCTGCGGATTGGCGGGCGAGCAGAGATAGAACAACGCCGTCCGCTCCAGCGTCGCTTCCGGGATCGTCGCCAGGTCGGGCATGAAATGGTTTGCCGCCGTCGCGTCGAGAAACACCGCCTCGGCCCCGGCCATCGTCGCCGCGCCGTTATAGGCGAGGTAATACGGGTTCGGCACCAGCACGATCGGCGGCCCGCCGCCCTTGCGTCGGGGCACGACGAGCCCCGCGAGCATAAAGAGCCCCTCCTTGGTGCCGGCGAGCGTCAGTACGTTCCGCTCCCAATGCACCGATCCGGCCCGCAGCCCGTACCGCGCGGTCAGCCAGTCGGCGCAGGCTTCGCGCAATTCCGGCGTGCCCTGCATCGGCGGGTACTTGTTCCATTCGTGCGCGTGGCGGGCGAGCGTCTCGGTCAACAGCGCCGGCGGCTGGTGCTGCGGCTCGCCGACCGACATCGCGATCGGCACGTCGTTGGTGCGCGGCGTCACCGGGTTCAACAGCGTGCGCAGCGACTCGAACGGATAGTCGGACAGCGTGTCGAGTTGCGGGTTGAGCGGCACTGGCGTTCCCCTTTTGCTGGCCGCAAGACTACGCGATTGCACTGGCGTGCGGAAGAAAAGGTGATTCTGTCGCAAAGACTCGTCGGGGAATTTCCGGAACTATTCGGAATGGCAGGCGTGTCCTTATTGGCGGGGGCGAAGGGGCGCCCGCCGAATGCTGGACATTGTCGGGGAAGGGCCGGCGAAGCTCATTGGTCGAGGGTCGAGTAGGGGGACCGCCGCATGATCGGCGAGACAAATCGGGCCGAGGATGTCTTTGCATCCGTCGTGTCCGCACGGTTCGGCTTGATGCCGAATTTCTTCCGTGCCGCGCCCGCGGCGCCGGGGCTGACCGAGAAGCTGTGGGTGTTCGCCCGCTCGGCCTATCTCGACAGCCCGCTTCCGGCCGTCTTTAAGGAGCGGCTGTTTGTTCACCTGTCCCGGTTTTGCCGGGCGAAATACTGCGTCGTCCGCCATGTCGGGTTTTTGATCGGCGAGGGCAACCCTGCCGGCGACCCCGAGGCCGAGCCGCAATCGGTCGATGACGCGCTGGTGCTGCTGCGCCGCGCGGTCCCGGGTCCGGTGGCGCTTTCCGAGGCGCTGGCCCGGCTTGAGGCGCGGTCGACGCCGATCCCGCTCCCGCCCCCCGCCGCCGAGCTGGAGGGCGATTTGTTCGACGCTCTCGCCGTCGTCTTCCTCGACCCGCACGGCGCCGGCCGCGCGCTCGCGGCGCTCCGCCGCGCCGTCGGCGAAACGACGGCCGAGCGCGTCCTCGCGCTCCTCGCCTTCGTCCGCGCCGCCCATTTCTGGACCGAGACCCACCCGGACCTCTATTTCGAGCCCGACATGCTCGTCGTCATGCAGCGCCACAAAGACCTCTCCCGCCTCCTCCTCGACGACGCGGATTCCACCATCGACATGGCCCGCATCGTCGCCGCAATGCCGGTGGATTAAGATTTTCCCTCGCCCGCACCGCGGGAGAGGGAGGGGCCCGTCGCGCAGCGATGGGAGGGTGAGGGTCGCGGCGACAGCCGCGCTGCGCGCGCCCTCACCCGGCTCGCGTTGCTCGCCACCCTCTCCCGCAATGCGGGCGAGCGGATAATTCGGGCCGAACAAAAACTTGCGGGCGGGACCCGAGCGCTCCTTACTGCCCCGATGGCGGACGATGCCGAACTCCTGATCGCCGGCGGCGGGCTCAACGGGCTCGCGCTCGGCATCGCCTGCGCCGGCGCCGGGCTCGAAACCATCCTCGTCGACCGCCAGGACCTCGCCGCCACGATCGCCGAAACCTTCGACGGCCGCGCCTCGGCGATCGCCCACGGTTCCAAGCTCGTGCTCGACGCGATCGGCGTCTGGCCCGCAATCGCCGCCGAGGCCGAGCCGATCCGCGAGATCCGCGTCGCCGACGACGCCTCGCCGCTGTTCCTCCACTACGACCACCGCGACCTCGCAAGTGGCGCTTCGGGGGCGACGCCGCTCGGCTACATCGTCGAAAACCGCGTGCTGCGCCGCGCCCTGCTGGCCCGCGCCGCCGAGCTTCCAGCCCTCTCGCTCGTCTTCCCCCGCGCCGTCGCCTCGATCGCCGCGACCCCCGCGGGTGTCACCGCAACCCTCGGCGACCGCAGCACCCGCCGAATCCGCCTCGTCGCCGCCGCCGACGGCAAGGGTTCGCCGCTGCGCCGCGCCGCTGGCATCCACGCGGTCGAGTGGCGCTACGACCAGATCGGCATCGTCACAACGGTGCGCCACGAGCGCCCCCACGCCGGCATCGCGATCGAGCATTTCCTCCCCGCCGGCCCGTTCGCGATCCTGCCGATGACAGCCGATCCGGCGCCTCGCAGAGGCGCCTCGGACGAGGCGCAAGCTCCGCTTACGCCGGGATGGCGTTCGTCGCTGGTGTGGACCGAAGCCGCCGCGCTTGCCCCGCGCCTTGTCGCGCTCCCCGACGCGGAGTTCACCGCCGAGCTCCGCGCCCGTTTCGGCGGCTTCCTCGGCCATGTCGAGCCGGTCGGCCCGCGCTTCACCTACCCGCTGTCGCTGATGCAGGCCGAGACCTACATCGCCCCGCGCCTCGCGCTGATCGGCGAGGCCGCGCATGTGATCCACCCGATCGCGGGGCAGGGGCTCAATGTCGGCATCCGCGACGTCGCCGCGCTCGCCGAGGCGATTGTCGACGCCCGCCGGCTCGGCCTCGATATCGGCGCCGATTCGGTGCTGGAGCGTTATCAGCGCTGGCGCCGCCTCGACGCGGTCATGCTCGCCGGCGTCACCGACGGCCTCAACCGCCTCTTCTCGAACACGATCGCGCCCGTCAAATTGGCCCGCGATCTCGGCCTCGCCGCGGTCAACCAGATGCCGCCGCTCAAGCGCCTCCTGATGCAGCACGCGATGGGCACCCTCGGCGACCGCCCGCGCCTCGCGCGGGGTGAGGCGCTGTAGTAGTCTCGCCGGATCATGGCGATCCGCCAGCTCCCGCCCGTCCTGGTCAACCGCATCGCCGCCGGCGAGGTGGTCGAGCGTCCCGCTGCGGCGGTCAAGGAGCTCGTCGAAAACGCCATCGACGCCGGCGCCACCCGCATCGACATCATCGTGCGCGAGGGTGGCCAAGCGCTGATCTCGGTCGCCGACAACGGCAGCGGCATGACTCGCGACGAGCTGACGATGGCGGTCGAGCGCCATTGCACCTCGAAGCTCCCCGACGACCATCTCGACGAAATCGACCATCTCGGCTTCCGCGGCGAGGCGCTGCCGTCGATCGGCGCGGTCAGCCGGCTTTGCATCACCTCGCGTCCGAGGGATTTGGACCGGGGCGCCGATTCGGCCTGGGAGATCCGCGTCGAGGGCGGGACCAAGCACGACCCCGCCCCGGCCGCACACCCGCCCGGCACTCGCGTCGAGGTGCGCGACCTGTTCTTCGCGACTCCCGCCCGGCTCAAATTCCTCAAGACCCCGCGCTATGAGCGCGACCACGCGGTCGACGCGGTCAAGCGCCTGGCGATGGCCTATCCCGAGATCGCCTTTACCGTCACCGCCGACGACGACCGCGTGATCCTGCGCCTCAGCGCGGAGCTGCCCGGCCCGATGGCCCGCCCGGCGCGGCTCGCCGCCTTGCTGGGCCGCGATTTCGGCGAGAACTCGGTGCCGGTCGACGCGCTGCGCGACGGCTACCGCCTGACCGGCTTGATCGGCCTCCCGACCCTCAACCGCGGCCTGCCGCGCGACCAGTACCTCGTCGTCAACGGCCGCCCGGTGCGCGACCGCCTGTTGATCGGCACCGTGCGCGCCGCCTACCAGGACGTGCTGGCGCGCGAGCGCCACCCGGTCGTCGCCCTCTTCCTCGACGCGCCGCCGAGCGAGATCGACGTCAACGTCCACCCGGCCAAGACCGAAATCCGCTTTCGCGATTCCGGACGGGTGAGGGGGCTCGTCGTCGGCGCCCTCCGCGCCGCCCTCGCCGCCGCCGGCCAGCGCAGCTCGACCACCGCCTCCGCCGCCGCGCTCGCCGCGTTCCAACCGCCGTCCGGCTTTGCGGCGCCGCGCCTCAGCTTCCCCGCACCGCCCCCGCTGCCGCGCGGCCTCGCCGAACAGGCCAACAACTACTGGGCGCCCGAACCCACGCCCGTCGCGATGGCCGCGGAATCCGATATGCCGCTCGGCTCGGCGCGCGCCCAGCTCCACGGCACCTATATCCTCGCCGAGACCGCAAACGGCGTCGTCCTCGTCGACCAGCACGCCGCGCATGAGCGCCTCGTCTACGAGAAGATGAAGGAGGGACTCGCCCGCCACGGCGTCGCCCGCCAGACGCTGCTCCTGCCCGAGATCGTCGAGCTCGACCCCGACCTCGCCACCCGCATCGCCGCCCGCGCCGAGGAACTCGCCGAATTCGGCCTAATCCTCGAACCTTTCGGCCCCGGCGCGGTGATCGTGCGCGAAGTGCCGGCCCTGATCCCCGGTCTCGACGTCAAATCCCTCGTCCGCGACCTCGCCGACGAGCTAGCCGAATGGGACTCGGCGTTATCCCTCAAGGAGCGCGTCGAAAGCGTATGCGGCACGCTCGCCTGCCATTCCAGCGTCCGCGCCGGCCGCCGCCTCTCGCAGCCCGAAATGGACGCCCTCCTGCGCCAGATGGAAGCCACCCCCAATAGCGGCCAATGCAACCACGGCCGGCCCACCTACATCGTCCTCCAGCTCGCCGACATCGAACGGCTGTTCGGGCGGCGGTAGCCGACCCGTCTCATGGCCGAAATCCTCTGGGACAGGTCGACCAACCCGGCCCGATATGTCAGCGAAAGGCTTGGTATCGAGGAATGGGAATTGCGCGCCGCCATCCATACCATCAAGCGGCGCAGCGGACTTTCAGGCGCGGACCATGTTATCATTTACACCGATGGGAAGGTCACCGATGAGCACGGGGAAGACCTCGGGAACATCCATGACGAAGTCTGAGACGCGCAAAGCCTTTGCGACATTCCGGGTCTCCGGCGATGCGCTCGATCCCTATCGGGTCAGCCGTGTCCTGCGCCATGTCCCGACAGTTGCGTACGCGAAGGGTGAGAAGTACGTCGCCGGAGAGCGGACCGGCTGTCTGACGGGGACGACCGGCGTCTGGCTTCTTTCCACCAAGGGCATCGTCGCCAGCGACGTGCTTCACGACCATCTGCTCTATATCGTCGGCATGTTCGTCCCTGACCGGCAGAACATCATGCCGCTGGCTGAGATGCGGGCGCTGATCGCCCGTAAGGGACTGCACGCGGAATTGAGCGCGTTTTGGCACGGGACGCATGGCTCTAAGCATCCTCCAATCCCGAAAAGCGTTTCTGAGGTCATGAAATTGTTGCCGGCTGCGATCGAAATTGATTTCGACACCGATCAGTCAGAGCCCGCCCGTCGGCGCGCGTAGGCGGAGGGGCGGAATGGGATGCGGGTCCTCTCGCTCAGCCCGAATTTTGGCGCTTTTCGGCGAAAGAATAACGCTTCGATCGCTTTGCCGGTGGCCGGGCTCAGCCCGGCCTTGCTGATTCTGATGGACTTTTTCCGCGATGAGCATCACCGAAGCCGCCGCCGCCACCCGCCGCAACCAGCTCTCGCGCGGCATCCTCTACATGGTGATCTCGACGGTCGCGTTTGCCGGGGTCAATGCGATCGGCAAGTGGGAGCTGATGACTTACCCCGTCGGCGAGGTCGCGTTCTACCGGTCGCTGTTCGCGCTGGTGACCGTCGCGGTGATGATCCTGCCGCGGCGCGGGATCGGGGTGCTGCGCACCAACCGCATCCGCGCGCATCTCCAGCGCGGCGTGTCGCAGTTCGGGTCGATGACCTGCATGTTTTTCGCGTTCAGCCTGATGCCGCTGGGCTCGGCGGTCGCGGTCAGCTTCGCCGCGCCGCTGATCACGACCCTGTTGTCGATCGTCATCCTCAAGGAGAAGGTCGGAACTCACCGCTGGACGGCGCTGGTCCTCGGCCTCGTCGGCGTCATCGTGATCGCCCATCCCGGCCCCGGCACATTGCAGCCGGGCGCCCTCTTCGCGCTCGCCAACGCGGTGCTCATCTCCAGCGTCGCGGTCGCGATCCGGCGGATGAGCGCGACCGAGTCGGCCGAGACGATGACGCTCTACCAGATGGGCATCATCACGATCCTCACGACCACGCTCTTGCCGTTCGGCTTCCTCCGGCCGAGCTGGTCCGATGTCGGCCTCCTCGCGATCGCCGGCTGCGGCAACGGCATCGCGCAGATGTGGTGGACGCGCTCGCTGTCGCTGGCGCCGCCCTCCGCGGTGGTGCCGTTCAACTATCTGTCGCTGGTTTGGGCGATGATCCTCGGCTTCGCCGTCTGGGGCGACATGCCGACGCCCGACCTGATCCTCGGCGCCGTGATCGTCGTCGGCTCCGGCCTCTACATCCTCTGGCGCGAGACGCTCAGGCGCGGCGCCCGCCGCCGGATGCCCTCAGCGGCCCCGCAGGAGCAGGAGGCGCCATAACAGATGGGCTTCGCGTTGCTCAGCCCATCCTACGGCGCTGCACTCGTAGGATGGGCTGAGCGAAGCGAAGCCCATCGTCCCCAGCCTACGACTGCCGGAAGAACCGCGCCGCGTTGTCCCACATCAGCTTTTTCCGCGTCTCGGCGCCGAACCCGCCCCAGGCGAGGAAATTGTCGACCGTGTTCGGGAACTGGCATTCCGAGTGCGGATAGTCCGACGCGTACATCAACACGTCGTCGCCGAGAAAGCTGCGGACCATGTTGTACATGTCCTCGCCCTCGTGCCGCTCGACCGAGCAGAAAAACCGGCCGCTTTTCAGGTAGTCCTCGGGGTGGTGCTTCAGCTTGGCGGTGCTGCCGACATATTCGTACTGCTCGTTCATCCGCCGGCCCCAGAAGGGCAGCCAGCCGAACCCGCATTCGAGCGTGCCGACGCGCAGCTTTGGATAGCGGTCCATGATCCCGCCGCCGATCACCGACGCGATAAACCGCATCGCGCCCCACGGGTGCGAGGCGAGCCGCCCGAGGAAGATGTTGTCCCACAGATCGGCGTAGCCGGGGAAATAGGGCGGGGTCCAGGTAAAGCTGTGGTGGCAGATCGGCAGGTCGTGCTCGGCCGCGGCCTGCCATAGCGGCTCCAGCGACGGGTGGTCGGCCGGGATGTCCTTGGTCACCATCGGCATCACCGCGACGGCCCAGCGCGACTTGCCCCAATCCTTGATCTCCTTGACCGCGGCGTCGGGGTCGCGCGCCGAGGCGACGATCATGCTGGTGAGCCGCCCCGGAGCCTGCGCGCAGAAATCCTCCATGTGCCGGTGATAAGCGCGGATGACGCCGGTTTCGAGCGTCGGGTCCTCGTGCCCGACAAGGCTCGTCCAGGCGGTCGGAATGAGGAAATGCGCGTCGGTGCCTTCCTCGTCCATGTCGGCGACGCGGGCGGCGGCCTGGTCGTCCTGGGTGCCGTCGCGCGGCTTTTGCGTGCCCATCCATACCGAGTCCCGGCCGGAATGGTCGGGGCGGGGCGCGGCCTCGCCGAGGATGCGCTTGAACGAGATCTGGCCAAAGCGGTAGACGTGCCGGCCCACCGCGCCGCCCGGCGTTCCCGGCCGGCTCGGCACGCGGTACGCGGCCAGTTCGTCGAGGCGCGGGCGGAATGCCGGGTCGACATATTTGTCGATGACCTCGGCCGACGGTTCGACATGGGTGTCGGCATCGAAAACGCGTAGGCCCTGTCTCATGGCGGTGCTCCCTGGCGCGGCGTTTGCACCATTATACACCCGCTCCGCTCGCGGGGCGACGACGCGCTGCTGGGCGCGGGGCGTCCTACATCTTCTCTTTGACGCCGGTGCGGATCAGCCACCAGTTCACGGGATAGGTGGTCGCGAAGCCGAACACCATCGCACCTTGCATCATCAGCCAATAAGGCAGCGATGTCGGTTCGAGCTCCGGGTAGAGCCAGGTCCGCAAGCCCATCCAGGCGAACATGCCGACCTCGTAGGCGACCAGCGACAGCGTGTCGGCCTTGATCGCGGCGACAAGTCCCTCGCCCAGCCCTAGCCCCCGCATCGGCGCGATCGAGAAGTACTGGAATCCTATCCCGAATGCATAGGCGAGAGCGAACGCGACCAGATATTTCGCGCCGAGCGCCGAGCCGAATATGCGTAGCCCGGCGGCGAACACGATCCAATCCCCGATGAAATCGCCGAGCGCGCAGCCGGCCCCGCAATGCGCCGCACCCTTGAACGCAGCCTGCGCCATCGGCGGGTCTTGACGCTCCCCGCTTGCGGCGGCGGAACTGCGCCCGAAGCCGAAATAGAAGACGAGTCCCGCGCAGCCCCAGTAGAGGACGGTGAGGGGCCACACCGCCTCCATGATCGCCATCTTCTGGCGGCGGCCCACGAGATAGATGTCGGCCAAGACCACCAGAGCCGACCCGACAGAGAGCGGCACGTAGACGGCGGCCAGCACCTCGACCCATTGCGGCGGCATCGCACCTCCAAGCGGAGAGAGCACGGGGCGGCGGCGGGGCCCCGAAAGCGGCTGCCGCCCATCCTTCATGCAGCAAAAACACTCGACCCCGGCCGTCGGATCATTTACGGCTCAACCCCTGTCCGAAGCGAGGAAGCATCAGAACATGCCGCGAGTGACCTATATCAGCCACGACGGGAAGGAGACCGTGCTCGACGTGCCGGTCGGGACCAGCGTCATGCAGGCCGCGGTGCTCAACGGCATCGACGGCATCGTTGCCGAGTGCGGCGGGTCGTGCATGTGCGCGACCTGTCACGTCTTCGTCCGCGAGGACCTGCTGGCGAAAACGCCGGAGATGGAATTGGGCGAAGACGCGATGCTCGACGGCACCGCGGTGCCGCGCCAGCCCAACAGCCGCCTCTCGTGCCAACTCGTCATGAACCCCGGCATGGAGGGGCTCGTCGTCACGATGCCCGAGACGCAAACTTAATGCCTTCTGGCAAGGTCGTCATCCTCGGCGCCGGGCATGGCGGGTTCCAGGTCGCCGCGTCGTTGCGCCAGGGCGGATATGACGGTGAGGTGGTGCTGGTCGGCGACGAGCCCGGCCTCCCGTACCAGCGCCCGCCGCTCTCCAAGGACTACCTCAACGGCAAGATCGGCCTCGACCTCCTGCTGATGCGGCCCGAGGGGTTCTACAACGACCAGCGCATCGAATATGTCGGCGGCACCCGCGCCACCGAGATCGACCGCGCCGCCAAGACGGTCAAGCTCGCGATCGGCGCGACGCTCGGCTACGACCATCTCGTCATCGCCACCGGCGCGCGCAACCGCGTGCCGCCGCTGCCCGGCATCGACCTCGACGGCGTGTGCTATCTGCGCGACCTCGCCGAGACCGACCACCTCCGCCAGCGTCTCGCGCTCGCGCAAAGCTGCGTCGTGATCGGCGCCGGGTTCATCGGGCTCGAATTCGCCGCCTGCGCCCGCGCCGCCGGGAAGCCCGTGCATGTCGTCGAGCTCGTCGATCGGGTCATGGCTCGGGTGATCTGCCCGGACACCTCCGGCCATTTCCTCGCCGCGCATCGCGCCGCCGGGGTCGCGTTCACCTTCGGCGCCGCCGCCGAGCGCATCGTCGGCGACCACGGCAAAGTGACCGGCGTCGCGCTCAAGGACGGCACGATGCTGGCGGCAGACCTCGTGGTGATCAGCATCGGCGTCGTGCCCAACATGGAGCTGGCCGCCGCCGTCGGCCTCGCGACCGGCAACGGCATCGTCGTCGACGACCAGTTGCGGACCGCCGACCCGGCGATCTCGGCGATCGGCGATTGCGTCTCGTTTCCGTCGGTGCATTCGCGCGTCAACCCGGTGCGGCTCGAGGCGGTGCAGAACGCCACCGACCACGCCCGCTGCGTCGCCGACCGCCTCAACGGCAAGCCGCGGCCCTATGTGGCGCTGCCTTGGTTTTGGAGCGAGCAGGGCAGTGAGCGCCTGCAGATCGTCGGGCTGACCGCCGGTTTCGACCGCGTCGTCGTGCGCGGCAAGCTCGGCGGGGGTGAGTTCTCGGCCTTTCTCTACGCCGGCGACCAGCTCCTCGGCATCGAGTCGATCAACAAGCCCGCCGATCACGCCTTCGCCCGCCGCATCCTAGCCGCCGGTCGCACCGTCACCCCCGAACAGGCCGCCGACGAAAGCTTCGACCTGCGTGCGGCCGCGAACGCGCGGGGGTAAGCAGCTTCAAGTCCGGTGTTGCCTCCTATATGATCTAGCGATGACGAAAGATCAGATCGAAGCCGTCCTCCGGCGTGTCCCGACGTGGCCACCTGAGCGCCAGCAGCAGCTCGTTGAGATCGCGCTTGAGATCGAGGCCGAGTGCGACGGCACCCCCTATGACGCGACCGAGGACGAATTGCGTGCGATCGACGAGGCTCGCGCGAGCGGGATCGCCACTCTCGAGGAAGTAGAAGCAGCATTCGCCCGCCTCCGGCGGGTATGACGGTCGAATATACCAAGCGGGCCGTCGCCGATCTCCGCAGCATTGCCGCATACTACGAGGGGCTCGGGATAGCCGGGCTTGGTGATCGGATCGCGGCGCGCTTTGACGAGGTCATCGTGCACATCGCCACCCGGCCGCAAAGCGGACGGCAAGTTCCGACACGCCCAGGAGCGCGCGTGGCGTCGGTGCTCCGGTACCCCTATCTGATCTACTACGAGACTCCCGAGCTAGGCGTCGTTCAAATTCTGCATATTCGCCACACGTCACAGCTGCCGTGGTCGGGCGAATAGACGAAAAAAGAAGGACCCCACGACCTCCCGCCGCGTCCGGCGATAGATTATATGAGGAGCGAGGGCAATCTGTGGGAGGACGGGCGTGGTTGCCGGGACATTGTCGAACCTTTCGAATTTCCTCGCTTATTTCATCGGCGCGGCGGTCCTGACCGCCCTGTTCCTCGCGGTCTACGTGCGGATCACGCCGCATCGCGAGCTCGCGCTCATTCGTGAGGGCAATGTCGCCGCGGCGGTCGCGCTCAATGGCGGCCTTCTGGGCTTCGTGATCCCGCTCGCCAGCGTCATCGCCCACAGCGCGACGCTCGTCGACCTCGTGATCTGGGGCGTCATCGCGATGCTCGTGCAGCTCGGCGGGTTTCTGGTCGCGCGCCTCTTGATGCCGCATCTGCCGCAGGCGGTGTCGGATGGAAAAATCTCCGACGCCGCGTTTCTCGCCGGGTTGTCGGTGTCGCTCGGCATCCTCGACGCGGCCTGCATGGCGGGCTGATTGCGATGGACCGGCAGCGCCGCTCGACCGTCGTGATCGTGACCCTGGTTGGGGTGGCGGGCGGGATCGGCGTCGCCGCCGCGGCCTTTCCGGGTATCGAGATGCGGCGCAACCTTTACAACGACCGCGCCGCCTGCGAGCGGGACTACACGCCGCAGCTATGTCAGCCGGCCCCGTCGGGCAGCACCAGCTTCACCTACATCAACTACCGCGGCCCCGAATACACCGCCGATCGCAGTGCCGCGCCCGCCGGCGATCCCGGCCCCGGCCGCACCGGCGTTCATGCCTCGGTCACCAGCAGTGTGCGCGGCGGGTTCGGCGGCTTTGCGCATTCGGCCCACGCGGGCAGCTAGATGCGGCGCGAAACCCTCGCCCCCCGCCCCGACTGGCCGCAAAAAATCGAGGCGCTGGGGCTCGACTTCCACACCGGCGCCGACGGCGAGCCCTATTGGTGGGAGGCGGCCTGCTATGCCTTCACCGCCGACGAGGTCGACACGCTCGAAGAGGCGACCGAGACGCTGCACGGCCTCTGCCTCGAAGCGGTCGACCGGGTGGTGACAAGGGGCGAGCTCGGTCGGCTTGATATTCCGCCGGCCTACTGGCCCTGGATCGCCGAATCGTGGCGCCGCCGCGACCCCGATCTCTACGGCCGTTTCGACCTCGCCTATGACGGGCTCTCGCCGCCGAAGATGCTCGAATACAACGCCGACACGCCAACCGCGCTGATCGAGGCGGCGGTCGTGCAATGGTATTGGCTGGAAGAGGTAAAGCCCGGCGCGGACCAGTTCAACTCGATCCATGAAAAGCTGATCGACCGGTGGAAGGCGCTGCGCGACCTGGCGCCGGCCGGCTCCCGGCTGCACCTGACCGGCTATTTCACCGATCTGGAGGATCGCCGGACGGTCGAGTACATGCAGGACGTCGCGGGGCAGGCGGGTTGGGACGCCGCCCCGCTCGACATCGCCGATATCGGCTGGAACGGCGAGATCTTCACCGATCTGGCCGAGGCGCCGATCCGCTTCCTGTTCAAGCTCTACCCGTGGGAATGGCTGTTGCGCGAGCAGTTCGGCGCGCATCTGGTGACCGACAGGATCGGCATCGTCGAGCCGCCGTGGAAGATGATCCTCGCGAACAAGGCGATCCTCGCGGTGCTGTGGGAGATGTTCCCCGGCCACCCGAACCTGCTCGCGGCCTCGCGCGAGCGCGCCGCGATCGCCGGCCCGTGCGTCGAAAAACCGATCTACGGCCGCGAGGGCAAGGATGTCCGCCTCCTCGCCGCCGGCGAGCCCGGCCGGGGACATCGCGGGCAGGTGTATCAGGCGCTGGCGCCGCTACCGGTGTTCGACGGCTGGCATGCGCTGATCGGCTCGTGGGTCGTCGCGGGAAAGGCCGGCGGCGTCGGCCTGCGCGAAGACCGCGATCCGGTCACCCGCAACACCAGCCGCTTCGTGCCCCACTACTTCCGCTGACCGCGGCGCTAATCCGCCAGCGCCGGCTGTGCCGCGCCCGCGACCTCGCCGATCGTGCCGCGGCCGAAGATGAAGGCGCTGGCGGCGCCGATCAGGGCCAGCACGCCGGCGACGGTAAAGGCGGCGCTGAACGTGCCGGTGGCCGAGACGATATAGCCCGTCACGATCGGTGCGCAGAGGCCGAAGGTATTGCCGCCGAGGACGAGGAAGGCGAAGGCCCGCCCCGCATCCGCCGGCGAGCGCAATATGTCGCTGACGAGCGCCGCGTTGGTCGCCGGCCCGACATTGCTGAACGTCACCGCGATCGAGACCAGCACCGTCACCGCGGTCAGCGACTCGACATAGGGCACGAACAGCCCCGCGGCGGTCAGCACCAGGACAAGGCCCAGCAGATATCGCCGTTTCCCGGCATGCAGCGCCCGCGCCGACAGGGTTTTGTCGCCGATCCAGTTGACCACGACATTCAGTACCGTCGCGACGAAGAACGGGATCGAGGTGAACACCCCGGCCTGCATGAGCGACAAGCCGCGCGCGTTTTCCAGGTAGTTCGGCAGCCAGGTCAAATACAGGTACAGCGAGTAGACGCAGCACCCCTGCGACACGAAAAGCCCCCACATCGCCGGCGCCCGGAGCAGGCCGCGATAGCCGACGCCGCCATGGCTCGGCGGCTCGATACCGGCGTCGCGCTCGGCCAGGATGCGCTTCCGCTCGGGCTCGGGGATCCACGTCGTCTTTTCCGGCGTCGACACCAGCAGCGACCACACGACGACCCAGATGAACCCGACCGCCCCGGTGATCACAAACGACCACCGCCAGGAGAGCGACTGGATCAGCCACGCCACAACCGGCGCGCCCAATGCCGGCCCGAGGCTCGCCCCGGCCGAGATGAACGCGATCGCCGTGCCGCGCTCGGTATAGGGGCCCCAGGCACGCACGCTGCGATAGGTCACCGGCGCGAACGGCGCCTCCCCGACCCCCATCCCGAGCCGCGTCAGGAGCATCACGAAAAAGCTGGTCGCGGCGCCGGTCAGCATCTGCGCGGCAGACCAGATGGTCGTCGCGATGCTCGCCACGACATGCGGGCCCAGGCGGTCGATCAGTCTCCCGCCGGGCAGCATGGTCACGACATAGGCCCAGAAGAACGACGAGAACAGATAGCCGAGCGCCACGGGCGACAAATGCAGCTCGGCCGCGATCGGCTTCCCGGCGACCGAGATGTTCACCCGGTCGACATAGGCGATCACGTTGAACAGGAACAGGAGGCCATAGACCCCAAACCGGCGGTACGTCATCGCGGTCCCCCTCGCAAGCACGGCGCTCAACGGGCGCCATCTTTACTCCAACAGTGACATGCCATCGCGGCGCGACGAAGCGGTTTGCGCGTGCCGCGATGCGCTACCCGCAACCGTGTTATCCTGTGGGATGAACCTGCCGCACATGCCCCGCGCTGTCATCTTCGACATGGACGGCCTCTTGTTCGATACCGAAACGCTCTACCAGGAGGCGGCGCTGCTCGCGGCCACTGACGGCGGCCACGACATCGGCTCGGGCATCATCCTGCGCCTCGTGGGGCTGCCCTGGCAGCGCGGCCGCGAGATGCTGATCGAGCATTTCGGCACTGCTTTCCCGGTCGACGACTTCGAGGCGGCCTGGCTGCGCCATTTCTGGGTGATCGCCGACGCGCGCCTGGCGCTGAAGCCGGGTGTTCCCGAGCTGCTCGACTTGCTGGACCGGCTGCGCCTCCCGAAAGCGATCGCAACCTCGTCGTCGCACCGCACCGTACAGCGTCATTTGGCGGCGCATGGCTTGGCAGATCGCTTCGACACGATTGTCGGCCACGGCGACTATCCCGTCGGCAAACCCGCGCCCGACCCGTACCTCACCGCCGCCGCGCGGCTCGGCGCCGTTCCCGATTCCTGCCTGGCGCTGGAGGATTCGCCCAACGGCGTACGGTCGGCGAGCGCCGCCGGAATGATGACCGCGATGGTCCCGGATTTGGTAGCGCCGACCGACGAAATCCGCGCGCTCTGCACGCTTGTGGCGGCCGATCTGCACGAGGTGCGGCGGCTGGTCCTGGCATCGGAGGCGGCATTTTGACGAGCGGGGAAAGACCATGCGAAAGATCGCGCTGTTGGCGTTGGCATCGATGATGTTGGCCGGGATGTTGGCGGGGATGTTGGCGGGGATGTTGGCCCGCTCGGCCGCCGCCTATGACATCCCCTCGGTCAACTACCGCAACGGCCACCTCAACCCGATCTGGAGCAACAAGGACGCCCAAAAGAAATGCCCGCTCGTCTGCTGGCCCTTCGGCGGCTGGACCGGAAGCTGGCTGACGACGATCCCCGGCCGCCTCTCCGTCTGCGGCTGCAAGATCGACCCCAACATCAGGAATTGCCAACCGGGGCCGGGCGCGATTTTGAACTGAGGCCTCTCTTGAAATCGCATCCCGGCTTTCGTCGGGTGCGATTAAAAGGATGCCCCCGCAACAAGAGGACCGCGCGATGGCGTTCGCCTGCGGGCTCGATTTCGGCACCTCGAATTCCGCCGTCGCGATCGTCGAGAGCGGGCGGCCGGTGCTCGTGCCGATCGAGGCTCCGCACCTCACGATCCCGACCGCGCTCTTCTTCCACGCAGACGGCGACGCGATCGCGTTCGGCCGCGAGGCGATCGCCGATTATGTCGACGGCGTCGCCGGCCGGCAGATGCGCGCGCTCAAGCGCATCCTCGGCACCGAGCTGGTGCACGAACGGACGCGGCTCCAAAGCTCGTCGATCCTGCTTTCGGACGTGATCGCGATCTTTCTGCGCCACCTGCGGCTGCGCACCGAGACCGCGGTGGGCCACCCGCTCGACGATGTCGTGCTCGGCCGCCCGGTCCGGTTCGTCACCAACAACCCCGACGGCGACGCGGCGGCGGTGGCGGCGCTCGGCGACATCGCCCGCAAGGCCGGTTTCGCGAATGTCGAATTCCAGTTCGAGCCGATCGCGGCGGCGATGACCTACCGAATGCAGGTGCGGCGGCGCGTGGTCGCGCTGATCGTCGACGCCGGCGGCGGCACGTCGGATTTCTCGATCGTCGAGCTCGACCCGATAACCGGCGCCGCCTCGGATGACCGCGGCGCGATCCTCGCCAACCATGGCGTCCGCGTCGGCGGCACCGATTTCGATGCCTCGCTCGCGCTGTTCGCGGTGATGCCGCTGATCGGCTACCGCGCCCCGCTCGCGCGCGGCGGCACCGTGATGCCGTCATGGATCTACGTGGACCTCGCCAACTGGCCGAAGATCAACTCGCTCTATACCCATCGTGTCCGGCGTATGGCGGACGAGCTGACCCGGCTCGCGGTAGAGCCGGTGCTGGCCGAGCGGCTCGTTCGGGTGCTCGGCCAAAGGCTCGGCCATTACATCCTCATGCAGGTCGAGCAGGCCAAGATCGACCTTACCGACCTCCGCCTGACCGATTGCGCGCTCGACGCGATCGAGCCCGGCCTCTCGGCCTCGGTCAGCGCCAATGAGCTCGAAAACGCGATCGTCGACGAAACCCGGGCGATCTTCGACGGCATCGCCGAGACGGTGCGGCTCGCGGGGCTCGGGTTCGACCGTATCGAAAAGATCTTCACGACCGGCGGCTCGACCGCGATCCCGGCGATCGTTCGCTGGATCCACGCTCGGTTCCCCAACGCCGAGATCGTCGAGGGCGACCGCTTCGGCGCCGTCGCGACGGGCCTCGCCCTCGACGCCCGGCGCCGCTTCGCCTGAACCGCTGTCCCCGCAGCGGTTCGGCCATGACGGATTCCTCCCGCGTGCCCCGCCCGCCCGCTATGCTGATCCGGTCAATCGATACGCAGGGTGCGCCGATGAGCGACCAGACACCGGTCATCGATTTCGCGCTGACGGTCGTGGCCGAGATGAGCGGGCCCCAGACGGCCCTGGCGATCCAGCTTCAGATCGAGTACGCGCCGGCCCCGCCCTTTGACTCCGGGTTGCCCGGAAAGGCTCGATCATCCCTTTATTCGCCGCCCCCGCGTGGGCGGGGGGCCAGGTGCGAGCGACGAAGCGTTGGCCCCTGGGTTCCCGCCTGCGCGGGAATGACGCTGAAAAGGTGGCGGATCAGCCCAATCGGATAATGATTCAGCTTCGGCGGTTTCGCCTATTCCGCCGCGCGGGCGGCCGCGTATCCGGCGGCCTCGACGCGCGCGGCGGGGAGGGCGACGATCACTCGGGTCCCGACATCCTTCTCGCTCTCGACCCGCAAGGAGCCGCCATGCAATTCGGCGAGGCGGCGGGCGAGGGGGAGGCCGAGTCCGGTGCCCTCATGCTCGCGCGACAGCCGGGCGTCCACCTGGCCGAACGGCTCGAGCGCGATCGCGACCTCCTCGGCGGTCATCCCGACCCCGGTGTCGCAGACCTCGAACGCGATCCCGCCGTCGCCGGTCAGCGCCGCCTCGACGACGACCGACCCGCCGGGCCGGGTAAACCGGATCGCGTTGGACAACAGGTTCAACAGGATCTGCTTCAACCGCGTCGAATCCGCGGTCAGCCGCGGCAGGTCCGCGGCGACGGACGTCGACAGGAACACGCCGCCGGCTTCGGATCGGTGCCGCATCAGCGCGATGCACGCCTCGGCGACCTGCCGCAAAGCGATCCCCGGCTCGTCGCACAGCTCAAACTTGCCGGAATCGGCGCGCGCGAGGTCCAGGATGTCGTTGATCACCGACAGCAGGTGCTGCCCGCTTTGCAGCACCAGCCCCATATATTCGTGCTGCTTTGGCGCGATCGGACCGGCGAATTCCTGCTGCACCATCTCGGAAAACCCGATGATCGCGTTGAGCGGGGTGCGCAGCTCGTGGCTGATATTTGCGAGGAATTGCGATTTCGCCAGGTTTGCCCCTTCCGCCGCTTCCTTGGCTTGGCGCAGGCTGCGCTCGATGAGGATTTGCGGGGTGATGTCGCGCCCGGTCCCGCGATAGCCGACAAACTGCCCGTCATCGTCGAATAGCGGGTCGCCGCTGATCGACGCGGTGCCCTGGCCGCCGGGGTTCTGCCGGCTATAGGCGAAATCGCGGAACGGCTCATGGCGTTCGAGCATGGCGAAGTGCCGCCGCCACAGCTCGGGCTCGCTGCCGGCATTGGCCGCGATCTCCATCCGGGTCCGGCCGAGGAGCCCCGCCGGTCTGACGCCAAAGCCGGTTGTGCTCACACCTTCAGACATATAGGTGATGCGATGCTCGCGGTCGGTCTCCCAGAACCAGTCCGATGAAGTCAGCGCAAACCCGCGAAACCGCGCCTCGCTGACGCGCAGCGCGCTGGCGGCCAGTCCCAGCTCGGCGTTCTGGCTGGCGAGCACCGCCTCCGACCGTTCGAGCCGGCGAAACTGCGTGCGCAGCGCCCACAGAAACGCGATCAGCCCCAGCACCGAACAGGCCGCCCCGGCCCCGATCAGCGCCGATTGCCGGCGCCAATCCGCCAGCTCGACCGATTCCTGCATCGTCACGAACACGACGAGCGGCAGATTGTCGAGCGGGTGCGCCGAAACCAGCCGCGCCACGCCGTCGATCGAATCGTGGTTCAAATACGCGCCCGGTCCGGCCTGGCGGATCCGGTACCACGGCGACGCCGGCGGCAGCTTTTGCCCCATCATCTTTTCGAGATGCGGATACCGCGCCAGCATCGTGCCGTCGGTCCGGAACAGCGAGATCGACTCCCCCTCGCTCGTCACGAGGTTCTGGTACAAATCCTCGAAATACCGGGTCTCGACCATCACGTTGACAATGCCCAGCAGTACCCCGGCGTCGTTGTCGATCCTGATTTCGATCGGCAAATCCCAGGTGCCGTTGGTCGAGTTGCGGAACGGCAGCCCGACAAACGTGTCGGGCTGGTCGTGTTGGCGCAGCGACTGGAAAAAATCCCTGCCCCATGTGTTGATCGGCGGCACCGGCCAGCCGCGGCTGTAATTGATCACTTGCCCGGCATCGTCGATCAGCGAGATCGCGTCGGCTTGCGGCAGCTTGCGCAATTCGTCGACGAGGCGGTCGTGGACCGGCTTTGCCGCCATCATCGCCCTGAACTGGTCGGGCGTCTCGACCCCGGCGGCAAGGACCATCGCCCTTGTGTCCTGCAATACCAGGTCGGTTGCCTGGATCAGGCGGGCGTTCTGGTCGGCCATCAGCACGCCGAGGTTCTTCACCTCTTCCATCGCGCGGGCCAGCGCGTCGCGGCGCAGGTTCCAGATGGTCAGCGAGGCGATGGCGATCGTGATCGCCGCGAGCGCGATCCCGGCGACGGTAAGGCCTCGTCTCGACGCGAACCCGGTATGGCGTTTCCGAGCGGGATCCATCATCCGCCGTCATTGTCCCGGCCGGACCTTGGCTCAACTTCGTTAAGAACCCCCTACAGGCCGGTCCCGCCACGCGGAATTGACAAAGCCCGGGGCCGGCGGGTCAACTGCGCACCGAGGAATCTTTGTGAGGAGAGCGTTCGATGGGCATGCTCGATGGTCGCGTCGCGATCTGCACCGGTGCGGCGCGCGGTGTCGGCGCCGAAGTCGCCAAGGAGATGGCGCGCGAGGGCGCCAAGATCGTGATCGTCGATCCCGGTGTCGGCGGCGGCGGCGAGGGCGGCGGCCAGGCCCCGGCCCAGGCGATGGCGGACGAGATCAAGGGCATGGGCTACGAGGCGGCGGCCAATTTCGGCTCGGTCTCCAATTTCGACGACTGCCTCAAGATGGTCCAGCAGGCGCGCGACACGTTCGGCCGGCTCGACATCGTCTTCAACGCCGCCGGCATCCTTCGCGACAAGATGTTCCACAACATGTTCCCGGAGGATTGGCAGGCCGTCATCGACGTCCACCTGACCGGGCATTTCAACGTCAACCGCGCCGCGATCAACCTGTTCCGCGAGCAGAATTACGGCCGCCTGATCCTGGTCTCGTCGACCTCGGGCCTCCTCGGCAATGTCGGCCAGACCAATTACGGGTCGGCCAAGCTCGGCATCGTCGCGCTCGCCCGCATCATCGCGATGGAAAATCAGTCGAAGGGGATCACCGCCAACGTGATCGCCCCCTCGGCCGATACCCGCATGACCCGTTCGGTGCCGACGCCGAAAGACCCCGCCGCCGCCGCCGCGCGCGAGGAGCGGCTGCGCCGCAGCCCGGCCGACGCGATCGCGCCGCTCTGCGCCTTCCTCGCCTCCGAGCAGGCCGGCTACGTCAACGGCCAGGTGTTCCACCAGCGCGGCGGTGAGCTCTCGCTCTACAGCCACATGCGCCCCGTCCGCATGGTCCACCGCAACGGCGGCTGGACCACGCAAACCATCGCCGAGGTAGGAATGCCGTCCCTCCAAAGCGGCTTCACCTCCCTCGACTCCCGCAACACCCACGCCGGGTTGCCGCTGGAGTAGAATTTGAGGGCGAGCTACGAAGCTATACCGCTATATTGTTCCAAGCATGGATAATTTCCTTGATCAGCTTGGAGGGAGGAGCAGCACGCTCTTCGGGAAGGTATCGGTCAACAGCGCCGCTAACCCCGCGCTTTGGTTGTGCGCAGTGTCGGTTGTCTGCTTCAGTGCCTGCGCCGTCGTCTCCGATCCGCTCCTGCGCTGGGCGTTATTTGGTATTGGGGTCCTCCCGGTCCTCAATGCCATCGTGACTCTCCAGCGCTTTCTGTGGAAAAGTCCGAACTATCTTAGGTCGGAGGATCACCAGCTAAGACAAGCCATATTGGAAAGGCTCGGTGACGACTCATATGAAGTGAGCATGGTCGAGGCACTGCTGTCCAAGCCGCCGCTAGTAAAAGCTCCACCCGCTATCGAGCACCGCCCTGATGAGCAATGAGCATAAGATATACGCTTTGGTCTTCGACAGAGACACGGCCGATTTCGCCGTTCTGAATAGATTTATGAAAGAGAGCGAACTAGTTCGAGCCTGGTGGCACCATCTGCAAAATTGCTACCTCATCAAATCTCATCACTCTGCATCGGAGATTTCGAACGCGTTGCCCAGGGATATGCGTGACAATGGCTTCTTAGTGGTCGAGGTAGACCTGCGCCATCACGACGGATGGTTGTCCGATAAGGCATGGGAATGGATCAACAAGCAAACCGTCTCGGCATAATTTCCACCGGCACAGAACCGTCTCTGTCCGGTACGACGGAGTGAAGTTTGCCGAGGTCTCGTGCATGAGAACCCAAATTAGCCCTTGAATACCCGCGATAACGGGCGATCTTTGACCCCTTCGCGGCAATAGTGCGCGTGTCATCGGGAGGGGCAAATGGACGTCACCCTCACGCTGATCGATCTGGCCGGTTCGATCGCCTTGCTGCTGTGGGGCGTGCACATGGTGCAGAGCGGCATCCAGCGCGCGTTCGGGCCGCATCTGCGGCGCTTTCTCGGGCGCACGCTCGGCGACCGGTTCCGCGCCGTGCTGGCCGGGCTCGGCGTGACCGCGATCCTGCAAAGCAGCACCGCCGTCGGGCTGATGGCGGCGGGGTTCGCCGCCGGCGGGCTCGTCGACCTGATGCCGGCGCTGGCGGTAATGCTCGGCGCCAATGTCGGCACGACGCTCATCGTGCAGGTGCTGTCGTTCGACATCGGCCGTGTCGCGCCGCTCTTCGTGCTGGTCGGCGTCATCCTCTTTCGCCGCGAGCGGGCGTCGCGGGCGCGCGATCTCGGCCGCGTCGCGATCGGGCTCGGGCTGATGCTGATCGCGCTCCAGCAGCTTCTCGGCCTGATGACGCCCTACGAGGACGTGCCGAGCCTCAGGATGCTGATGGGCGCGCTCGCGACGCAGCCGGTGATCGACGTGATCCTCGCCGCCGCGCTGACCTGGGCCGCGCATTCGAGCGTCGCGACCGTGCTGTTGACGGTCTCACTCGCGGCAAAGGGCGTGGTGCCGCCCGACGCCGCCTTCGCGCTTGTTCTCGGCGCCAATTTGGGCTCGGCGCTCAATCCTCTGATCGAGGGTAGCGGCAGCGCCGACCCGGTGTCCCGGCGGGTGCCGGCCGGGAATCTGATCAACCGCCTCGTCGGCGTCGCGCTCGGTCTCGCGCTCCTCCGCTGGATCGGGCCGTTCATGGTCACCGTGGACCCCGTCGCGGCGCGCGCGGTGGCCGATTTCCACACCCTGTTCAACCTCGTGATGGCGGCGCTGTTCCTGCCGGTGCTGGGGCCGTTCGCGCGGTTTCTCGTGTGGCTGCTGCCGGCGCGGGCGGCGCCCAACGACCCGTCGGCGCCGGTCTATCTCGACGAGGCCGCGCGCGAGACCCCGGCCATCGCGCTCGCCGGCGCCGCGCGCGAGGCGCTGCGCATGGCCGACGTCCTTGAGGCGATGGTGCGCAGCGCGCTCGACGCGCTCGATGGCGGCGACCGCAACAAGGTCAGCGCGACCAAGGGGCTCGACGATGTGCTCGACAAGCTCAACCGCGCGATCAAGGTCTACCTGACCGGGCTCGACCCGGATTCGCTCGACGACGACGACAACCGCCGCCTCGGCGAGATCCTCGCCTTCATCACCAATGTCGAGCATGCCGGCGACATCGTCGAAAAGGGCATCGTCGCGATCGCCGCGAAGCGCCTGAAGCGCGGCCTCGCTTTCTCGGTCGAGGGCCAGGCCGAGATTCGCACGATGCTCGAACGCCTCGCCGCCAACGTCAACGCCTCGGCCGCCGTCTTCATGACCGGCGACACCCGCGCCGCCCGCCGCCTGCTCGGCGAAAAGGAGGTGTTCCGCGACCTCGAAGCCCGCGCCACCGACGCGCATTTCTCCCGCATCCGCGCCGGCCGCGTCGAAAGCGTCGAAACCAGCGCGCTTCACCTCGACGTGCTGCGCGACATGAAGCGCATCAACGCCCACGTCGCCGCCGCCGCCTACCCGGTCCTCGACAAGCTGGGTGAACTGTTGCCGAGCCGCTTAAGGAGAGATGCGGAGGTGGAGTAGCCTGTAGGATGGGTAGAGCGAAGCGAAACCCATCAAAAAGACGCTTCGACGCAGAGTGCGCCGAGGATTACGCGGAGTCCGCGGAGGCACCAAGCCCTTCGCGTCCTTCGTGCCTACTCCGCGACCTCTGCACTAAGGCGTTGGTTTTTGATGGGTTTCGCTGTGCTCTACCCATCCTACGGGCTCATTGAGTGTCCGCCCGCTCCACCCCAGTAATGTCCATCGACCACCCCAGCGCCGAGCGGCACCAGATCTGCCGTGCCGGCGGGGCGAACTGGACGCGCTGGTCGATCCCGCCGACCCGGAGTCCATAAGTCGGCGGATTGGGCTCGGCCGCGGCGGCATAGATCGGCGTGCCGCATTCCGGGCAGAAGGCGTGGTTGCGCTTGTTCCCGCTCTCCGCGGTCTTGACGTAGATCGTCGGCGTCCCGCCCTTGAGCCGGAACGTGCCGGGGAGGCTCGCGATATTGGCGCGGAAGGCGGTGCCGGTGAGCTTCTGGCAGTCGCTGCAATGGCACACCCGAACCGTGGCCGGATCGACCTCGGCCTCATAGGAAATGTGTCCGCAATGGCACCCGCCGGTGATCTTCATCCTGCTCACCTCCCCGCAAGCCGCGCCACCACCGGCGCGAAATCGTCCAGATAAGGTTCGTGCTACCGCCCCCCGGCCTGCCACAAGGCGACGCCGAAGCTGAACGGCATTAGAACGCTCCCAGCCCCAAAATCCCGTCAACCGGGTCGACCCCGGCCAGCACCCGCCGCCCGATCAAATCCTTCAGCGTCTCGGTCGTCCCCCCGCCGAGCGTCCCGTACCGCGCCCCGCGATAGAACCGCGACACCGGGTATTCATCCGTGAAGCCGTAGCCGCCATGCACCTGGATCGCCTCGCTGGTCACGCGCAGCGACATCTCGTTGACCGTGATCTTCGCCGCCGCCGCCAGCAGGGGGTCGGGGAAGGGGTCGGCGGTGGCGCAGGCGCGGTAGAGAATGCTGCGGCTCGCCTCGATATCGCGGTACATCTCGGCGAGCTTCCACCGCATCCCCTGGAAATCGGCGACGGCGCGGCCGAACACGGTGCGCTCCTTGGCGTATTTGACCGCCTCCTCGAACGCCCCCTCGGCCAACCCCAGTGAGATCGACGGGTTCAAGCATCGCTGCGTGTTGAACGCGCCGAGCAATTTCCGGAACCCGTCTTCGAGGACCAGGTTCTCCGGCGGCAGCTCGACATCCTCGAACCGGATCTCGGCCAAATTCTCGCCGCCCATCGTGTGATAGGTGCCGGTCACGGAAAACCCCGGCGTGCCTTTCTCGACCAGCACGCACCCGATCCCCTCGCGCCCCGGCTTTTTGTCGACGCGGGTGAAGACGACAAACCAGCCGGCCTCCTCGGCCCGGCTGATCAGCGTCTTGACCCCGTTGAGTTTGAGCTTGTTGCCGACCCGGTCGACATTGGTCTTGTAGTTGGCGACATCGGTGCCGGCGTCGGGCTCTGTCATGCAGATCGCGAGCAGGCACTCGCCGCTCACCACCTGCGGCAGCACCCGCCGTTTGATCGCGTCCGGCGCATAGGTCGAGATGATCCGCGTCTGCGCCCCGACCTCGCCGAGCACCGCCATTGCGGTGACGTAGCAGACCTTGGCGATCTCCTCTAGCACTAGCGCCGTGTCGAACACCGGCAGCCCGAGCCCGCCATATTCCTCCGGCACCGCCATGCCGAGCACCCCCAGCTCCGCCAGCTTTTTCATGTTCTCCCACGGAAATGTCCCATCTTGATACCGCGGCGCCCGCTCGCGGAATTCGCTCTGCGCAAGCTCGCGGATCGTGGCGACGAACTGGCGCTGGGTATCGTTGAGGGCTGGAAACAACGGCGCTCTCCTCGGGTGATGCGGGGTGAGTATGCCCCGACCGCGCGGCAATTGACGACATCAAAGCTGTTGGTGTAAATGCCAACAATAATGAGCAGGCTGCTGCTGCGCGAACGGCGCGTCCTTAGCGAGAACAGCTTTGCTGAGATCGTGATTTGGGAACTGCCGCGCCGGCTGCGGGGCAGCCTGCACCGGTTCAAGTACCGCCTCGCCTTCGTCATGGACGAGGGCTGCGTCGTTCGCTTCGCAACGAGGCCGGCAAGGGAGACCACAAGCATATCGGCGATGATCAGGCTGAGTACGCGTTCGTGTCCCTGTCGCAATTGCTGGCCGATTTTTGGGACGAGGTTGATCGGTGGAGAGCAAGTTGAACATCGTGACGATCGGCATCTCGTCATCGGACGAAGCCAGGGCCAGGGCGAGCCGCGCCTTTTCGGGCGAGGCGCAAGGGGCTTTCATCAGCTTCGAGACGGTCGATCTTCTGTGGAAGGTGATCACGCCGAAGCGCTGGGAAATCCTGCGCCTGATGGCTGGCGCCGGCCCTCTGGCCATCCGGGAAGTCGCGCGGCGGGTGGGGCGTGACGTGAAATCGGTGCACGGTGACGTACAGGCGCTGCTCAAGGCTGGCGTGCTGGATCGCGGCGAGGATAGCCGGATCGTCTTCCCTTATGACGAGGTCCATGTCGATTTCGTGCTGCGCGCGGCATAGGTCGATGGGCTGAGCAAAGCGAAACCCATCAATCCGTCGATCCACCACCCCACCCCGTATCCACCAGCCTGGCCACCGCGTTGCGCAATACGTCGTTCGGCGCGGCGAGGCCGAATTGGCGCATCGCGTCGTCCCATTGGCCGGCGAGGCGCGCCAGGATCGGCATGGGCTCGAACCGCAGGGACCAGGTCGCCAGATCGTGCGAGGCGAAGAGGCCGAGCACCAGCGTGCCGATCACGCACATCAGCAAGACGCCGCGCGGCGTCGTGCCGGTGCGGCGCAGGCGCGGCGGGATCGCGTCGGTGACCAGCGGAGCGCGGGGCGGCTGCTCGGGCACGGTTCAGAACCGGAAATAGATGAACGGCGCGACCCCCTCGGGGCCGAGCGCGTTGACGATCGCGACGCCGATCCCGGCCGCGACCCCGATCCCCCACAGCGGCACGCGTTCGAGCCGCGCCGCCAGCGGCTCGAACAGCCGCACCGGGGTGAACTGACCCGCCATCCCGATCAGGATCAGCGCCACCGAAAACGGCCCGGCCTGCTGCACCCCCTGGCCCCATCCCCGGAATAGCCCGGCGATAAAAAGTCTCGCCACGGTGAAATCCTCGGCCCGGAAGAAGATCCAGGCAAGGCAGACGAAATGGAACACCACGACCGTCGACACGATCCGGCCCACCATCGTCCGGGGCCGCGACGGGATCAGCATCCGCTCGACCGCGAGCCCGCCGCCGTGCAGCGCCCCCCACATCACGAATTTCCACCCCGCCCCATGCCAGACGCCGCCGAGCAGCATCGTGACGATCAGGTTCCGGTACGTCTTGATCGGCCCGCACCGGTTCCCGCCCAACGGCTTGTAGAGATAGTCGCGCAGCCAGGTCGACAGGCTGATATGCCAGCGCTGCCAGAACTCGCGCAGCCTTTGCGCCCGGTAGGGCTGGTCGAAATTGCGCGGAAAGCGGAACCCGCACAGGGCCGCGATCGCGATCGCCATGTCGGTATAGGCGCTGAAATCGCAGTAGATCTGCACCGCGTAGGCATAGGCCGCGAGCAGGAGGTCGGGGCCGCCATAGCTCGTCGGCGCGCCGAACACCGGGTCGGCGAGCCCGGTCGCCAGGTAGTTGGCGATCACCACCTTCTTGAAGAGGCCGCCGAGGATCAGCATCACCGCCGCGGCGACCGGGATCGGCTCGCGCGACGGCGCGGCGAGCTGCGGCAGGAAATACGACGCCCGCACGATCGGCCCGGCGACAAGCTGCGGGAAGAACGACATGTACAGCAGCATGTCGAGCGGCCGCCGGCACACCGCGACATCGCCCCGATACACGTCGACGACATAGGAAATCCCGTGGAACGTGAAAAACGAGATTCCGATCGGCAGGATCACCTCGATAAACGGCAGCTCCGCCTGGAGGCCCAGCAGATGCGCCAGCCTATTTGCCGACAACGTCAGGAAATCTAGGTATTTGAACGTGCCGAGCAGCAGCAGGTGGATCGCCACCGCGACGGTCACGATCAGCCGCTTGCGCGGTGGGGTCCCCGCGATCAGCAGCCCGGCGGTAAAGCTGACCGCCGAGCTGAACGCCAGCAGAAAGCAGAAATGCCAATCCCACGCCGCATAGAAATAATAGCTCGCGACGACCAGCACCGCCTTTTTCGCCGTGAAATTCTGGCCGAGCGCCGCCAGCACCGCCGCGACGACCAGGAAGAACAGCAGGAAGGCGAAAGTCGGGAACAGCATCGGTCGCTATTCTAGCGGCATGCGGTAGGCAGCGCTGCACCACCGCGGTGCGTCCTTCGAGACGGCGCGGGGCGCCTCCTCAGGATGAGGAGGGTGTGCGCATGGCATCAAAATCATTCCTCATCCTGAGGAGCACCCGCGGGGTGCGTCTCGGAGGACGCACGGCGCTGATTCCGGGCACCTAGCTCCCCACCGCGCCCGGTCGGCTGAGATACCGGCGATAGCCGTCGATGACCTCGCGGAACAGCAATTCCGCGCTGCGGTGGTAGCCGTCGGCTTTCTGATGCACATGGTCGGGCGCTTCGAGCGGCGGGGTTTCGCGGGCCCAGCGGTCCGCGGCGCAGGGGCCGCCCATCGCCGCCTGCCAGTCCCAGAAATACCAGCCCTGGCGTGCGGCGACCGCGCGCTGCGCCTCGCGCACGATGGCGATGCCGGGTGGCGGCGCCCATGCCCCGTCGCAACCGGCAACAATCGGCTGCCCCTTGCGGTCGACATCGGGCGGGCCGATCACCAGCACCGCCGCGCCCGGCGCCGCCGCGTGCAAGGCTCCAACCCGCGCCGCGAACTGCTCGGCGTAATGCGCGAGCCTCTCGGGCGGCTCGACCCCCTCGTTGGTGCCATAGGCGACGACGATCAGCGCCGGGTCGCGCCGCGCCATCTCCTCGGCCACGGCCGCCGGGTCCCAATGCCCAGTCACCCCGACCGTCGCGCCGACGATTCCGAGGTTTTCATAGACGACCCCGCGCGTCTCGCGCTGCGTGCCCCAGCCGAGCACGGTGACCGCGCCGCCGCCCTTCGTCGACAGGCTGATGCGATGGCTGCCCGGCGGCGCGTTGAACTCGACCCAGTGCGGTCCGACCGAGGCCGAGGCGGTCGCGAAATCATGCGTCTCGCCGTCATCGACGCGCAGCCGCACGGTACCCGCGCCGGGCTGGCGCAGCACCTCGAAAAACGCGCGGTCGAACCCGGCCGGCTCGGTTTCGGTCAGGCTCATCCGCGCGTTCGGGTCGGCGCTCTGCTGGATCACCCCGCCGATCCCGAACGGGCCGTTCCCGGAAAAGCTCGACGCGCGATGCCAGTCGCCCTCGGCATCCACATGCGCGAGGGCCGGACGGAAATAATCGTAAGGAATGCCGGGCGGGAGCATTCCGCGTCCCGCGCCGCCAAACCGCTGTTGGAACAATTCCCGCATCCGCCCGGACAGGAAGTCGCTGGCGCTGTGGCTGTCGCCGATCTGCATGATCACGACCGGCGCCGTCGGCGCCCCCGTGTCGATCGCCTCCAGCGCCGCGTAAAGCGGCACGAGCGACGTCGCCGGCCCGACCGCCCGCGCCGTCTCGGCCGGTACGTGGATCGGGCCGCGCGGCGGCGAGGGCGCGACCACCGCGAGCGGCGGGTCGCCCTCGGTCGGCATCGGGGCCGTGGGGCCGGGCAGATCGCAGGTGGACGCGGCGAGGAGCGTGGCGAGCGCGAGGACCGGGCGCAGCGCCGCCGGGCTCATTGGCCCGAGGCCAGTTTCGCCCGCTGCGCCTCGATCAGGGGTTCGAGCCGGGTCGCGACGACGTCATACCCCGCCGAGGTGAAATGCACCCCGTCATCGGCGCGCAGGCGCTGGGTCATGCCGTCGATACCCTTGCCATAGGGGGTAAAGCCGCCGTCGGGCGTCGTGAACATGTCCCAGGTCGGCAGCCACCGGGCGCCCTCGTCGGTGGCCGCGGCGTGATAGATCGCGTTCAACAACTGCATGTCCTCGGTAAAGACATTGTCGCGCACGACCGGGTGGCCGACCCAGATCACCGGCATCCCGGCATCGCGAAACGCGGCGATGACCTCGTGCACGCGCTGGGCATAATTCTGGCGGAATTCGGCGCTCAGTGTCGGATCGACCGAGACGCCGCGGCGGATCGGCGGGCGGTCGTTGGCCCCGAACATCATCACGACGACGTCGGCATTGTGCGCCGCGGCGAGCGTGCGCGCGACTTGCGGCCAGTCATAGCCGCTTCTGACGATGATCCCGGTCGAGATTTTCGAGCGGTCGAGCACGCGGAATTGCGGATTGCGCAAAAACAGCCGCTCCAGCGCCCCGGCGAGGCCCTGCGCCTGCGAATCACCGACCACCTCGATCGTCGTCTGCCCCGCCTCAACGCGCGCCGGCGCCGCCAACCCGAGGGCCGCGACCACAACCACCGCGAAAAGACGACGCACAAACGCGACCGCGCCAGGCGAGGGCATCGCTCGGCTTCCCCCAAACGTTCGAATGAACCCATTGTGATGCTTGGGGAAGCGGGCGGCAAGCCGGCTCGTCGCCGGTGCCTGTGACCTCATGTCGCCCAATAAACGGGTTTGCATCGGCACTGGCCAGATCGCACAATCCGCGCCTCGGTTCAGCGATGTAAAGTGGCGGGGGGCAGAGCGCCGTGCGTGGATTGCGTCGGCTTTTCGGGGCGCCCTTGTTTTTACTGTTCGCGGCCGGTCTATGTGGCCTCGCCGCGTCCTCGGCCCCTGCCGCCGATGCGCCGGCCGAGGCGATCCCGGCGTTGCGCATTGCGGTGTTCGGCGACAGCCAGGCGCAAGGCATCGCCGGCGGGCTGCAGCGCGTGCTGCTCGGCGACCCGCGCTTTCGCATCCTCAACCGCACCCGTCCCGGCGCGTCGCTGATTCACGCCGAAAGCGAATGGCTCGGGCCGGTCGAGCATTTCGTCGCGGCGCACGAAGAGGCCGATGTCGCGATCGTGATGTTCGGCGCCAACGACCGGCTCGACATGCACGACCCCAAGCTCGGCTACCTGCATTTCCGCACCGACCCCTGGCGCGACGCCTACGCCGCCAAGGCCGACCGGATCCTCACGCTGCTCAAGGGCGCGAACCTCAAGATCATCTGGTGCGGCAATCCGATCGCGCGCAGCCCGACCTATTCCGCAGACATGAACTACATCAACGACATCTATGACCAGGAGGTCGCGAAATTCGGCGGCACCTTCTTTCCGCTGTGGAGCGTCATCGTCGACGGCAGCGGCCAGTTCGCCGCCTATGGCAAGGACCGCAACGGCACCACCGAGCGGCTGCGCGGTGACGACGGCATCCATTTCACCGCCGCGGGATATGAGGTAATCGCCGACAAGCTGATCGCCGTATTGCCGCAGATGCAGGCCAAGGCCCAGTAGCAACCCTGCCCCAAAGCACCTTTGACGAAAGGCGACAGCGTCCCCATGGGATCCACGATGGCAGCGACCCCACGCCCTGCCGGCATGCCCGAGCATTTCGGCATCCGCATCATTTCCGCCGCGCCCGACCGCATCACCGCCGAGCTCGACTGCGACGAGCGGCACCTCAACGGTCTCGGCATCATGCATGGCGGCGCGCTGATGGCCTTTGCCGACGAGCTCGGCGGCTATGGCGCCGCGCTCAACATCGCGCCGGGCGCGCGCACGACGACGCTCGAATCGAAAACCAATTTCTTCCGCCCCTGCGCTCCCGGCCGCGTCACCGCCGTCGCCGTGCCGCTCCATCGCGGCCGCCGCACCAGCGTCTGGCAAACCTCGATCACCGGCCCCGACGGCAAGCTCGTCGCTATGGTGACGCAGACGCAGCTCGTGGTGTCGTAGGGTGCCGGCCCCTAAAGATGCGATCACCGTTTAAACTCGTCGCCCCCGCGAAGGCGGGGGTCCAGGGGCGAGCGACGAAGCGATTATGTGTTATCAGATCGTCATCCCGGCCTGCGCCGGGATGACGATCTTGGAATCGAATTGATCTTGCCGGACCTTGCTCGATATCACCTCGACCGGATTTTCGACCCGTTCAAATCCACGGCGGCGCGGATCAGCGCCTTGAACGCACCCTCGTCCACCTCATCGCCCTCATGGAGATCGATCGCCCGCCTCGTGTTGCCGTCGAGGCTGGCATTGAACAGGCCTGACGGGTCCGCGATCGACGCCCCCTTGGCGAAGGTCAGTTTCACGACGGCCCTGTAGGTCTCGCCGGTGCAGATGATCCCATCGTGCGACCACACCGGAACGCCCCGCCATTTCCATTCCTCGACTATTTCGGGCTCCGCGTCCTTGATCAGGGCGCGGACATGGGCGAGCGTCCTGCCCCGCCAGTCGCCCAGCTCCGCAATCCGCCCGTCGATCAGCCGCGACGAGGATTCGCCGGTGGTCGGTGCGCTGTTTTTCATATTGTCCGCGGCTCCTTCGGCTGTTTTCCTATGCTAAGTGACCCAGGCATGGACAGACGACAAAACGCCTACCGCGACGACCTCGCCGACATCCGGCTGAGGGACCGCGCTTCGGCCCCGAATTATGCCGAGGGCCGCCCGTCCCGCATCATCGTCGGCCGCGCCCCGGTGCATCGCGGCCCCGAACCGGGCTCCCCGCTCGACACCCACTACCATTACGGCGAGCGCATCCTGGTCTTCGACAAGACCCGCACGACCGCCTGGTGCCAATCCGCCGAAGACTCCTATGTCGGCTACATCGCCACCCGCCATCTCGCCCTCGGCGAGCCCCCGCAGCCGACCCATTTCATCGCCAACCACGGCGCCTACACCTATCGTGTCCCCGACCTCCGCGCCGCGCCCCTCGATTTCCTCCCGCGCCACAGCCCGGCGGTCGTCGCCGAAACCGGCATCGACACCCGCGGCACCGAATATGCGCGGCTCGACCCGGCCGGGTTCCTCCCCGTCTCGTGCCTGTCGCCGAGCCCGCCGCGCTCCGCCGACCTGGTCGCCGCCGCGTCGCTTTATCTCGGCGCCCCCTATCTCTGGGGCGGCAGAAGTTTTATGGGGCTCGACTGCTCGGGCCTGGTGCAGCAGGCCTTCCGCGACCTCGGCGTCGCGGTCCTGCGCGACACCGACATGCAGCGCGAGACGATCGGCGCGCCGGCCTCGCCCGATGATCTCAGGCGCGGCGACCTGATCTTTATCCCCGGCCATGTGATGATCCATGCCGGCGGGGGCGAGGTGATCCACGCCAGCGGCGCCGGCATGGCGGTACGCCGCGACAACCTCGCCGGTATCGTCCGAAATTGGGGCCTCGACCCCGCCCAGTTCGTGGTGCGTCGACCCTAACCCGCCGGGAACTGCGCCGCCCAATGCCGCGCGATGTCCTCGCGCCGGCAGATCCACACGCGGTCCTTGGCGGCGATGTGTTCGATAAACCGGATGAGCCCCGCCGCCCGCCCCGGATGCCCGGAGAGCCGCATGTGCAGCCCGACCGACATCATCCGCGGCCGCTCCGCGCCTTCGTCGTACAGCACATCGAAGGTATCGCGCAGAAACGCAAAAAAATCGTCGCCGGTGCCGAGCACGCCGCGGCCGAACTTCACGTCGTTGGCGACGAGCGTGTACGGCACCACCAGATGCGGCTTCTCGCCAACCCGCACCCAATAAGGCAACTCATCGTTATAGGCGTCGCTGTCGTAGAGAAACCCGCCATGCTCGGTCACGATGCGGCGGGTGTTTTGCGACGGCGAATAGCGGCAATACCACCCGAGCGTCGGCTTGCCCGTCGTCTCGCGGATCATCTCGACCGCCGCCGCGATCTGCCGCCGCTCCTCGGCTTCTTCGAGCTCGTAATGCTTGATCCAGCGATAGCCGTGCCCGCAGATATCCCAATCCCCGGCGCGCACCGCGGCGGCCGCCTCCGGATTCGCGGCAAAGGCGCGGGCGGCGGCGAACAGCGTCACCGGCAGCCGGTATTTCGTAAAGATGCGATAGAGCCGCCACCATCCGACCCGGCTGCCGTACTCGAACATGCTCTCCGCCGCGAGGTCGCGCCCCATCCCGGCATCGGTGCTCGCCGCCTCGATCAAGCCGGTCTCGGAAACCCCGTCCCCGGCCGGGTACGACAACTCCGACCCTTCCTCGAAATTGATCACGAAATTGACCGCCACCCGCGCCTGTCCGGGCCAATTCGCATGCGGCGGCGTCGCGCCGTAACCGACAAAATCGCGGGTCATTTCGGGCCTTCGGGATACCATTGATCTTGGACAATCTCGTCGAGAGAATACGGGCACGCGGCGGGGAGGGCTCTTTTCGCCGCTACCTCGCCGAAGCGACCCAACGCGATTTCGGCGCGGTGGCGGGCGTCTTGATAAAGCCGGTCGAGCATCGTCTCGACGTCGTGTCGTAATGTCGGCGTTAGCTGATCTTTCAGCGAGTCTCGTGCCTCCGCGATCGATGTCATCCAGTCGGCTCGCGGATCGGTAGCTGGCGAGTAGGCCAGTTTCAGCAAATGCTCCAGGATGCGCCGCACCTGGCTCCGCGCGGCGTCGCGATAGCTTTTGCCCAAATCCTCGATCTCCTCCGCGACGTGCTCGCGGTCGAAGCGGTTGTCCCGTATCCGCACGGACCGCAGCACGTCCGCCTGGTACTTGGTCCAGGCGTAGAAATCGTCGTCGTAGCGGGGGCCGTCGGGCATGGGGCGAGTATACACCTAATCATCCGCCGCCGCTGCGGCCTCCAGGGCGGTGCGGCGGGTCAGGCGGAGATCGGGGGCGGCACGGCGTCGTAACCGCCAAAACCGCAGGTCATTCTGGGCCCTCGGGATACCAGCCGCGTTCGATGATTTGCGCGAGGGTGAAAGGGCATACAGGCGGCAACCGAGCCGCCGCCGCATCCTCATCGAATTCGCGGAGTGCCTCGTCAGCGGTTTCCCGCGCTTCGTCGTACAGTATTGGCAATCGTCCATGGAGACCTCGGCGCAAGCTCGGCGACAGTTTGTCTCCAAGTTGGGCGCGCGCCTCGATGATTGATTTCCTCCACCCGTGGCGCGGCTGCGTCGCCGGCGAATAGGCGAGTTTCAGCAAATGCTCGACAATGCGCCGCACCTGGCTGCGCACCGCATCGCGCTGCTCCTTGCCCAACGACTCGATCTCCTCGACGAGGTTGCCGCGGTCAAGGCGGTTATCCTCGACCCGCATGTCGCGCAGCACTTTCGCCTGGTACTTGGTCCAGGCGTAGAAATCGTCGTCGTAGCGTGGGCCGTCGGGCATGGGGGCCAGCATACACCTAATCATCCGCCGCCGCTGCGGCCTCCAGGGCGGTGCGGCGAGTCAGGCGGGGATCGGGAGCGGCACGGCGTCGTAACCGCCAAAACCGCAGGTCATTTTGGGCCCTCGGGATACCAGCCGCGTTCGATGACTTGCGCGAGGGTGAAAGGGCATACAGGCGGCAACCGAACCGCCGCCGCATCCTCCCCGTATTCCCTTAGGGCTAGTTCGGCGTTTTCGCGCGCTTCGTCGTATAGCTGGGACAGCCTTGTTTTCAGGCCTCTGCGCAGCGTGGGCGACAGCTTGTCCCGCAACCGGGTGCGCGCCTGGTTGACGGATCTCATCCAGCCGTAGCGCGGCTGCGTCGCCGGCGAGTACGCGAGCTTGAGGAAATGCTCGAGAATGCGCCGCACCTGGCTGCGCACCGCATCGCGCTGCTCCTTGCCCAACGACTCGATCTCCTCGACGAGGTTGCTGCGGTCAAAGCGATTATCCTCGACCCGCATGTCGCGCAGCACTTTCGCCTGGTACTTGGTCCAGGCGTAGAAATCGTCGTCGTAGCGCGGGCCGTCGGGCATGGGGGCCAGCATACACCTAATCATCCGCCGCCGCTGCGGCCTCCAGGGCGGTGCGGCGGGTCAGGCGGCGGATCGGGGCGCAGAGGATCAACAGGAACACGCCGAGCGTCACAAAGCTGTCGGTCGCGCCCCAGCCGTCGGCGATCCAGCCCATGACCGGGGGGATCACGATCGCGGCGATGCGGTTCATCGTCTGGCGAAGGCCGACCATCGAGCCCTGGCGGAACGGCCCGACCGCCTTTGCCTGCATCGAGAACATCATCGGCTGCACCACCCCCTGCAACCAGCCGCGCGCGAATTGCGCCGCGAACAGCAGCACGAAGACGCCGCCGAGAAACGGCGTGCAGCAGACCAAAAGGATCGACAGCACCGTGCCGCTCAGCATCGTCTTCAACGGATCGCCGAGCCGCATCGCCCGCCCGGCGAACAGCGACCCGATCCCGCTCGCCGTCTCGATCGCGGCAAACAGCACCCCGATCGCCGTGCCGGTGAACCCGCTATCCTTGAGGTATACGACATAGAGCGAAAACTGCACGCCGTTGGTCGCGGTGCGCAGAAAGATGATCGCCATCGTCGTCGCCACCGCGGGGATCGCCATCAGCGCAAAGCACGCGGCGTAATCCGACAACCGCGGCAGCAGCTCGCGCAGCCGCACCCGCGCCTGCGGCTCGGCGCGCGGCGGGGTCGGGGCCTCGGGCGCACGGATGAGGGCGACCGTCAGGATCACCCCCCACAGCGCCGCCAGCATGAACGCGGGCCAAGCCCCGCCCAAATCCCACGCGACGCCGGCGATCAGCGGCGCCACCGTCGTGCCGATCCGGGTGAAAAAGCTGAACCGACCGATGTATTCGGCCTCGCCCTCGGCAAGCTGCGCGATCAGCGTCTGCGACCCCGACCAGGCAAACGACAGCGCCCCGCCATTGATGATCTGCACCAACAACAGCGGCCAGAACCACGGGATCAGCGGAAAGACCGGCGCCAGCGAGATCGCGATCCAGATGCAAATGAGCGTCACCCGCCGCGTCCCGTACCGGTCCATCAAGACGCCGAGATGGATCGACAGGAACACCGCGAGAAACGACCGCGCTCCGACCAATAGCCCGATCTGCCCCGCGTTCATCCCCAGCGACAGGCCGTAAAGCGGCAGCAGGAAGATGTAGAAATCCGTGTAGCCCATAGCGAACAGCCCGGACACATAGATCGCCCCGGGTTTGCTGAGACCTTGCGGGCGGGCAGGGGTCATTTGGTGTCCGGCTCCACCTCGCCCGAGAGCACCTCGATCAGCGGGCATTTCGGGTGCCTGCCGGCCGCGCATTCGCCGATCGCCTCGGTCAACACCCGCTCCATCGATTGCAGATCGGCGATCTTGGCGCGTATTTCGGCGACATGGGCGGAAAAAACGCTGCGCGCCTCGGCCCGCACCGCTTCGCCGTCGCTCGCCGCGAGCCGCAAGAGCGCCCGTACGTCCTCCAGCGAAAACCCGAGCTGCCGCGCCCGCCGGACAAATCTCAGCCGGCCGACATCGCCCGCACCGTAGCGGCGAAACCGTCCGCCCTGCCGGTCCGCCCGCGGCAACAGCCCGATCCGTTCGTAATAGCGGATCGTCTCGATGTTGCAGTGGGTGCGGCGCGACAACTCGCCGATCGCGATATCCATCCCGGCCCCGCATTTGGCGCTTGTATCTGTAGTCACTACAGACTGTAGGCTGCGGTTATGAGCGTCAAGGAAACCGTTCTCGACCCCGTCTGCGGCATGACCGTCGACCCTGCCGCCGCGCGCCATCACGCCGAGCATGAGGGCCGCAACCACTTCTTCTGCGGCCCCCGCTGCCGCGAGCGCTTTATCGCCGACCCCCGGCGCTTTCTGGCGCCGGCGCCGTCGGCGCAATCCGAATCGGGCAAGTGGACCTGCCCGATGCACCCCGAAATCGAGCGCGACGAGCCCGGCCCGTGCCCCTTATGCGGCATGGCGCTGGAGCCGCTGGTGCCGACCGCCGGCGCCGGCGCCAACCCCGAACTGCGCGAGATGACGTTGCGCTTCTGGGCCTGCCTCGCGCTGTCGGCGCCGCTGGTCCTCCTCGCGATGGGCGAGCACTTCGCCGGGTTCGGCGGCCAGGTCGCGGTGTGGGCGCAATTCGTCCTCGCCAGCCTCGCCGTGCTGTGGGGCGGGGCGCCGTTCTTCCGCCGCGGCTGGGATTCGGTGAAGAGCCGGCACCTCAACATGTTCTCGCTGATCGCGCTCGGCACCGGCATCGCCTACGGCTACAGCGTCGCCGCCGCGCTGTTTGGCGGGCACGACCTCTATTTCGAGCCCGCCGCCGTCATCGTGACGCTCGTCCTGCTCGGCCAGACCCTTGAACTGCGCGCCCGCGCGGCGACCGGCGGGGCGATCCGCGCCCTCCTCGACCTAGCGCCGAAGCAGGCCCGGGTCGTCCGCGACGACGGCGCCGAGATGGAGGTGCCGCTCGACCGCATCCGCCTCGGCGACCGGCTTCGCGTGCGGCCCGGCGACCAGGTGCCGGTCGACGGCATCGTGCTAGACGGCACGGGCGCGGTCGATGAGGCGATGCTGACCGGCGAGGCGTTGCCGGTGCAAAAGGCGCCGGGCGACCGCGTCACCGGCGCGACCCTCAACGCCGACGGCAGCTTTGTGATGCGGGCCGAGCGGGTCGGCGACGACACGGTGCTCGCCCGGATCGTCCGCATGGTCGCCGAGGCGCAGCGCTCGCGCGCGCCGGTCCAGCGCCTCGTCGACCGCGTCGCCGGCTGGTTCGTGCCGGTGGTCGCGCTGGTCGCGCTCGCGACCTTTATCGCCTGGACCGTCCACGGCATGCCCACAGCCGGGCTGGTCAACGCCGTCTCGGTGCTGCTGATCGCCTGCCCCTGCGCGCTCGGCCTGGCGACGCCGATGTCGATCATGGTCGGCACCGGGCGCGGCGCCCGCGCCGGTGTGCTCATCCGCAACGCCGCCGCGCTGGAGGCGATCGAACGGGCCGACACGCTCGTCGTCGACAAGACCGGCACCTTGACCGAAGGCCGCCCGCGCCTGACCGGCGAGATCGCCGACGAGCCCCTCCGCCTCGCCGCCAGCGTCGAGCGCGGCAGCGCCCACCCGCTCTCCGCCGTGATCGTCACGGCCGCCGAGGCGCGCGGCCTGCAACCGTCGCCGGTCGCCGATTTCGTCTCGATCCCCGGCAAGGGCGTCGCCGGCACCGTGGATGGAAAGCGCGTCGCGATCGGCAATCCCGCCCTCTTCGCCGAACTCGGCATCCGGGCAGAAGGGCAGGGGATTGTCGTCGCGGTCGACGGCAAGCCCGCCGGCACGATCACTGTCGCCGACCCGGTCAAGCACAGCGCCGCCGCCGCGCTCGCCGCCTTGCGCGCCGACGGAATGCGCATCGTCATGCTGACCGGCGACAGCCGCGCCGCCGCCGAGGCTGTCGCCGCACCGCTCGGCATCACCGAGATCCTCGCCGAGACCCTGCCCGATCAGAAGGCCGCCGCCGTAAAGCGTCTCCAGTCCGACGGTCGAACCGTCGCGATGGCCGGCGACGGCATCAACGACGCGCCGGCGTTGACCCAGGCGAACATCGGCATCGCGATGGGCACCGGCGCCGACATTGCGATGGAAAGCGCCGCCGTCACCCTCCTCCGGGGCGACCTCGCCGGCATCGTCCGCGCCCGCCGCCTCGGCCGGGCGACTTTGCGCAACATCCGCCAGAACCTCTTTTTCGCCTTCGTCTTCAACGCGCTCGCCGTGCCCGTCGCCGCCGCCGGCCTCCTCAGCCCGATGATCGCCAGCGCCGCGATGAGCGCCAGCTCAGTCCTGGTGGTCGGCAACGCGCTGCGGCTGCGGCGAATCCGGTTGTAGGGGATCATTTACTTGAGCGACCAGCGATGAAGAGACGCGTCCACACCACAAGGTCCCATGTGGAGCTAATGACCGCCAACTCGTCGGGCCAAGACGCTACCAAGTACCGTCGGGCATCGCCCGGCGCATATACGCATCAAACATTGGGACAGTAAATGCTGTATCACCATGTTGCGGGGAGTAGATCATACCTTTGATAATTAGCTTCGACCGGATGGGCCCGACAGTAGTAGTCTTTACCCCTAATCGGTCGGCGATGTCACCTGAGCGTTGCGGGGTGGAGCCGAAATCCGCGAGAGCACGGAGATATCGTTTTTCGGACGGAGTGCATCTGTCGAATCTCACACGAAAGAAATTGTCATCTAATGATGCAATCGCATGGGTGGTAGCTTTCCGTACAATTTCCTCAGTTATCGGAGACACCTCTGCAAGATTCCACGACTCATGCCCCCATTGCTGCAAAAAATAGGGGTAACACTCGGTCACTCTAAGAAGTTCATTAAGTGCTTGCGCGGTAAATCGTACCCGCATTGGTTCAAGGGGTACTCGCAATGCGGCCTTAGCGTCGTCTTCGCTCAAAGCGCCGACACGCGGAAAGTCAAATAATCGTTCTGAATAAGATTTCGATGCGCCAGCCAATCCTAAAATTTGTGGAAGTCCTGCCCCCACTAAAACAATAGGTAATTTAAGTTGGTTCGTTCTATGAATTGCCATTATTAGAGCGCTAAATTCCTTCTCATTAAGATACTGTAATTCGTCAATACATAAAGAGACTGCAGTATTGGCGGCCCTGGCGGCTTCGCCGACAGCAACAAACAGTTCCGCGAGATCTGCCTCTAGATCCCCGCTGTCGCCCGTCCCTGCTTCAGGGTCAATGCCGAGTTCAAGGTTTATTTCGCCAATCGACAATCGCAAGGCTCCAACAAAGCTCTTTAGAACCCTAAGTGCTCGTCGAGCCTTTTCTTTTGCGCTGGCCATTGTATCTAGTTGCAACAGAATTTGTCGAAGGCTAGGGACGAGAAGCTCCGCCATCCGCTTGCCTTCATGGGCCTCGACGATCACCGCTTTATAGCCGGCCTGCTCCGCCATTTCACGAATGCGCACCAACAGAACAGTTTTTCCGACACCTCGAAGACCAACAAGGATAAGACTTTTCGCCGGATTGCCTTGACGAATGCGAGCTACGGCGACCCTAGCCTGTTCAAGGACAACTTCGCGCCCCGCCAATTCAGGCGGCGGGCTCCCAGCCCCGGGCGCAAATGGGTTTTGTACTGCGTCCATAAATCGATCTTTACCGAATTTATCGAGTTTACCGAGAAAATGATAAACTCAGGTAAAGTCGATATATCTCCATCCCCACCCAGTCAAGTCCCATTGAGCGAAAACTCCATCCGCATGTTCTCATTGCGTAATCCGCGGCGAAGCCCCGCCTACACTGGCGCGAAAGTGCTGTTCGACGAGCTCGCGCCGCTTGGCGACCCACTACCGCCGGCGTGAGCGAGAATGGATCGACATCGCCCGCCGCGAAGCCTCTGCCGGGTAGCGTCCAAATTCACTGCTCGTCGTTGGCAACACGCTGCGGCTGCGGCGGGTCCGGTTGTGATTGGCGGATGTGGATTTCGCGCTGCGGGAACGGCAATTCGATCTCGTTGTCGCGAAAGCTCTCCCACAGCGCGAGGTAGACCTCGCCCTTGACGTTGGTGACCCCGCGCACCGGATCGTCGATCCAGAACCGCAGCACGAGGTTGACCGAGCTGTCGCCGAACCCGGTGATGTGGCAGACGGGCTTCGGGTCGGCGAGCACGCGGGCGACGCGCAGGCACGCCTCGACCGCCAGCGCCCGCACATCGCGCAGATTGCTCGCATAGGCGACGCCGAACGGCGTGTCGATCCGCACCAGCGGGCTCGAATACGACCAGTTGATGACCTGGTTGGTGATCAGGTTTTCGTTCGGGATCAGATACTCCTTGCCGTCGCGCCCGAGCACCGAGGCATAGCGCGCGCTCAGCGACACGACATGGCCGAACGTGTTGCCGACCTCGATCACGTCGCCCGGCTTGATCGACCGCTCCATCAACAGGATGATCCCGCTGATAAAGTTCGACACGATCTTCTGGAGGCCGAACCCGACGCCGACGCCGATCGCGCCGCTGAACACGGTGAACGCGGTCAGGTCGATGCCGACCGTGTTGAGCCCGATCACCACCGCGACGACGATCAGCACAATCCGGATGAGATTTGCCGTCAGCGCCTGGATCGACGGGCTGAGCCCCGCGACGTGCCTGAGCCGCGCGTTGAGCACCCGCGTCAGCACCGACGCCGCCCAGAGGAGGATCGCGACGACGATCGCCGCCTTCGCCACCAGCAGCACCGACAGGCGCAGCGTGCCGATCGTGATCGCCAGCGCGTCGAGTGCCGTTTCCGTCGGCTGCAACAGGCCGAGCAGGTCGAGCGCGAAGATCGCCCACGCCACGGTCGCGACGGCCCGCCCCATCAGCGCGTCGCGCAGCACCAGCGTCGAGATGCGCAAGACCAGCCACAGCGCCGCGATGTCGGCGGCGACCTGCACCAGCCGCCAGTCGTACCCGAACCCCGCCGCCGCCCGGTTCGCGATCGCCAGCAGCAGCCAGGCATAGACGAGCGGCGCGTCGCGGTGGATCGCGACGGCAAAGTTCCATCCCGGGAACCGCCGCTCGATCGTCTCGACGAGAGACCGCGTCCACGGCCGCGTCAGCAGCCGGATCACCCAGCACAGCCCCAGCGCCGCGACGATCGCCGCGACCTGCATCGCCAGCAGCAGGAGCGTCTCCCGCGCCCCCAGCGTCGCCCCCAGCCGGTCGATCCAGTCCCGCGCCGGAATGCTGTGCCAGAAGTCGCCCATCGCGTTGACGCAAACGCGCGGGAGGCGAATTAGGCACCGGCCTTGGTGCGTCCTTCGAGACGCAGGCTACGCCCGCTCCTCAGGATGAGGACTGGTTTGTGTGTGGCATTACAATCGCTCCTCATCCTGAGGAGCCCGCGCAGCGGGCGTCTCGAAGGACGCACTACGCCTCCGCCACCTTCATCTCGCCGAGATACGCGCTGCGGATCATCTCGTTCTGCCGCAACTCCGCCGCCGGGCCGTTCAGCACCACCTGCCCGGTTTGCAGCACATAGGCGCGATGGGCGATCGAGAGGGCCATGTTGGCGTTCTGCTCGACCATGAAGATCGTCGTGCCCTGGGTGTTGATCGTCTGGATGATGTCGAAGACCTGCTCGACAAACACCGGCGACAGCCCCATCGACGGCTCGTCCATGCAGAGGAGGCGCGGGCGGGCCATCAGCGCGCGGCCGATCGCGACCATCTGTTGCTCGCCACCCGACAGCGTCCCGGCAAACTGCTTCAGCCGCTCCTTGACGCGGGGAAACAGCGTGAACACGCGTTCGAGGTCGGCCTCGTATTCGGGGCCTCGGGCGGAATGCGTATAGGCGCCCATCTCCAGGTTTTCGTACACCGTCATGCGCGGAAACAGGCGTCGCGCCTCCAGCACCGGGGCGATCCCGCGCCGCACCCGCTCGGCGATGCTGACCCCCTTCAGCGACTTGCCCTCGTAGAGCACGTCGCCGTGGGTCGGCACGACGACGCCCATGATCGCCTTCATCGTCGTGGATTTGCCGGACGCGTTGCCGCCCAAGAGGCACACGATCTCGCCCGCCTCGATCCGGTAATCGACCGCTTTCAGCACGTGGAGGTCGCCGTAATGGGTGTCGACCCCCTTGAATTCCAACAGCGGCTCAGGCAATGGCCGCACTCCGGCCGAGATAGGCGCGGATGACTTCCTCGTCGCGCCGCACGACATCGGGCGTGCCCTCGGCGATCTTTTCGCCGTGGTCGAGCACGACGACGCGCTCGGCCAGATTCACCACCACGTCGAGCTTGTGCTCGATCAGCACGATCGAGAGGCCGTGCCGGTTGAGGCTCTTGATCTGCTCGGCGAGCTCCAGCGTCTCGGCCGGGTTCATCCCCGCGGTCGGCTCGTCGAGCAGCAGCAGTTTCGGGTTCGAGGCCAGCGCGCGGGCGATCTCGACGCGGCGCCGGTTGGCGTAGCTGAGGCTCGACACGATGTGCTCGGCGCGCGGGATCAGCCGGTTGCCGAAGATCTGCAGGATTTCGAGCGCCCGCTGCCGCGCCTCCTCCTCCTCGCGCTTCATCCCCGGTGAGTGCAACAGCGACCCGAACGGCCCGGTGCGCAGCCGCGCATGCATCCCCACCATCACGTTTTCCAGCACGGTCAGGCTCGGGAACAGGCGCAAATTCTGGAACGTCCGCGCGACGCCCCGCTCCAGCACCGCGTGCGGCGGCAGCCGGGTGATGTTGGCGTCGTTAAAGGTGATCCGCCCCTCGTCGGCGGCGACGAGCCCCGTCATCGTGTTGAACAGCGTCGACTTGCCCGATCCGTTCGGCCCGATCACCGCGATGACGCCATGCGCCGGCACCTCGATCGACACCGAGCGCAGCGCCACCAGCCCTCCGAACCGCACGGTCAGGTTCGAGATATCGAGCAGCGGCCCCTTCGGCTCGGGGTCGAGCTTGCCGAGCTCGGCGAGCCGCCCGTGCTCGCCCGAGATGCCGCCGCGGGTCACCTGCGCGGTCTGCTGTTCGAGGGTCAGCGCCACCTGCGGCCGCGTCGCCGGCAACAATCCTTGCCGTCGGAACAGCATCATGAAGACGAGGATCAGGCCAAAGATGAACTCGATCGACTGGGAAAGCTCGACCTCCTGCAACCACCCGACATGGACGAGCCGCCCGAGCGCGTGCAGCCACTGGGTCATGTCGACGAGGAACCACGATTGCAGGATTTGCAGGATCATCGCGCCGAGCACGACGCCCCACACGCTGCCGATGCCGCCAAAGACGACCATCACCAGGATCATCACCGACACCGGAAACATGAACATCTCGGGTGTCGCGGTCTGCAATTTGGCGACGAAATAGGTCCCGGTCGCGCCGGCGAACGCGGCGCCGATCGCAAACGCCAGCAGCTTGTAGCGGACGCGGTTGACCCCCATCGCGGCGGCGGCGATCTCGTCCTCGCGGATCGCCATCCAGGCGCGGCCGATGCGCGAGGTCTTGAGCCGCGTGCTGGTCAGGATCAAGAGCGCGACCAGGCACACCCCGACGTAATAATAGGGCCACGCCCGCACGCCGAAGCTCCAGCCGAAAAGCTGGGGCGCCTGCACGCCGTTGAGCCCCATCGCGCCGTTGGTGACGCTTTGCCAGTTGCGCGCGACGATCGGCACGATCTCGCCGAAGCCGAGCGTCACGATCGCCAGGTAGTCGCCCTTGAGCCGCAGGGTCGGCGCGCCGAACAGCACGCCGAAGCCCGCCGCGACCAGCGCCGACACCGGCATCATGATCCAGAACGACACGGTGAAATGCAGGATGTCGCCGCCGTCCTGGTGGATCCGCATGACGAGCCCGAGCCACTGGAACGGCTCCCAGAAGCTGCTCCACGCCGGTTCGAGCTGAAACGAGGCAAAGGCGCCGTAGGTATAGGCGCCGATCGCGAAAAACGCGGCATAGCCGAGGTCGAGGAGTCCCGCGAACCCGACCACGATGTTGAGCCCCAGCGCCAGCGCGGCGAAGGCGAGCGCGTTCGCCGCCGAATCGATATTGGCGTCGTTGCCGCTGAGGATCGGAAACAAGAGCGCGATCGCGGCGATCAGGGTGAGCCCGACCGGGTTGCGCCAGGCAGGTGCCAGGTATTGCAGCGGCGACGCACGTAGCATGAAGGCATACGACGCGCCCAGCATACCTTTGGGTCGCGGAAGCGGGTTGCTATCGGACATCGCCGGCCTGCATGGAGCGTCGTGCGTCTTTCGAGACGGCGCTCCGCGCCTCCTCAGGATGAGGAGGAATTGTGTATGGCATGCTCAACCCATGCTCATCCTGAGGAGCGCCCACGGGGCGCGTTTCGAAGGACGCTCGGGTAGACATCCAGCCTTCATCATCAGGACTTGGTCGGGGCCGCGCGGCCGAGAAGGCCGGTCGGCACGACGACGAGGACGAGCACCAGGATCGAGAAGATGATCACGTCGGTCCACCGCGTCGAAACGAGCTGCCCGCCGAACGACTCGATCAGCCCGATCAGGATGCCGCCGAGCATCGCCCCGGTGACGCTGCCGATCCCGCCGAGGACGGCCGCGGTAAACGCCCTGAGGCCGGCCGAATAGCCGATGATAAAGCTCGTATAGTTGTAGTAGAGCCCGAAAATGAGGGCCGCCGCGCCGGCCAGGGCCGAGCCGAGAAAGAACGCGGTGATGATGACGCGGTCGACATCGACCCCCATCATCCGCGCCGCCTCGGAATCCTGCGCCGTCGCCCGCATCGCCTTGCCGAGCCGGGTGCGGGTCACGAACAGATGCAGCCCCACCATCAGCACGATCGCGACACCCCAGATCAGCACCTCGCGCAGCCGCAGCGTCGCGCCGAAGACATCCCAGCGCAGATTGGGCATCGGGTTGGGGAAATTCTCCGAGCCCGCGCCGACGGTCAAGAGGATGGTGTTCAACAGGATGTACGAGACGCCGATCGTCGTGATCATCGCCGCGGTGCCGCGTATCGCCCGCATCGGCCGCAGCGCCAGCCGCTCGATCGCGACGCCGAGACATCCGCTCAGCACCATCGTCACGACAAACGCGAAGGCGAGCGCCCCGACCAGCGAGAACCCGGTCAGGATCGTGCTCTGCCCCTCCAGCCCGAGCAGGTTCAGCGCCCACATCCCGATAAACGAGGCGATCATGAACACGCTGAAATGCGCGAAGTTGATGAGCTCGAGGATGCCGTAGACCAGCGTGAAGCCGAGCGCCAAAAGCGAATACATCGCCCCCAGGCTGAGCCCGTTGATCAGTTGCTGAAGATAAAGTGCGGTGTCGGTCATCAAACGCGCGGCGCCTCGTCAAACAAATGCCCTCTCCGCCCGTTGGGGGGAGAGGGAGGGGACCATCGGCTTGGCGATGAGAGGGTGAGGTGGGCAGACTCCGCGGATTCCCGCCTCACCCCGACCCTCTCCCCCAATGGGTGGAGAGGGGGGAGGGTGCGGTGCGAAACGATCACGTGCTCGCCGGCGCGACGCCGACGTATTTGTACTGATGCACCGTGTCGTTCAGCGGGTATTTGTCGTCCTTGGTGATCCGGAACACGCTGACGATGCGGTTGTTGATGTCGCCATTCTCGTCGAAGCTGACCGAGCCCTGGAGCGTGTCGAGCTTCGCCGACTGGATCGCGTCGCGGACGTTGTCGCGGTTGACTTCCTTGCCCGAGGCGGCGACGCGCTTGATCGCGTCGACGATGACGAGCGCCGCGTCGTACGAAGTCACCGAGTAGTCCTCGGGCGGGCCGCCGAACTTTTCCTGGAACTTCTTGGCCCAGGCGGCAACCTCCGGCTTGTCGAAGACGTGCGGCGCCGCGATCGTGCAGTACCAGCCCTCGGCCGCGGGGAAGCCGGCGCCGCTCAGCAGATCGGTGCTGTGCATGCCGTCGCCGCCGCCTTTTACGATCTTGGGCACGATGTCGTAGGACTGCTTGGCCAGCTTGACGCCGGCCTGCGCGACCCCGCCGTAATAGATCCCGTCCGGGTTCATCGGCTTGATCTTGGTCAGGATCGTCGTGTAGTCGGCCTCTTTCGCGTTGAGCTGGTCGCGGCCCAGAACCTTGATCCCGCGCTTTTCCGCCTGCTTTTGGAACGAGTCGGCGATGCCCACGCCATAGGCGCCGCTGTCGTCGAGCACGTACACCGACTTCACCTTCAGCGTGTCGGTGTAGTAGTTGGCCATGTTCGGGCCCTGGTAGGCGTCGGTCGTCACCGTGCGGAAATAGATCGCCTTGCCGCCCGGCTTGTACTGGCCGGCGAATTTCGGGTTGGTGATGTCGGGGTTGGTCGAGGCCGGCGTGATGATCGCGAGGTTGCCCTGCGACAGGATCGGCGCCATCGCCTTGCCCGAGCCGCTCATCTGCGGGCCGACCGCGGCCACGACCGAGCTGTCCGACACCAGCTTGCGCGCGTTGGTCGCGGCCTGGGCCGGGTCGTACTGGCCGGCGGTCGCGGTGCCGTCGTCGAGCACGATCACGTTGAGCTTGTAGCCGCCGGCGCCGCCCGCGGCGTTCGCCTCGTCGAACGCCATCTGGGCGCCCTGCTTGATCTTGGTCGCGGCCTGTGCGTCCGCGCCGGTCAGCGGCAGGTTGATCCCGACCGAGACCGTCTTGTCGTCGGCAAAGGCGCGCACGCCAAAGCTCGCGGCCAGCGCCGCGGCGGGCACTCCCATGATAACGGATCGGCGTGTCGGCATAATGTGTCTCCCCTGTTCGTCGCGGCCCTCTGGACCGCTTCAATTTTCGCGCCAAGCTGGCTTGTCGGCAAGCGCTGTTCGGCGGTCACCCCGGCGGCTTCATCGCCACGTCGAGCATCACATTCGGCAGTATCTCGCGCAAGACGCCGCGCAGCGTCGCCTCGTCCGAGGCGATCGCGGCGGCGACGAGACGGCGCGAGCCGCGGCGCAGGATGCGCGCGGTGGCGCGGCCGTCGCGGCCGGGGCGGATCGTGGCGAACGCCTCGGCCGGCTCGACCCGGCGCAGCACCCGCTTCAGGCCCGCCAACCCCTCCGGGGTTTCGATATCGTGCGGCGGCGCCTCGCCGCTCTCGGGCTCGACCTCCTCGTCGACGACCGCGTCGATCGCCTCGACCGCGCGGTGCCGCGACAGCGACTGATAGATCGCGCGTCCCGCCTCGGTGTCGATGCGCGACTGCAACTCCCAGCTTTCGCCGCGCGCCGACAATTCGGCGATCAGCGCGAAGAGGTCGTCGCAATCCTCCTCGTGCGTGCAGGTGAGAAAGGCGAGGCGGCTGTCGTGCTCGATGACGCGGTCGTCGTCCTCGGGAAAGCCCAGCTCGCTCAGCGCATTGTCGAGCGCCCGGCGCGAGGCGACGAGCAGCACGGTGACGTGGAGGTGCTTTCCGGCTTCCGGGGCGGTTTTTTCGGCCATGACGCCCTCCCTAGCCTAGCTGGCTTTCGCCGAGCCGGCTGATCCGCACGTCGCGGTGAATGCTCACGTTCATCAGCAGCCCAAACCCCAGCATCACGGTAACCATCGCAGTCCCGCCATAGGAAATCAGCGGCAACGGCACCCCGACCACCGGCAGGAGGCCGATTACCATCGCTGTATTGATAAACACATACAAAAAGAAATTCGTCGCCAAGCCAAGGCCCAACAGGCGCCCGAAATGGTTGCGGCTTCGGAGCGCGATCGCAAAGCAATAGGTGATCACGATCGCATAGAGCGCGAGGAGAGCGAGCCCGCCGATGAGCCCGAACTCCTCGGCGATGATCGTAAAGATGAAATCCGTCTGCTTCTCGGGAAGGAAGCTCAGATGCGTCTGCGTCCCTTCGAGGAACCCCTTGCCGAACAGCCCCCCCGAGCCCAGCGCGATCTTCGACTGCAAAATATGGTAGCCCGCGCCGAGCGGGTCGGTGTTGGGGTCGAGAAACGTATAGAGCCGCGCCTTCTGATAGCCGCGCAGCATCGACCAGGCGAGCGGTGCGATGCCGGCCGCGGCGGCGAGCCCCACCGCGAACATCCACAGCCGGACGCCGGCGAGGAACAGCACCACCCCGCCCGTGACCAACAGCATCACCGCGGTGCCGAGGTCGGGCTGCTTCAGCACCAGCCCCACCGGCACGACGATCAGCACGACCGGCACCACCACCTTGCTGACCCGTCCGACCTCCTCGGTTTGCAGCGCGTGGAAGTAATGGGCGAGGGCCAGCACCATCGCGACCTTCATCACCTCCGACGGCTGGAGCTGCATAAAGCCGAGATTGATCCAGCGCTGCGCTCCCAGCCCGACGAGCCCGTGCAAATCGACCGCGACGACCAGCACCAGCGCCAGCCCATAAATCCAATAGGCGAGGCGAAACCAGTGGCGGATGTCGATCAGCGCCGCGGCGATCATCGGCACAAAGGCAAACGCGAACCGCGTCATCTGCTTTTCCGACCACGGCTGCAGATTGCCGTTCGCTGCGGAATACAGGGTCGCGAAGCCGAGGCACGCTATGGCCGTGATCAGCGCGATCAGACCCCAGCGGATGCCGCGAAGCCTGTCGACAAAGGTCAGCTCGCGGTGGCCGAGATCGGGCGAGATGCTCGCCATCGCTCAGCCCGCCTGCGCCACGGTGTCGGGGTGCGGCACGCGCCGTCCGGGGTCGCGCTTTTGCGCCTCGACCAGCACGTCGCGGACGATCGGCGCCGCGACCGCCGAGCCGCCCGCCGCCTCGGCGCCGCCATGCTCGACGACGACCGCGCAGACATAGCGCGGCGCGCCGACCGGCGCAAAGCCGACAAAGAGCGCGTGATCGCGGTCCTTCCACGGGATCTCGTCTTCTTTTCTGAGGCCGTGCTCGCGCTCGTACTCGCTGATCCGGCGCACCTGCGAGGTGCCCGACTTGCCGCCCATCGCCATCGCCGGATCGGTGATGCGCGCGGAATAGGCGGTGCCTTGCGGGTCGTTGACGACCGCGTTCATGCCGTCGAGCACCAGCGCCAGCGCCTGGCGGGTGATGCCGAGGGGCGCGAAATTGGGCGGCGCGCGGTCGCCGCCGGCCGGCATCAGCCCGGCCGGGCGCACCAGATGCGGCACCACGATCCGCCCGCTGACGAGCCGGGCGGCCATCGTCGCGACCTGTAGCGGCGTCGCCAGCACCGAACCCTGGCCGATGCCGGTGATCAGCGTCTCGCCCTGCTGCCAGGCGACACCGGTCGTCGCCAGCTTCCAGTCGCGGGTCGGCATCAGCCCGCCGCGCTCGCCCGGAATGTCGAGGCCGAGCGGGCTGCCAAAGCCAAAGCGGCGCGCCATCGTCGCCAGATGGTCGATCCCGGTGCGCCGCGCCGTCTCGTAGAAAAATACGTCGCAGGATTTCTTGATCGCGTCGTGCAGATGCATCGGCCCGTGGCCGCCCGACCGCCAGCAATGAAACGTCGCGTCGCCGAGCTCGATATAGCCGGGGCAGTTGATCACCGTGTCGGGCGTCAGCGCACCGGCTTCGAGCGCGGCCAGCGCGACCACCGGCTTGAACGTCGAGCCGGGCGGGTAAAGCCCCGCCGTCGCCTTGTCCTGCAGCGGGTTGCGCGGGTCGGTCGACAATTCCTGCCACGTCGCCGGGCTGAGGCCGTTCGAAAACAGCATCGGGTCAAAGCTCGGGCTCGACACCAGCGTCAGCACGTCGCCGGTCAGCGCGTCGAGCACGACGCACGACACCGCGACCTCGTTCGCGCAGCGCTTGATCGCGTAATCCTGCAGCGCCATGTCGAGCGACACCACGACGTCCTGCCCGGGCTGGCCCTCGGCGCGGCCGATCTCGCGCACGACGCGGCCATAGGCGTTGACCTCGACCTGGCTGGTGCCGGCGGTGCCGCGCAACGTCAGGTCCTCGGCCTTTTCGATGCCGCTCTTGCCGATGCGAAAGTCGGGCAGCTCGAGCAGCGGGTCGCCGGTCAGCTCCTTGTCCGATACCGCCGCGACATAGCCCAGCACATGCGCCGCCGAGGCGCCGTAGGGATAGAAGCGAAGCAGCCCCTGCTCGATCGACACGCCGGGCAGCTCCGGGATCGCGACCTCGACCCGCGCCATCTCCGCCCAGGTCAGGTTGCCCCGCACCGATACCGGGATGAACGGGTGGTGCCGCTTCGCGTCGCGCATCACGCGGCGTCGGTCGGCGTCGGTAATCTCGATAAGGGTCCCCAGCGCGTTGAGCGTCGCCGGGATGTCGCCGGTTTGCTCGGGCACCAGGACGACGCGGTAGTTCGGGTGGTTGTCGGCGAGGATCGTGTCGAACCGGTCGATGATCCGCCCGCGCGGCGGCACCAGGAGGCGCAGGTTGATGCGGTTTTCCTCGGCCAGCACCGTATAGCGGTCCCGTTCGAGGATCTGTAGCTGATAGAGCCGCCCGACCAGCGCCGCGCCCAACAGCGCCTGCCCGCCGGCGAGCAGCGCCGCCCGCCGGGTCATGGACTTTTGCCGTTGCATCTCGCGTGCCATCGGGCGGCCCTGCTAGGTCAGTCCGCGCCCATCAGCGCGCGTTGGCTGCGGCCCAAAAGAAAGCTCGCGACCGGGAAAATCGCGACCGTCAACACGGCGCGGAAGATCGTGTTGCGAAAATCGAGCAGGGTCGCGTCGAGCAGGCAATGCACCGCCCATAGGATAAACATCGCGCACGCCGTCAACAGGGTAAAGCCCGACCATACGAACGGAAAGGTGCGGTTGACGAAATAGCGCCGGTACCCGATCACCGCCGTGTACACCAGGAGGAGCTCCAGCGCGCCCACGCCCACCGGTGCCCCGACCAGCAAATCCTCGCCCAGTCCGATCGCGAACAGCGCCAGCGGCGGCAACAAATCCGGGCGATAGATCGTCCAATGATACGCCGCCATCAGCGTAAAGCCCGGGGTCAGCGCGGCGTAGCCGGGAATGCGCAACGGCAGGATCGCCAACAGCGCCGCGGCGATCGTCGTTGCGATCGGCAACAGCCGCACGATGCCGCCATTGACCCGGGGCAGCGCCGGCATGCTGAAAACCTTGAGCGCCATGACCGGCCTTTCGGCCTCGCGGGTCAGCGCGAGGCGGCCTCTTTAGCGGCGGCCGCCTTGTTGCGCGGGGTCGCCCGCTCGACAAAAGGCACCGGCTGCGGCAGCGAGTCGGACAGGCCGTAATCGACGACCATCAGGTAGCCGAGCTCCGACAGCTCGACAAACGGTTCGACCCGCGGCCCCATCGCGTCGATCGCCGACACCACGCCGACCGGCAGGCCCGGCGGGAACACGCCGCCCTCGCCGGAGGTCACGACGCGGTCGCCGATCTTCACCCCGTCGGTCCCCGACAGGTAGATCAGCCGCGGCCGCTCGGAATTGTCGCCGGCCAGCACCGCGTTGGTCTTCGAGCTGTCGATGACGACCGGGATGCGCGAATTGAGGTCGGTGATCAGCAGCACCCGCGCCGCCCGCGTCCCGACCTCGGTCATCCGGCCCACGAGCCCCTCGCCGGTGATGGCTGCCTGCCCGCGCGCGACATGCTGCTCGTTGCCGGCGTCGATCATCACCGTGCGCACATAGGCGCCGCCCGAATTGGCGATGACCCGCGCCGTCACATATGAAACCGACGCGTTCGGCACCGCCTTGACGAGCCCGCGCAGCTTCTGGTTGTCGGAGGCAAGGTCGAGCGCGGCCTGCTGCCAGCGCAACAGCCGCTCGTTTTCGCGCGTGAGGCGCCGGTTCTCTTCGTAAGTGCCGATAAAGCCGCGCGCGCGGTCGATCATGTCGCCGACCGCGCCGATCGGGCGCGACACAGCCTGCAGCACCGGCGCCAGCGCGTCGGCGGTTGCCGCGCTCAGCCCATCGAAGATCATGCGGTCGGCCTTGCCGAGCACGATGATCGCCGCCGACAGCAATATCAGAGCCGGCAGCACGGTCCGCTGGATCGCGGCGCGCATTTGCGGCGACAGCCGGATCACGTAGCGGCCTTGCTCGTCGCCGCTCCCGTCTTACACCTGGCGCTCATTGTTCCCCTGTACGTCCCCAACCCCGTCATCACGCAGAAAACCCCGTCACCACATGTTGATCAACAGGTTTTTTAGCGTCTTCATTTCTTCGAGCGCGCGCCCGGTGCCGAGCGCCACGCACGTCAGCGGGTCGTCGGCGATCGAAACCGGCAGTCCGGTCGCGTGCCGCAACACAAAGTCGAGATTGCTGAGGAGCGCTCCTCCGCCGGTCAGCACGATGCCTTTGTCGACGATATCCGCGGCGAGCTCGGGCGCGGTATGCTCGAGCGCGACCTTGACCGCCTCGACGATCGAGCCCACCGGCTCGGCCAGGCTTTCCGAAATCTGCCGCTCGCTGATGATGATCTCCTTGGGCACGCCGTTCATCAGGTCGCGTCCCTTGATCTCCATCACCCGGCCCTCGCCGTCCTCGGGCATGCAGGCCGACCCGATCTCCTTCTTGATCCGCTCGGCGCTCGATTCGCCGACGAGAAGGTTATGGTTGCGGCGGATATAGGCGATGATCGCCTCGTCCATCTTGTCGCCGCCGATCCTGACCGAGCGAGAATAGACGATGCCGCCGAGCGACAACACGGCGACCTCGGTCGTCCCGCCGCCGACGTCGACGACCATCGACCCGGTGGGCTCGGTCACCGGCAGCCCGGCGCCGATCGCCGCCGCCATCGGCTCCTCGATCAGGAACACGCGGCGCGCCCCGGCGCTTTCCGCCGATTCCTGGATCGCGCGGCGTTCCACGGCTGTCGAGCCGGACGGCACGCAGATGATGATCTGCGGGCTGGCAAAGCTGCGGCGGTTGTGAACCTTGCGGATGAAATGCTTGATCATTTCCTCCGCGACCTCGAAATCGGCGATGACGCCGTCGCGCAGAGGCCGGATCGCCTGGATGTTGCCCGGCGTGCGGCCCAGCATCAGCTTGGCTTCCTCGCCGACCGCCAGGACCTGCCGCTTTCCCTTGACGCTGGCGATCGCCACGACCGACGGCTCGTTCAGGACGATGCCGCGACCCTTGACGTAGACGAGCGTGTTCGCCGTGCCCAGGTCGATGGCCATATCCGCCGACAGCAATCCCAGCATTTTCCCAATCATCGTAGTCCTGAATCCTGTAACGCAGGCGCCCCCCGGGTTCCGGCCCGGCCCGCAGCGGATCCGTAAATTGCCTTGTAATCAGTGGCTTATACCGCCCGACTCCGCGACGCGTCGTCCCCGTCCGTCGCGGGCTGCGGGCGCAATTGGTTTGCCTCCCCCCAATTGGGGCCGATCCTTGCGGATTGGCCGCACTATTTCAAGCAATCCGTCCAGGCGCGCTTATTTGACTTGAGGTTGGCGCCGTCGCTCCCGATCCTTTGGGCATGGATCGCGACGGGGTGGTAAAGCGCTCGGTGCGGATCGCGGGTCACGCGACCAGTGTTTCGCTTGAGCGGGAATTCTGGCAGGCGCTGGGCGACCTCGCGCGCCGCCGGCGCGTCTCGGTCGCTGCCCTCGTCGCGGCGATCGACGCCGAGCGCGCGGCCAGCCTGTCGAGCGCGATCCGTCTGTACGTCCTCGACCGCGCCCGCCGCGGCGAACTCTCCGGAGAAGAAATCTGATGGCCGACATCGTCAACCTCAACCGCTTCCGCAAAGACCGGAAGCGCGACGACGAAAAGCAGGAAGCCGCCGCCAACCGCGCCCAGCACGGCCGCACCAAGGCCGAGCGCGAGCGCGAAGAAGCCGAGCGCCAGCGCCGCAACGACCTGCTCGACGGCCGCAAGCTCGACCCGGATGAAGAGTGATGGCACCAAACTTGTAGGATGGGCTGAGCGCAGCGAAGCCCATCAATCCGCCCCCAAAGCCGCTTCATAAGCCCCAACCGTCGCCGCGTCGAAGCAGACGAAAATCACCTCCGCCGGCACCTCATTTTCGACCAGATGCTCCCCCACTACCGCGACCGCGATCCGTGCCGCCGCGTCCTTCGGAAACCCGTATACGCCCGTGGAGATCGCCGGGAACGCCACGGCCCGAAACCCTTCCGCGACGGCAATCGCCAGACATTCGCGGTAGCACGACGCCAGCACGTCGCGCTCGCCGTTGCCGCCGCCGTGCCAGACCGGGCCGACCGTGTGGATCACGTGCCCGGCGGGCAGGCGATAGCCGCGCGTGAGCCGCGCCCGTCCCGGCGGACAGCCGCCGAGCCCGCGGCATTCCGCCAGCAGCTCGGGCCCGGCGGCGCGGTGGATTGCACCGTCGACCCCGCCGCCGCCGAGCAATGACGAGTTCGCCGCGTTGACGATCGCGTCGACCGCCAACCGGGTGATGTCGCCGGTGTCGAGCCGGATGCGGGAAGCGGTTTTCGGGTCGAACGTCATCTCCGGTCGCTCCCGTCATGCGTGATCGTTTCCGGCGCGATCATACTCCAGGGGGAACCGCGCCGCCCGCGCCGGCGTTTTCTGGCCGCAAGTCCCGCGCGTGTCGGGTACGAAAATTGGCGTTGTGAACGAAAATTGGGGACGAGTATGGAACGTTTGGTGCTGGTGTCGAACCGTGTCGCGTCGTCATTGCGCGGCGACGAGGGCGGCCTCGCAACGGCGATTCGCGCGGCCGTTCAGCATCGCGAGGCGGTGTGGTTCGGGTATAGCGGCAATGTCGTCGAGGGCGAGCCCGGCCCGGTCCGGGCCCAGACTGATGGCGGCCTCACGCGCCTCCTCCTCGACCTCAACCGGGACGATTTCGAGGGGTACTACCTGCAATTCTCCAATCGCGTGCTGTGGCCGCTGTTCCATTACCGGGTCAACCTTGCCGAGTATGAAGCCAAGGCCTGGGCTGCCTACCAGCGGGTCAACGCGCTGTTTGCCGAGCGCCTCGCGGCGATGCTCGCCCCGGACGACGAGATCTGGGTCCACGACTACCATCTGATCCCGCTCGCTGCCGCGCTCCGCCGGCTCGGCGTGCGCAACCGCATCGGCTTTTTCCTGCACATCCCGTTCCCCGCGCCCGAGGTGCTGAAGACCCTGCCGGTCCATCGCCCGCTCGTCCGCTCGCTGTTCGATTACGACATCGTCGGCTTTCAGACCGATTGCGATGTCCAGGCCTTCTCCGACTATATCGTGCGCGAGGCCGGCGGCTGGATCGCCGGCGACGGCAGCGCCCATGCCTTTGGCGGGGAGACCCGCGCGGCCAGCTTCCCGATCAGCATCGACACCCGCGCCGTCGCCGCCCATGCCGCCAGGGCCGGCGGTACCGGGCTCGCCCGTCGCCTCCATGACAGCCTGCGCGGCCGCGACCTGATCATCGGCGTCGACCGGCTCGACTACACCAAGGGGCTCGTGCGCCGCCTGTCGGCCGTCGAGCGCCTGCTCGAGACCCGGCCGCAATACCGGCGCGGCGCCGTGATGCTGCAGATCGCCCCGCCCAGCCGCGGCGACGTTCCGGAATACCAGCAGATCCGAGCCGAGCTCGACGCCCGCGCCGGGCGCATCAACGGCACCTTCGGCGAACTAGACTCGCAGCCGGTGCGTTATCTCAACCGCCGCTTCCGCCAGGACACGCTGTTCGGGTTCTACCGCGCCAGCCGGGTCGGGATGGTGACCCCGCTGCGCGACGGCATGAACCTCGTCGCCAAGGAATACGTCGCCAGCCAGGATTCCGATAATCCCGGCGTCCTCGTGCTGTCGCGCTTCGCCGGCGCCGCGGTCGAGCTCGACACCGCGCTCATCGTCAACCCGTTCGACACCGACGCCGTCGCCGACGCGCTTGACCGTGCGCTGTCGATGCCGCTCGATGAGCGCTGCGAGCGCCACGCGGTGATGATGACCCAGCTTGAAGAGCACGATGTCCATGCCTGGTGGCGCGCCTTCGTCGCCGCGCTGCGGCAATACCCCGAGCCCGTCGCCTCCGAGTCCGGCGTCGCGTCGCGGCCGACGCTCAGCACCCTGGCCGCGTGGCATTGACGATGCCGTTCTCCGATGCCGAGGCCCGCAAGCCGGGTCACCCGCCGCTGTTGTCGCGTGGCGACGCGCTGTTCGTCGATTTCGACGGCACCCTCGTCGAGCTCGCGCCGACCCCGGCCGACATTCACGTCCCGGCCGGGCTGCCGGGGCTGCTGACTTCCGTGTCGGGCCGGCTTGGCGGCGCGGTGGCGCTGGTCAGCGGCCGCCGCCTCGCCGATCTCGTGCCGCTGGTCGCCCCGTTCGCGGGCGCGATCGTCGGGCAGCACGGCAGCGAGATCCGCTATCCCGACGGCCGCGTCGCCGCCGCCTCGGGCGATGGCGCGGTCGAGGAGGCGCGGGTGCGCCTCGCGCCGTTCGCCGCGCGCCATCGCGGGATCGTGCTCGAAGACAAGGGCGCGGCGGTGGCGCTGCATTACCGCGGCGCGCCCGATCACGCCAATGCCTGCCGCGCCGCCGCCCGCGACGCGGTCGAGGCGAGCGGCGGCGGCCTCCGCGCAATCGACGGCAACCGCGTCGTCGAATTGGTGCCGCGTCAGGTCGGCAAGGGCGGGGCGATCGCGCTGCTCGTGGCCGAGACGCCGTTTATCGGCCGCGTCCCGGTATTTGTCGGCGACGACGCGACCGATGAGGACGGGTTTGCCGAGGTCGACGCGCTCGGCGGCATCTCGGTCAAGGTCGGCGGCGGGCGCTCGGTGGCGCGCTATCGCCTGCCCGACGTCGCCGCCGTCCTCGCGTGGATCGCGCGCGGCGCATGACTCCAGCCGACCTCGACCTCGCGATGGTCGGGAATTGCAGCTACAGCGCCTTGATCGACCAGCGCGGCCGGGTCGTCTGGTCCTGCCTGCCGCATTTCGACCGCGACCCCACCTTTTGCGCGCTGCTCGGCGGCGACAAGGCCGATGACGGGTTCTACGAGATCGAGCTCTTGGGGCTCGAACGCGCCGAGCAGTTCTACTGGCCCAACTCGGCGGTGCTGGAGACGCGCCTCTTCGACGAAGGCGGCAACGCGATCGCAATCGTCGACTTCGCCCCGCGCTTTGTGCAGTACGAGCGCGTCTACCGGCCCAGCATGCTGGTGCGCCGGGTGTGTCCGCTGCACGGCAGCCCGCGCATTTGCGTGCGCCTGCGCCCGCGCTGCGACTACGGCGCGACCGCCCCCGAGGTGACGCGCGGCAGCAACCACCTGCGCTTTGTGATGTCCAACCGGACGCTGCGCCTGACGACCAACGCGCCCATCTCCTACGTCGTCGAGGAAGTGCCGTTCGTCCTGACCAGGGCGATCGAGCTCGTCCTCGGCCCCGACGAGTCGATCGCCTCGCCGCTCGGCGACCTCGCCCGCGAATTCGCCGAGCGCACCGACAAGTACTGGCGCGACTGGGCCCGCACGGTGTCCGTTCCCTTCGAGTGGCAGGAAGCGGTCTTGCGCGCCGCGATCACGCTCAAGCTGATGAGCTTCGAGGATACCGGCGCGATCGTCGCGGCGATGACCACCTCGATCCCCGAGGCCCCGGATTCCGGCCGCAACTGGGATTATCGCTATTGCTGGCCCCGCGACGCGTTTTTCGTGGTCAGCGCGCTGAACCGGCTGGGCGCCACGCAGGTGATGGAGAACTACCTCGAATTCATCGTCAACATCGTCTCGACCACCGGCGACGGCTACCTCGAACCGCTTTACGGCATCCTGCGCGAGACCGACCTGCCCGAGCGCGAAATCGCCAGCCTTCCCGGGTATCGTGGCATGGGGCCGGTGCGGGTCGGCAACGAGGCGGCGACGCAGGTGCAAAACGACGGCTACGGCAGCGCCATCCTCGCCTGCACCCAGATATTCTTCGACCAGCGTGTCGAGCGCGTCGGCGACGAGACCCTGTTCCGCAAGCTCGAAGCGCTCGGCGAACAGGCCGCGAGCCGCTGGGACAAGCCCGATGCCGGGATCTGGGAATACCGCAAACACGAATCCGTCCATACCCACTCCGCGATGCTTTGCTGGGCGGCCTGCGACCGTCTCGCGCTGATCGCCGCCCAGCTCGGTCTCGGCGCCCGCGAGCGGCATTGGCGCGAGCGCGCCGACCGCATCCGCAAGGAGACGCTCAAACGCGGCTGGAGCGAGCCGCATAACAGCTTCGTCTCCGAGTTCGGCGGCGAGCTCGTCGATGCGAGCCTCCTGTTGATGCCGCATATCGGCTTTCTCGACCCCAAGGACCCGCGCTACATCGCCACGGTCGAGCGCATCGAGCGCGAGCTGCGCCACGGGAACTATCTCTACCGCTACGCCCACAAGGACGATTTCGGCCACCCGCATACGTCCTTTGTCGTCTGCACTTTCTGGTACATCGAGGCGCTGGCCGCGATCGGGCGCGAGGTCGAGGCTCGCGAGCTGTTCGAAAATCTGCTGGCCCGGCGCAACCGCGTCGGCCTCCTCGGCGAGGACATCGACGAGGACACCGGCGAATTGTGGGGAAATTTCCCGCAAACATACTCTATGGTCGGCTTGATCCGCGCCGCCACCCACCTGTCGAAGCCCTGGGAAGGGGCGTTTTAGGACCAAGTCCTCTCCGCTCATTTTGAGGAGAGGGAGGAACCCATCGCCTACGATGGGAGGGTGAGGTGGGCAGGCACCGCACCCAGGCCCATCAGCGGGCGGGAGAGGGCTGCTCTACGCCGCCGGTTACGGGGGAGCGGCCCTACGCCCGAGACGCCCAGGAACGCCGGCTATCCGCCGGGCGTTTTCCGGGAAGGAACGGGGGAGCGGATGCAGCCACCGATTCATGCGCCACGGACCGCCGAGGCTCTGCTGACCGGCGGCCGGTTGTTGCGCCGCGCCTTCATGGAGGCGCCAGGTTTTTCCGCTGCCCGCGGGACAGTCATCGTGGCGGCAAACGATCCGGACCCGCCGATCTTGATGATTCACCGCGGAACGGCCTATCGGTCCATCACGGTCCCGGACGGGCGAAGGGCAATCGTGGATTTCTTTCTCCCGACGAACTTCGTTGGGCTCGATCGCGTCGTGACCGGTCCCTCGGAACAGGAAATCATCGCGGCGAGCGGACTTTCATATCGGGCCCTTAGCGCCGCCACCTTGCGCGATCTGATCAGGAACGACAGCGTCGCCCTCAGCGTCTTCGCATTGCTGGCGGAGCAGCGTCGCCGGGTCGACCAGCACATATTGACGCTTGCCCGCTTCGATGCCCGCGAGCGCATCTGCGGCTTTGTCCTCGGCGTCTATGAGCGTCTGCGGCGCAGCGAACTCATATCCAGACCCACGTTCAACCTGCCGCTGAACCAGGACCAGATGGCGGACCATCTCGGTATGACGATGGTCCACGTCAGCCGCACGCTGCGCCGGCTGCGCGAAGAACAGCTGCTGTTGGTAGACCGCCAGGTCGCGATCGTCCTGGATGTCGAGGGCGTGCGCGAGGTGGCAACGGGATCACGTCACGGGCGAGCCCACGAGCTTGCCGAAATCTCCGAAGCCGGCGCCTGTCCCGCAAACGCGAGCGCCTTCGCAAGCGACCTCAGACGCCGGTCAGCGCGGCAACGAGTGCGCTCCGGTTGAACGGTTTGGTGCAGCGCGGATAGGCGGTGTAAGGATCGTCGATCCCCGCCACGCCGTAACCCGTGGTAAAGACGAACGGTATCCCGCTGGCCGAAAGCGCATCGGCGATCGGGTACGATTTTGTCCCATGAAGGTTGATGTCCAGCACCGCGCCGTCGAATTTGGCGTCCTGACCTTCGAGGGCCTCGAGCGCCTCTTCAACCCATCCGATCGGGCCGACGACTTCCGCACCTGAATCTTTCAGGATTTCGACGACAATCTGTGCCACCCAGTAATCATCTTCGATAACCAGTATCCGGCGGCCTTGAAGCGCAATCTCGTCCATCGCAAAACCTCACGGATGATCGGTGGTGCGGGCTTGGGGCAGCGGCATTTGGATATGGCAAACGATCCCGTCGCTGTTGAACGAAACTTTTGTCGATGCTCGGTGGGTAAACACGAGCGCCTCCTCGATCAATTGCCGTCCGAAACCGCTGCCTGGCTGGGCGGGCATGTCGGTCACGCCGCTTTCCACCCAGTCGAGCACCAGGAGGGCGGTGTTCGACGGCTCCCGCCGAACCGCCCAATTCACCGCCAACCGCCCCGGTTCCTCTTTAAGCGCGCCATATTTGACGGCGTTGGTCGCAAGTTCGTGCAGCGCCAGCCCGAACGTCTGAATCAGATCGAACGTCAATGGGACCGGCGGCCCTGACAAGGAGACCTTGTTTTCGGCCAGGGCGCCCAGAGCCTCCAATTGCAGACGCACGAGATCGCCGAGGTCGATGCGACGGTCGGCCAGCCCGGTCACGCTTTGGGTTCGGCCGAGCGCCTCCAGCCGCGACATGAAATCCGCCAGCGGCCGTCCCTCGCCCAACGTCTTGCGAGCGAGCGCCTGCACGACGGCCAACAGATTGCGGGTGCGGTGCTCCAGCTCGGCGATCAGCACGCGCTGGCGCGCCTCGGCGCGGGTCAGGCTCGACACGTCCACAAAGGTGGCGACGACCCCGTCGATCTGGTGGTCGCCGTTGGAATATGCCGTCAGGCGGACCAGGTATTGCTCCGAACGGTCGTCGTTCTCCACTTGCCGCTCGATGGGGCCGTTGCCGCTAAAGACCTTGGCGATGTCGTCGGCAAAACCCGGCAGGTTGAGCTTGCTGGCCAGGTCGGTGATCGGACGTCCGCGGTCTCCGGGCAGGACCCGGAAGATCTTTTCCACAGCCGGGGTAAAGCTGCGGATGACGAGCTCCTTGTCCAGGAACACCAGCGCGATATCGGTCGTCGCGAACAGATTCTGGAGGTCGCTGTTCGCGCGATCGAGTTCCTCCACCTTGATGTTGAGCTCGGCATTTACCGTGTAAAGCTCTTCGTTTACCGATTGCAATTCTTCCTTCGAGGCTTCCAATTCCTCGTTGGTCGACTGCATTTCCTCGTTTACCGAGACCAGCTCCTCATTGGAGGATTTGAGCTCTTCCAGGGCGGTCTCGTATTCTTCGATCATCGATTGCAGGCGATCGCGGGTCTCGCGGAGTTCCTGGTCGAAATCCACGCCGCTGGCGACTTGAGTCGTCCGGATGCGATCCGATGCCTCATCGGCGCTGAGCGCCGACCCGTCATCCGTGAACACGACGACATAAAGAGGTTCGCCATGGCCGCGATACCGTAACGGCTCGATCGTCAGATTCACGAGCTGAACGGCCGCATTGTCGGTTTCGACCGCAATACCGCGACGCGAGACGGTTCCTCCGGTTTCGACGGCCTCACGAAACAGCGACCGCAGATCGAGGCGCAGCCCCCGTCTCGCCAGCGTCAGAAGCTGGCGGGTGGGGAGTCCGGCCGGCGCCTCGAAGTATTTTCCAGTCCTGCTGGAGTAGTAGACGATGTCGCCGTCGCGATTGACCAGGACATGCGGCGGCGAGAACCGGTCGAGAACCTGGCTGTCCACCGCGTTCCGCAGGCCGACGCCGCTCACCGGCCCGCGTCGCGGCAACAGCTCCATCGGCTGACCGGTCATCACGCGATCCAGGCTCGGCAGCCGCGGCGCAATTGCCCGAACGTCGGAGCGGCGGCGAAAAATGCGCTGCCGCTTGTCGATCGGGATAAACAAATCCTCGAAATGGGTCACATTCTCGGCGGAACCGAGGAAGAGGTACCCGTCCGGACGCAGCGCGTAGTGGAAGGTCGGAATGACCTGGTTCTGGATGTCGGCGCCAAAGTAGATCAGCAGGTTCCGGCACGACACCAGATCCATCCGCGAAAACGGCGGGTCGCGGATGACGCTGTGCGGCGAGAAAACGCACAGCTCCCTGATCTCGGTCGAGACGACGAAGCTGCCGCCGTCGGCGACGAAAAAGCGCTTGCGGCGCTCCGGCGACACGCTCTCGAGCAGGGGCGCCGGGTAGCGCGCGCCCCGCGCGACGGACAAGGCCCTCTCGTCGATATCCGTGGCAAAAACCTGCACCCGCGGCACGGCATTGATCTTGTCGATATGCTCACGCAGGAGAATGGCGATCGAGAATACCTCTTCGCCGGTGGCGCAGCCCGGAACCCAGACGCGAACGGTCTCGTCGGCGCCGCGTCCTTCAAATAGCTTGGGAACGACTTCTCTCGCCAGGCTCTCGAAGGCCGCGTCATCGCGAAAGAACGTGGTGACGTTGATCAGCAGGTCGCGGAAAAGCGCGCTGACTTCCTGCGGCTCCTGCCGCAGCCGCTCGGCATAGCCCTCCAACGTGTCGAGCTGGTTCACCTGCATCCGGCGCTGCAGGCGCCGCATAAAGGTCCTGGTCTTGTAGCCGCTGAAATCGTGGCCGATCCGACTGCGCAGGATGGCATAGATCTCCGGCACGACCTGATCGATGCTCTGGTCGTCGTCGAGCTGCGTGGGATCGTCCGCAAGCCCGTCGAGAAGCGGCGCGCCGCGGGCGAATTCCACCAGCTTCGAACCCATCGATTCGACCGGGATCGCAAAATCGATCAAGCCTGTCGAAATCGCGCTCTCCGGCATATCCGGGTGTTGCGGGCCAAAGCGGTCGCCGATCTGCGCCAGCGTCAGGCCGCCCCGCTCCTTGATGGCCTTGATCCCGAGGGTGCCGTCGCCATCGCCCCCGGAAAGCACGATGCCCGCCGCCCGTTCGCCGATGTCGACGGCCAGCGTGCTGAAAAACAGGTCGATCGGCTTGCGCTCGTTTCGGCTGCCGTTGCGGCGCAGTTGCAGGCGCCGCCCCTCGATACCGAGAGCCGCATCAGCCGGAAGCACGTAGACGTGATCGACCGCCACCGGCATGTCATGGACCGCGACATGCACCGGGAGCCGCGTGTATCGAGCCACGATCTCGTGCAGCAGGCTTTCGCGATTGGGGCTCAGATGCGTCACCAGCACGAGTGCGATGCCGGGCTCCGCCGGCAGGCCCCGGAAGAACCCCTCGAGCGCCTCGACGCCGCCGGCTGACGCGCCAACGCCGACGATCGGGAAATCTTGAGTACCAGGCATTACGGCGCTCGCATATTGGCGACGCGACACGGGACGGACGCGCCCATTCCGCCAGAAGCGCCCAGTCTGCCATGGGAAACGGCCGGTGATGACAGACCGGCAATCGAGCCTTCAACGTAAACTTGCTTGCTCGTCACATCACCCCACCGGATCGGTGGGAACTACTGTTGCCACGTCCACCGTAGAGTCAAGACGCTTCCCGCCGCCGGTTGGTTCCGTGGAAAACGCGAAGGGCGCCTGATTCAACCCTCCGTTGCGCCGTCGGGGCCGCTGAACGAAACCCCCCTCCCTGGTACTCGTCGTTCCCGCGAAGGGGCGGCGACGATAAAGGGGGGATCTCACTTGATCGATCAGGCTCTAGCCGTGCCACGAAATCGGTGTTCCGAGGACGCGACCGCCGAACCGTTCGGCGAAAGCCGTGGCCTCGCTCGGCAAGGCGAAGTCGACGTGCAGCGCCAGACCGCCTGGAAATCGGGACTCCCGGAATGCCTGCGTTCTGATCTTGCCGTGATCGAGCCAAGCCCGCATCTGGGACGTCGCAGTCCCGGGATTGCCGCCCATAAGGCGAATCTCCACGGTTGCCGTCATCCGCCCATGTCCGCCCGGAGGAAACCGAAACGCGAGGATACGAGGCGGGCTAGGCGACCGTCGTTAACGTAGGTTTAATCAGCACGCTTTTGTAGGCGCTCGCGTCGGCGATCCATCTGCGGAAACTACTTTTGGCGTGGCTGGGTCAGGCTGGTTCCGGCGGCGACCTGTTGTCCCGTGCGGCTCGCCTGCACTGCTTCCAGCAGCGTGCGCGCGGCGTTGCGCACCTCCTCCTGGAGCGCGTCGTCGGCGTCGAGCGCGTCGTGGCTGGTCGCATATGGTTCCCAATAGCCGATGTAGCGGTCGAGCTGGGCCAGCGGTCCGGCCGGGAGAAGGTGCATGAATGACAGCCAGTCGACCACGCTGCGCCGCACATTCTCCGCGCCCTCGACGTCGCCGTGCACGACCACGGAAAAATGGCGGCCGGCAAGGTGGTGGGGATAGTCCCAGCCGGCGAGCTCGATCTCCTTTGCCCGCGTGGCGTCCTTTCCGTGGGTGCGGGTCGGGTCGGGATTGCCGCCATCGGCGCAGACCAGCCGGTCCATCATCAGCTTTAGCGGCGACGACACCTGATACCAGTTGACCGGCGTCACGATCATCACGCCATGCGCGCGCGCCCATAGCGGATAGATGTCGTTCATCCAGTCGTGGGTCTGGCCGAGCGAATAGTTCGGATAGCAGGAGCACGGCCAGTGACACAGCGCCGAGGCGGTCGAAAAACAGGCTTTGCACGGGTGGATGTTGCGGCCGTATTCGCTCGTGAGGCGGCTCAGATCGAGGAGCTCCATCTCGATCCCTCCCGCCGCGGCGAAGACCTCTCGTGCGATTTGCACGAGCCGGTATGATTTCGACATTTCACCGGGACAGGTGTGTTCGGTCCGGGCGGACGCGCTGATCAGCAGGATCGAGAGAGGCGCGCCCGGATCGTCATGCCGCGCTAGCGCCGCCGCGATCGCGTCGCGCGCCGCCAGCCAGTCGACCGCGAGATCGTAGTCGGGGTCGGCGAATTGCGGACCCGCCTTGCGCGTATCGGGCGCCTTCCGGCTGTGGCTGTACGCGTCCCATGCCGCGGCGGCGATCTGGTTCAACTCGTCGGCCAGCGGGCGGAACGCGGGGTCGCGGAACTGGCCGAGAAACCGCTCGCGGAACGTGGCCTCGTCGAGCCGCGGGCTCGGCGTTCCCTTGCGCGGTTCGGTGGAAGCGGCCATTCGAAGCTCCAGCGTTCTTTCGTTCCCACCTAACGCCGCACGGGGCGCGTCGTGCCCGTCTCGCGGCCCGCAGGCGTTCGGAACGCGGCCGCACGGGGCTTGTTGGCCGAAAGAGATCGGTTGAGGAGCGGAAAATGTCACAAGCGGGAAAAGGCGCGGAGAAGGTCCATCGCGCCGCCGAGCGCGAACATGCGGGTGCCCCCACGCAGGATGACCGGCGCAAGAGCGACAGCGAGGCCGCCTCGGCGCATCCCTCGTTGACGGACCCGAAGCTGCGCAAGGGCCACCCGCGCGGCGACGATTGGCGCGACAAGCCGGTCGACGCGGAGCGCGACAAGGACATCAAGGAGGGCGGCATCGAAGGAGCGGCGCGAAAACAGCGCGGAGACGCCTGAGATGACGGAGCCCTCGCGTGAGACGGCCGGCATCGCGGGACCGGCCGCGGCTCCGCGGGGGTTCCGGCGACGGCAGCTACTGCAACTCGCCGCCGCCGGCGCGGCGCTTACCGGCGGGCCGGGCCTCGCTGTCGCGGCCGTACCCTCCGAGATGGCGGCCGCCGCAACCCAGCAGCCGGCGCCGGATTTCGGCGACGACCCCAACACGGCCGACATCATCGTCGAGACGCTGCTGCAATGGGGCGTGACCCACGTCTTCGGGGTGGTCGGCGACGGGATCAATTCGCCGATAGAAGCGCTGCGCAAGCGACAGGACAAGATTGCCTTTATCCCCGCCCGGCACGAAGAGGCCGCGGCCTTCATGGCCTGCGAAGACATCCGCCCCGCCATCCGGGCCGCGCTCGCCTCGCCAAAGGCGGCTCTCGTCGAGGCGGTGGTGGACCCCGAAGAGAAGCCGACCAAGCCCGACGAGCTGAAAGTCTGAACGGGGGGCTCGTTCCGAACTTAAACGGCCCGCGCGGCGTTCGCCCGTTGCCCACCTCTGGAACGGGTTGATTCCGGGGTGCCGCTCCAACCGGGGGCTACGCCATGACGATGCGGATCAGTGAAGGGCTGCCGTACCCGCTCGGTGCCACGTGGGACGGCGAAGGGGTCAATTTTGCGTTGTTTTCGGCGCATGCGACCGGGGTAGAGCTCTGCCTTTTCGACGACACCGGAACCCGCGAGACCGCGCGCATCGCACTGCCCGAATACACCGACGAAGTCTGGCACGGATACGTGCGTGGCGTCGGGCCGGGTTCGATCTACGGCTACCGCGTGCACGGCCCCTACGAGCCGATGGCGGGGCACCGCTTCAATCCGAACAAGCTGCTGCTCGACCCCTACGCCCGCGGCCATTTCGGCGAGCTCGTCTGGGACCCCGCCGTCTTCGGGTACGAGATGGAAGGCGGCGACGACACGAGCTTCGACGAACGCGACAGCGCGCCGTTCATGCCCAAATGCGTCGTCGTCGATCCCAATTTCGATTGGAACGGCAACCAGCGCCGCAAGTCGGTTTCGTGGGAGCACACGATCGTCTACGAAACCCATGTCCGCGGTTTCACCAAGCTGCACCCGGGCGTGCCCGAGGCGCATCGCGGCACCTACAAGGGCCTGGGCACCAAGGAAGTCGTCGATTACGTCAAGTCGCTGGGCGTGACCTCGGTCGAGCTGTTGCCGATCCATACCTTCGTCAACGACAGCTACCTGCTCGACAAGGGGCTGAGCAATTATTGGGGCTACAGCTCCATCGGCTTCTTCGCCCCCGACCCGCGCTACGCGCATGAGCGCGAGCAGACCCTGCGCGAGTTCAAGGAGATGGTCGCGAGCTTTCACGATTCGGGGCTCGAGGTCATCCTCGACGTCGTCTACAACCATTCCGCCGAGGGCAACGAGCGCGGGCCGACGCTGTCGTTCAAGGGCATCGACAACGCCTCGTATTACCGGCTGATGCCCGACCAGCCGCGCTACTACATCAACGACACCGGCACCGGCAACACCTTCAACCTGAGCCACCTCCGCGTCATCCAGATGGTGACCGACAGCCTGCGCTACTGGGCCGGGGAGACCCATGTCGACGGCTTCCGGTTCGACCTCGGCACCATTCTCGCGCGGGAGCCGAGCGGGTTCGACCATCAGAGCGGCTTTCTCAAGGCCTGCTGTCAGGACCCGCTGCTCGATACGGTCAAGCTCATCGCCGAGCCGTGGGATTGCGGCCCCGGCGGCTACCAGGTTGGCGGCTTCCCGCCGGGCTGGGGCGAGTGGAACGACAAATTCCGCGACACGGCGCGCGATTTCTGGCGCGGCGCGGCGACCCCCGGCGAACTCGCCCCCCGGCTCGCCGCTTCGGCCGACTGCTTCAACCATCGCGGCCGCCGCCCTTGGGCCAGCGTCAACTTCATCACCGCGCATGACGGGTTCTGCCTCAACGACCTCGTCTCGTACAACGACAAGCACAACGAGGCGAACGGCGAAGACAACAAGGACGGCAGCTCGGACAACCGCTCGTGGAATTGCGGCGCCGAGGGACCGAGCGACGACCCCGAGATCGCCGCCCTGCGCGAGCGGCAGAAGCGCAATTTCCTCGCGACCCTGCTGCTCAGCCAGGGGACCCCGATGCTGCTCGCCGGAGACGAGTTCGCGCGGACGCAGGGCGGCAACAACAACGCCTATTGCCAGGACAACGAGATCGGCTGGGTCGACTGGAATATCGGCGAGCCGGGCCAGGCGCTGATCGAGTTCGTGCAGCTTCTGACGCGCCTCCGGCATCACTATCCGATCTTGCGCCGCGCCCGGTTTCTGACCGGAGAATACAACGAAGAGCTCGGCGCCAAGGATGTCACCTGGCTCAATGCCGCCGGCCGCGAGATGACCGCGGAGGATTGGGGCGACAGCAATACCCGCTGCTTCGGCATGCTGCTCGACGGCAGGGCGCAGCCCACCGGCGTGCGCCGGCGGGGCGAGGATGCCAGCCTGCTGATCGTCTTCAACGCCTACCACGACGTCGTCGACGTGACGCTACCGGAGATGCCGGACGGCGGAGGGTGGCGATTGCTGCTCGACACCAACGGCGCCGAGGAAGCGGATTTTGTGGCCGGGGATCGCTACACGGCGACGGGCCGCTCGGTTCTCCTCTTTGCGTTGCAGGGCGCGAGCGAACAGGACTAGCGGAACTTGCGCTTTGTCCGCCAGTTCTTCGAGGCGAAGAAGCCGATCGCCGCCATCTGTCACGGCCCCTGGACGCTGATCGAGGCCGATGCCGTGCGCGGCAAGCGCGTCACCTCCTGGCCGTCCCTCAAGACCGATCTGAAGAACGCGGGCGCCGAGTGGGTCGACGAGGAAGTGGTGACGGATCGCGGCCTCGTCACCAGCCGCAAGCCCGACGATTTACCGGCTTTCTGCGCGAAGATGCTGGAAGAATTCGCCGGGGCCCGACAGCGCGCCGCGTGACCGAAATCGCCCCGTTACCGAGGTCAAAGGAGTTTGACGTCATGGCAACATCACGGCAGAAGAGCAAGACCCACAGGGTCATGAGCGAGCACAAGCACGGCACGCTCAAAAGCGGTTCCGGCAAGAAGGTCAAAAGCCGCAAGCAGGCGGTTGCGATCGCGATGTCGGAATCGGGCCAATCCAAAAAACGCAAGAAGGCGAGCTGACACGCGCGCCGGAATATTCAACCTATGTTAAACTGATGGATCGAATACTCTGCGGTACTTGTTTGCTCGGCACATAAACAGCAGCCGGGACAAGGGATATGGCAGGCCGATATCAGCCCTATGCGCGTCGCGGCATTGGGTGTTCGGCGACTGCCCGATGAAGTCCGCAGCCGGGCTGCAAATGCCGATGGCGCCGGTCCCGTCGGTTGAGGCCCCGATCCCCGCAGGCAACGACACAGGGTGGCGCGACGAGCTGTGGGCGCTGTTCATGGGCGTGCTCGATGGCGCCTTGCGGTCCTACTACGACATCGTCGAATTCACCGACGATCCGACTTGCGTGTTCCGTGTCGGCCGGGTCGAGGCGGAACGAGCCGTCCGGCTTTCGGACGGGATCCATATCCGCGCCGGCGAGACGATCGGTACGCTCCATTTTTGGAACGAACAGCTGCCTCCGTTCCCGCGTTCCGGGGGCCCCCGCCTCTGTTGGGCGGTTGATATGCAGCGGCGGGTCGCTCGTTCATTGGGGATGCTGGCGCAGTTTGTGGAAAGCGATCCGCGCTGGCGCGATGTCCGGGCATTCCGCGGCGAAGCGGCGCTCTCCAGCCGCATCGGAGAGACCCAGTTGCGACGCGTTGCCCATCGTTACGGGTTCGAACGCATTGCCGCGCCCCCATCGGTCCTGCGCCAACTGCACCAGCTCGGTGAATGTTTCAGCGCCTGGGGACTGACCCGCGCGTACAACTGCGCCGCGTTGCCGCGCCAGCGCTTCTTTCGCCGATATCAGGAAGTATGGATAAGCCGGGCGACGCTGATCGCCCGCCATGCCGGAAATCCGGAGCGGGCCGGCCGGGCCGGCCGGACCTGCGGTGACATTGGGCGATGGCCGCGCTAGTAGCCGGGGCGATCTGGGCGGGCTTGGTCGCCTATCTGCTCTCGCGCGTGATGCGGCAGGGCCGCGCGTTTGCCGCCGCAACGCTGCCGGACTGCGGGTCCTGCGACATCGCCGGAGGGCTCGCGATCGTGGTCCCGATGCGGAACGAGATCGACAATTTCGACGCATGTCTCGAAAGCCTGCTCGCCCAACGCGGGCTTCCCGACGACTGGCGGATCGTCGTTGTCGACGACAACTCCACCGATGGCACGGCCGAACGGTTGGAGCGGCTGGCCGCGGCCGAACCACGACTGCACTCGATGCGGGCCGGCGCGTTGCCGCCGGGTTGGACGGGCAAGTCGCATGCGTGCTGGCTCGGCGCGACGGCATGCCGGAGCGGGTGGCTTTGCTTTATCGATGCCGATGTGCAGTCGGCGCCGACGCTTATTGCAAGCGCCGTCGCCGCCGCCGCGAGGAGCGAGGTCGACATGCTGTCGCTCTCCCCGTTTCAGGAGCTCGGCAGCTTCTGGGAGCGGCTGATCGTGCCGGCCGGGTTGCTGGCGATTGCCGGCGCGATGGATTTGCGCCGCGTCGGCGACCCGGCCGCACGCGATGTCGCAGCCAATGGCCAGTTTCTGCTCTTCCGCCGTTCGGCCTACGAGGCGGCGGGCGGGCACCGCGCCGTGCGCGGCGAGATTTGTGAAGACAAAGCGCTGGCTCGCCTGGTCAAGAGCCAGGGGAGGCGCTTCCGGCTGATGGCCGCCGAACGCCTCGCGCGGACCCGGATGTACCGAGATCTCGGCTCGCTGTGGGATGGCCTGGGAAAGAACGCCGTCGAGATATTGGGCAGCAGCGCCGCCAGCGTGGCTGCGGCGACCGCCGCCGCCACGGTCGCCTGGACGGCGGTCGCCCTGCCGGTGTGGAGCGGGATCGGGATCGTCGAGGCGCCTTCCGCGCCCGAGAGGCTCGGGTTCGCACTCATCCTGCTCGCGTCGCTGGCGCTATGCGGCGCTCATCTCGGCACTCTCCGGCACTGCCGGATACCCTTCCGGTATGCCGGCTTGCTCCTTGTCGCCTACACGGCCGTCGCGGTGCTGGCGTGGTTCAGCCTGGGCTTGCGCTGGACCGGCCGCGTGCGGTGGAAAGGTCGAACCTACCGGACCGAAGCGTTGTCGCGTCGGCCCTGATGCGCCGCCGCCGCAAGCTCTGATGCGCGCGCCGACCGGCAAGCCGCGCGCGCGCAAACGAGCCGAGCCGACGACGACGGCGCGGGCGCCGGTCGGGGGCTGGGCCATCGCCGCGACGCTGGCGGTCGCCGCGGTCATGCTCTACACGATCCGCTATGCGCTGCTGCCCTTCGTCTTTGCGATTGCGATCGCGTTTGTCGTCGATCCGGTCGTGGATTGGGTGGAAAGACACGGCCATATTCGCCGCTGGATGGCGGCGACATGCGTCTTCGTGCTGGTCGCCGGGGCGCTTGCAGCCATCCTCTATTGGCTCGCCGTCGAACTGGTCTCCGACGCGACGGTCCTGATGAGGCAAGGCAACCAGACCGCCACCGCGCTGCTGACGCGGCTGTTCGGACCCGATGGGGTGACGTTTTTCGGAACGACGTACTCGCCACACGAGATCCTTGCCTCGGCCGGACGGGCGGCCGAGGGTTTGCTGGGCGCCCGTGCCGTGGTCGATGTCGCCGGGGTTGGCTTGATCGCGTGCTTCGGCATGTTTCTGCTGCTGGTGCTGGTCTTGTATTTCCTGATCTCGGGTCCGCGCCTTGCCGACGGCGCGATCTGGCTGATCCCGCCCGAGCGGCGCCAGGCGGTGGAGCAATTGCTGCCGCGGATCGTGCCGGCGCTGCGCCGCTATCTGGTCGGCGTGCTCGCCGTTGTCGTCTACACCTCGGCGGTGGCGTGGATCGGGTTCGGTGTCGTCTTCGGATTGCCGCACGCGCCGCTGCTCGCGGTCACGGTCGGCTTGCTTGAGATTATTCCGGCGATCGGACCGGTGACCGCCGCCGTCCTCGCCGCTGTCGCCGCGTTTCAGCACGGGGCCGGCATCGCGGGCGTGGTCGGCCCGATCGCTTTCATCATCGTGCTGCGGCTGAGCATCGACAACCTCGTGGGTCCGCTCGTCCTCGGGCAGGCCGCGCGCGTTCATCCGGTGGTGGTGATATTCGCCTTTGTCTGCGGGGCGATGCTGTTCGGCGCCATTGGCCTTTTGCTCGCCGTGCCGGTAGCGGTGACGATCAAGACCGTCCTCCGGCACTACTACGCCGAACCCATCGCCAGCGACCAACGCGACATAGGAAAACCGGCCTGAGATAACTTAAGTTAATGATGATCCCATGCGTTGACGAATGTCTCTGGTATTTTACTTGAGCGGCAAAGTAATCTTGCATTCACCATTTGAGGGGCCGAATTTCTGGCAAAGCGGAACCTGCGTCCCCGCCAATGGTTGATCTTTAAAAAGGGAAGATGTCCCGCTGCCGGGGGCAGTCTTCTTCTGAACACTATTGGACACCGCAGAAATGGCGCAGCGTCAAGAAGAGCGAACCGCTCAAACGAGGTCCGCAGCGGTGAGCGCCGTCAAAGATGCCGCGATCGGCCTGGTTGCCAAGCTTCTCGCCGCCACGTCCGTCACGCGCGACGCCTTTGCCCACCTTGCCGCCAACGCCGTCCTTTACGAACTCGAAGCCGCCGATATCGCCCTCCGGAGGTCGCGGCGCCAGGCGATCGGACAGTTCGCCCGCGACGCCGACGCCGAATACACGAAGATGGGCACCGAGCTCAAATCGTTCCTCGGCGGCACCAACAGCCCGCAATCGCCGCCCGATGAGCTCGATACGCCGTTCCAGGCGCTTGTCGACGACCTGAACGGCGCGGCGGACGACGATTTCGATGCGCGATACGTCGCCCAGCAGCGCGCCGTCCACAGCGCCGCGATCACGTTGTTCAAGACCTATTTCAACTCCGGCACCGATGACGGCCTGCGCAACCTGGCGAAGCTGGGCCGGCCGGTGTTCGAGCGGTTGCAGAAATCGGCCGACGAGCTGGCCGCCGCCGTGTAAGCGGCCGAGGCACGAGAACAAGGCGAACCGGGAGCGCGCATGGCTGCAACGACTGACATTCCCTATGGCCGCAAGGTCGGCGATCCGACGATCGACGAGGTGCACATCCTGTGGCTGACGCAGGGGCTGGGATGCGATGGCGACTCGGTGTCGATCACCGCGGCGAGCGATCCGAGCATCGAGGACATCGTGCTCGGCGCGATCCCGGGATTGCCCAAGGTTCACCTTCACAACCCGGTACTTGCCTATACCGTCGGCGACGAGTTCATGGCGCCGTTCTTCAAGGCCGCGCGGGGCGAGCTGGAGAATTTCGTCGTTGTCGTCGAGGGTTCGATCCCCAACGAGAACCTGAGTGGCGAGGGCTATTGGGCGGCCGCGGGGACGGACCCCGACACCGGACAGCCGATCCGCACGGCCGACTGGATCAGGCGGCTGGCCCCGCACGCGCTGGCGATGGTCGGCGCCGGCACCTGCGCCGCCTATGGCGGCATCCACGCGATGAAGGGCAACCCGACCGGCTGCATGGGTTTGCAGGATTTTCTCGGCCACGACTGGCAATCGAAGATCGGGTTGCCGATCGTCAATGTCCCCGGTTGCCCCGTGCAGCCCGACAATTTCATGGAGACGCTGCTCTACCTGCTGCGCCAGCTTGCCGGCCTGGCGCCGATGATCCCGATCGACGAGCTGGGCCGGCCGACCTGGCTGTTCGGCTTTACCGTCCATCAGGGCTGCGACCGCGCCGCCTATTACGAGCAGGCGGATTTCGCGCACGAATACGGCTCGCGCAAGTGCCTGGTGAAGATCGGCTGCTGGGGTCCGACCATCAAGTGCAACGTGCCGAAGCGCGGCTGGATCGCGGGCAAGGGCGGCTGCCCCAATGTCGGCGGCATCTGCATCGGCTGCACGATGCCGGGTTTCCCCGACAAGATGATGCCGTTCATGGACGAGCCGCCCGGCGGCGTCCTCTCGACATCGCTGATCAAGCCGTACGGGTTGCTGATCCGCAACCTGCGCAAATTGACGGACCGGGCCGTCGATAAGGAGCCTAAGTGGCGCCACAACCGGCCCGAATACACCACCGGCTATGACCCGCAGCATCCGGAAAAGCGGCACCCGCTCTAAGAACAAGGAGAAAAGCCGATGGCCGACGTAATCCCGGTCGAACCAGTCAGCCGACAGCGCAAGGAAACGGCCCCGCGCAATCTGGTCGAGATGAACTGGGATCCGATCACCCGCATCGTCGGCAGCCTCGGCATCTTCACCAAGATCGATTTCGAGAACCGCCAGGTCGCCGAGTGTTACAGCACCTCGTCGATCTTTCGCGGCTACAGCATCTTCATGAAGGGCAAGGACCCGCGCGACTCGCACTTCATCACCAGCCGCATCTGCGGCATCTGCGGCGACAATCACGCGACCTGCTCGGTCTACGCGCAAAACATGGCCTACGGCATCAAGCCGCCGGCCATCGCCGAATGGATCATCAATCTCGGCGAGGCGGCCGAGTACATGTTCGACCACAACATCTTCCAGGACAATCTGGTCGGGGTCGATTTCTGCGAGCAGATGGTCAAGGAGACCAACCCCGGCGTCTGGGTCAAGGCGCAGGGCAAGGCGGCGCCGCACGCGGCCGATCACGGCTATCGCACGATCGCCGACATCATGACGGCCCTCAACCCATTCACCGGCGCGTTCTATCGCGAGGCGCTGCTGATGAGCCGCCTGACCCGCGAGATGTTCAGCCTGATGGAAGGGCGCCACGTCCACCCGTCGACGCTCTACCCGGGCGGCGTCGGCACGGTGCCGTCGGTACAATTGTTCAGCGAGTATCTGTCGCGGCTCGTGCGCTACGCCGAGTTCATGAAGAAATGCGTGCCGCTGCACGACGACCTCTTCGACTTTTTCTACGAGGCGCTGCCCGGCTACGAAGAGGTCGGACGCCGGCGCATCCTGATCGGCTGCTGGGGCGCGTTCCAGGACCCGGACGTCTGCGACTACAATTACAAGACGATGACGAATTGGGGGCGCGGCATGTTCGTCACCCCGGGCGTCATCATCGACGGCAAGCAGGTGACGACCGACCTCGTCGACATCAACCTGCAGATGCGCATTCTCCTCGGCCAGAGCTATTACGACGATTGGGACCAAAGCGAGATGTTCGTGACCCACGACCCGCTCGGCAACCCAGTCGACCGCCGCCATCCGTGGAACCAGACGACGATCCCGCGACCGCAAAAGCGCGACTTCAACGGCAACTATTCCTGGGTCATGTGCCCGCGCTGGCTCGACAAGGACACCGGCGACCATCTCGCCCTCGACACCGGCGGCGGCGCGATCGCTCGGCTGTGGTCGACGGCGCTCGCCGGGCTCGTCGATATGGGCGGGTACGTCAAGGCCACCGGCAACAGCGTCAAGATCAACCTGCCGAAGACGGCGCTGAAGCCGGCGGTCGAGTTCGAGTGGAAGGTGCCGCAGTGGAGCAACGCAATCGAACGCGACCGGGCCCGCACCTATTTCCAGGCCTACTGTGCCGCTGCGGCCTATTTCTTCCTTGAGAAGGCGTTCGCCGAAGTTCAGGCGGGGCGCACCCGGACCTGGGTCGACTTCAAGGTGCCCGACCAGGCGATCGGCTGCGGCTTCCACGAGGCGGTGCGCGGGGTGCTGTCGCACCATCTGGTGATCCGCGACGGCAAGATCGCCAACTATCATCCCTATCCGCCGACCCCGTGGAACGCGACGCCGCGCGACGAGTACGGCACGCCCGGCCCCTACGAGGACGCGGTGCAGAACACGCCGATCTTCGAGGAGAACGGCCCGGAAAACTTCAAGGGCATCGACATCATGCGCACGGTGCGCAGCTTCGACCCGTGCCTGCCCTGCGGCGTCCACATGTATGTCGGCGGCGGCAAAACCGTGAAGACCGTTCACTCGCCGATGTTCGGCGCCGCCGGCCAGGGTAAGTCCCAGGGTAAGTCCCAGGGCAAGTCCCAGGGCAAGTCCCAGGGTAAGTCCCAGGGCAAGTCCCAGGGCGAGTCATGAGCGGGAGCGGGTACGAGGCCGGATCGCTCGAGCAAAGCCTGCGGCGTCTCGGCGAGCTGACCGCCGCGCTCGACGGCATCGGCAACGAGGCCGCGCGCGAGGCGGCCGGCGAGCTGCTGCGGCTGGTGCTGGATTTGCACGGGTTGGCGCTGGCGCGGATGGTTGCGACCGTCGCGGCCGCGGCTGACGGCCGCGCGCTCGTCGGGGCGCTGGCCGCCGACCCTTCCATCCGCGCCGCCTTGCTGCTGCACGGCCTCCACCCCGAGACGGCGGCCGAGCGGCTGCGCGCGGCGATCGAGCGGATGCGCCCGGCCTGGGGCGAGCGCGGGTTCCGGGTCGAGCTCGTGACCGTGCAAGGCGCGGCCGCTCGCCTGCGCATCCACAACGACGGCGGCGGGGAACCGGCCTATCTGTTTCAGCAGGATGCGGAGCAGGTCCTGGTCGAGGCGGCGCCGGACCTCGACAATCTCGTCTTCGAGGTCGATGGCAGCGCCCGGCAGGCGGCGTGATGGAGATCGGCGCGGTCACGGCACCGCGGCGCAACTGGGTGGCGCAACTCCATCGGTTTGTCGAGCCTCGCGAGGTCGAGCGCTGCGACCTCTGCGCCGGCGTGATCCCCGCGGGGCACGCACATCTCTTGGAGCACGAGACCCGGCGCTTGCGGTGCGTCTGCCAGGGCTGCGCGCTGTCGCTCGGCGCCAGCGCCCGGTTTTGTCTGGTGCCCCCGCGGGCCGAGAAGCTGCCCGACCTGGCGCTCGGCGACGCCGAATGGGCTGCCCTGCAAATCCCGATCGAGATGGCTTTCATCTACCGCCGCGGAGCGGACGGACGGGCGGTCGCGGTTTATCCCGGCCCGGCCGGCGCCACCGAGGCGGCGCTTGAGGAGCGCGCCTGGTCGGAAGTCGCCGCGACTCACGCCGCCCTCGCCGATTTCGCGCCGGATGTCGAGGCGCTGCTGATCAACCGCATCCGGGGCGCGCGGGAGTGCTATCGCGTATCGATCGACCGCTGCTATTCGCTGGTCGGACTGATCCGGCGGCACTGGCGCGGCCTCTCCGGCGGCGCCGAGGCGTGGGACGCCATCGACGCATTTTTCGCCGCCCTGCGCAGCGGGGAAGCGGCCCATGGTTGACCTCGATTTTGCCGTCGAGGATGTGACCATCGACCGCCACGCCATGGTTCCGACACTCAATTTCGCGCTGAAGATCGCCAATCGCACGCCGGAATGCCGGGTGCTCAGCGTCATGCTGAACTGTCAGCTTCGCGTCGAACCGGCGCGCCGCGCCTATGCCGCCGCCGAGCGCGAACGCCTGTCGGAGCTGTTCGGCGCGTCCGGGCGCTGGAGCGAAAGCCTGCAGAGTTTCCTCTGGGCGCACGTGGGACTGACCGTGCGCGGCTTCGAGGGGGAATGCGCGGTCGGCCTGCCGGTGCCGTGCAGCTTCGACTTCAACGTCGCGGCGACCAAATATTTCGCCGGTCTCGACGATGGCGCGGTACCCGTCGCCTTTCTGTTCAGCGGCTCGGTCTTTTACCGCGCCCCGGACGGGCAATTGCAGATCGGCCAGATTTCCTGGACCAAGGACAGCGCCTACCGCCTGCCGGTCGCGGTGTGGCGCGAGTTGGTCGAGCACTACCATCCGCACGCCGCCTGGCTGTGCCTGGAGCGCGACGCGTTCGACGCGCTGTGCCGGTACAAGCGGCAGCGCGGCCTGCCGACTTTCGAGCGGGCGATCGAGGAGCTGATCGAGCGCCAGCCGGTCGAGGCGCTGGCATGACCCTCGACCGTATCCGCGCGATCGCCGACGCCGTGCTGTACGAGGGCTATCTGCTCTATCCGTACCGGCCGTCATCGATCAAGAACCGGCAGCGATGGACCTTCGGCGGCGTTTTTCCACGCGCTTTCGCCGGCCGCCAAGGCGATGCGGCGACGATCGAGACGCAGATTCTATTGCAGGGCGGCGATCCGGCCGTGGCGGTGCAAATCCGGTTTCTCCAGGTGCTCGACCGCACGGTCGGCGCCGGCGAGGCGATGATCCCGGTGCCGCGGCTCGAAATCGACGGCCGTGAGTATCTGGCCTGGGAAGAAGCCGTCGAGCGCGAAGTCGCCGCGCCGCCTCTGCGGATGTCGGAGCTGCCCCGCCGGATTCCGTTCTCGTTCGCGGCGGCATCCGCGCTGGAGCCGATCCGCACGGACGACGGCGTTGCCGCCGGGGCGCTGATCCGCTGCTCCGAGGCGCTGGCCGGCACACTTTCGATCGCCGCCGAAGCGATCGGGGACGAACTGTTCCGGCTGACGGTGCGGATCGACAACGAGACGCCGCTGCCGGACCCCGCCGGCCGTGCCGAAGCGCAGCGCCGGGCCTTCGCCTCGACCCATGCGATCCTCGAAATCCGCGATGGCGCCTTCGTGTCCTTGACCGACCCGCCCGCGGCGCTGCGGGCGGAAGCGGCGCGCTGCGACAATCGGGGGACGTGGCCGGTGCTCGTCGGCCGCGAGGGCGAGCGCGACGCCGTGCTGTCGTCGCCGATCATCCTCCCGGATTACCCGCAGATCGCGCCGGAAAGCCCCGGCGATCTGTTCGACGGCACCGAGATCGACGAGATCCTGACCCTGCGCATCCTCGCGATGACCGATGCCGAAAAGCGCGAGATGGCGGCCGCCGATCCACGCGCCCGCGCGTTGCTCGAACGCACGCAGTCGCTGACCCCCGCCGAGATGGCGCGGTTGCATGGGACGATCCGCAAGCCCGCCGCCGACCTTGCCGTCGGAACCCAGGTGCGGCTGCGTCCGAAGGCGGGCGGCGACATCATGGATATCGCGCTCAAGGACAAGCTCGCCGTCGTCCAGGCCGTCGAACGGGATTTCGACGACCGCATCCACGTCGCCGTGACGCTGGTCGACGACCCCGGACGCGATCTCGGCGCCGCCGGCTTTCCCGGCCACCGCTTTTATTTCGCCCGCGACGAGGTCGAGCCGCTGGCGGAGCCGGCGCCATGACCGCGATCCTCGTTGCCGGCATCGGCAACATCTTTAACGGCGACGACGGGTTTGGCGTCGCGGTGGCGCAGTTGCTGCTGCAGCGGAAGCTGCCGGATGGCGTCCGCGTCGTCGATTTCGGCATTCGCGGCATCGACCTGACCTATGCGCTGCTCGACGGCTACGATACGGCCGTCCTGGTCGATGCGGCGCGCCGCGGCGAGGCGCCGGGCACGGTCTCCGTCATCGAGCCGGAAATGCCGACCGGCGACCCGGCACCGGAAGACCTGATGCTGTCGCCGCACGAGCTCGACCCGGCCCGCGTGTTGCGGCTGGCCGGCGCGCTCGGCAGCACCTGCCGGCGTGTCCTGCTGGTCGCCTGCGAACCGCTGAGCCTCGGCGGCGAGGAAGGCACGATCGGCCTCAGCGAACCCGTTGCCGCCGCGATCGATCCCGCCGCCCGAGCGGTCGAGGAGTTGATCGCCGCGATCACCGCCAACAGCACGACGCAACCCGGAAAAGGAGCACGAACATGTTCGGATGGGCAATTTGGGGCATGATCTCCGCCGCGATCATCGTCATTTCCGTGTTGGGCCTCTTGCTGGCCAGCAGTCGCGATCTCGGCCGCTACATCAAGATCAGCAACATGTAGCGGCGGATCTTGTCCGCATGAGCATCGCCGATCAGGTGCCGCCGGCGCTCGAGGTACGGGTGCGCGGGCGCGTGCAGGGCGTCGGCTTCCGGCCGACGGTCTGGCGCGCGGCCCGTGCGCTCGGGCTTGCCGGCGAAGTGCTCAACGACGGCGAAGGCGTGCTGCTGCGGGTCGGCGGCGATCCTGCGGCGCTCGATGCCCTGATCGACCGCCTCGTGACCGATCTGCCGCCGCTCGCTCGCATCGACGGGATCGAAAGCCGCGCTTATGCCGGGGCGCTGCCCGCCGAATTCCGCATCGCCGAAAGCGCCGGCGGCCGGGCGCGTACCGAGATCACGCCCGACGCCGCGATCTGCGCCGCCTGCGCCGCCGAAATCCGCGATCCGCACGCCCGTCGCCACCGCTACCCGTTTACCAACTGCACCCATTGCGGGCCGCGCCTTACCATCGTCACCGCGATCCCCTACGACCGGGCGGCGACCACGATGGCGGCGTTTGCGCTCTGCGCTGCCTGTGCCGCGGAATACCATGACCCCGCCGACCGCCGCTTCCACGCCGAGCCCACCGCCTGTCCGGTCTGCGGCCCGCGCACCGCGCTGGTGGCGCTCGTCGAGGACGCGCCGGCGCTAGGCGCCGACGAAGACGGTGTGACGGCTGCGGCACGCCTCATCGACGACGGCGCCATCCTTGCGATAAAGGGGCTCGGCGGATACCACCTCGCCTGCGACGCGGCCAACGCCGCCGCGGTCGCGCGCCTGCGCCGGGCCAAGCGGCGCGAAGCCAAGCCGTTCGCGCTGATGGCGCGCGATCTCGCGGCGATCCGCCGTTACGCCACGGTCGACACGGTCGCCGAGCGCGTCCTGACGCAACCCGCCGCGCCGATCGTGCTGTTGCGCGCGGACGGTCCCGAGAGATTGCCGGAAGCGGTGGCGCCCGGTCTGGGCGAGCTCGGCTTCATGCTGCCGACGACGCCGCTGCACCTCTTGTTGCTGCAACGGTTCGCGCGGTCGCTGGTGATGACCAGCGGCAATATTTCCGACGAGCCGCCGGTCATCGACGACGCCGAGGCTTGCGCCGCGCTGCGCGGCGTCGCCGACTATGCGCTGATGCACGACCGTCCGATCGCCAACCGGGTCGACGATTCGCTGGTCCGGATCATGGGCGGACGGCCGCGCGTGCTGCGGCGCGCCCGCGGCTATGCCCCGGCGTCGATCCGCCTCCCCGCCGGTTTCGAGGCGGCGCCGGAGCTGCTGGCGATGGGGGCCGAATTGAAGGCGACGTTCTGCCTGGTGAAGGATGGCCGGGCGATCCTGTCGCAGCACCAGGGCGACCTTGAACGCGCGTCGGTGCTGGCCGACTACCAGAATACCCTCTCCCTCTTCCGCCGCCTGTTCGACCACCGGCCAGGGGCTCTCGCCATCGACCGGCACCCGGAATACCTGTCGTCGAAGCTCGCCCGGGGCGACGCCTTCGCGGCGAACCTGCCGGTGATCGAGGTGCAGCATCACCACGCGCATGTCGCGTCTTGCCTCGCCGAAAATGGCCGCCCGCTGGGCGCGCCGCCGGTGCTCGGGATCGTGCTCGACGGGTTGGGCTGGGGCGACGACGGGGAAATCTGGGGCGGCGAGTTCCTGCTCGCCGATTATCGGGCCTGTCGCCGGCTGGCGCGGCTGAAGCCCGTCGCCATGCCGGGCGGGGCGCAGGCGGTGCGCGAACCCTGGCGCAACCTCTATGCCCAGCTTGCGAGCGCCGGGCTGCGCGACGCGATCGAGGCCTGCCCGGAGATGAATCGCGCCCTCGCCGACAAGCCGCTGCGAACGCTCGACCGGATGATCGCCGGCGCCGTCAACGCACCTTGCGCCTCGTCCTGCGGCCGCCTGTTCGACGCGGTGGCCGCGGCGCTGGGCATCTGCGCCGATCGCCAGGCCTATGAGGGGGAAGCGGCGATGCGTCTCGAAGCCTTGGCGGCGCGTGCCTCGGCGGACGACAGGGCCTACCCGTTCGGAATAGCGGAGGGCTCGCCAGCCGAGCTCGACCCGGCCCCGCTGTGGCGCGCGCTGGTTCCCGATCTTGCGCGCGGCACCTCCACCGCGGCCACGGCCGCACGGTTTCACCGCGGACTGTCCGAGGCCGTCGTGTCGATGGTGGCGCGCCTCGCCGATGAGGCGCGTTTCGACACGGTGGCGCTGTCCGGCGGCTGCTTTCAGAACCGGCTGCTGTTCGAGGGTGTGGCGGCGGGCCTCGGCGCCGCCGGCTTCGCCGTGCTCGACCATGCCGAGGTGCCGAGCAACGACGGTGGGATTGCGCTGGGCCAGGCGGCCGTGGCCGCCGCCCGATTGATGGGGGATTAGGCCATGTGTCTCGGCATCCCGGGGCAGATCGTGCGTGTCGACGATGCGGGCACGCTGACCGCGACCGTGGACGTCTGCGGTGTGCGGCGGTCGATCAACATCGGCTGCATCGTCGACGACGCGCACCCGCCCGAGGCCTGCGTGGGTGACTGGGTGCTTGTCCATGTCGGCTTTGCGATGAGCCGGATCGACCCGCAGGAAGCGGCCGAAACCCTGAAAATCCTCGAAGAATTGGGCGATATGCAGGCTGAGCTGGAAGCCCTTGCGGCGGCGGAGGGGTCATGAACGACGGCGAACTACGCGCGCTGTATCCCTTTTTGCATGGCGACCGCCAGGCGCCGGCGTCCCTCGACGCGGCGCTCGCCCGCTCGGTCGCCGACAAGGCGCGGCAATCGCGCGAAACCAACGAACGCTTTTTCGCCGCGCACGGGGTCGCGCTGGTCTCCGCGGCGCGGGTCCTGGCCGAAACCTACCGCCGCGGCGGGCGGCTGTTCGCCATGGGCAATGGCGGGTCGAGCTGCGACGCGGCGCATATCGCGGTCGAGTTCGCCCATCCGGTCACTGCCGGCCGGCCGGCGCTTGCGGCCGTGAACCTCGTCGCCGACCTGGCGATGATCTCGGCCGTGGCAAACGATGTCGGGTTCGAGCACGTCTTCGTCCGTCAGCTTTCGGCGCAGGCGCGTGCGGGCGACGTGCTGGTCGGCATCTCGACCAGCGGCAATTCGCCGAACCTGCTCGCGGCTTTCGAGAAGGCGAGGGCGATGCATCTCGCGACGATCGGGCTTGCCGGCGGCGACGGCGGCCGGATGATGTCGAGCGGGCTGTGTGACCATTGCCTCGTGGTGCCGTCCGGTTCGATCCACCGGGTCCAGGAATGCCACGTCGCCACCTACCACATCCTCTGGGACCTGGTGCATACGCTGCTCGCCGATGACCGCGGCTCCGCGGCGCGAGGGCCAGCGACATGAACGCCGGGGGCATGAAATACGTCGACGAATACCGCGACCGCGAAAAGGCGCGGATTCTGGTCAAGGAGGTCGCGCGGCTCGCCGCCGGCATCGACCGCGCCCGGCACCGGCCGCTTCAGATCATGGAGGTGTGCGGCGGGCATACGCACTCGATCTTCCGCTACGGCATCGAAGGGATGCTGCCGGACTGCATCGAGCTGGTGCATGGCCCCGGCTGCCCGGTCTGCGTGCTGCCGATGGGCCGGATCGACGACTGCATCGAAATCGCCGAGCGGCCCGGCGTGATCTTCACCACCTTTGGCGACGCGATGCGCGTTCCCGGCTCGCGAAAGAGCCTGTTGCAGGCCAAGGCCGAGGGCTGCGACATCCGCATGGTCTATTCGCCGATGGACGCGCTGGCGCTTGCCCGGGCGAACCCGGAGCGGGAGGTGGTGTTTTTCGGCATCGGGTTCGAGACGACGATGCCGTCGACGGCGCTAACCGTGCTCCAGGCCGAGCGCGATGGCATCGGCAACTTCTCGGTCTTCTGCAACCACATCACGATCGTGCCGACGATCAAGGCGGTGCTCGACAGCCCGGACATCCGCATCGACGGGTTCCTCGGCCCGGGCCACGTGTCGATGGTGATCGGCACCGCGCCTTATGAATTCATCGCGCGGTTCTACGGCCGGCCGCTGGTCGTCGCCGGGTTCGAGCCGCTCGACGTGCTGCAATCGATCTGGATGGTGCTGAAGCAGATCGCCGAGGGCCGCTGCGAGGTCGAGAACCAGTACGCCCGCATCGTGCCGGAGGCGGGCAACGCGCCGGCCTTGAAAGCGGTCGCGCGGGTCTACGAACTGCGCGAGTTCTTCGAGTGGCGCGGGCTCGGCTCGATCGACCATTCCGGCATCCGCTTGCGCCCCGAATACGCCGGCTTCGACGCCGAGCGGAAATTCGCGGTCAAGGGCGTCAGCATCGCCGACCCCAAATCCTGCCAGTGCGGCGAGGTGCTGAAGGGCGTCATCAAGCCGTGGCAGTGCAAGGTGTTCGGAGGCGCCTGCACGCCGGAAACGCCGCTCGGCGCGCTGATGGTGTCGTCGGAGGGCGCCTGCGCCGCCTATTACCAGTACGGTGGCGTCAGGAGCAGACGGGCAGGGGCCGGGGCCGTATGACCGATATTCTTCCCGCCCGCCGCCGGCTCGGCAGGGTTCACGTCGAGACGGTCACGCTCGCCCATGGCGGCGGCGGCAAGGCCATGAAGGATTTGATCGACGATGTGTTCGTCGCCGCGTTCGACAACGATCTGCTGTCGCCGCTCGACGACGCCGCGCGGCTGACGCTGCCGGGCGGCCGGCTGGCCTTCACCACCGACTCGTTCGTCGTCGATCCGCTGGTGTTTCCCGGCGGCGACATCGGCAAGCTCGCGGTCTGCGGCACGGTCAACGACCTCGCGGTCGCCGGCGCGGTGCCGCTCTACCTATCCTGTGCCGCGATCATCGAGGAGGGGATGCCGGTCGACCTGCTGCGCCGCATCGCGCGTTCCATGGCGGCGACCGCGCGCGAGGCCGGGGTGCGGATCGTCACCGGCGACACCAAGGTGGTCGGCAGGCATGCCTGCGACAAGCTCTTCATCACCACCACCGGCATCGGCGCGCTCCGCCCCGACATCGTGCTCGACGCGGCGAGGGCGCGGCCGGGCGATCTGGTGCTCGTCAACGGCGTGCTCGGCGACCACGGCGCGGCGATCCTCGCCGCGCGCGGCGACCTCGCGCTCGATGCCGACATCGTCAGCGACTGCGCGCCGCTTCACGAGCTGGTCGGTGCGCTGTTGGAGGCCGCGCCTGGCACGAAATTCATCCGCGACCCGACGCGCGGCGGCGTCGCCACCGTGCTCAACGAGATCGCCGCGGCGGCCGGCGTCGCGATCGAGATCGACGAGGAGGCGACGCCGCTGCGCGATGCGGTGCGCGGGTTTTGCGAGATCCTCGGCTTCGACCCGCTCTACCTCGCCAACGAAGGCAAGATCGTCGCCATCGTCCCGGCCGGCGAGGCGGCGGCGGCGCTGGCCGCGCTGCGCGCGCACCCGCTCGGCGCCGATGCCGCGATCATCGGGCGCGTGCGCGACGGCGAGCCCGGGCGCGTCACGATGCGCACCGGGTTTGGCGGCAGCCGCATCGTCGACATGCTCGTCGGCGAGCAGCTCCCGCGCATCTGCTGAGCGAGGCGCCATGCACGAACTCGCCATCACCAGCAGCATCGTCGAACTCGTCGCGGAAGCCGCGTGCGGCCGTCGGGTGCGGCGGGTGTTGCTTGAGGTCGGCAAGCTCTCGGGCGTCGTTGCCGAGGCGATCGCCTTCTGCTTTCCCGAGATCGCACGCGGCACCGCCGCCGAGGCTGCCCGGCTCGACATCCGCGAGATCGAGGGCCGCGCCCGCTGCGAAACCTGCGACGGCGAATTTCCGCTTGTGGATTTGCTGGCAACCTGTCCCTGCGGCTCGGTCCGCTATCGTCCGATCGCCGGCCAGGAGTTGAACCTGAAGAGCATCGAACTCGAGGAGGCGGCCTGATGTGCGCGACCTGCGGCTGCGAGGGCAACGCCGAGACCACCCTCACCGACCTGCAAACCGGGCAGACCCACGCGCTCGGCACGGTCCAGCACGAGCATGTCCATGCCGACGGCACGCGCCACATGCATGCTCATGACCACGAGCATCACGACCACGACCACGTCCATGGGCACGACCGCCAACATGGAACCACCATCGACATCCAGGCGCGCATCCTCGCCAAAAACGATGGGCTCGCCGCACAGAACCGTGCGTGGCTGCGGGGCCGCGAGATCCTGGCGCTCAACCTCGTCAGCTCGCCGGGGTCGGGCAAGACGGCGTTGCTCGAACGCACCATCGCGCTGATGGCGGGCGAGGCGGCGCTGTTCGTGATCGAGGGCGACCAGGCGACCTCCAACGACGGCGAGCGCATCCGCGCCGCGGGCGCGCCGGCGGTCCAGGTCAATACCGGGAGCGGCTGCCACCTCGACGCCGAGATGGTGCGGCGCGGGCTGGCCGAGCTGCGGCCGTCGCCGGGTTCGGTCGTGCTGATCGAGAATGTCGGCAATCTTGTCTGCCCGGCGCTGTTCGACCTCGGCGAGCGCGCCAAGGTGGCGATCTTTTCGGTGACCGAAGGCGAGGACAAGCCGCTCAAATATCCGCATATGTTCCGCGCGGCGGGGCTGGTGCTGCTGAACAAGATCGACCTCTTGCCGCATCTCGACTTTTCCGTCGCGGAGGCGACCGCCAACGTCCGCCGGGTCAATCCCGACGCGACGATCCTCGAGGTCTCGGCCCGCACCGGCGAGGGGCTCCCCGGATGGCTGGCGTGGCTGAAGGCAGAGGCCGCGGCGGCGCGGGGATTTGCGATCCCGTGATGGCTCGGCGCGGAATTGTGATCTTCGGGCTCTTGTTGGCCGGCAACATTGCGGCCTGGCTTTGGGCGCTCGCGGCTTTTCACGGCCGGCCGGCGCCGCTCGCGGCCGCGGTGCTGGCCTACAGCTTCGGGCTGCGTCACGCCTTCGACGCCGACCATATCGCCGCGATCGACAACGTCACCCGCAAGCTGATGCAAAACGGGCAGCAGCCGATCGGCGTCGGCTTCTTCTTCTCGCTCGGTCATTCGAGCGTGGTCGTCGGGCTGAGCCTTGCGATCGCTCTCACGACGACGATCGCCCAACGCCATTTCACCGCGCTGAAAGAGGTCGGGGCCATCGTCGGGACGTCGGTGTCGGCCCTGTTTCTGCTGGCGATCGCCACCGCCAACGCGGTTGTCCTCATACAGATCGCCGCCGCGTTCCGGCGCGCGGAGGGCGGCGCGCGGATGGAGGCCGGCGAAGTCGACGCGGTCCTCGATCGACGCGGCTTCCTCGGGCGGCTGCTGCGGCCGGCCTTCGCGCTCGTGAACCAGAGCTGGCAGATGTATCCGCTCGGGTTGCTGTTCGGGCTGGGGTTCGACACGGCGACGGAGGTGGGGCTGCTCGGCATCTCGGCGTCGCAGGCGGCGCACGGTCTGCCGGTGTGGTCGATCCTGGTGTTTCCGACCCTGTTCACCGCCGGCATGACGCTGACCGACACGACCGACGGCCTCTTGATGGTCGGCGCTTACGGCTGGGCGTCTGTGCGGCCGCTGCGCAAGCTCTACTACAATATGACGATCACCTTCGCCTCGATCCTCGTGGCGCTCGCCGTCGGCGGCGTCGAGGCGCTCGGGCTGATCGGCGACAGATTGCGGCTCGGCGGCCCGTTCTGGTCGTTCGTCGGGTGGCTCAACGGCAATTTCGGCTTTCTCGGTTACGCCATCGTCGGTTTTTTCATCGTCGGCTGGGTTGCCTCGATCCTCTTTTACAAGATGCGGGGCTACGACAGTCTCGACGCCTCGGCGTAGCGGCCGATGCGCAAAGGGGTTGGCAAATCGAGGGCGGACGACGATCCCGCCATCACCGAGCGCGAGATCGAGGATGTCGAGGCGCGCTCAACTCCGCGCACGCCGGTCATCTATGAGATCGTCTCCCGCCTCGGCGAGGAGGAGATGGCGCGTCCGATGATGTCGCTGTGGTGGTCGGGGATCGCCGCGGGCATGTCGATCAGCTTTTCGCTTCTCGCGCAGGCCATTCTCGAAGCGCATCTGCCCGACGCGCCGTGGCGGCCCCTCGTCAGCAGCTTCGGCTATTCGGTCGGCTTCATCATGGCGGTCATGTCGCGGCAGCAGCTCTTCACCGAGAACACGATTACCGCGATCCTGCCGGTCATGGCGAAAATGAAGCCGGCCAATTGGTGGAAGCTCGGGCGGCTCTGGGGGATCGTGCTGGTGGCGAACCTCGCGGGCACGCTGGTCGCGGCGCTGTTCTGCACCTGGAACCCGGCGCTGGCCCCGAGCCTCTACCAGCCGATGCTGGCGGTCAGCCGTCACCTGCTGTCACAGGGCTGGGCCGAAATGTTCTTCGGGGCCATCACCGCGGGATTTCTGATCGCCGCGATGGTCTGGATGATCCCCAGCGCCGAGACCGCGCAAGTGTATGTCGTGACCCTGATGACCTATCTGATCGCCATCGGCGGCTTCGTCCACATCGTCGCCGGCAGCGTCGAGGGTTTCCTCTTGGTGCTGCATGGGGATGCCGGCGTCCGGTGGTTGATCGGCGGGTTCCTGGTGCCGGTGCTGGCCGGGAACATCGTCGGCGGCACGGCCTTGTTCGCGCTCGTCGCCTATGCGCAGGTCATGCACGAAATCGATTAGCTCAGGATCCCTGCGCGCTTTCCGGAACAAGCCTTGGCGGGGCTCGTTGGCTTCCAGGGAGGTTCCCCGTGAACGATTTGTTCGCACCGCCGATCGTCTCGCTCGCCGCGGTTCGCCGCGAGGAGGCGCAATGCCGGCGTTGCGGGCTCTATCGTGACGCCACCCAGGTCGTGCCGGGCGAGGGCAAGCTCGGCGCGGTGTTGATGCTGGTCGGCGAGCAGCCGGGCGACCGCGAAGACCTCGCCGGCAAGCCGTTTATCGGCCCGGCCGGGCACATCCTCGACCGCGCCCTGGCGGAAGCCGACATCCCGCGCGGCAAGGTCTTCGTCACCAATGCGGTCAAGCATTTCAAATACGAGCCGCGCGGCAAGCGCCGCCTGCACAAGCGCCCCGACGCGGGCGAGATCGAAGCCTGCCGCTGGTGGCTCGATATCGAACGGCAGCTAGTCCGGCCGAGCGTGATCCTGGCGATGGGGGCGACCGCCGCGCGCGGTGTGCTCGGCCATGCGGTGACGATCGCGAAGACGCGCGATCAGACGCAGACCCTTGGCGACGGCACGAAAGCGCGCGTGACCATCCACCCGTCGTTGCTGCTCCGGTTGCGCACGGACGCGGAGAAGGCCGTCGAATACGGGCGCTTTGTCGGCGATCTGCAGGCCGCCGCCGCCCTCGCCGGACTGTCCGCATAGGCGCCCGTACCGTCCGCATAGGCGGCGCGACGGCTATCCACCGCCCCGCTGAAGAACCCGGCCGCATAATCCGAGCGCGGTGTTGATCAGGGCGAGGTGACTGAGCGCCTGCGGGAAATTGCCCAGCATCCGGTTCCCGCGCGTGTCCCACATTTCCGACAGCAGGCCGACATCGTTGGCGAGGCCGATGACGCGCTCCAGATAGGCCCGCGCCTCGCGGTCACGTCCCTGCATGCCGAGGCAGTCGGCGAGCCAGCAGGTGCAGGCGACGAGCGCGCCTTCGTCCGGGCCGTCGTCGCGGGTCCAGCGGCGGACGAGCCCGTTCTCCACGAGACCCGTTTCGACCGCTGCGATGGTTCCGGCGATGCGCGGGTCCTGGATTGGCAAGAAACCCACCAGCGGCAGCATCAGCAGGCTGGCGTCGAGCACGCGCGGACCGTCGAAGGTCTGCACAAAGCTGTTGCGCCCGGCGTCGAACCCGTCGCGGCAGATCGTGGCATGCATCCGCTCGCGGAGGTCTTGGAGTTCGCGGCGGCGCGGCCCGGCGACCCCCTTGAGCTTGAGGTAGCGGTCGATGCCGACCCAGGCCATTACCTTCGAGTACGTGTGGTGCCGGGCGGGACCGCGAGACTCCCAGATGCCCTGGTCCGGCTTCTCCCAAACCTCGGCGATGTGCGAGGCCAGCTCCGTCTCGACCGCGATGTCCCATGGGCGGTCGCCGAGCCCCGCCTGCTCGCACAAATGCAGCGAATCGACCACCTCGCCATAGATGTCGAGCTGGAACTGGTCGGGCGCCGGGTTCCCGACGTGTATCGGCCGGGCGCCCTCCCATCCCGGCAGCCGGTCGACGTCATGGGGTATCGTGTGGCGGCTGCCGTCGCTGCGATACATCGTGCGCAGCCGTCCCGGTGTGCCTGCCGCGGTGCGGAGCAGCCAGTCGCGCCAGCAGATCGCCTCGTCGCGATAGCCGGAGTTGAGAAAGGCGGTGAGCGCAAAGGTCGAATCACGGAGCCAGGTGTAGCGATAGTCCCAGTTGCGGTCGCTGCCCGGCACCTCAGGCAGCGCCATGGTCGGCGCGGCGATGATGCCGCCGGTCTCGGCCTCGGTAAGCGCCTGGAGCGTGAGCAGCGAGCGTTTGACGGGTTCCGGCCAATCCGTCGGTGCGCGGAACTTGCCGATCCACTCGCGCCAGTATGCTTCGGTGGCCGCGATCGCCCCCGCCGCGTCGAGCGGCTCCGGCTCGGGCTTGTGCGCGACGCCGTATTGCAGCGTGAAGGTAAGGGTGTCGCCGGCGGTGACGGTGAATTCGGCGACAATGCGCTCATGCTTGCAGTCCACATCGACCGGCGCGCGCAGCACCACCAGGTCCGGCCCCACGACCCCGCGCACGACCCGAGGCTCCGCACGAAGCCAGGGCGGAATGCTGCCATAGTCGAAGCGCGGCGACAGGTCGCAGGCCATGGCGACCTTGCCGCTCTCGCCCGTCACCTGGCGAATGATTGCGCGATGCGTCGCATCGATCGGCATCAGGTCGGTGACGCGGACGATGCCGGTCGCGGTGTCGTGGCGGGTTTCGAGGATCAGCGTGTCGCCGCGATAATACCGCGAAACCTTGCCCGTCCCGGTCGGCGCGATGCGCCAGCTTCCATGGCTGTCATCGCCCAAAAGCGCCGCGAAACAGGCGTCGCTGTCGAAATGCGGCCAGCAGAGCCAGTCGATCGCGCCGTCGCGCGCCACCAGGGCGGCGCTGCGGCGGTCGCCGATCAGGGCGTAATCTTCGATCCGTTTGCTCACCGTCCCATCGCTCCGGATCCAGGAACCGCGCCGCCGACGCAACGTTGAACGGAATAGCAAGGCCGAAGGTTGCCTTCCGCCTTTCCGTTCAAACCCCTGCGACAAGGTCGGCATTACATGGCCAAAACGGTCGGCGATTTCTTTGTGGAGCGCCTGTACGAGTGGGGCGTGCGTCGCATCTACGGCTACCCCGGCGACGGCATCAACGGGGTCTTCGGCGCGTTGCAGCGGGCCGAGGGCAAGATCGAGTTCATCCAGGTGCGGCACGAGGAGATGGCCGCGTTCATGGCCTCGGCCCACGCCAAATTCACCGGCGAGCTGGGTGTATGCATTGCGACCTCGGGGCCTGGCGCGGCGCATCTGATGACCGGGCTCTACGACGCCCGGCTCGATCACATGCCGGTGCTGGCCATCGCCGGGCAGCAGGCGCGGACCGCGATCGGCGGCCATTATCAGCAGGAAGTCGACCTCAACGCGATGTTCAAGGACGTGGCGGGGGCGCTCGTCCACACCGCGACGATGCCGGCGCAGGTGCGTCACTTGACCGATCGAGCCGTGCGCATCGCGATCGCCCAGCACCGCGTGACGGCGATCGTTTTCCCGAACGACCTCCAGGAGCTTGAATACGAGGAGCCGCCGCGAGCGCACGGCACGCTGCATTCGGGCATCGGCTACGCCGCGCCGAAAATCGTGCCCTATGAGCGGGAGCTGCAACAGGCCGCCGAGGTGCTGAACCAGGGCAAGAAAGTCGCGATCCTGGTCGGCGCCGGCGCGCTCAAGGCGACGGACGAGGTCATCGAAGTCGCCAACCGGCTCGGCGCCGGCGTCGCCAAGGCGCTGCTCGGCAAGGCGGTGCTGCCGGACGATCTGCCCTGGGTGACCGGGTCGATCGGGATGCTCGGCACCGAGCCGTCGTGGAAGCTGATGACCGAATGCGACACGCTCCTGATGATCGGGTCGGGCTTTCCCTATGCGGAATTCCTGCCCAAGGAGGGCCAGGCGCGCGCCGTGCAGATCGACATCGCCTCCGAGATGCTGAGCCTGCGCTATCCGATGGACGTGAACCTCTGCGGCGACGCCGCCGAGACGCTCAAGGCGCTGCTGCCGCTGTTGCGCGCGAAGACCGATTTCGCCTGGCGCAAAGAGGTCGAGGGGTGGACCCGGGACTGGTGGAAAACGCTCGAGGACCGGGCGATGCAGCCGGCGAACCCGATCAACCCGCAGCGCGTCGCCTGGGAATTGTCGCCGCGCCTCCCTGAACGCGCGATCATCACCAGCGACAGCGGCTCCTGCGCCAACTGGTACGCCCGCGACCTGAAAATCCGGCGCGGCATGATGTGCTCGCTGTCCGGCGGGCTCGCCTCGATGGGCGCGGCGGTGCCTTATGCGATCGCCGCCAAGTTCGCGCATCAGGACCGGCCGGTGATCGCCCTCGTCGGCGACGGCGCGATGCAGATGAACAACATGGCCGAGCTCATCACCGTCGCCAAATACTGGCGCCAGTGGAAGAGCCCGCACTGGATTTGCGCCGTCTTCAACAACGAGGATCTGAACCAGGTCACCTGGGAGCAGCGGGTCATGGAAGGGGACCCGAAATTCGACGCCTCGCAACAAATTCCCAACGTGCCGTACCACAAATTCGCCGAGCTGATCGGGCTCAAGGGCATCTACGTCGACAGTCCGGATCGGGTCGCGGTGGCCTGGGAAGAGGCGCTCGCCGCCGACCGGCCGACGGTGATCGAGTTCAAGACCGACCCCGAGGTCCCGCCGCTGCCGCCGCATATCACGCTGAAGCAGGCGAAGGCCTTTGCCACGACCCTCTGGGAGGGCGATCCGGAGGAGGGCAGCGTCATCATGGGCACGGCGCGGCAGGTGCTGGCTTCGGTGCTGCCGGGCAAGGGCAAGTGATCCCCCAAGGGCAAGTGATCCCTGGGGTGGCCTGATGGCGGCGCAATCGACGGCAGGGCTGGCGCTGACCTCGTTCACGACGGCGGCGATTGCCGCGGCCATCGAGGCCGCGGTGCGCCCGCGAGCCACCGCCATTCCAGGACCCGCGCGCACCGCCGCGGCGACGCGGCTCAGCGGCGCCTCGGCGCTGCTGGCGACCGCGGCGCTTGCCGACAGCGCGACCGAGCATTACCGCGGCGCGTTTCACAACAAGAACATGGTCCTGCCGCTGGTGGTGGCCGCCCAGGCGCTTGGCGCGAGCGTGCACGGCGCCACCGACCGCGGCTCGCGGCCGAGCGCGATCCGTCATTCCGGGCAAGTGCTGGCGGCCGTCACCGGCGTCATCGGCACCGGGTTCCATTTCTACAACATCATGAAGCGGCCGGGCGGGTGGAGTTGGCTCAACCTGTTCTACGCGGCGCCGATCGGCGCGCCGTTCGCGTTGAGCCTTGCCGGGATGCTGGGCGGCATCGCCGAGCGGTTGCGCGGCAGTCGCGCGCTGTTCGGGTTGGTGCCGGGTCGGGCGATCGCGCGGCTCGTGTCGCTCGGCCTCGTCGGCGCGTCGGGCGAGGCGGCGCTGATGCATTTCCGCGGCGCCTATCATAATCCGGCGATGGTGATCCCGGTCACCGCGCCGCCGGTCGCGGCGGCGCTGCTCGCCGGCGCGACGGTCTGCCCGCGGCTTGCCGGCCCGGCGGCGCTCGCGCTCAAGGCGCTGACCGGTGTCGGGCTGGCCGGCGCCGCGTTTCACGCCTATGGCATCCAGCGCAACATGGGCGGCTGGCGCAACTGGTCGCAAAATGTCCTCAACGGCCCCCCGCTGCCGGCGCCGCCGGCCTTTACCGCGCTGGCGCTCGCCGGTCTCGCGGCCTTGAAGCTGCTGGAGCGCGAGTGATGAGCGACCGCTTTCCGGGATACGATGTACTTGCCAAACGGCAATCGCCGTCGTGGAACGAGCAGACGCGCCGGGTCATCGACCAGCGTCTCGCCCTGCCGCGCGAGCCGCGTTTCCTCTCGGCCGAGGAATTTCGCACGCTCGAGGCGGTCTGCGCCCGCATCGTGCCGCAGCCAGCCGATCGGCAGCCGGTGCCGCTCGCGGCGCTGATCGACGCGAAGCTGTTCGAGGACAACGCCGACGGCTATCGCGACCATCGCCTGCCGCCGCTGCGCGAGGCCTGGCGCCGGGGACTGGTCGGGATCGAGGCCGAGGCCCGGCGTCGCCACGGTGTCGGCTTTGCGGAACTCGACGAGGCCGAACGGGACGCGCTGCTGCGCGCGATTGAGGACGGAACGATCGCAGGCGACGCGTGGGAAGGGATGCAGCCGAAGGTGTTTTTCGCCAAGCGCCTACTGTTCGACATCGCGACCCAGTATTACGGCCAGCCAACCGCGTGGAGCGAGATCGGGTTCGGTGGCCCCGCAAGCCCGCGCGGCTACGTGCGGATGGATTTCGACCGCCGCGATCCGTGGGAGGCGGCCGAGGCGAAACCCGGGCACGAAGCGGAAGCCCGCACGGCCAATGACCGCGTTGGCTGACGACCCGCAGCAGACGCCGCGCGGCAAAGACGGGCGCGCGCCCGACCCGTTTCGCGTCGGCGGCTGGGTCCCGATGCGCGAATACGGCGATGACGACGCGGTCGATTTCGCAATCGTCGGCACCGGCGCCGGCGGCGGCACGCTCGCCTGCCGGCTGGCCGAGCTCGGCTTTTCGGTCGTCGGCCTCGATGCCGGCCCGTGGTGGCGGCCGCTCGAGGATTTCGCCTCCGACGAGGCGCACCAGCACAAGCTCTACTGGACCGGCGAGCGGGTCTGCGACGGTGAGGACCCGTTGCAGCTCGGTGCGAACAACAGCGGCTGCTCGGTCGGCGGCAGCACCGTGCATTTCGCCATGGTATCGCTGCGCTTTCGGCCCGAATGGTTCAAGGCGCGGACGCTGCTCGGATACGGCGCCGACTGGCCGGTCGATTGGCGCGAGATGTGGGGCTATTACACCCAGGTCGAGCAGGCGCTGAAGATTTCCGGGCCGGTCAACTACCCCTGGGGGCCAAGGCGGCCGCGCTATCCCTATCGCCCGCACGAGCTCAACGCGGCGGCGCTCACGCTGGCGCGCGGCTGCGAGAAATTGGGGATCGGCTGGGCGCCGACCCCGCTCGCGACCGTGTCGGCGCCGCGCGGGCAGTCGCCGCCTTGCGTCTATCGCGGCTTTTGCGTCGCCGGGTGCTCGACCAACGCCAAGCAGAGCGCGCTGATCACCTGGATACCGCGCGCCGTCGCCGCGGGCGCCGAGATCCGGGACCTCGCGATGGTCGGGCGCATCGAGACGGATGCCAAAACCGGCCGCGCCACCGGAATCCATTACCACCGCGAAGGAAAGTGGCGTTTCCAGCGCGCGAAGAACGTCGTCGTCGCCGGCTACGCGATCGAGACCCCGCGGCTGCTGCTGAATTCCGCCGATCTCCGACACCCCGACGGTCTCGGCAACGGTTCGGGCCTCGTCGGCCGCAACCTGATGGTGCAGGCGAACCAGGCAGTCTTCGGCACGATGGAAGAGGAGGTGCGCTGGTACAAGGGGCCACCCTCGCTAAGCATCAGCGAGCACTGGAACTACGAGGACAAGGGCAAGGATTTCTTCGGCGGCTATTGCTACATGTCGCAAGGGCCGCTGCCGGTCACCTGGGCAGGCATCGTCACCAGCGCACGCGGCCTCTGGGGCCAGCGGCTGCGCGACGAGATGGAAAAGTACAACCACTCGGTCGGGGTCAAGATCGTCGGCGAGATCATGCCCGACGAGCACAACCGCGTGACTCTCGCCGACGAGACCGACGAGCACGGCCTCAAGGTCGCGCGGGTCAGCTTTTCCTACGGCGACAACGACAGGCGGCTGATCCGCCACTCGATGCAGGCGATGCACGATTGCCTCGACGCCGCCAACGCCCGCGATTTGTGGGACCAGGTCGACGACACCTGCCACCTCAACGGCACCGCGCGGATGGGCGACGATCCCCGCACCAGCGTCGTCAACGCCGATTGCCGCAGTTGGGACATCCCGAATTTATGGATTTGCGACGGGTCGGTATTTCCGACCGTAGGCGGCGTCAACCCATCGCTGACCATTCAGGCGATCGCGCTGCGGACCGCCGACCGCATCAAGGAGCTGGCCGGCCGCGGTGAGCTGTGAAAGCCCCCGGAGAGCCAGCGGCATCCGGCAACCCGACGCGAAAGCACTCGCTGAGGTTCGCAATACAGCCGCCAGCTCGAAAAACAAACCGTCAGAACTTAAGGATATCAGCGGCGTTTGCAGGTCAACATCCTAAATTGGAAGGAATTACCCATGATTCGCGAAATGCTCGGGATTGCCGAGGGCATCCTTCAGGATCTGCACAACGATCACAGCGAGGTCGACACGCTGCTCGGGGAGATTCAGGACTGCGACAACGGTGCGGAGCGCACGCGCCTCTTTACCGTGATGAAGAACAAGCTGCTGCCGCATCTCGATGCGGAACAGCAGGTGCTGTACCAGCGCCTCGAGAACGGCAAATCCGTGGAATCGCGCCGCTTTGGCCATGAAGGCACGAGCGAGCACGCAGCCGCCGAACAGCAGGTTCGCAAGATGTTGAACCTGGGCGATCCCATGAGCGACCGTTGGAACGGGGAGCTCAAGGTGCTCATCGACCTGATCGAGCATCATGTGGGCGAGGAAGAGAGCACCGGTTTCAGCTGCGCGCGCGACGAGTTCGACACGGAGCAGCTCGAAGCCATGCGCGAGGAGTTCCAGACCCGCAAAGCGCAGTTGGGCACCCAGGTCGCGTAACCGCCGCGCGGCGAGGCCGCTCCGGCGCGACCGCCGGAGCGGCTTTCTTGTGAAGCCGGCTCATCCGCCCGAGTAGCGATGGAGCAGATTTATGGATCGAGGATTATCCCGGCGGTTGATGGTCGGCGCGGGTGTCGCGGCGATGGCGGCCGGTCCCGCGCTGGCACAACAAGATCAGCCTGCCCGCAATACCAAGAGCCGCGAGGACACGATGACCGACCCCCGTTCGAAATATCCTCACCCCCCGTTTCGTAAACAGACGCAGCAATGGCCCGGTCTGGCTCGCGACATGGACCCCAAGCCCGATCACGGCGAAACGAGCTACCGCGGCTCTGGTCGGCTCGCAGGGCGCAAAGCCCTCATTACCGGCGGCGATTCGGGGATGGGACGCGCGGCGGCCATCGCCTTCGCGCGGGAAGGGGCGGACGTGGCGATCAATTATTATCCCACCGAGGAGCCGGACGCGCAGGAGGTCATCCAGCTCATCAAGGACGCCGGCCGGAACGCCGTCGCCATCCCCGGGGATTTGCGTAACGAGGCGTTCTGCGAACAGCTCGTCGGCGAGGCGCTGCAAAAGCTCGGCGGTCTCGACGTCGTCGTGTGCAACGCCGGCCGCCAGCAATCCAAAGACTCGATCCTCGACATCACCACCGAGGATTTCGACACGACGATGAAGACCAACATCTACGCGCCGTTCTGGATCATCAAGGCGGCGCTGCCCCATCTGAAACCCGGCGCGTGCATCATCGGCACGACCTCCGAGCAAGCCTACGATCCCTCGCCGGATTTGTACGACTATGCCCAGACGAAGGCCGCCACGATGAATTACGTGAAGTCGTTGGCGAAGCAACTCGGCCCCAAAGGCATCCGGGTCAATGGCGTGGCGCCGGGGCCGATCTGGACGCCGTTGCAGATCAGCGGTGGGGCGCCCGAGGGAAAGTACGAGAAGTTCGGCAACCAGACAGCGTTGGGCCGGCCCGGGCAGCCTGTCGAGCTTGCCTCCATCTACGTCCAGCTTGCCGCCGACGATGCGAGCTCCGCGACCGGCAATATCTATGGTTCGGGCGGCGGCCAAGGCCAACCTTAACGCCGCCAACCTTAACGCCGCCAAGCTTAGCGTCGCCAAGCTTAGCGTCGCCAAGCTTAGCGGTGATTGGTCGCCGATGCGGATGCGGACCGCCTGCGAAGCCGCAGGCGGAGGAATGCCGTGACGGCGGTTTCTTCAGCGCTCATCCGCGCGACGTGCCGCGATTGATAGGTGCGTATGCGCTCGTCGAGCGTCTTGCTCAGTGTCCCGTCGAGATGACCGTCGAAGATCGCCGGGTGGATGTAGCACTTTCGGCAAACCGCCACCGTGTTGCCGAGATGCGCGGCAACCTGTTCGACCGCTCGCAGCAGCGTCGAACGGCGCTCCGTCGGGGAGGCGGCCGCGCCCGGTTCCTGCAAAGCCATCGCCGCGAGATAGGTCCCGGCCCAGGTGCGGAAATCCTTGGCGGTAATCTCCTCGCCGCTGATCTGGCGCAGGTAGTCGTTGACGTCGACCGAGCCGATCGTGTGCCGCTCGTCGGCATCGTCGAGATACTGGAAGAGCGCATATCCCGGCAGGTCGCGGCAGTTCTTGACGATGCGCGCGAGGCGCCGGTCGCTGACCCGGCCCTCGTTCCACACGCCGCTCTTGCCGCGGAAGGCCAGGCGGATCGTATTGCCGCTGATTGCGGCGTGGCGGTTGCGCAGCGTCGTCAGGCCGAAGCTGTTGTTGGTCTTCGAATATTCGCTGTTGCCGATGCGAAAAAGCGTCAGCTCGAGCAGCCGCACGATCGCCGCGAGCACCCGCTCGCGCGGCAGGCCATGCCGGCGCAAATCGGCGTCGACCCGCGTGCGAATGCGCGGCAGCACCCGGCTGAAGACGAGCATCCGGTCAAACTTCGTCTCGTCGCGCGCCTCGCGCCAGCGCGGGTGATAGCGATATTGCTTCCGGCCTCGGGCATCGCGCCCGGTCGCCTGGATATGCCCGTTTGGGAGGGGACAGATCCACACCTTCGTCCATGCCGGCGGGATGGCGAGCGCCTTGATGCGGCTCAGCGTCGCGACATCGCGGACGAGGTTGCCGGACTGGTCGAGATAGTCGAAGCCGCTGGCGGCGGGCCGCCGCGCGATGCCGGGCATATCGTCGGCGACGTGCCGCAGCCGCGCCGATCGGGCGGCCGCGGCGGGTTCGGAACGGATTTCGGGTGCTGCCCCGTCAGCGGCCATGTGAAGACGCGACCGGCCGTCAGCTCGCTTTCTCGCACTGGCGGGCTCGGCCTGGCTCCGCCAGCGAGATCGCCTGCTTGCGCTCGCTCAAGACCTTCTCGACCGCGTCCTTCGCTCGTGCCGTCGCCATCACGCATCTCCCGTCGGTGCTTTCACCAACGGGGCCGCCTGACCCGCGTTCCCGCTCAGCAGGTGCCCAGGAATGAGTCTCTGATCGCGGCGCCTGTTTCTCGCGGAAGTTTGCAGGAGCGCTTCAAGCTCGGCCGCCCGGTGATCGCAGGTGTGGCGGGCGAGTACGGCGCTGCGCGCGGCAGTCGCGAGCGCGCGTCGTTTTTCCGGTGAAACGCGTTCGAGTATGGCCACGACGTCGTCCGCCGCCTCCGCGACGAGAATCTGGTCGCCCGCACGGAAAAATTCCTCCAAGCCCGGCCACGGGTCGGTGATGACCGGCACGCCGCAGGCGGCCGCCTCGAACAGCCGCACGCTTGGTGAATGACCTGCCGCTTTCATGTCGGCCCGCGTGATGTTGAGGGTAAAATCCTGCGCGCAGTAGAAGGCGGCATGCTCGCCCGGCGGCAGGTGCTCGATGTGCCTCACATTGACCGGCCACTCGATGCCGGGCGGGTATTGCGGTCCGGCGACGACGAAGGCGGATGCCCCAAGCCGGGTCGCCGGCTCCAGCAGCAGCGCCGACAGCAACGGCTGCCGGTCGGCCGAATAGGTGCCGAGATAGCCGAGCCGCCACGACGGCTCGACGATGACGGGGCCATGCACATGGGAGTCGACCGAGCAGTAGAGCGCCGCCGCGCGCGGGCTGCCCATCGCCTCCAGCCGGCGCAGTGTCGGGCCGCCGCTGAACGACAGATAGAGGTCGTAATCGTGGACGAGCGCGTCATCGATGTAGTCGGCCGTGCCGGCGTCGAGCTTCGCCAAGGTGACCGGCGTGTCGATGTCGTAGAAGGCGACCGGACCGCTCGCCCGCTCGATGGCCCAGCGGCCGACTTCGATCCCGTCGGATACATAAGACCCTACGATTACCGCATCGGCCTCGCGAACCGCCTTATCGCCTCGCTCCTGCAAATCATCCAAATCCCGGTAAAGGATCGTGCGGCAATAGGGCGGCTCGGGAAGGTCGCGGTTGGCGGCGTACCACGGTGCGTCGCGTTCCAGGAACAGCACCTCGTGGCCGCGCCGCGCCAGCGCCCTGATCAGGCCGCGATAGGTCGTCGCGTGCCCGTTGCCCCAGGATGAGGTGATCGACAGGCCGATAAAGACGAGACGGCCCATTTCAGCCGGCTTCGCGCCAGCGGTCGCGGCCTTCGAGCACCGCCTCCAACTCCGCCGCGCGATGCCGGTAGGTGTGCGCCGCGAGCACGTGCCGCCGAGCCGCCTCGCCGATCCCCCGGGCATCCGCGGGCGTCAGCGCGGAAACCAGGTCGGCGACGACCGGGCCGTTATCGGCGAGGAGGATTTCGCGCCCGGGTTCGAGGAACTCCGCGATCCCGTCCCACCGGTCGCTGATGATGCATGCGCCGGCTCCGGCCGCCTCGAAAATTCGGGTGGGCGGTGACGCGCCGATGCTCGCCATGCTCTGGCGATTGACGTTGAGCACGGCTTTGGCCGCGCAATTGAAGGCGTTGTGGTCGCGCGTGTAGACATGGCCGCTGTAGATGACGTTGGGCGGCATCGGCTTGTCGGCCCAGCCGCTTCCGCCCAGGCGAAAGACCTCGCCCGGAAGCCGGGCGGCGGCGGCGAGGAAAAATTCGTCGATCCGTTCTTCGCGGTCGGGCAACCGGTTGCCGAGAAACGACAGCGCGCTGGCGAACTCTTCCCGCACCGGAACCGGGTGGTGGGTGTCCGGGTCGAGCGCGTTGTAGATCGGCACGCAGTCCCGGGCTCCAAGCCGCGTGTAGACCTCGACGACTTTCTCGCCGCCGCCATAAGTCAGCACCGCGTCGTAATGCGGGATCAGGAGCCGCATCGGATCGGCCGGATCGGCGTGGATCGCGGCCAGTGTCGCCGGTGCGTCGACATCCCAGAAGAGCGCCGACTGCCCCGGCCGCCGTCGCGCCGGCACCGCCGCTTCCAATTCGCGGTCCAGCACGCCGACGCCGCTGCATTTGACGAGGATGTCGGCGGTCGAGGCGGCCTCGTCGAGCATCCGTTCCATCTCGGCGACGACCGGTGAATAGACGACGACGCGCGCCCAATCGGGGTCGACGATGTCGCGATGCTGCTGACGCTCGAACGCATCCGGCTCATAGAAGGCGACGCGGTGGCCGCGCGCCGCCAGCGCCTTGATCAAGCCGCGGTAATAGGTGGCCGCGCCGTTCCAGTAGGCGGATACCAGGCTCGAACCGAAAAACGCCAAATTCATTGCGCGGCCTCCACGGTCCGGTCGTGCTCGGCGAGCGAGGCGTAGATGCCGAGCAGTTCCGCCGCGCGGTGGTCGCAGGTATGGCGGGTGCGGATCGCGGCAAGCCCGTTGCCGCGCAAGGCGTCGGCGAGGTCGCGGTCGGCGAGTACCGCCGCGAGGTGGCGCCGCATCTGGTCGCCGTCGCGCGCCGTCAGGTAGGCGCCGCGCGGGAACAGGTTTTCCTCGTCGCTCCACGGCGCGCTGATCAGCGGAATGCCGCAGGCCAGCGCCTCGAACACGCGGATCGTCGGAATGCCGGGCAACGCCTCGGCATAGGGGCGGCGCGGCACGTGCAGGGTGACACGATGCCCGGCAAAGCACTCCGGTACGCGGTGATTGGGCAGCCAGCCGGCATAGCGGATGCCGCCGCGGTCGAGCGCCGCCAGCGCCTCCGCCGGGTAGCGGACGCCGAACACGGTTGTCCGCAATCCAAGCTGCGTCGCCGGCTCGACCAGGAATTCGCGCAGCTCCTCGCCGCGCTCTCCATCGCCCCAGTTGCCGATCCAGACGAGCTCCCCTTGCGGAGACGGCGCCGACAGCGGACGGAACAGCGTCGTGTCGGCGGCCTCATGCCAGGTCCAGACCCGCCGGCCCCAGCCCTGAAGCCGGTAGATCTCCGCGATACAGGCGCCGAAAGCCAGGATGCCGTCATAACCGGACAGCTCGAAACGCGACATTTCTTCCGGTTGCGACAGCGCGCGATGGTGGGTGTCGTGAAACAGCAGCACAAAGCGCTCGCCGGCCCGGCGTCGGGCGCCGATCGCGTTGACGAGACCGGGCGTGTTCCATTCGTGAACGACGACAAGGTCCGGCTCTGCGGCGGCGAGGGCGTCGAGCGCCTGCGGCACGGAATGGTGCGCCCGAGGGGCGAGGTGGCGGAAACGCGCGGCATTCTCTGCGAGGGCCGCCTCGCCGGCATCCGCGGCCAGGTTCGCCCGGCTCCAGCCGTCGGCCGGCTCCAGCACCGAGACGGTGTGTCCCAGCGTTTGCAGCGCCGCGATCACGCCGCGCAGGAAATGCGCGTTGCCGTTGTTCCAGCACGAGACCACCGAATGGACCACAAAGCATATCTTCATGCCGCCGCTTCCCCGACGATCGTCGAACGGGCAGGCGCGAGCAGCTCGCGGTAGAGGTCGAAATAGCCGCGCGCCATCTCCGCCGCGCCGTATTCCAGAGCACGGCCTCGCGCCGCCTGGCCCGCCGACAGCGCGGCGCCGGCATCCGCCAGCAAGGGCGCGATCGCCGACGCCAAGGCATCGGGATCGTCGGGATCGACAAAGCACGCCGCACCGTCCCACAACTCGCGCATCGTCGGGATGTCGCCGACGACGAGGGCGCAACCCGACAGGGCCGCTTCGAGAACGGCGAGCCCGAACGGCTCGTAGCGCGCCGGCGCCGCGAACACGGCGGCCTCGGCCATCCGCGCCGCCAGCTCGTCGCTGTCGAGCCGCCCGAGGAGATGGAGATTGGGCGGCATGGGGTCCGGCAGGATTCCCTCGCCGGCCACGAGCACCGGATCGGCGAGCAGCGCGGCTGCCTGGCAAACGGCGCCGATGTTCTTCGCCTCATCCCACAGACGACCGGCGGCGAGCACGAACGGCCGCTTGCCGTGGGGTTCGTATCGCCGCGGGTCGCGCCCGTTGCGTATGACGCGCGACCGCGGCACAGCTCCGTTGGCCGCGGTGAAGCTGTCGAGAAAGGCGCGGCTCGGCGACACCACGCAGCGCGCCGCGGCGAGGCCCCGCCGCAGGCGCAGGCGATACGCGTCCCAACAGCGCGGTATCGGCTCCCGGCGACAGGCCCGCCACCAGCTCGGCACGCACGAATGGGCGACGACCACGACCGGCGCCGCGAAGCCGGCGGCGGCGCCGGCGTAGCCGTTGACGTGGACGATATCGGGGGCGTAGCGCGCCTCAAGCTCCAACAACAGCTCTTGCGCCCCCAGCAAATCCGCCGCGCAATCCCGCATCCACTCGAGCCTCAGCCCGCTGCCGATCAGCCAGAGGTTCGGCAAGGCGGCGGCCGCGCGCCGCTGTTCGGGCGACGGCTGGCCGCCCATCACGACGAGCGTGACTTCGATGCCGTATGGCGCCAGCGCCTCGATGAGCTGCAGCGAATAATTCCACACGCCGCCGATCGCATCGCCGGTCATCAGGATGCGGCGAGGCATTTGCCCGCTCATGCCGGCGCATGCTCCAGTGCCCGCAGCGGCAGCGGCCGCCCGTGCTGCACGTCGCTGAAGCGGCCGAAACGGTCGATGTAATAGTCGACGGCGCGTTCCCAGGCCCCGTCGTCCGGCTCGCCCCACAAGCGGCGGTAATCGGGCGATCCCGGATAGGGGAACAGCGGGACCGGGTCGTTGGCCCAGACGCCGCTTCCGCGCAACATCTCGCGCCAGGTCTCGACAGTCGCCGCGTCGTCGTGCGGCATCTCGATCAGATTGGCCTGGACGAACGGGATGTGCCGCTTCGCGAGCACCAGCAGCTCGGCGAGCCGGTCGGTCGAAACCCGGCAGTTCTTGTCGAGGAGGTCGCGGCCCTCGGGCGACAGGCTCTCGACGCCCGCCTCCACCGACGCGCAGCCGGCGTCGCCGAGCAGCCCGAGCATGTCGGGCTTCCACAGATCGATGCGCGTCTGCACCCCGAACCGGATTTTGCGTTCGGCCAATGCGGCGAGCAGCGGCCGGTTCGGCAGAAAAATCTCGTCGATGAAATAGAGGTACTCGACGCCCTGGGCGATCAGCCGGTCGATCTCGGCGAGCAGCGGCGTGAGGTCGCGCCGGCGATAGACGTCGCGATGCGTCTCCTTGGCACAGAACGAACAGCGGTAAGGGCAGCCGCGCGACGCTTCGACCTCGGCGCCGGGACCGAGGGGCGCTGCGTCGAAGCGGTGATGGTGGTGATGATGGCGGGCGATGTCCTCGTCGTCCCAGGCCAGCGGCGGCAGGTCGGTGAAGCGGGCCGTGCGCGGCGCGCCAAAGATCCATGCCCCGCCGTCGCGGCGGATCGCGGTGCCGCGGACGGCATGCCCGCCGCGGGCAATCTCGACCAGCGCCTCCTCACATTCCCCCATGACCGCGATGTCGACCGGCAGCTTCGCGAGCGTCGCGTGCGGCGTGGTGGAGCCGTGGGGGCCGACGGCGACCTTCAGCGCCGGCAAATCCGCGAGCGCGGCCAGCGCCTCTTGCGGCACGCGCAGCTCCGGCGGGGCGCAGCGCCAGAACAGGTAGGTCGGCGCGGTCGTCAGCACGATCATGTCCGGCCGGCCGCTCCGCACCCGGGCCGCCATCTCGTCGTGGCTCATCCCGTACAGGTGGGCGTCGACGATCTCGACCTTGTGGCCGGCTCGTTCGAGCAACGCCTTGGCGCACCCGAATTCGAGCGGCAGGTGCGGTTCGCGGCAGCCGAAATAAATGCTGCCGGCGAAGTTCCAGGCCGGATTGACGAGCGCGACCCTCATGCCAACGCCTCCGCCCTTTCGTTGGCCGAGCCGGGCATCGTCGCGCGAAGCCATGCGGCCAGCCGGCGCAGGCCGTCGCTGGGTGCGATCCGCGCCCGCCAGCCGGTCGCGGCCGTGAAGGCGGAGGTGTCGGAGACGTACCAGGCCTGGTCGCCCGGCCGCCAGCCGGCAAACTCCGTCCGCGGCGTCGCCCCGACCAGGTCGGGCATCAGCGCGAGCAGCTCGCGCAGGCTGAACGCGTTGCCGGGCCCGCCGCCGAGATTGAAGGCTCGGCCGCCGCCGGTGTCCCGGGCAAAGCGCAAGGCTCGCAGATAGGCGTCGACCGCGTCGTCGGCATAGAGCACGTCGCGCATCTGATAGCCGTCGCCGAAGATCGTGATCGGGGCGCCGGCGAGCGCCGAGATCAGGAAATGCGCGACCCAGCCCTGGTCCTCGGTGCCGAACTGGCGCGGGCCATAGAGGCAGCTCATCCGCAGAACCGCGGTCTTCAGCCCGTAAACGCGCGCGTAATCGAGCACATACTGGTCGGCCACCCCCTTCGAGCAGCCATACGGGCTGTGCAGCGACAACGGCGTCGTCTCGTCGACGCCTCCGCGCAGGCTCGGGTCGCGCGGCAGATAGCGCCGTCCTTCGCGAACCATCTGCTGGCGCGGGATGAACTCGCCGTAGACCTTGTTGGTCGAGGCAAAGACGATCGGTGCGTCGGGCGCGCCGCTGCGTACCGCTTCGAGCACGTTGAGCGTGCCGCGGGCGTTGATTTCGAAATCCTCGATCGGGTCGGCGACGCTGGTCGTCACCGCCACCTGCGCCGCGAGGTGGATGACGCCGTTGGCGCCCTTGATGGTCTCGAACGCGACGAAGGGGTCGCGCACATCGGCGATCTCGACCGCGATCCTTCTCCGGTGGCGCGCAAGCAGCCACTCTAGGTTTTCTTCGACCCGGTCGCGCGCCAGGCTGTCGACGATCAGGACATTCCGTCCCTCGGTGGCGAGGCGGTCGACGAGATTGGAGCCGAGAAACCCGGCCCCGCCGGTGACGACGGTGCGCGGCGCCGCGATCTTGAGGCTCGGCGCGGCCAGTTCGAGGGTCGCCGCCAGGTTCGGTTGCCCGCCCTTACGCAGGCGGCGAGCGGCAAGTTTTGGCGTTCCGTCGCTGCGGAACAGGCCCATGCGGTAATGACGGTCGTCGATGTGAAAGCCCTGCTGCGTCGCCAGCGACGGCGCGAGGTCCTCCAGGCTGTACCAGTACACCCGCTCGGCGTCGGCCCCGATTGCCGCCAGCAGCTCGCGTGCCTGCCGCGCCTCGTCATGGCGCCACGTCGAGAAACCCGCTTCGGTGATCCACAGCGGCAGGTCGTGGCCGATCTCGGCCAGACAGTGGCGGATGCCGGCAAGTTCCGCGTCCCACCCGCGCCAATCGATCGACCAGGTGTCGGGAAAGCCGTGCGCGCCGATCGCATCGACATAGGCGAGGACGCCGTTCTTCGCGATATGCCGCAGCCAGTTGAGGTCGGTCGGGCAGTTGCCGCCGAGCAGCACCTTTTTGCCGCGCTGCCGCATCCAATAGGCGGCGCCGCCAACCATCTCGCAGAAGATGTTCCACTCGGGATCGAGCCGCCAGTCCCAGTCGAGGAGATTCGACGGTTCGTTCCACAGTTCGACCCACTCGAAATGCTCGCCGAACGCGGTCACGAAAATGTCGAGAAAATCGGCGTAGGCCTTCGGTTCGCGCGGGGGCGCCGACGATTTTTCGGTGACGCCGAGCGACGGCGGCGTGGCATGAAAACACGGCAGCAGCTCGACGTGGCGCGACAATTCGGGGAGGAGCCAGGCGTACCAGTCGTGCCCGTCCGGACGATGATAGTCGGCCCAGGAAATCCCGGTGCGCAGATGCCTCGCGCCGATGGCCGCCAATTCGTCGAGAACGCGCGGGACCCTCTGGTGCTCGCCGGGCCGGATCCATTCGACGGCGCCCAATTCGGCGCCGCGGGTGCGATCGCGGCTCATACCACGAGCCCCCGCCGGGCGAGCTCATCCGTCGCCTGGTCGACGCGGTCGACCGCAACCTGCGTCGACAGCCACTCGGCCAGTTCGACGAGCCCGTCGCCGAATGAGACCCGCGGCTCGAAATCCAGCAGCCGGCGTGCCAGCGAAATATCGGCGAAGCAGTGACGGATATCGCCGACGCGATACCTGCCGGTGCATTCCGGTGCGATGTCGTGGCGTCCCGTCGCCTCTGCCAGAAGCTGCGCCACGTCGAGGATCGTGCGGCTTCGGCCGGAGCCGATGTTGACGACCTGTCCGGTTGCGGCGGGTGTCTCCAATGCCAGCCGGCAGGCGCGGGCGACGTCGCGGACATGCACGAAATCCCGGCGCTGCATCCCGTCCTCGAATACCAGCGGCGGCTTCCCGTTCAGGAGCCGGGCGGCGAAGATCGCGAGCACGCCGGTATAAGGGTTGGAGAGCGCCTGGTGCGGGCCGTAGACATTGAAAAAGCGTGTCGCCACCACGCCGACGCCGTAGGCGCGGCCGAAGATCAGGCACATCCGCTCTTGGTTGTACTTGTTGAGGGCATAGATCGAGCCCAGCACCGGCGCCTTGCTTTCCGGCGTCGGCACCGGTTCAAGCGGTTCGCCGCGGTCGGTTTCGAGTTCCCACCGCCCGGCCTTGAGCTGATCGAGCGACCGTTCCGGCGGATCGCAGAGGCCGGCGGGTCCGCGCACCAGCCCCTCGCCATAAATGCTCATCGATGAAGCAACCAGCAGACGCCGAACGTCACTGGCAGTCATCGCTTCGAGCAGCACCGCGGTGCCGAGGTCGTTGATGGCGGTATACCGCTCGATCTCGTACATGCTTTGACCGACACCGACCGCGGCGGCGAGGTGACAGACGGCATCGACACCCTTGAGGGCCTCGCGCACGGTGTCGGGCGAGCGTACGTCACCGAATACAAATTCGGCCTCGTTGCTCAGATAGCGCGGCCGCTGGCGCTCGGCGTGGACCTGCGGGTCGAGATTGTCGAGGACACGCACCGCGCAGCCGGCGGCGAGCAGCTCGGCCGCCAGATGCGCGCCGATAAAACCGGCGCCGCCGGTGACGAGCACTCGCTCGGGCAGACGGGTTCCCGGCGTTAGCGTCATTGCGCGGCGTCCGCATAGGCGGGGCCGAGCAGCCGCTCGAAATGCGCGACGGTCAGCGCCAATCCGTCCCGCAGATCGACCGCCGGCGCCCAATCCAGGGCGGCGAGAGCAAGCGAGATGTCCGGCCGCCGCTGCCGTGGATCGTCCACCGGTAATGGCGCATGGACGATGCGGGACCGCGACCCGGCGATGTCGAGGATGAGCTGGGCAAGCTCGCCGATGGTAAATTCGCCGGGATTGCCGAGATTGACCGGGCCGCTGAAATTACGCGGCGCGGTCGCCATCCTCAGCAGCCCGCGGATCATGTCGTCGACGTAGCAGAACGAGCGGGTCTGGCTGCCGTCGCCGTAGATGGTGATGTCGTCGCCGCGCAGCGCCTGCACGATGAAATTCGACACGACCCGGCCGTCATCGGGGTTCATGCGCGGGCCGTAGGTGTTGAAGATGCGCACGACCTTGATGTCGACGCCGTGCTGACGCTGGTAGTCGAAGAACAGCGCCTCGGCCATGCGCTTGCCTTCGTCGTAGCAGGCGCGCGGGCCGATCGGGTTGACGCTGCCGCGGTAGCTCTCGGTTTGCGGATGCTGCTCCGGATCGCCGTAGACTTCCGATGTCGAGGTGAAGACCACGCGCGCGCCGGTTTCCTTCGCGAGGCGCAGCACGTTGAACGCGCCGAGGACGCAGGTCTCGGCCGTGACGATCGGATCGCGCTGGTAGATCGGCGGCGATGCCGGGCACGCGAGGTGGAAGATCAGGTCGAACGTCCCTCCGAAACTGTCGCGCACGTCGTGGCGCACCATCTCGAAGCCGGGCCGGTCGAGCAGAGGCAGTACGTTCCGGCGACTGCCGCTGTAAAAATTGTCCAGGCCAACGACGGCGTTATTTTGGTCCAGCAAAGACTCGACCAAATGCGATCCCAGAAATCCGGCCGCTCCGGTTACCAAGATCCGCTTATTAGAAACCAAATGAGGAAATTCTTGCCCCATGTCTCCCCTCTTAACCTATGTTATGTTTACCTCATGCGAAGGTCATGTTCTCAACACGACGATGATGAAGAAGTTCCTGCGCCATAGTCGACCGCGTCTCTGCAGTCGCGAGTCCGGAACCTGAGCGACAGGGACGTGTTGGGCACGATGGGAGCTGACCGGGAGGGCCCTCTTATGAGCGACGCGCGCAAAATCACCGACCATGAGGAAATTCGGAAATGGGCGGAGGCGCGCGGCGGCGTTCCCACCGTCGTTGAAGGCACCGAAGGCGGCGGGGGCGCCGGCGTCCTCCGCTTCGACTTTGGCGACCGCGAGCCTCGATTGAAGGAGGTCAATTGGGACACCTTCTTCAAGACGTTCGACGCAAGACGCCTCGCACTCCTGGCGCAGGACGAGATCGACGGCAAGACGAGCCGTTTCTTCAAGTTCGTCGAGCGCTGAAGCGCGCGCTGGCCGTGCGCGAATTCGGCGCTGCCTTCGTCGTGTTGTCGGTGAGTTACTGGCTGTTCGTCGGTCGGCTTTCCCCCGACGAGATCGGCTTGGGAGTGTGCGGCGGCGGGTTTGCGGCGCTGTGGATGGTGGCGCTGTCGCGCGCGGCCGAGATCCGCTTTCGGTTCGAGTGGAAGGCGATCGTCATTCTCGCCGTGGCCGTCGCAGGCGTACCGTTTGCGGCGGCGCGAGCGGCGCTAGCCATCCTGAAGGCCGGATGCCGCCGGCCGCGCGGCGGCATCATCGAGCAGCCGTTCGATCATGGACGCGAACGGAATGCGGCGGACGCGACGCGACGGGCGGCCGTGCTGCTCGCGATATCGCTGGCGCCGGACCGGTTTGCGCTGGTGCATGAAGGCGACCGGCTCCGCGTGCATCGTCTGGCTGTCAGTCCGCGCGGCGGAGATGAGCAGTGGCCGACTTAGCGCCTTGGCTCGCCGCGACGATCGCGCTGATGCCGGCCGTCGCCCTCGCTGTCTACGAATGCGGTGTCGGAGGGATCCACAACCGCCTCGTCGCGGCTCAGTTCGCGGGCGGGGTCGGCGCGGCGGTGTTGGTGACGATGTCGGTCGCTTTCGACCAGGCCTCCTCGATCGACCTGGCGCTGATGCTGTGTCTGTTGACCGTACCGGCGTCGCTGCTCTTCGCCCTTTTCGTGGAACGATGGCTGTGAGAGGCGCGGCAACCGGCGTCTTTCTCGCGCTTGCCGTCTTGTCGGCCTGGATTGCGTCCTGGGGTTTTCTGCGTTCGGGGACGGTGTTGGCGAAGCTGCATTGGGTGGCGTTCGTAAACGCGGTGACGGGCGGCGCGGTGACGCTCGCGGTATGGCTGCAGGATGGGGTTTCCGACCGTGCCCTGAAAACGCTGGCGATATACGCGGCACTGGTCGTGGCAGGGTCGGCGACGACGCACGCGGCCGCCCGCGCCATCGTTCTGCGCAGCGGCCGAACGCGATGAGCGGGGTTCTGCTCGGGGTGCTGTTCGTTCTCGCGGCGGTCGCCGGAACCGCCGTCGTGCTGACGCGCGATCCCCGCCGCCAGGTCTTTGCGATGGCCGCCAATGGGCTGGTGCTGACCCTCTTGTTCTTTGTGCTGCAGGCCCCGGACGTTGCGCTGTCCGAGCTGGCGGTGGGTACGGCGGCGACGCCTCTCCTGTTTCTGGTGACGCTGGCGATTCTGCGTGTCAGCGGGAGCAGGAAGTGAGGCCGCGGCTGGTCATCGCAGCGCTCGGCGGACTCGGTTTGCTGCCGGCAATCTGGAAAATCGCCCTCGCGATGCCGGCGTTCGGGGAGCCGACCGGCGCTTATGGGCCCGTCGTCAATCGGTTGGGACCCCCGCTGCGGCATGTCTCGAACATGGTGGGCGCGGTCAATTTCGATTTTCGCGGGCTCGATACGCTCGGCGAGGAACTCATGCTGGTCGCTGCCGTCACCGGCACGGTGCTGCTGCTGCGCGGCATCCGCGGCGAGGATCTGAGCGCCAGGCCGGCCACGGCCGGCCTACCTGTCGTGAAGCGCGCTGAATCTACGATCCTTGTCAGTCGCCTCCTCGGACCCTTGGTGCTCCTCTTCGGCTTCTATATGGCGATGCACGGCATGACGACGCCGGGCGGCGGCTTCCAGGGCGGCGTCGCCCTCGCGTCGGGCCTTCTGCTGCTCTATGTCGGCGATGGGTATCGCGCCTGGCGCACGCTGATGCGCTCGCCGCTTTTGGCCGCGGTGGAGGGCGGCGGTGCGCTGCTGTTCGCGCTGGCCGGGTTTCTGCCGATGGTCGACGGCAAGGCCTACATGGAGAACGTGCTGCCGCTCGGCAATATCCGGGACGTGTTTTCAGGCGGGTTGATGCTGGTCGAAAACGGCGGCGTCGCCCTCGCGGTGGCGGGCGGCTTCGCGATGCTGTTCCTCGAATTCCTCGAGGAGACGCGCGCGATCGACGGCGAGGATCGCGGGTGAGCGTCCTGCCCTGGCTGGTCGCGGCGTGGCTGTTCGCGATCGGCGTCTACGGCATCGTCACCAGCCGCAACTTCATCCACCTGATCGGCTGCCTTTCCGTCTGTCAGTCTTCGACCTACGTCCTGCTGCTCAGCATCGGCTACCGCTGGGGCGGGGTCGTACCGGTATTTTACGACCAGCCGGTCGGCACCCCGGCGGTCGATCCGGTCGTGCAGGCGCTGGTCCTGACCGACATCGTCGTCGGCGCGACGATTGCCGCGCTCCTGCTGGCGATGGTGATCCAGGTCGGCCGCAAGGACGACACGCTCGACCCGCAACGGCTGCGGCCGCTGGTCCGGGAAGGGCGGCGATGATTCCACCGCTCGATCTAGTGCCGCTCCCGGCCGTTCTTCCGCTGGCCGTTGCGGCGGCGATGCTCACGGCGGCGCATTTCCTTCCCGCCCGTGTCCCCGACGCGGTGGCGATGCTGACCGCGCTCGCCGTGGCGGCGATCGCCGCGGTGCTGGCGGCCGATAGCGCCCAATCCGGCATGTTGGTGTACTGGTTCGGCGGCTGGACGCCGCGGCCGGGCGTCGTGCTCGGGATCGGCTTCGGCGTCGATTCCGCGAGCGCCGGCATCGCCGCCTTTATCGGCCTCCTGTTCGCCGCGACGATCGTCTTCGCCTGGGGTTATTTCGACGAGGTGCATGCGCATTTCCATGTGCTGATGCTGCTGTTCCTCGGCGCGATGGAAGGGTTCTGCCTGACGCGCGACCTGTTCAACCTGTTCGTCTGGTTCGAGGTGATGAGCGTCGCCGCCTTCGCGCTGACGGCCTATCACCTTGAGCGGCCGTCGCTGGTGGGCGCCCTGAATTTCACCGTCACCAACAGCTTGGCCAGCTTCATGATGCTGGCCGGGATCGGTCTCATCTACGCGCGCGTCGGTGCGCTCGATTTTCAGGCGCTGAGCACCGCGGTCGCGCGGCAGGGCGCGGACCCGGTGACGATCGGCGCGTTCTGCCTCTTGGCGGCGGCGCTGATGATCAAGGCGGCGATCGTGCCGTTTCATTTCTGGCTTTCGGATGCCCATGCGGTCGCCCCGAGCCCGGTCTGCGTGATCTTTTCGGGGGCGATGGTCGCCGTCGGCCTGTTCGCGCTCGCCAAGCTCGCATTCTGGGTTTTCGCCGGTTCCGCGGAGGCGCGGTTCCTTGTCCGCGATTGCTTCATGGCGCTCGGCGGCACGACCGCAATCCTCGGCGCGCTGATGGCCTGGGGCCAACGCCACCTCAAGCGCATGCTGGCCTTCTCGACGATCGCGCATCTCGGCATCATGCTCGCCGGCGTCGCCGCGCTCTCGTCAACCGGGCTTGCCGGGCTGTTCGTTTACATCGTCGGGCACGGGTTGGTGAAAGGGTCGCTGTTCATGCTCGCCGGCGTGCTGCTGGCGACGCGCGCCAGCATCGACGAACTCGAGCTGCGCGGTCTCGGCCGCGGGCTCGGGCCGGCCGGGATCGCGATGACCGTCGCCGGGCTGCTCTTGGGAGGCGCGCCGTGGGGCGTGCTCGACGCGGGGATGCGGCTCATCGGCGCCGCCGCGCGAGGCGGAACGGGGGTCGCGGTCGAGGCGGCGATCGTCTTTGCCGCGGCGCTTACCGGCGGCGCCGTGCTGCGCGCGACCGGCCGGATCTTTCTCGGGCTCGGCAGCAAGCCCGACCCGGCGGAAGTCGAAGTCCCCACCGAGGCCGAGCAGAAAGAGGCGGATCGTCCGCTCTGGTTGATGATGACCCCGTGCGTGGCGTTGCTGGTGTTGGCGCTCTTGCCGGGTCATCTCGCCGCAAAGGCGGGCCTCGCCGCCGCGGCGGGCTTTGGCCATGAGGGACTGGCGAGCGCAGCCGGCATCACGGCCGTAAAGCTGTCGGAAGCGCCGCCGATCGCCGCGACGCTGCTGGCGATCGCGATCGCGGCGTTCGACCTGGCCCGCGACCGCTTGCCGCCTCTTCTCTACCGATCGACCGACCGGGCCGCCGGGCCGCTGTTCCGCGGTCTCGGCGTGCTGCATAGCGGGCTGGTCGGCGACTATGTGGCGTGGATTTGCCTCGGCCTCGGCGGGTTTGCGCTGGCGCTGGCGTTCGGTTGACCGGGGCAGCGGAGGATGCGGCGTGCGGGTGAGGCGGTCGGACCCACAGCCCGGCCGCCGCTCGCCTGTCCTTGAACTACTTCGATGCCATCTTGTCGGTGATCTGGTGCGCCATCTTGTCGTGCGTCTCGATCACCTTGAGCGTCTGTTGCGCAAACTGCTTTAGCTGAGGATCGTCGAGGCTTTGCGCGGCCTTGCCAAACTCCTGCGCGTCGGTGTCGTGATCCTTCACCATGTTCTGCATGTAGGCTTGCGTAAACTCGGCGCCGTGCAGCGAGCGCAAATGGTCGAGCTGCTGCTGGTGTTCCTGATCGAGTGACTGAGGAACGGTGCCGCCTTCGGCCGTCACGATCTGCTTGAGCTTGGCGCCGGCCGCGCTGTGGTCGCGGACCATTCGCGCGCCGAACTGCTTGACCTGCGGGTTCGACGACTTCTCGGCGATGCGGCCGGCCTCGACCTCGTACTTGCCGCCGATGGCGGCGCTTTCGACGAATTTCTGGTCGGCCGCGCTGAGCTTGCCCTGATTGCCGCCGGGCGCCGCTTGCGGAGAAGGCTGGGCAAAAGCCACACCGGCCGCCAGGATGCCGCCCGCGATCACCGCGCCGTAGAGGTATTTCATTCTTTCCTCCGTCACATGGATTGAGATCATCCCCAATGGCGAACACCCGGAATCCTGCATGATCTCGATCTGTTGGGTACGGGGATAACTTACATTAATGATTAACCGATTAGATGTTCGGAAACGGCGATCCAATATTTAATACGATGGGGACGATTCCTGTAGATCGGCCTGATTATCTGGGAACGGCGGAGGAATGTCTTCGTTTGGAAGAGCAGGTTCGGCCGCGGCATTGAATGCCATGCGCCGGCTCCTCGGGACGGAGATCATAGATGGCCGGCGAGAAGAGCTTCTTCGCGGTGGTTACCGGAGCGTCGACCGGTATTGGCTTTGAACTGGCGAAGCAATGCGTGGAGAACGGGTTCGACCTGCTGATTGCGGCCGACGAACCGGCGATCCATGAGGCTGGGGAAATCCTGAAGCGCCACGGCACGCACGTGGACGTGGTCGAGGCCGATCTGGCGACGACGCAGGGCGTCGACCGTCTTTATGAGGCGGCGCAAGGCCGGCCGATCGACGCGCTGCTGGCCAATGCCGGGCGAGGCCTCGGCCATGGCTTTCTGGATCAGGATTTCGACGAGGCGATGCGCGTCGTCGACACCAACATCACCGGCACGCTGTACCTGCTGCACCGCTTTGGCCGCGACATGCGGGAGCAGGGGTACGGCAAGATTTTGATCACCGGCTCGATCGCCGGCTTCATGCCCGGGACTTTCCAGGCGGTCTACAACGGCACCAAGGCGTTTCTCGACTCGTTTTCCTACGCCTTGCGGAACGAGCTCAAGGACAGCGGCGTCACGGTCACCTGTCTGATGCCGGGCGCCACCGAGACACGGTTCTTCGAACGCGCCGACATGCTCGACACCAAGGTCGGCACCCAGGAAAAGGATGACCCGGTCGACGTCGCCAGCGAAGGCTTCGACGCGATGATGCAAGGCGAGGGCGGCGTCATCTACGGGCTGAAGAACAAGGCCCAGGTGGCGGTGTCCCGCGTTGCCTCGTCGGAACGCCTCGCCGAGAAGCACCGCGACATGGCGGCGCCGGGCACTGCCGAGCAGCCGGAAACTGCCGAAGAGCCGGGAATTGCCAAAGAGAAGGAGCGCGCGGAATGAAAGCGCTCTGCTGGCACGGCAAGCACGACATGCGCTGCGACACAGTGCCCGATCCCAAGATCGAGCATCCCCGCGACGCGATCATCAAGGTGACCGCCTGCGCGATCTGCGGCTCGGACCTGCACATCTACGACGGCATGATCCCGTCGATGGAAGCGGGCGACGTGATGGGTCACGAGACGATGGGCGAGGTCGTCGAGGTCGGGTCGGAGAACAAGGCGCTCAAGGTCGGCGACCGCGTCGTGGTGCCATTCACCATCGCCTGCGGCGAATGCTTTTTTTGCAAGCGCGGCTTCTATTCCGGCTGCGAGCGCACCAACCCTAATTTCAAAAAAGCCGAAAAGCTGTGGGGGCATTCGCCGGCCGGGCTGTTCGGCTATTCCCACATGCTCGGCGGCTATGCCGGCGGTCAGGCCGAATATCTCCGCGTGCCTTACGCCGATGTCGGGCCGGTAAAGGTTCCGGACGGGCTCAGCGACGAGCAGGTGCTCTTTCTGTCCGACATCTTCCCGACCGGCTACATGGGCGCCGAATTCTGCAACATCCAGCCGGGCGATACGATCGCGGTCTGGGGCTGCGGCCCGGTCGGGCAGATGGCGATCCGCAGCTCGTTCCTGCTCGGCGCCGAACGCGTGCTGGCGATCGACACGGTGCCGGAGCGGATGGAGCTCGCCCGGGCCGCCGGTGCGCAGACGCTGGATTTTCTCGAAGAAGACATCTACGACCGCATCCAGGAATTGACGCACGGGCGCGGCGCGGACGGCTGCATCGACGCCGTCGGCACCGAGGCGGAAGCCGCCGCCAGTCTCGATTCGCGCTGGGACCGGATCAAGGTCGCGACCTTTATGGGCACCGACCGGCCGCACGTGCTGCGCCAGGCGATCCATTGCTGCCGCAACTTTGGCACGGTGTCGCTGATCGGGGTCTATGGCGGTTATCTCGACAAGATCCCGATGGGCTCGGCGATCAATCGCGGGCTGACCTTCCGCATGGCCCAGACGCCGGTGCAGCACTACCTGCCGCTTCTCATGGAGCGCATCCAGAAGGGCGAGATCGACCCGTCCTTCGTCATCACCCACCGGGCGACGCTCGAAGAGGGGCCGGAACTCTACAACACCTTCCGCGACAAGAAGGACGGCTGCATCAAGGTCGTGATGAAACCGTGAGCGCCGCCCCGATCAGTCACCACTTCAGCTTCAGGAGATGAAGATGAAAGTCAGCGAGATCATGACACTCGAGGTCGCGGTCGCGGCCCCCGACGACACCGTGCAGACGGCCGCGCAGATCATGGCCGATGGCGGCATCGGCGTGCTGCCGGTCTGCGACGGCACCCGCCTGGTCGGCATGATCACCGACCGCGACATCACGGTGCGCGCGGTCGCCGAGGGCAGGCCGCCCGCGGAATGCAGCGTGCGCGACGTGATGACCGAGGATCTGAACTACGCCTTCGAGGACGACGAGGTGCGGAGCGTCGCGCAGAAGATGGGACAATGGCAGGTCCACCGTCTGCCGGTGCTCGACCGCGAGAAGCAGGTCGTCGGCATCGTTTCGCTCGGCGATCTCGTGCTCGAAGAGCAGGGCGGCGAATCCGCGGCGGGGGCGGTGAGAGGCATCGTCGAGCCGACCGGCAGGCACGAGCAATAGGGGCGGCGATGACCAAGCGCCAATTGCCGCCGGTGCCGCCGGCGGGCCGCAGCCCCGACGCGCCGGGCGAAGACCGGCGCCGCCAGCCGGACGACAACCGGGACCCGGCGGAAGCGTCCGCCGCCAACACCGAGACCGGCAGGCAGAAGAACGTCGCCGTCAACACCACCAACCAAGGCCACCAGCAGGACAGGTGACGCCGATGCCGACCGAAAGGAACCCCGACGCGGACCGTTCGCATGGCGGCCCGGGCAGCAGCCATCAGGACGCGACCGATCCGCCGCGGCCGCATCAGCCTCATCCCGCGCCCGGACAGCCAACCAACCCCCGCCACAGCAACGTCTCGGGCGGGGGCGGCGAGCGCGACCGCCACCACAGCCACGATCCTCGCGATCGAAAAGGGGGCTGAGCCGGTCACATGGCCGGCGCGTTCGGGCTGCCGCTGGAAACGCCGCCGATGGAGGCGGCCATCGCCGACGCGATCCCGGTCGCGGGCGGGCCGTGGCAGTACGAGCCGAAATGGGACGGGTTCCGCTGCCTTTGCTTCAAGGCCGGCGACAGGGTCGAGATGCGGGCTAAATCCGGCAAGCCCCTTGGGCGCTACTTTCCGGAAACGATGGCGGCGCTTGCCGCCGTCTCCGTACCTCGATTCGTGCTCGACGGGGAACTCCTCATCGAGGTCGACGGGCATTTCTCGTTCGATGCGCTGCAGATGCGGCTGCATCCGGCCGAGAGCCGGGTGCGCAAGCTTGCCGCCGAGACGCCGGCCGCGCTGGTGGCCTTCGACATCCTGCTCGGCCCCGACGGCGCGACATTGATGCACGAGGCGTTGAGGCGCCGGCGAGAGGCGCTCGAAGGCCTGATGGCGGGTATCGGGCGCTCGTCCCGGATGCTGCTGTCGCCGATGACCCGCGAGGCCGAAGGGGCCGCGCACTGGCTCGCCGAGGCCGGGCAGGGCGCCCTCGACGGCATTGTCGCCAAGCGCTTGGACGATCCGTACCGCGCGGGCGAGCGCGCCATGATCAAGGTCAAGCCGCGCCGCACCGCCGATTGCGTGGTCGGCGGGTTTCGCTATCTCGCCAAGCGGCGGCAGGTAGGCTCGCTCCTCCTCGGCGTCTATGACGAGGCGGGCCGGCTCAATCACGTCGGCTTTACCGCCACGATCCCCAACATCGAGAGGGCCGATTTGACAAATCGGTTGGAGGCGTTGCGCGAGCCGCCGGGCTTTACCGGCGACGCTCCCGGCGGCCCCAGCCGATGGAGCACCGAGCGCAGCAACGCCTGGGAACCGCTACGGCCCGAGCTGGTGGTCGAAGTGAGCTTCGACCAGATCAGCGCAGGCCGGTTTCGGCATGGCACGACACTGGTCCGATGGCGTCCGGACAAGGCGCCGCGGCAATGCACGGCGGATCAGCTCGTCCCGGCTCCCGCGGCGGAGGCGGCGGGGTAAGGCGCCTCGTGGCCGGCGTCAGTTCGCGGGCCAATGCGCGAGGATGGTTTCGCAGTCGGCGATCTCGATCTGCTCGCTGAACCGGCTCTGGAAGAGCGTCAGAAGCGCGTCATGGGTGGTGTCGTTCGAGCTGCATACGGCGTCCGCGGCGATGACGACCCGGTAGCCCAAATCGACCGCCCCCAGCACGGCCGCGAGCACGCAAACATCGGTTTCGGCGCCGCTGATGACGAGCGTGTCAGCGCGCCGCGCCCGAAGATGGCCGAGCAGGCCCGGCTCCACAAAGGGCGAATAGACCCGCTTGTCGATCACCGTCGCCGGGGGCACGAGAGAGGCAAGCGTCGGGACGATCTCCAGAAGATGCGGATCGATCTCGTCGCGGGTCATCTCACGCCACCGCCGATAATAGCGCTGCCAACTGCCCGGCAGCCGGTCAGCCCGCGCGGGCGGGATAAAGCGGGTGAACACCGTCTCGCCGGCATGGCGGCGCGCAAGTGCCTCGACCGCCGGCAGCACCCGCTTCATCCACGGGGTGTGCCAGGGCGTCGGCTCGGCAAAGAGGGATTGCATGTCGACGCATAGATGAACCGACCCCGGTCCCAACCGGCCGAAATGCAGGCCGAAAGGGGATTTGGCAGAATTGGGCGTCTCGTTCATGCGGGCGTTCTTGGCCTCGGTTTCAAAATCGCCGGCCCTCCGCCGATGCGGCCGCGCCAGCGCCCGCCGCAGGAGAACCGGTTACCGGCCTCCTGCTAACGCGGAAGCACCGCGGCTGGTTTCCGGACTTGCGGCGTCACCGTGAGACTGGACCCGGATCGGCGCGAGAACCGGGCGCAACGGAATCAGTCTTCTGCGTCAGCCTTCGCCGGAACGATGGCTGGAGGTTGCGCGGCTGAGATCAGGCCGGCGAAATCTTCCGGTTGCGGCAGGCCCGGATAGCCGCGATAGAGGGCTGGCGCCGCGGGCGAGCCGGCCGTCCACCACAGGCTGACGGCGACGGGCTGCGCATCGACGATCCGGGCGAAGATGTCGACGAGAGAGGCGGCGGCGGCTCCTGGGGCGGACGGGCCTGGCAATGCGGCAAGCCTGGCGTCGAACGCGTCGAAGACGAAATCGTCGGCGAGGCACGAAAGAGCCAGCTCCTCGACCTCGTCGTACCAGGCCGCCTGCGCGATCAGCGCGCCCGGGCCGCCGCCGGGCGGCAGGGCGGAGACGATCGCCAGCGGATGGTAGCGCCCGATCCGGTCGACGCTCGGCATCAGCACGCCCGCGGCGGCGGTGTCGCCGAAACAGGCGGTGGAGGCGGCAAAGCGCCAGACCGGGCACGACAAATAGAGCCGAAGCCAGTCGTCGCCGAGTTCCGCGCGCGACGCGTCGAGCCCCGCATCGACCCATGCCTCCCATCGCCGCAAGAGCTTCGGTGGAACCCGCCGGTGCAGGAAATCGCCGTGGCTCGGCAGCTTGCCGCAAAACCCCGTGCCGGCGCCGTCGGCATCGTCCGGTTCAAAGGTGCCAGCGGGCATCGCGCGCCTCCTGTGCGGCCGGATAGTGGCGCAGCCACGTATTCCAGCCGAGCCGCGGTCCGCCTTGGACCGTGCCGTCGAGCAGCAGGCGGGGCACCTCGTCGCGGGCGAGGCACAGCTCGACGCGGAACCCGAGCTGCGGATCGGCGTATTGGCGCACCAGCTCGGCCAGCTCGGTCAGCTTTCCTCCGCTCGGCAGCAATTCGAGAAATTGCGCATAGCCGATCGGCCCGATCAGGATCGCAAAGCTGCTTTGCACGTCCAGATAGGTTTCGCCGATCATCGAATCGACGCCGATCCGGTCGAACTGCCCGGGCGCCCGCGCGCTGCCGAGGCGGCTGCGCTGCTCGGGCGGGACGTCGAGCCAGCGCGGGTCGAACGGCTCGATCCGAACCGGCAGCCGGAAATAGTCGGCGAGCAGCTTTTCCAGCGAATCAGGGTTGCGCGGGAAATGGCTCAACATCCCCGAATAGTGCAGCAGCGCGTTCTGGTCGACGCGGGTCCGGCCGGCCAGATGCCCGGTGCCGAGGCCGATCAGCGCGCGCAGGGCGGTGCTGGCGCTGTCGTCTCCCGCCGTCGTGCCGCGCTCGACCGAGATCGGCACGCGGTACTTGGCCCAGGCGCGGTAGAAGAACGCGATCAGCCGGCTGTTGAACAGGTCGAAGAAATCGGCCAGCGCGGTATTCCGCCCGCGCAGCTCGCGCACCAGCGTCACCGTGTAATGCTGCGGCAGGACCGCCAGCGGGCCGGTGAGGCCGATAAAGTTGACCCTCATCTCGGCCGGGCCTTCGTCCGGCACGGCGAGCCCGTCGATCTCGCTCGCCGGATAGGACAGGTGGGGCGCGGCGCGGAACCGGACGATGCGCTGGTCGGGATCGGCATCCTCGGCGACCGGCAGCGTCCCGGTGGGGCCGCGACGAGCGCGCCGGCCGATCCACTCGAGCAGGCGGACGGCCTGGAAGAAGCCGAAGGCACGCGGCTCGGCCGCGAGCCTGACGGCTACAGCAGCACGCGATAGCCGGCGCGAGCGGGCCATGTTCGGACCGGGTCGGCGCGGCCCTGGATCAGGGCCGTCATGCGCGTGAACGAGTTGATGGTGGTGTAGAGCCCGAGGAATCGGTCGATCACCGAGGCGAGCAGAAAAACCTGGCCGCTGTCGACGGGGTCGGGCGCGAACTCGACGCTGACGTCGATCCCCCGGCAAAAGCCGATGACACCGGCGGCGGTGACGCGCGCGATGCCCGGTCGGCTCGAAATGCGCTCGACGCTATCGATCATCGCCCGGGTTTGCGCGGCGTCGCGGAAATCGTAGAGGCCGAGGATCATGCGCAGCGCGTCGGCTCCGTCCTCGTCACCGGTGACCGACAGGTGGTTGAGCACCAGGTGCGACAAGAGCCGCCAGCGGGTGCCTCGGCCGAGCGGCGGCCGCAGGGTCGGGGTCGGCGCGGTCAGACAGGTGATGCGCTCGACCGCCGACGACCCCTCGATCAGTTCGAGACGCGGGTTGCCGCCCCCGAACGGCAGGCGCGACGGCAGGTTCCGGTTGAGGCAAAGAGTCTCGACCGAGAGAACATGCTCGTCCGGGGCCGAGGGGTCGAATTCGAGATTGACGAGGCTCAAGAACAAGTCGGTCCCGGTATCGGCGATCGCCACGCGGCGCGAGGCATGCCAATAGGCCGCGCCGGTCGCCCGGCGTGCCCGGGAGGGCCCGAAAAACGGCTCGTAGGTCAGCGCCGCCCCGTCGGGCGCGGACGACGCAACCGACCGGATCGCATAGATCTCGGTCGAATTCGCCCGCCGCGCGTCCGGTACGACACGGTATTCGGCGGTGCGGTGGTCGAGCGCGATCGGCTCGGCGCGAAGCGGGAACAGGTTCACGATCGGCGTGCAGCCGAGCGAAAAACTCTGCGGCGAGAGCGTGCGCTCGATCTCGACATTGGAGCGGTTGAGGTACAGGAAAATCTCGAAACCGCCCTGCAACGACAGCAGCGTCTTCGCGTTGAGCCCGACGATGTCGAAGAACAGATGCTTTTCGGGAAAGGCGAAGTATTCCGTCAGCACCCGATAGCCGACGAACGACGAGGGCGGATACGGCAACAGCCACTCGTCCTCGCCGAACCCGACCGGCTGGATCGCGTCGGGGCCGAGAATGACCGGGTCGCGGTCTTGCGGCGAATCCGCCAGCGCCACCGAGATCGTGTGGTTGAGGATCAATTCGTACAGCTTGAAGGCGTGCGGCGATTGCGGCTGGATGAACAGCCGCAGCCGGTCGGGCGCCAGCTCCGAGATCGCCATGCCGTCGGCGGTGCACCGCAGTCCCAGCCGCAGCACCCCGCCCGCGCCGACCGCGTTTGGGTTGGGCGGCGCGATGATCGGGCGCGGCGCGAGCGAGGCGGTTTCGATCGCGAGCGGCCACAGCGTGACGCCGTAGCCGGTGCGATAGCGGCAGCTTTCACCCTGGACCGAGCCCGCTTCGATCAGCGAATGCGGCGGGATCTCGATCGGCGCCGCGAGGTCCTGGGCGGCGGCGAATTGCACGATCGCCATCGACGGGATCGGCGCCAGGTAGTGCGGATAGAGGACTTCGAGCAGGCCCTGGGTCAGCTCGGGAAAATCGTCGTCGAGCTTGCGGTGGATGCGCGCGGCGATAAAGGCAAAGCCCTGCAGCAGGCGCTCGACATGCGGGTCGTCGGTGGTGTCGGCCGAGAGGCGCAGCCGCCCGGCGATCTTGGGATGCTGCGCCGCGAACTCGCTCGCCGCCTTGCGCAGGTATTCCAGCTCGCGGTTGTAGTAGAGATGCAGCTCGTCAAACATGGCGCGGCACCGCGACGGTGACCCCCTGGGTCGACGGGTTGAGCATCGAATCGAACACCAGCGGCTCGGGCGCGATGCTCGTCTGCACCAGCGCCTCGATGCGGAACCGGATCGTGCGGTCGAGCGCGTCGGGGTCGCTGACGAGGGTGACCGTGGTACGCAGAAAGCGCGGCTCGAACCGGCGGATCGCTTCCTCGATTTCGGCGCGAAAACGCTCGCGGTTGACCTCCGCGCCCATCGCGGTGCTGCCCACGGTGTTGACGCCGTAATTGAGGATCGAGCTGTCGAGCTGTCCCAGGTTGTCGGCCCAGGTGACGCTGCATGGGCGCGTGTTGAGCAGCGCCTCGAGGTCGCGCCGCACCGCGTCGTAGAAATCCTGCCGTGCCTGCCCGCGGCTGATCCGCCGGTCCTGCCCGCCCGCCGGGTCGCCGTCCAGCAGCCGGTCGAGCAGCGACATCTGCAGGATTTCTTCGGAGTCGCCGATCATGGGTGGGCCGCCGGCAGGTCGTGATCGAACTCGATGGTGCCGAGCTCGTGGATCGGCACGTCGTCGTCGTCGATCAGGTAGCTGCGCAGCCCGAGGCCGCGAACCGGGGCGTCCGGCTCCTCGATCCAGTCGGTACGCCGGCCGAGGCGGAGCGCGTCGTCCATCCGCTCGACCGGCCCGACATAAAGCGCCGGAAGCCAGATTTCGCCGGCGAACCCGCCGCGGATCTCGATTTGCGCGGGACGCCAGATCAGGTCGCGCGGCCGGGCCAGCGGCTGGATTGCGAGCCGGGCGATGTCGCCGGCCATCGTCCAGCAATAGTCGCCCTCGGGGGTTATGACCTCGACCAGCCGCGCCAGCAGATCGTCGAGGTCGCGAAACCCGGCGAACGGCGCCCCGTTGCGCCGTCCCGGGCCGGCGGGGGACGGGTCGTCCGCGGCAAGGCAGGCGAGCGCCTCGGCCGGGCGGCCGGTCCGCGTCAGCAGCAGCGCCTCGGCGACCGGCTGCAAACCGGCGACGCCGGCGCCGACGAGCCGCGGCGCGCGCCCCTCGGTCAGCACCTGCCGGCGGATTTCCTCGCCGCGCAGGATCTGCCGAAAGCGTTCGGCGGCGGGCTGGCGGTCGGCGGCTTGCGAAGCGACGATGTCGAGCATCCGGTCGGCCCGGTCGTGGTCGCCGGCGAGGCACAGCAACTCGGCATAGAACCAGCGCGCGCCGATCGCCGTCGGCGCCGACCGGACCGCGGCGGCCTGGGCGGCGAGCGCGTCGGTGAGGCGGCCGTCGCGAAGCAGCGCCTGTGCGTCGTCGGCCATGCGCGTCGCCGCCCGATCAGCCCGGCGCGGTCAGGTCTGTGACCAGCCGAAAGCTGGTCTCGACCCGATCGAGCTGGAAATGCGGCTGGAGGTGCGCGACGCAATAATACGCGCCCGGCCGGTCGGCCATTTCCCGGATTTCGACGCGCGCCTCCCGCAGCGGCCGCCGCGCCAGCGTGGCGAGCGGGGCCGTCTCGTTGGTGTTGCAGTACTGGGTGATCCACTGTTGCAGGCGACGCTGGATCGCCTCGGCGGTGGCAACCGAGCCGATCGCATCCCGCCCCAGGCATTTGAGGTAGTGGGCAAAGCGCGAGATGCACAAGATGTATTGCAGCATCGCCGACAGCCGCGCGTTCACGGTGGCGAGGGCCTGGTCGTACGCGCGTGGCCGCTGCACCGACGCGTTGCCGCAGAATACCGCGAGGCTGGTGCCGTTGGCGCGGACCACCGGGATGAAGCCCAGCTCGCCGAGTTCGGCCTCCTGCGTGTCCTCGATCTGCACCTCGCCGGGAAAGATGGTCGCGATCTCGGGTTGATCGGTGTCGAACCACGGGATGTCGAGGTCGGGGACGATGCCGCCTTCCTCGGAGCCGACCACCCCGCCGCGAATGGCCGCGAACCAGCCGCTCTCGATAAACGCGCGCATCGCCACGGCGGCGAAGGCATAGGCGCCGCCGCCCCAGGCGAGCTCGTCAGCCTCGGTGCGGTCATCGCAAAAGCGAAAGCCGTCGCGGCGGGTGCCGTCGTCGCGATAGGGCGCGCTAGCCAGTACGTGCGGCAAGACGATCCCGAGAAAGCGCGACTCGTCGTTTTCCTGAAAGCTGCGCCAGCGGTCGTATTCGGCGTCGCGCAGCAGGGCAGCCAGGTTGACCGGTGTCGACAGCTCGGCAAACCCGTCGAGCCCCAAGAGCTCGGGCGCGGCGTCGACGACAAAGGGGGCAAAGGCGGCAGCGGCGATCCGCGCCATCCCTTGCAGCGCCGCGATGTCGTCGCCGCTGCGACCGGGGCGGCGGCGGTGCGAGACCGTGTAGTCGCCTACCAGGAGCCCGAACGGCTCGCCCCCGGCGGTGCCGAACTCCTCCTCATAGATCTTGCGGAAGAGCTGGCTGCGGTCGAACTCGATGGCGCGTTCGAGGTCGCGGCACAATTCCGCCCAGCGCAGGTCGAGGACGCGGATGCGGATCCAGGTACTGTGCCGTGCGGTCTCCACCAGCCGCGCGAGGCTGCGCCAGCTCGCCTCGAGCGCGCGAAAGCGGGGGTGCGCGACGATCCGGTTGACCTGCTCGCTGAGCAGCCCGTCGATTCCCGCGATGACCCGGTCGATCTGCTGCCGGATCGGGTCTGCGGCCCCGGACCCGCCCAGCGCCGTTACCGGCGCGGCGCCCGCGTCCAGCGGCGCGGCGTCCCGTGCGCCGTATCCCGGCGCTGCGGCGTGCGGCGGCGTCTCCGCGGTCAGACCGGCCGATAAATCCACGCAACCATGCCGTCGTTCACTTCCGCAAATCGGGCATGCGCGCGACCATCCGCAGCGAGGTGCTGAGCTCTTCGAGCTGCAGCCACGGCCGCATATGGGCGACGGCCTGGTAGGAGCCGGGCTTGCCGGGGATTTCCTCGACCTTGATCTGCGCCTCGCGCAGCGGATAGCGGGCCTTGTCGCGGTCGCTCGGGTTGGTGTTCGAGTTGGTGTAGCGCTCGATCCACTGCTTGAGCGTCTGTTCGAGGTCGGCTGCCTCCTTGAACGAACCGATCTTGTCCCGCGCGATCGCCTTGAGGTAGTGCGAGATCCGCGAGGTCGCCATGATGTACGGCAGCCGGGCCGAGATTGCCGCGTTAGCGGTGGCGTCGGGCCGGTCGTATTTTTTGGGCTGCTGCGTCGTCTGGCCGGAGAAGAACACGCTGTAATCGTGGTTCTTGTAGTGGACCAGCGGCAGGAAGCCGAGGTTCGACAGCTCGTGGTCGCGCCGGTCGGTGATGCCGATCTCGGTCGGGCAGGTGCTGTCGGTGTCGCCGTCGTCGCTCTTGAAGGTGTGGAACGGCAGGTTCTCGACCTTGCCGCCGTTCTCGGCGCCGCGGATCGCGGTGCACCACCCCGACTGCGCGAACGCCTCGGTAAGCCGCTCCCCCAGTACATACGCGGCGTTCATCCAGCAATACTGGTCGTGCTCCATCCGGCGCGCCGTGCCGTTCGCGTCGATCGGCGCCTCGTCGTAGTCGAACTCGTCCACGGTCTGCGTCAGCCGGCCGTACGGAAGCCGGGCGAGCACGCGCGGCAGCACCAGGCTGACGAAACGGGCGTCCTCGCTCTCGCGGAAGCTGCGCCACTTCGTGTACTCGGCGGTATCGAAGATCTTGGCGAGGTCGCGCGGAGAGGACAGTTCGCCATAGCTGTCGAGGCCGAACAGCTTTGGGCTCGCCGCCGAGATGAACGGCGCGAAGGCGGCGGCCGCGACGTTCGAGGTCAGCCGCAGCGTCTCGACGTCGTCCGGATGGTTGGTGAACTCGTAGTCGCCGATCAGCGCGCCGTAGGGTACGCCGCCGGCGATTCCGAATTCGCTCTCATAGACCTTGCGGAACAGCTGGCTCTGGTCGAACTCGGTGGCCCGGCTGAGGTCGCGGTACAACTCCCGCTTGGTGATGTTGATCACGCGAATCTTCAGCGCCGTCCCGGTCTCGCTGTTCTGGACGAGGTGGTGCAGCCCGCGCCAGCTGCCTTCGAGGCGCTGGAATTTTTCGTTGTGGACGACCGCGTTGAGCTGGCGCGAGATGGTTTCGTCGATGCTTCTGATCGCGTTGTTGATGGTCAGGGTGAGGTTCTTATCGTAAGTGACCGTACCCTTTAGCGCTTCCTCGGTCAGGGTGCGCAGCAGCTCCTTGGCGCGGTCGGGCTCGGTCTGCTTGGTCGCCCCGATCGCCTGGTCGAGCAGGTTGAACTCCGCCGCCTCGGTCGTTTGACCGGCGGCCGGGGTCGATGGAGAGAGCGCGGTGGCGTCTGCCATTGCTATGCATCCTTGGGTGCGGGTGCCGGTCCGGCCTCGGCGGCATCGGCACCCTGCTGGTTGAGACCGAGAGAGCTCGAGAACGCCTTCAGCTCGGCGCTGTTCTGCAATACCTTGTCGAGAATGCTTTCGAGGCTTTCCGACCGATCGACCTTGGTCAGCAGGTCGCGCAACTGGTTGCGGGTCTCCAGCAGCTTTCGCAGGGGCTCGACCTGCTGGACGATCCGCGCCGGCTCGAAATCCTCGATCGACTGGAACGCGAGCTGAACCGGCATCTCGGTGCCGTCGCCGGCGAGGGTATTCTCGACGCGGAGATTCAAGCCGGGGTTGAGGCTGGCCATCACCTCGTTGAAATTGTCGCGGTCGATCTGCGCGAACTTGCGGTCGCGGAGCGGCCTGAGCGGCTTGGTCGCGTCGCCGGCGAAGTCTCCCATCACGCCGACCACGAAAGGCAGTTCTTTGACTTCCTGCGCGTCGCCGGTCTCGACTTCATAGGTAATGTGGACGCGCGGCTTGCGCACGCGGCTAAGTTTACCGTGGACGCTTTCCATTATGCCCTCCCACCACTAATTGCGCGGATATTAGAGTATCCTCGATTGCAATGTAAAGTTTTCTAGTCATGAGGCTTTGGTTTCCGGGGGTAGAATGCCCGCGGTGATGTAATAATTGCGCCGCGCCGTTTCATCGCCGATTAGTTCTTCGATCAGTTCCGGCAGGGTCAGTTGCCCGCGCCGAACCAGGTTCTCGATTGCATACGCCAGCGGCGAATGCGGCTCGGTCCGCCGGAAATACTGCGCAACCTCTTGAAGTTGACGGAACGCGCTCTGGCGGTCGAACACCCCCGGGCCGGTCCGCGCCGCGGACGCGGCCTGTTCGGGCGGGTTTTGCCCGTCGAGGACGGGCTCCGGCGCCGGCTCGGCGGCGGCGGCCGGTGCGTCGGGGATGTGCCCGCTGATCGTCGCGGCGATCTTCTGGACGAGTTCCCTGATCCCGCCGAAGCCGGGGGCGTCCGCACCGCAGCGGGGCTCCAGCGCGGCTTCGAGCCGGTCTGCCGCGGCCAGGCAAGCCCGGGCGTCGTCGGCGAGGTCGCGCAGGAATTCGGGCGTACTCCGCTGCAGCCGCGCATCCGGCGGTTCGGCATTGCCCTCGTCTCCGCCGGTCCTCGATCGTTCGAGTTCCCAAAGGGTTAGGGGCGTCGTGTTCTCGTCGTTGCTCAGCTTTACGCGGCGCAGCGCCGGAACCGCGCGGCAATCCCGCGCCGCGCCGGCGAGCGGCTGGATGGCGATGATTCGGGGGTCGGGCTCATCCTCGGGTTCTTCGGGCTCGCGAACCGGGTACACCTCGTCCCAGTACTGGTCGACCAGTCCCGCGGTCAGGGCGAGCCCGTCGCGCAGCCCGGCCAGCCCGTCCGAGCGCAGCAGCGCCTCGGTGACCCACACCGCGACGTTGAGGTCCTTGCCGATGGTCGTCAGGATGTCGGGACCGTGCTGCCGGATCGCAGCCCAGGCGCGGCGCTGGGCCTGCTCGGAGGCGCGCGCCTCGTCGTCGCTCCCGAACCCCCGCTCGAACGCGGCGTCCTGGGCCGAAGCGGCGTCGCGCGCATCCTTGACGACCTGAAACGGCGACACCGGCGAGGCGTCGAGACGAGGGTCTCGCCCGCAAGGTGAAGCGTCGCCGATCGGGGACAAAAGGCTCTGCAGGTCTATTAGCGCTGCTGCACCCACGGCACGCGTCATACCTAGCATGTCGATTGGAAACTCAACCTACGGGCAAGCCGGTTTCGGATGCAAGTCAAAACTGTCGGCGCGCGGGCGGTGCCGGGTCGCCCTCCGGCGGCCGATCCGCGGCGTCGATCCGATGCGGCCAAGCTCCCGCCTATGGCGGGCGCGAACGGGGCATGGTACCACGTTAGCCCGATACGCGATCTTATCCGGTTTCGGTCACTTTTTTTAACTGGATGCCAACGCGCGAGGCTTGTAAACTAAGATGCGCGGTAAAGTTTATCCACCGCCCATATTACGGGCGGTGGGCGGAAATAAAGGGACGGCCGGTGGGGCGGCTTCCCGAATGATCGACGCGGAGGGGACCGGAGTGCGTCAGAGGGGGCGACTGGGGCGGATGGGGGGATGGCGTCTGCCCACCTTGGCGGTCTGGGGGCTGCTCGCCGCGGCGCCGGGGGCGTTGGCGCAGGCGGTCGGCGGCTTGCCGCCGGGTGCGCTGGCGCCGCTGACCTCGCCCGTGCCGCGGGTGCTGCCGCAGGAACAGCCCGAGATCGTGATGCCCGCGGCCCCGCCGAGCCAGCCGGGGCCGCCGCCGACGGGGGCGCCGGTGAGGGTCGACAGGGTCGTCGTCGAAGGGGCGACCGTCTACGACGAGGCCTCGCTCCGCGCTTCGTTCGCGGACGCGGTCGGTCGCGACGTGCCGCGCGCCAGGCTCGACGCGATCGTCCAGGCGCTCCAGACCCGCTACCGCGAGGACGGATACATCCTGACGCTCGTGCGCGGCGAATTCCGGCGCCAGGCGAATCAGGTCATCTTTGTCGTCAGCGTAATCGAAGGCTACATCAACCAGGTAAAACTCGACGGCGACATCGGGCCGGCGGGGACACTCGTCTACAAGATGCTCGATCATCTGACCGCGAAGCGGCCGACCAACAACGCCGACCTCGAGCGTTACCTGCTGCTGGCGAACGATGTCCCCGGCGTGACGGTGACGGCGGTCCTGCACCACGAATCGGACAAGCCGGGGGCGGTGACGCTGATCGCGCAGGTGGCGCGCAAGCCGGTCAGCGGCCTGCTCAACTACGACAACCGCGGCTCGACCGAGGCGGGCCCGAGCGAAATGCTGCTGAGCGGCGCGACCAACTCGTTCACCTCGCTCGGCGAGCGGGTCGAGGCGCTGCTGTTCACCACCTTCAACCGCGAGCAGATCTTCGGGCAGGTCAACGGCGACGCCTTTCTCGGCGACGACGGCATCAAGGCGCGCTGGTACTTCGGCGACGGCAACAACCAGCCCGGCGGCATCCTCGCGGCGACCGGGTTCAACGGCGACTTGATGATCGGCGGCGGCGCGCTGTCGTATCCGATCGTCCGCAGCCGCCGGTTCAACTGGCGGATCGAGACCGACCTCGACACCTATCAGTCGACGATCACGCTCGCGGCCGGTGGAGCGTCGACGCAGAGCGGCAGCCATTTGTTGATGACGCGCCTCGGCAACTCGTTCGACTTTCAGGATGCGTTCGTCGGCGACCTTCCGGCGGCTAGCGTGCTCAACATCAAGTTCAGCGGCGGGCTCGCCGGCACCAGCAACCTGCGGCCGTTGAACCAGGTTCATTTCCAGAAGGTTTCCGGCGACCTGACGCGGGTGCAGGACCTGTTCACCTTCGACGACGTGAGGACGGCGCTGAAGCTGTCGGTCGGGGGCCAGTACAGCAAGGACATCCTGCCGCCGAGCGAGAAATTCTTCCTCGGCGGCATCCAGTTCGGCCGCGGCTTCTTCAACGGCGAGGTAACCGGCGACCGGGCGATCGGATCGACCGTCGAGCTGCAGGAGAACGCCTCGTTCACCGACCTGCCGCTGGTGGGTTCCTCTTATAAGCTGTCGACGCAGTTCTACCAGTTCTGGGATTACGGCCGCGGCTACAACCTGGCCCCGTCCGACATCAGCACGACGATCAACTCGGCCGGCCTCGGGGTGCGTTCCGACCTGACGCCGTGGCTGTTCTGGGAGGTCGAGGGGGTGCACCGCCTGACGGTCCATCCCCAGGGCGCGGACGTCTCGCCCGAGGCCCGGTACGCGGTGTTCACGAGGGTAACGATGCATTACTGACGCCGGCCTTCTCCCCGCGGCCGGCGCGAACGCACATGAGAGACAAGGGTTGAGCACATGCTTAGTCGGGTCGAGGGTTACCGGATGAGACCGGGCAGGCGCGCGGCGCGCGTGCGGCTGGCCGCGGCGGCGACAGCGGCGTGGTTCGGGATCGGCGGCGCCGTCTCGCTGTACGATTCGCGGCCGGCCGACGCCAACCCGGCGGGCGGCCAGGTGACCGCCGGCACTGCCACGATCGCGACACCCACCCCCACCGTCGAAACCATCAACCAAAGCACCCAGCGCGCCGTCATCGACTGGAAGAGCTTCAACATCGCGGTCGGCGAAAAGACCCAGTTCGTGCAGCCCTCGGCCTCGGCGATGACGCTCAACCGCGTCCTCGCGGCGGACCCGTCGACGATCGCCGGGCAGCTCATCGCCAACGGCTCGATCGTGCTCGTGAACCCCAGCGGCGTGGTCTTCAGCAAGGGGTCGCAGGTCAACGTCAACAGCATCATCGCGACGCCGACCAACATCAGCAATTCCAACTTCATGGCCGGCAACCTGAAGTTCGACCAGCCGTCGCCGAACCCGAACGCGTCGATCGTCAACGCCGGCACGATCACGGTCGGCGAGCGCGGGCTGGCGGCGCTGGTGGCGCCGAGCGTCGTCAATTCCGGGGTGATCCAGGCGAGGCTCGGCAAGGTCGTGCTCGGCGGCGCCGAGACCTATGCGATCGACCTCTACGGCGACGGGCTGATCAGCTTCGATGTCGGGTCGAACGTGCAGATCGTGCCGCTGGGGCCGGACGGCAAACCCGTATCGAGCCTCGTTTCCAACCTTGGGCAGATCGCGGCGGCCGGCGGCACCGTCCTGCTGACCGCCGACGCGGCGGCGGGCATCCTCGCCAGCGTCATCGATTCGCCGGGCAAGATCAGCGCCTCGACGATCACCTCGCCCAAGGGCGTCGTGACGGTCGGCGACGTCACCCTCGACGCCGGCGCCGGCAACGGGGCGCAGCTTTCGGGCTCGATCGACGTGTCCGGCCACCGCCCCGGGCAGACCGGCGGCAGCGCGATCGTGACCGGCGGCGCGGTCGAATTGACCCGCACCGCCAGCATCAAGGCGAGCGGCCCGGCGGGCGGCGGCACGGTCGCGATCGGCGGCGGCCCGCACGGACAGAGCCCGGCGATCCGCAACGCCGATTCGACGACGGTCGAGACCGGCGCGCTGATCGACGCGAGCGCGACGGCCAACGGCAATGGCGGCACCGTGTCGGTGTGGTCCGACGGCACCACCGTGTTCAACGGCGCGATTCTCGCCAAGGGCGGGCCGGGCGGCGGCGACGGCGGGTGGGTCGAGACCTCGGGGCACAATCTCGCGATCGGGGCGGCGGCGACGGTGACGGCGTCGGCGCCGGCCGGGAAGTCCGGCACCTGGCTGCTCGACCCATTCAACGTCGAGATCACCGACACCACCGACGGCAACAGCACGTCGAACGCCGCCGGCGGCACGACGACCTTCAGCCCGACCGCCACCGGCGCTCAAGTCGCGGCGTCTTCAATCGTGACGGCGCTCGACACCAACAACACCAACGTCGTCGTGACGACCAGCGGCGGCGGCGGCGAAGCGGGCGACATCACGGTCAACGGGGCGATCACCTGGATTTCGGCCCATTCTCTGACGCTGAACGCGGACGGCAGCATCGCGATCAATGCCACGATCACCGGCAGCAATGCGGGCAGCGGGCTGGTCCTGACCGCCTCTGCCGGGTCGATCACGATAGGCAGCCCGCTCTTCGTCAGCGGCCAGATCAGCCTGAACGCCGATGTCATGTCGTTCGGAGCGCAAGTCGGCGGTAGCAGCCTCAATACGGGGGTTGCGACCAACGTGACGCTGGCGCCGGCGACGGCCGGCGCGGCGATCAATGTGGGCGTTGGCTCCGGCGGCTTGGCCCTGTCCCCAACCGACCTGCAGAACGACGTGTTCGCGGCGACCCTGGTGATCGGCAACTCGAACACCGGGAAGGTGTCGATCCTGTCGGCGCTCGACTTCACCGGGGCGCACGTCACCAACCTCACCGTCGACCCGGCCTTCGCCGTCCTCGGCGCCGATATATCGACGCCCGGCGGGCAAACCTATCCTGACCCAGTGGTGCTCGGCGCCAACGTGACGCTGACCTCAACAGGCGGCGGCAACATATCGTTCGGCGGTACGATCGATTCGGGCACGGCGGCCGGCACGTTCGGCCTCACCGCGACGACCGGCGGCGAGGTGCTGTTCGGCGGAAATGTCGGCACCACGACCGACGTTACGACCGGGGCGGCAGGGGCGCTCAAGTTTCTGGACGCCACGGGCAGTGGCGGCCAAGGCATCATCATCGACGCCAACGTCCAGACCGGCACTGGAAACCAGACCTACCACAACGCCGTCGCGCTCGGCGGGGCCGCGGAAACGCTCACGACCGGCGGCGGCGCCATCACCTTCTCCGGCACGATCGACGGCGCGTCGCCGCTGACCATCGCGGCGGGCAGCGGCGCGATCACCTTCGGCGGCGATGTCGGCACCGGCACGCCGCTGTCGAGCCTGTCGGCGACCGGCCAGTTCGGCACGATCACCAACGCGATCACCACGAGCGGGACGCTCGCACTGTTCGACACGGCTACTGCCGCGTCGCTGAACATCCAATCGGCGTTGACCTCGACCGCCGGCCAGGTCTTCCTCCAGAGCGCGGATACGACAGACGGCGTCCAGATCAATGGCGCCGGCGGGGGGGTCGTCACCGGGACGACCGTGTCGGTCCAGGCCGACGCGCTGGCGCTCACCGGCGGCGGCACGATCGACGCCGGCGCCGGGACCTTCGAATTCGCCCCGAAATCGTCGATCGCGATGGGGCTCGGCACCGGCGGGCTGTTCACCTCGACGGCAGGGATCACCGCCGGCACGTTTCGGCTCGGGGCGGTAGCGGTGCCGGGCTCGGGGCTGACGACGACGGCGAGCTCGATTGCGGTCGCCAGCACCGTCGCGTTCGGCGGGGCCAATCTCGAGCTCGACACGACCGGCACGATCGACGATGGAGGGGTCGGACAGGTTACCGGGGTCGGTACGCTCACCGGGACCTCTTCCGGCGGGACCACCCTCAACCAATCCAACCAGATCGCGACCCTCGGCAATTTCACCAACACCGGCGCCGGCGGGTTCCAGCTCATCACGGCGACCGCCCCGTTGACCCAGACTGTGGGGACGACGATCGACGGCGGTTCCGGCACCATCGCGATCAACACGACCGTCCAGACCTTTACCCAAAGCGGCACGCTGACGACGACGAATTCTGGAGGGTCGGCGGTCGTACTCGCCGATATCGGCACGCTGACGATCGGGACGATCACCGCGGCGAGCGGCGAGGTGGCGCTCGGGACGATCGGCCACACGGTCGGAACGGTGACCGAGACCGGCACGATCACGGCCAGTGAGCTGGCGGTCGAATCAACGTCGTCCGTGACGCTGGGCCAGGCGAACGTCGTCAGTCAGCTCGGCACCGTGACGGCTAGCGGGAATTTCGTGTTCGACAATACCGCCGCGCTGGAGGTGTTGTCCGGCGCGACCGTGAATGCCGGCGCCGGCACGATCCTGATCGACAACGGCGGAACGGCTCTTACGCTCGACGCTACCTCGCTCGTGGAGACGACCGCGACGGGGTCGGCGGTCACGCTGCAGAATACAGCGGCGCTGGGGACCAACGGCGCGATCACCGCGTCGAGCGGTACGGTGGTGCTTGGCACCGCCGGCAACACCGTCGGCGCGACGGTCGGGGCCGGGACCGAGGTTATTACCGCCGACACCCTCACCGGCGTGTCGACCGGCGGCGTCGTGCTAACCGGGGCCAACGCGATCGCCAATCTCGGCCCGTACACGCCGGGGGGCGCGTTCGGCCTGATCGAAGCGACGAACCTCACCGTGAACGGCACGATGAGCGCGGGCGGCAGCGACGTCAGTCTGTTTCTCAACAGGAACCCGGGTCTGGCGCTGACCGTGTCCAGCCCGATCTTCAGCACCGGGCAGATCTCGCTGCAGGCCGACGCGATGACGTTCGGCGCGCAGATCGGCGGCAGCGGCCTCGGCGCCGGACAGGCGAGCCTCGTCGGCGTCGCCAGCGCTACGAACCCCGTCAATATCAGCCTCGGCGGCAGCGCCACCAACGGCCCCGGCCTGCTAGGGCTGTCGGCGGCGGAGCTCAACGAGATCCATGCCACCGACGTCAAGATCGTCAACGTAAACGGCGCGATCAATTTCGACGGGGCATTCACCGCCTCACCGGCGTTCGGGACCGATCTCGGCACGGCGAGCCCGCTGGCGACGAACGGGTTGTACCTCCTCACCGGTGCCACCGGTACGATCGAGATCGGCGGGGTCTTGACGCTGAACGGCGGGCTGAGCGCACTCGACACCAACATCACGCTCAACCAGAGCATCTCGACCCCAGGGGTTCAGTTTTATGCCGGGCGTATCATCCTCGGCTCGTCGGTCACGCTGTCGACCGCCAACCAGCTAATCGATCTCGATGCCACGATAGACGCCACGACGAGCGGGGCGCAGGGGCTGACGGTGAACGCCGGCACCGGCACGGTGACCTTCGGCGCCGCCGTCGGGACGACCGCGCTGTCCACGCTCTCGGCCACCGGCGGCGCGGTCCAGCTCAACGGCGGCAGCGTCACGACGAACGGCGGCGGCCAGAGCTACACCGGGCCGGTGACCCTCGGCGTCGGCGCCATCCTTGCCGATACCGGCGGCGGCAACATCGCGCTGAACGGCGCGGTCGACGGCATCCGCCTCACCGTGAACACCTTGGGCACGACGACATTCGGCGGCGCCGTCGGCGGCACGACGCCGCTCGCCAGCCTGACCACGGACGCGGGCGGCGCGACCGATCTCAACGGCGGCACGGTTCACACCACCGGGGCGCAGACCTACAGCGACGCGGTGATGCTGGGGGCGACGACGACGCTGACCTCGGACATATCGTCGTCGTTGACGAGTGCGGTGACCCTCGCGAGCACGGTTGACGGGCCGTTTGCGCTCACCGTGAACACTTCCGGGCAAACCGAGTTCGATGGTGCGATCGGGGCGATAAACCCGCTCGCCAGCCTCACCACCGACGCGGGCGGCCGGACCAATCTCGCCGCCGGCACGGTCAAGACCACCGGGGCGCAGACCTACAACGACTCCACGGATCTCCTGGCCACCACGGTGCTCACCTCGACCGGCAGCGGCAACATCACCTTCGCGACCGCGCTCCTCGGCGGAAACGATCTCACCGTCAGCACCGCGGGCACGGCAATATTCGGCGGCACGGTCAGCGAGAACAGCCTCAATGTGTCGAACGCATCAGGATCGGCGACGATCGATGCGAACATCTCGACATCGGGCGCGCAGAATTATGCCGGGACCGCGACGCTCGGCGGAGCGGCGATCACGCTCAATTCAACGTCCGGCGGGGCGAACGGCGCGATCACCTTCGCCGGACAGGTCACCGGCGGCGGCGACAGCCTGACCCTGACCTCGGGCACCGGCGCCGTGACGCTGGCCGGCGTCGATGTCGGCAGCGCCGGAAACCTGGCATTCACCGGAACGACCGGGATGCTGACCCTCAATGGCGGCACCTACACGATCGCCGGCAGCTATGCGTTCCCGACGGCGACGGCGAACGGCACGCTGGTTCTTGGCGACACCGGGACGACCACGTTCGGCGCCTTGACGCTCGGCAGCACCGCGACGTTCAGGAGCGGCACCCCCGGCGGCAATAACGGCGGCATCACCTTCGGCGCGATCGACGGCCAGCAAATGCTGACGATCGATGCCGGCACCGGCAACGTGACCCTCGGCGGCAGTGTCGGGAACCAGTTCACGCCGACGAGCCTGCAGGTGAATTTCGGGACGCTCGCGATCAATGGCGGGGCCGTCACGACGGCCGGCACCCAGACCTACACCGCCACCCCGGGCGCCACCGACCTGGTCACGCTCGGGTCGGCGTCGACGACGCTGAGCACGACCAATTCGCTGATCAGCTTCAACAGCCCGATCAGCGGCAGCGGAGATGCGCTGACCCTCACCACCGGTTCCGGCGGGCTGACGCTGAACGGGGCGACGCTCGGCTCGCTGGTGATGAACACGACCGGCCCGATCAGCCTTGGCGGCGCCGTCTACGACATCGACTCGCCGCTCTCCTTCCCGGACGCGCCGACCACCCTCAGCGGTACGACGACGCTGGACTCGGCGACGACATTCGCCGGCCCGGTCACGCTGACCGGCAATACGACGATCGACACGGGGGTCAACGGCATCGTCTTCAACAACACGATCACCGGGCAATCGGCCGGGGGACAGTCGCTGACGATCACCGGGAACGGCCTGGTGACCTTCAACGGCGCCATCGGCGGGGGCGGGACGCCGCTGGCGTCGCTGACCGTGTCCGACCCGGTGATCAACGCCGACATGACCACGGTCGGCGCGCAGACCTACAGCACCGCGGTCACGCTCGGCACCGGCACCACCCCGGCGACATTCGTGCTGACCACGACCAACTCGCCGGTCTCCTTCGGCAGCACGGTCGACGCGGCGACCGCGGGCGACCAGGGGCTCACCGTCGCGGCCGGCACCGGCGCGGTGACCTTCGGCGGGCCGGTCGGCAGCCAGCAGGCGCTCGCGAGCCTCAATGTGACCGGCCCGACCGCGATCCAGGCCAACGTCATAAGCACCGGCGCGCAGACCTATAACAGCGCCGTGACGCTGGGCGTCGGCGCGACTCCGGCGACGATCGCGCTGTCCACGACCAACGCCGCGGTCGATTTCGTGGACAGGGTCGACGCGGCAACGCTTCAGGACCAGGGGCTCACCGTCAACGCCGGCGCCGGCACCGTGACGTTCGGGGGGGCCGTCGGCGGCCTCGCCAGCCTCGCGAGCCTCGCCACGACCGGCGGCCAGGTCGTGATCGGCGGCGGCCAGATCATGACCGCGGGAGCCCAGGCCTATACCGGCAGCACCGGCGGGATCGTCCTCGGCGCCGGCACGGTTCTCGCGGCGAGCAACTCGGCCATCTCCCTCAACAGCCCGGTCACGAGCCTGAGCGTCGGCGGCGACGCGCTCGTCCTGACCAACGGCAGCGGCGGCGTCACGCTCGACGGTGCCACCGTCGCGTCGCTGACACTGACGACGATCGGGCCCCTGTCGCTCGGCGGGAACACCTACGACATCGGCGACGGCACGGTGCCGTATACCTTCCCGGCGGTCGCCACGTCGCTCAACGGCACGTTCTCGCTGGGCCAGCCGACGATCTTCAACGGCGGGGTCACCCTCGGCGCCACCACCACCCTCAACACCGCCGCCAACCTGACCTTCAACAACGCGATCGACGGCAACCAGGACCTGACGATCAATGCCGGGGCGGGGCTCGTCACGTTCAACAGCGAGATCGGCGGCTTGATGCCGCTGGCGTCGCTGACCGTGTCCGACCCGGTGCTCAACGCAGCCGTGACGACCGTCGGCGCGCAGACCTACAACAGCGCGGTCACGCTGGGCACGGGAATCACGCCGACGACGATCCTGCTGACCACGACCAACGCGGCGGTGGATTTCGCCAGCACGGTCGATGCGGCGACCGCGGGCGACCAGGGGCTCACCGTCGCGGTCGGCACCGGCACGGTGACGTTCGGCGGCGCGGTGGGGGGCGGGCAGAAGCTGGCGACGCTGACCGTGACCGGCGGGACGATCGCGTCGAACGGGGCGGTCGCGACGACCGGCGCGCAGAGTTACACGAACTCGGCCCAGCTCGACCTCAACGGCGGCACCTATACCGCGACAAACGGCGCATTCACCGAAAACGGCGCGACGACGCTGGGGGCCAACACGACGATCGATACGTCGGCGGGACCCAATAACATCACCTTCCAGACCGGCGGGGCGATCACGGGAACCGCGTTCACGCTGACGATGAAGGCGGGAACGAGCACGATCGCGCTGAACGGCCCGGTTTCGACCGCGTCGCAGAGCTATACCGACGGGAATCTCGATCTCAACGGCGGCAGCTATACCGCGGGCGGTGGGTTCACCGAAAGCGGTCTGGCCGTGCTGGGGGCGCCGAGCACGACGATCGATACGTCGACCGGAAACGGGCCGATCCTGTTCCAGGGCAACGGGACGATCGATGGAGCGTCCGCGCTGGCGATGACTTCGGGCACGGGCGCCATCACGGTGAGCGGCGCTATCGGCGGCAGCGCGGTGCTGACGAGCGTGACGGCGAGCGGCGGGGTGATCACGCTGGGCAACTCGACCAATACGACCGGGGCGCAGAGCTATACCGACACGACGCTGAAGCTGGCCGGGCCGAACTACACGACTGCGAACGGCACGTTCACCGAGACGGGCGCGACGGTGTTGACGGGCGGCACGACGATCGACACGTCGGCGGGGAACCAGGCGATCCTGTTCCAGGGCAGCGGGACGATCGACGGGCCGGTTGCGCTGGGGATGAGTTCGGGGACGGGCGCCATCACGGTAGGCACTATCGGCGGCGGCGCGGCGCTGGGGAGCGTGACGGCGAGCGGCGGGGTGATCACCCTGGGCGGCTCGGCCAATACGACCGGGGCGCAGAGCTATACCGACACGACGTTGAAGCTGGCCGGGCCGAACTACACGACTGCGAACGGCACGTTCACCGAAACGGGCGCGACGATGCTGACCGTCGACACGCGGATCGACACGTCGGCGGGGCCTGGGGCGATCCTGTTCCAGGGCGGCGGGGCGATCGACGGCGGCTTCGCGCTGGCGCTCAATTCGGGGACGGCGGCGACGACGGTCGGCGGCAATGTAGGCGTGGCGACACCGCTCGCGAGCCTGACCGCAACGGGCGGGACGATCACGCTGGGCGGCAACGCGATCACGACCGGGGCGCAGGGCTATACCGACACGACGCTCAATCTCGCCGGGACGATGTACGAGACCAACGCCAACCCGACGCCGGCCGCGACGTTCAACCAGACCGGCGCGACCAACTATACCGCCGGCAACGTGACGATCGACACCACCGGGGTGGGGACGTCGCCGGCCGGAGCGAATATCGGGTTTGTCGGGTCGATCAACGGCAACGGCGCGCTGGCGATGAACGCGGGCGCGATCGGCACGATCACGCTCGACGGGTCGGTGGCGAGCGGCGCCGGCAGTCAGGGATATACCGACGCGACGCTCGACCTGAACGGCGCCATTTATACCGCGGGCGCTGGGTTCACCGAAAACGGCGCCACGGTTCTGACCGACGACGTGACCGTCAACACGTTGGCGGGGAACGGGCCGATCCTGTTCCAGGGCGCCGGGACGATCGACGGCGACGGCGTCGCCGGACGCAAC